>JADYZP010000059.1 GCA_020853025.1 Burkholderiales bacterium
ACCACGCGCGCCACCAGCATGGCCAGCAGCAACGGTTGCAACGGCGCCGGCGCCGCGCCGAACCAGGCCGCAGCGCCCGCGGTGCGCGCCGCCCCGAGCACCGCGGCCACGTGACCATGGGGCAGGCAGCGTTCAATGGTGAAGAGTTCCTGCGCACTGGCCACGGCCACCCCACCGCGCAGCAACACGCGGAAGTGCTCGATGAGTTGCGGGTCCCACTGCGAGAGGTTGGCCAAGGTGCGTTTCTTGACCTTGCCCTCCTCGCGGTAGCCCTCGCGGAGCAGGATCGCCGGCGGCGAGTGGCGGTTAGGGACAGACTCGATGTACATGCATTACATGGTAGCGCATCAAGCGTCGATTGCAAGCAAAATATTCGCTATTTACATGGGAACACAAATGACCGAAAAAAGAGCCGAAACCCACGCCAGATGCGGGTTACGGCTCGATTAGCGGGTCAAAGTTCGGATTAGCGTTTGGACGTTCCGTCGGGTGCTCGAAATTGGCATCATGAACGGATGGCTACCTCAGCGAAGCGAGTGCGGCGGCTCTCGCATGTATATGCGTTCCCCGGGTTTCGTTGATGGCGATCGCCGATTTGCTTGACTACATCGAGATGTTTTATAACCGCACTCGCAAGCACTCGTCACTCGGCTATGTTTCACCAGTGCGATACTTTGCAGATTGGATCAGCAGGCAATACGCGCAAACAGTGGCAGCATGGCCCCGCCCCCTTGTAGGACAAAAAAACAGAGGGAAGCTCAAAGGACCCTCTACACCGAAGACTTCAACCGCTTCGTTACCTCCACGATGACTCCGATTGCTACCGGCCGAAGCGAGAGTTTCCGGGCGGGATTCGCACTCGCTGGAAGACAGCGCCTTTGCGCGGCGCACAGGAACTTCAGATTAAAGTAGCGGTTTGGCAACGACCCACTCCCACCGCACGCTTCATTCCCAGCTGCCATGCCGCCCGTTCCCCCTGTCGCCATTCCATCGCTGGCCGGCTCCGATTCGGCGCCGCTTGCCGCGCACGCGCCGTTGACCATGCTCCTGCTCAACATCGCGCACGCCATCGCTCACCTGGTGCTGCTGATATTCGCGACGGCGGTCGGTGCGGTCGCCGCCGACTTCGGTTTCTCGCGCTGGGAGGATTTGATGCCCTATGCTGCCGGTGCGTTCCTTTTCTTCGGCCTCGGCTCGGTACCCTCCGGCCGCCTCGGCGACCATTGGGGGCGGCGCGCGATGATGCTGGTATTTTTTTTCGGGATCGGCGCCGCATGCCTGATCGCTGCGACCACGCACAACGCATGGCAGATGGCGGCGGCGCTGGCGTTGATCGGTATCTTCGCGTCGATCTACCACCCGGTAGGCATTCCGATGCTGGTGCAGGGGACGCAACGCCCGGGTGCGGTGATTGGCGTCAACGGGCTCGCCGGCAACCTGGGCATCGCCGCGGCGGCGGTGCTGACTGGATTCACGGTCAAGTATCTCGGATGGCGGATGGCGTTCGTGATCTCGGGACTCTTCGCGATCGCCATCGGCGCGCTGTTCGCTCGCGTCGTGCCGCGCGAGGACCTGCCGCCTGCGCGGCGGACGCCGAAGCAGTCGGATCTCCCCGCGCCCGAACTCGCCCGCGTCGTGCTGATCCTGACCCTCACGTCGACCGCCGGCAGCCTCGTCTTCAACTTCACGACCAACGGTAACGGCGAATTGCTGGGCGACCGGATGCGGGAGATCTCTACCGATCCGGCGGCGATCGGCGCGTTGTTGGGACTCGTGTACGTGATCGCGTCGTTTGCGCAGCTCATTGTCGGTCGCGCGATCGACCGCTATCCGCTAAAGTGTCTGTTCCTGATCATTGTGCTGATGCAGGTTCCGCTCTTCGCCCTTGCCGCGTACGCCCACGGTTGGGTGTTCTACGTCCTCGCCATCGCATTCATGTCCTTCGTCTTCGGCGCGATTCCCTTTACCGACGCGCTGATCGTGCGCTACGTCGATGACCGTATGCGATCGCGCGTGGCGGGCGTGCGGTTCGCCATCGCGTTCGGTGTCAGCGCACTCGCCGTGTGGCTGCTGGGGCCGCTGGTGAAGGCCAACGGTTTCGCGTTCCTGCTCATCCTGATGGCCGCGATCGCGGCGTTCGCCGCCGCGGGCGTCACCTTTCTGCCCGCCGGCCGGGGGCTGGCGTCGCAAATGCGGAGTTCGAGGTCTTAGTGAAGCGAATCCGACGAGGCCGTGCCATTCGCGCAGTTCACCCGAGCAACCCGGGGTTGCGTCGCCAGACTGCGAACGTTCGCACCGACGCAAATATCACCTACGCCAGATAAGGCAGCAACAACGCCGCCGCGAAGTCGACATCGATTGTTGACCGGTCAGTTGCGGCCAGCTGCCGGCTACTGCAGCGATGGCTTCCTCAGGAAGTCGCCGCGGTCGGCCGACTGCACACGGACCGGCACCGTCGCACCGTTTCGTGCCAGCGTCATAGGGATCTCGGTTCCGGACGGTCCGAGCCGCCACACGCTGCGAAAGAGTTCGGCGAGTGTGGTCACGCGCTGGTCGGCCACGGCGACGATCAGGTCGCCCTGCCGCATGCCGGCGCGTTCGGCCGGTCCGCCCTGCGCGAGGCCGCCGACGATCAGGTGATGATCGTCCTCGCTCGCGTACATACCGAGCCAGGGTCGCGGCGGCAGCGCCGAGGACCCGGTGCGCACCAGGTCGTCGAGGATGGGCGTCAGCACGTCGATGGGCACGAACATGTTGCCCTTGCGAACATCGTCGCCCTCGGCTTCCTGCACGAAGAGCGACCCGATGCCGATCAGGCGTCCTTCGTCGTCGAGCAGCGCCGCACCGCTCCATTCCGGATGCGGCGGCGTCGTGAACAGCGCGAAATCGAGCAGGTACTCCCAGTAGCCGGCGAATTCACGGCGCGCGAAGATCTCGGCCTTCAGTGCGTGCGCACGCCCGCCGTGGCCAATCACGTACACGTCGTCGTCGACGTCGACCAATGTGGCCGAGCCCATCGCCAGCGGCGGCACGCCGAGTTTTCCGAGCGGAAGCACCAATCCCATGCCGGTCGCGAAATCGTAGGCAAGCGGGTGTCCTGCAAGAACGCGACCGTCGTTGGTGGAGATCCAGATCGCGTCGGCCTCGGTGATCAGATAGCCGATGGTGACGATCAGCCCATCATCACGGATCACGACGCCATTGCCTTCGCGCTCGGTGCCGAGCATCTGCGCGGTGAAGCCGTCGTCGGGGACGCGCGACGACAGCCGCACGACAGCGTCGATCGCGCGCTGGAGGTCGAAACCGACCTCCGCGGCATCGGGCTGCAGCGACGCGGGGAACGACCAGTGCGTGGAATCGGCCATGGATACTTTGTTTGACCGCGGGTGGCGGTACTACGTTTGATACGAAGGATTCTACGCCACCGCCTTCACCCCGATTCCTGCGGTTTAGACTACTGCTACGCCATAACCGGACATCGAACATGGAACCGCTGATCGACAACGTCGAGTGCTGGGTATTGCGTGCGCCGATCTCCGAAGCGGTATCCAACGCCTTCGGCACGATGACCCATCGACCCGCGGTGTTTCTGCGCATTTGCGCGAGCGACGGTGCCTGGGGCTGGGGCGAAGTCTTCAGCAACTTTCCGCAGGTCGGCGCCGAACATCGCGCACGGCTGGTCGCGAGCATCTTCGCGCCGTTGCTGACCGGCGTCGCGGCCATCGATCCGGTGTTCGTGTGCACGCTGCTCGAGCATCGGACCCGGCAAGTGGCAATCCAGTGCGGCGAGCCCGGGCCCTTCGCGCAGATCACCGGAGCCGTCGATCAGGCATTATCGGACATGGCGGCACGTCGCGCCGGCGTCGCGCTGTGGAGGCACCTTGGTGGCAACAATCGTATCCGCGTTTACGCGAGTGGAATCGGTCCCGGCCGTGTGGCGGAAGTCGCCGCTGCCAAGCGCGCGGCCGGTTACCGGGCGTTCAAGCTCAAAGTCGGTTTCGACGCAGTGCGCGACGTGGCGAACCTTGCCGCGATGCGCGAAGCGCTGGGTGACGAGGCGACGATCATGTGCGACGCCAACCAGGCATGGACGCCGGCAGACGCTGCAGCGCGCATCGTCGCGCTTGCGCCGTACCACCCGCACTGGATCGAGGAACCGATCGGTGCCGACTGCGAACACGCGGACTGGGCCGAACTGGCCGCGCGCAGTCCCGTTCTCCTTGCTGCCGGCGAGAACCTGCGCGGCTTGGCCGCATTCACCGGCGCCATCGACGCCGGCTACCTCGCCTTCGTGCAGCCGGACGTCGGCAAGTGGGGCGGGATCAGCGGCGGGCTGGCCGTCGCCCGCCACGCAGCGGCGCACGGCGTCGCGTACTGCCCGCACTGGTTTGCCGGCGGCGTCGGACTCGCGGCGTCGATGCACGCGCTCGCCGCCAGCGGCAGCGCGGATGGTTACGCCGAGGTCGATGCCAACCCGAATCCGTTGCGCGAGGAGGTGTTCGAATTCACCGTCGACGACGGCTGGATCACGCTGTCCGATGCCCCGGGACTTGGCGTCGAGCCGGATCTCGTGCGTCTCGCACGATTCATCGACTCATGACCGGCGAGGCACCTCCCGTGCAGCCAACGCCGCGCGCGGCGCACTCTCGCCCTCGCCTAGAACCTGCCTGCCTGGTAGTCGCGCACGGCCTGGACGATCTCGTCCCGGGTGTTCATCACGAAGGGTCCGTGTTGCGCGATCGGCTCCGACAGCGGCCGGCCGGCGATCAGCAGCGCGCGCGCGGCTACGCTCGCCGTCAGCACCACGCCGTCGCTGCCCGCGTCGTTGCCGAGTATCGCCATCCGCTGCACCGGCACCGGCGTGCCGGCGATGGCAAGCGCCCCGCGATAGACGTAGACGAATGCGTTGTGCGCGGGCGGCAGCGCCTGCGCGAAGCTCGCACCCGCGGGCAGTTCGAGGTCGAGGTACAGCGGCAACGTGACTTCCCGCTGCATCGCGCCGTCGACACCGTGGCTGCGTCCGGCGATCACGCGTAGCTTCACGCCGTTCACGGTGACCCGTTCCGGTATTTCGGCACTCTGGATGTCGCGGTACCACGGCGCGCGCAGCTTGTTCTTCGCCGGAAGATTCAGCCAAAGCTGGAAGCCTTCCATCCGGCCGTCCTCCTGCTCTGGCAATTCCGAATGGATCACGCCGCGGCCGGCGGTCATCCACTGCACGCCGCCGTTGGACAGCAGGCCCTCGTGCCCCGCGCT
Source organism: Burkholderiales bacterium (assembly GCA_020853025.1). Lineage (GTDB taxonomy): Bacteria > Pseudomonadota > Gammaproteobacteria > Burkholderiales > Casimicrobiaceae > VBCG01. The sequence goes on from JADYZP010000059.1 coordinate 5,257, forward strand.
GTCGCGGTGACGCATGCGGCCGGCGATCATGTAGGTGACGGTCTCGAAGCCACGATGCGGATGGTCGGGGAAGCCGCCGATGTAGTCCTGCGGATCGTCGGTGCCGAAGGCGTCGAGCATCAGGAACGGATCGAGCCGCCGCTGCAGCGGTTGCGTCAACACGCGCGTCAGCTTGACTCCCGCACCATCGGAGGTCGGTTGTCCGGCGATCACTTGCTCGACCACGCGCGATTTCGTCACCGCTTCCGCCGCTGAATGCGTCACCGTCTTCATGGCAATGGTCCTTTCGTCGAGGGGTGTTTCCAATCCGAGGGGCGCCGTGCGGATGCTCCGGATGCTGGTCATCGTCGCGTCTGACATAGGCGAATCTGGGGCCGGGATTCGCGCAATCAACGTGTCGCAACCATCTCCGTGGGTACCGGAGTCACGAGTATAGTTCCACTCCGAACGGAGGACGTACCGCCGTGCTGTTCCTGATCTCGATTTTCCTGCTGACTGCGGTGCTCGTCGTGCCCGTTTTCCGCCGCCTGCAACTGGGCAGCGTGCTGGGATACATCGCCGCCGGCATGCTGATCGGCCCCTGGGGACTGGGACTGATTCCAGAGGCGCAGGGGACGCTGCATTTCGCCGAGATCGGCGTCGTGCTGCTGCTGTTCCTGGTGGGACTCGAGCTCGAGCCTTCGCGGTTGTGGGCGCTGCGGCGATTGGTGTGCGGACTCGGCGGCGCGCAGGTGCTGCTGTGCGGATTAGCACTCGCTGCGTCGGCATATGTGCTAGGCCTTGCGCGGGGACCGGCCATCGTCGTCGGCTTCGGCCTCGCGATGTCGTCGACCGCCATCGTGCTCGCCTGGCTCGGCGAGCGCGCGCAGTTGGGCGAAGCGGCCGGCCGCCAGACTTTTGCGATCCTGCTTTTCCAGGACCTCGCGGTGATTCCGCTGATCGCGCTGCTGCCACTGCTGTCACCGGATACCGGCGACGCCGGCATCGGCTGGGTTCCCGCCGCCAAAGGCATCGCCGCGATCGCCGCCGTCGTCATCGGCAGCCGTCTCCTGATCCGTCCGGCGCTGAAACTCGTCGCCCGCTACGGCGGCCGCGAGATCTTCACGGCCGCAGCACTTCTGGTCGTGATCGGCGCCGCGCTGATCGTGGACGCCATCGGACTGTCGATGTCGCTGGGCGCGTTTCTCGCGGGCGTCCTGCTGGCCGACTCCGAATTCCGCCACGAGCTCGAAGCCGACGTCGAACCCTTCAAGGGAATGCTGATGGGCCTGTTTTTCATGGCCGTCGGCATGAGTGCCAACCTGATGCTGCTCGAAGCCAAGCTGCTCGCGGTGCTGGGCGCAGCACTCGGAATTCTCGCCGTCAAGCTGATCTGCATTTACACGATCGCACGCATCGAGAGAATCCGCAACCACGACGCGCAGCGCATCGCCGTCTGGCTGGCGCAGGGCGGCGAGTTCGCCTTCGTCGTGTTCACCGCGGCCCTCGGTGACGGCATTCTGAGCGCCGAGACCACGCAGTTCCTGGTGCTCGCGGTGACGGTGTCGATGCTATTGGCACCGTTCATGTTCGTCGCTCACGAACGATTGCTGCGAAGCTGGCTCGAGCGACGCCGGATGCCCGAATTCGATGCGATCGACGGGCCCGGCAATCCGGTGATTATCGCCGGCTACGGACGCTACGGACAGATCGTTTCGCGCGTGCTGCGCATGGCCGGCATCCCCTTCACCGCCATCGAGCTCGACTACCAGCAGGTAGATTTCGTGAGGACCTACGGCAACAAGGTGTATTACGGTGACGCCTCGCGCCTCGAGCTGCTCGAATCCGCGCGCGCTCGTGACGCGAAGCTCTTCGTGCTCGCCATCGACGACGTCGAGGCGTCGCTGAAGACCGCCGCGCTGGTACGCAAGCACTTTCCCAACCTGCCGATCCTCGCCCGCGCCCGCAATCGCGTACACCTGTACCGGCTGCGCGACCTCGACATCGATGCCATCGAGCGCGAGACCTTCCTGTCGAGCCTGGAAACCGCACGGGCTGCGCTGGAGGTGGCCGGAATGGAAGCATCACAGGCGCAGCGCGCCGTCGACATCTTCCGCAAGCACGACCTGAAACTCGTCGAGCAGCAGTACGCGGTGCGCCAGGACGAGCAGCAGCTCATCCAGTCGGCGGCGCAGGCAGCGGTGCAGTTGCAGGAGCTGTTCGAGGCAGACGTCAAGGCGATCGCACGCGAGAAACGGTCGAGCGAACGCCGACCCGACGGGCGAGGCCGCCTTTAGTCTTCGGGCCGGCGGCTCTTCGTCGCGCGGGTGTCGAGCTCTTCCCAGCGACCGAAGCGCTCCGCCAGCAAGCCTTCGATTGCGGTTGCGCGCAGCCGGTCGGCCTTGATCGCCGCACCTCCGCGACGATGATAATCGGGCGCATTCATTTGTCGCGTCAGCGCGAGCTGTTCATTCTCCAGCGCTTCGATCTCCGCGGGCAAGGCGTCGAGCTCGCGCTGCTCGCGCAATGAGAGCTTGGCACCCGCGCGCGGCGCAGTACGCGATGGCGGCGGCGCGGTTTTTGCCGTAGGCGGCATCTCCGGCGGCACTTCCGCTGGCCGCTGCGCCACCCAGTCACTGTAGCCGCCGACGTATTCCTTCCAGCGTCCGTCGCCCTCGGCCACCAGCGTCTGCGTGACGACGTTGTCGAGAAACCGGCGGTCGTGGCTGACCAGCAGCAGCGTGCCCGGATACGCCTGCAGAGTCTCCTCGAGGAGCTCGAGCGACTCGATATCGAGATCGTTGGTCGGCTCGTCGAGCACCAGCAGGTTCGCCGGCAGCGCGAACAGGCGCGCCAGCAGCAGACGATTCCGCTCGCCGCCCGACAACAGCTTGACTGGCGCGTTCGCGCGCTGTGGTGCGAACAGGAATTCGGACAGGTACGACAGCACGTGCTTGCGGCCGGACGCCGTCTCGATCCACTCCGCGCCGGGGCTGATGGTATCGGCCAGCGTACGTTCGGGATCGAGCTGTGCGCGCATCTGGTCGAAATAGGCGACCTGCAGCCGCGTTCCCCGCCGGACGCTACCGCTGTCGGGCGGCAAGCTGCCGAGCATCAGCTTCAGGAGCGTCGACTTGCCGGCGCCGTTGGGACCGATCAGTCCCAGCCGGTCGCCGCGCAACACGCGCAGGTCGAGATCGCGCACCACCGCGCGCTCGCCAAAGCACTTGCAAACCCCTTCCAGCTCGACGACCAGCTTGCCCGAACGCTCGCCTGCCTCGAGTGTCAACTTCACCTTGCCCAGCCGCTCACGGCGCTCAGCACGCGCCAGGCGCAGCCGCTCGAGCCTGCGCACACGGCCCATGTCGCGCGTGCGCCGTGCCTCCACACCCTTGCGGATCCACGCCTCTTCCTGCTTCCAGAAGGTGTCGAACTTGCGCTGGGCAACGCTCTCGGCGGCGAGCTCGTCGGAACGGCGCGCCTCGTAGGCGGCGAAGTTGCCCGGGTACGAGCGCAAAAGGCCGCGGTCGAGCTCGACGATGCGCGTGGTCACGCGGTCGAGGAACGCGCGGTCGTGCGTGATCACGATCGACGTCGGCTGCCTGCGCAGCAGATCCTCGACCAGCGTGATGCCATCGAGGTCCAGGTGGTTGGTGGGTTCGTCGAGCAGCAGCAGGTCGGGCGTCAGCGCGAAGGCCAGTGCCAGCGCGGCACGCTTTCTCTCGCCACCCGACGCCGATTCCGGTGCCGTCGCCTCGCTCAAGCCAAAGCGATGCAGGAATTCGACCAGACGCGCCTCGATCCGCCAGCGCTCGCGTTCGTCGTGCGAATGATCGGCCACGGCAAGCCCGCCGCGCAGCGCCAGGCTTTCGCGCAACGTGGATGCCGGAGGCAGTTCGGGCTCCTGTTCGACGAGCACCACGCGCATGCTGTCGGAGCGCTGCAGCTCGCCATCGTCGAGCTGCGTGTGGCCCGCGATCACCGCCAGCAACGACGATTTGCCGGTGCCGTTGCGGCCGATGAGGCCGATGCGTTCACCGCTGTCGACCGTCAGCGAAGCGCGATCGAGCAGCGGATGCATGCCGAAGGCGAGTTCGGCGTCGCGGAGGGTCAACAGAGGCATCGGATGGGCGTTTTCGGCAGCAACCCGGAGGGAACGAGTGGCATGGGGCGCCACTCTTTGTTGCGCTCCTCGCAAAGGCTGCCAGCCTTTGCGTCGTCGGCTGCCGCGATTGGCGCCCCATGCCACTCGTTCGCGATTGTGTTCATAGCGTTAACAGGCCCTAAACAGGGGCGAGGCCTTCTGCCGGAACATCCTGCGCGAGCCCGCAGCGCAGTTGCGAGCGTTCCTGCGCCGGCACTCCGCGAACCGCCATGCGCCTATGCGCTCAGCCGCCGCGGGTCGAGGTAGTGCTGCCGGTACGATTCGAAGGGCATCGTGTCGCCCGCTTCGATCGCCTGCTGTCGGCCACGCGATTCCTGCGCCAGCCGCGCATGGCGCTCGACGAGTTCGGCGGACAGCGGCAGCACACGGATCGTGTCGCGGTGGCGCTGCGACTGCGCGAGGACGAATCGCGGAAACGAATTTTCGTAGTCCTGCGCCATCGCCTGCAGCACACGCGCCGATGGCGTCGACGTCGGTTCGTCGACTGCGCTGCGCGCGCGCGCCAGCGCTGCCGAATACGCGTTGGTCGCGTTGGCGGTATCGAGCGCATCGGCCACGGGGGCGCATTCGTCGAGCAGCTCGCGCCCCCAGTCGGCGAGCGTCGACTTCTCGCGTCCGCGTTCAAGCAGAAGGCCCGGTTCGCGGCCACGCGACGCGACGCGCTGCTGGTTGCGGGCGTTCGCCGCTATCGCCTGCGCATCGTCGTCCGGACTATCGGAGAGCAGCGAGTACAGCAGGTAGACGTCGAGCATGCGCATCGTTTCCGCATCGATGCCCACCGGCAGGAAGGGGTCGAGGTCCATCAGACGCACCTCTACGTACTCGACACCGCGTTCGCGCAAAGCGTGCAGCGGCCGCTCGCCCCGGCCGATGATCCGCTTGGGGCGTATCGTGCCGTAGAACTCGTTCTCGATCTGCAGCAGCGTCGTCGATAGCTGGCGGTAGTCCTCGCCTTCGCGTACACCGATTTTCTCGTAGGCTGGATACGGTCGAGTCAGCGCATCCTGCAGAGAGTCAGCGTAGCCCTCGAGGCTGTTGTAGCTGACCGCGAGCGAGGACTGCGCGTCACTCTGGTAACCCAGGCGCCCCATGCGCAGCGACGTCGCGAACGGCAGGTAGAAGGTGTCGTCGCGCAACTTTTGCAGCTCGTGCGGCCGACCTTCGACAAAGCATGCGCAGACGGCGGGTGAGGCGCCGAACAGGTAGAGCAGCAGCCATGAATGGCGCCTGAAGTTGCGGATCAGTGCGAAATAGGCGTCGTCGGATAGCGGACCGGGCACCGAGAAGTTGTAGTGGATGCCCGAAATCGTCTGCATGCGCCGGCCATAACGATGCGCAAGTCCCGTGCGGTAGACATGCTTCAAGCGGCCGATGTTGGACGTACCGTAGTTGCCGATCGGAATGGCGTCGTCGTCGGGCAGGCTGCAAGGCATGCTCGCGCACCACAGCAACTCGTCCCCGATCGCACCGTAGACGATCTGGTGGATCTCGGTGAGCTCGCGCGCGCATGCCGCACCGGTCGCATGCACGCCGGTGATGAGCTCCAGCTGCGACTCGGAAAAATCGGTGGTGACCTGCGGGTGAGTGAGCGCGGAACCGAGCGCCACCGGATGCGGCGTCATCGCGAGTGCGCCATCGGGGCGCACGCGCAGGCTCTCCTTCTCGACGCCGCGCCGGAGGCCGCTGAGGACGTTGCGGGGCAGCGCGTCCAGGCGTCGACGATCAAGCATGAGGCAGCCGATCGCAGCGCGGCGACGACAGGCAGCACGACCGCGACGGTGTTCGTGCGACGTGAATCAGGAGGGGTGGCATCGCGATTCCGGGCGGTGATCAGCCGGTGATTGTATTACGTTCATGCGACGCGCTTCGAATCGATGCGCGCCAGTGGCGTACCGGCGGCTGTCCGGTGATGTGCCGCAGCGCGGCGAGCGGCGCGGAAAATGCATGGTCAAGCGGACCGCAATTGGGCATCATGTCATGAATAGAAGACTCTCATGTCAACGCCGTCATGCCGGCGGCGGAACCGGAATCACGATCTCAACGTGTGGATGATTGCTGCCGTCGCCGTCGCCGTGTTGGCGATCCCCGCCGCTGCGTGGTTCGCGCAGCAGCGTCTGATCTTCTTCCCGCAGCCCGTGGTGTCGACGGCGCACCTGCCGCCGCGCGCCGCGCCATTCGCCGTCACAGCAGCCGACGGAACGCAACTGCGTGGCTGGATCGTTCCGGGGTCGGCGTCCCCCGCGCAAACCATCGTCTACTTCGGAGGCAACGCGGAAGAGGTTTCGTGGACGCTCGCCGATGCCCGTTTTCCGGGCGAATGGTCACGGGTCGCGTTCAACTATCGCGGCTATGGCGAGAGCGAAGGCACACCCGGTGAGCGCGCGCTGCTGGCCGACGGGCTCGCGATCCACGACACCGTTGCGGCGCACGACAACGTCGACCGCACGCGCATCGTCGTTTTCGGGCGCAGCCTCGGCACCGCGGTCGCCGCACACGTCGCCGCGCATCGACCGGTCGCCGGTGTCGTTCTCGTCTCTCCCTACGACAGCATCGCGGCCGTCGGTAGTCATCACTATCCATGGCTGCCGGTGTCGTTGTTGTTGCGGCACCGCTTCGAGGCGACGCGTGATGCGCGCCGGGCGTCGGCGGCGATGCTGGCGATCGTGGCGAGCAGCGATTCGATCATCCCGAACGAGCGCTCGCGTGCGCTGTACGACGCATGGGCGGGCCCCAAGCGCTGGCTGGTCGTCGACGAGGCCGACCACAATACGCTGGGTGCGACGCGCGAGTTCTGGGAAGGCGTCGCGCAGTTTCTGGCGGAAGTGCAGCGGCGCTGAAGCGCCGACGAAGCCGGAACTGATCGGGCCGGCGCCCGCCGGTCACCGGCGGTCGAAGGTCGGCGGTTGCCACACCGGCAGCGCCGCGTCCGGAGCACGAAGCAACCGGAGCATCCGCACCGCCGACTCGCGTCCGCGGTAGTAGCCGGACACGCGCAGCGTCTGTTCGAATCCCGCGCTCCGATAGAGCGCGAAGGCCGCCGCGTTGGCGGCACGCAGTTCGACGTGAACCGACGCCGCACCCGCTGTACGCGCCGACTCGAGCAACCAGTCGAGCATCGCGCGCGCAATGCCCTGTCGATGGTGCGACTGGCCAACCGCGAGCAGCACCAGGTGCGCCCGGTCGTCGCCGAAGGTCATGATCGCGAAGCCGGCGATCAGCGATACGTCGCGCGCGACCAACGCCACGGTTTCCGGGTCGGCGATCATCTTCGCGACGCGTTCGTCCCGGTACTCCCAGCCCAGGCCCGACTCGATCAGGTCGCGCGACATCGCAGCGATCGCCCGCGCATCGCCGGGTTCTGCAAGGTGCAGTGCAAATTCAGTGCGTGCCATCCGACGCCAAATATAGTGCGAAACCGCGCGGATGGAAACCGCGGCAATGTCGAATCGCGAATGCAGCCATTGGTGACGGGGAGACCGCTCGCGAGTTTGCCGAGGTCGACGACAATGACGCCATGTGTCCCGAAACAGGCACAATTGCGACTTCGCCCCGAAATTCGCTGCGTCGCCCATGCCTCCCATCACTCTCGCCCTCGTCGTCGCCAACGTCGCCGTCTTCCTGCTGCAATCGCTGGCGCCCGATTTGCTCCTCCATTTCGCGCTGTGGCCGCTGGGAGCCGAACGTGCCAGCGGTGGCCAGGTCAGCTTCGAGGCTTGGCAAATCGTCACTTACGGATTCATGCATGGCGGGTTGCTGCATCTCGGGTTCAACATGTTCGCTCTGTACATGTTCGGCGGCGCGATGGAGCAGGTCGTCGGCCCGCGACGCTATCTCAACTACTACCTGGTCTGCATCGTCGCGGCGGCCCTCGCCCAGCTGCTGGTGACGTGGCTGCTGGGCGGCCTGTACCCGACGGTGGGCGCGTCCGGCGGCGTGTTTGGCCTGTTGCTCGCCTACGCCGTCTACTTTCCGCACAACAAGGTGATGCTGCTCATCCTGCCCGTCCCGATCCCGTCGCGCGTGTTCGTCGTCATTTATGCGGCGATCGAACTCTACCTTGGGGTCACCGGTTCGGCGTCGGGCGTTGCGCATTTTGCGCACCTGGGCGGCCTGGTCGGCGGCGGCGTGATGCTCTACTACTGGCGCAATTTCGGGCGGCGGCGTTAAGGGTGTGACGCACGCCACGCGCGCTCGGAGGTCAGCGGCACCTACGGCGTGTCGACCTCCGCACCCAACCCCGCTGCGGCAAGCGCCCTTTCGGCTGAGCGGCGTACGTCCATTCGGCTAAGCGGCGTGCTCCCCTTCGGATGGGCCCGCGGCCGGCGTCAGCGTTCCGATGCGCACGCCGAGCAGGCGGATGCGCCGTTCGAGCGCGATGCGCTTCACGCATTCGGTCGCCGCGTCGCGTATCGCCTGTGCGTCCTGCGTCGGCGCAGCGATCGTCCGATCGCGGGTCACCGTCCGGAAGTTGTCGAAGCGCAGCTTGACGCCGATGGTGCGGCCAGCGTAGCCCTTGCGCCGCAGGTCGCCGGCAAGCTGTCGGCACAAGTCCGTGAAGATTCGCGAAAGTTCGTCGCGGTCGCGCGCCACCGACAGATCGCGCTCGAAGGTGATCTCGCGGCTGATCGACCGCGGCTCGGAGGACGTCACGACTTCGCGCTGGTCGTGCCCGTTCGCCGCTTCGTGCAGCCACGCGCCGTAGTTGCGGCCGAACTGGTCGATGAGCCACGCGAGCTCGGCGCGAGCGAGCGCGCCGATGGTCGTGATGCCGAGGGCGTCGAGCTTCGCACCCGCCTTCGGTCCGATGCCGTTGATCCGGCGCGGCGGCAGCGGCCAGATGCGCGTCGGGACGTCGTCGAGACGCAGCAGCGTCAAGCCGTCGGGCTTGTCGAGTTCGGACGCAATCTTGGCGATCAGCTTGTTGGGCGCGACTGCGACCGAGCAGGTCAGACCGGTAGCCTCGCGCACCGCCGCCTTCAGCGCTTTTGCGACGTCGCGCGCGCGCCACCACGCGTCGCTCTCCGTTTCGCGCTCCCGCTGCGCGTCGCCGGAGTTGCGGCCGTCGGCCTCCGGCAGCGCGTCGTCGTCGGCCGCCACCTCGGGCCAGGGGTCGGCGCCCGGTGGACGCACGTCGGTGAGGTCGATATAGATCTCGTCGATACCCCGATCCTCGATGCGCGGCGCGATGCTCGCCGCCGCCGCCTTGAACAGGCGCGAATAGCGGCGGTAGGCGTCGAAGTCGGTTGGCAGCAGGATGGCCTGCGGCGCCAGTGCCGCAGCCTTCATCAGCCCCTGCGCCGAGTGCAGGCCCAGCGCACGCGCCTCGTAGGTGGCGGTGGTGGCGACGCCGCGCCCGACGTAGCCGGACAGCGTGGCGAAGCGTCGCGTCACCCGCCCGGTGGCGGGGTCGACGGCTTCCTCGGGTTGGTGGCGCCGGCCGCCGCCGATGACGACCGGCTTGCCGCGCAGTTCCGGGTAGCGCAAAAGCTCAACCGACGCGTAGAACGCGTCCATATCGAGGTGCGCGATGAGGCGTGGCGGGGTCGCGGGCATGATGCGATGCGCGACCGGGACGCGGCCGGCGCCGTCATCTTACGCCGCACAGTGACGACGACGTCACAGACAAAGCTAGTACGACATCAGCACCGGCACCGTCATCGATTGCAGCATCATCCGCGTGACACCGCCGAGCACGACTTCGGCGAGTCGCGTACGGCTGTAGGCGCCCATCACGATCAGGTCGACCGAAAGGTCGGCGGCTCGCGAAAGCAGCAGATTGCCAACGTCGATATCGTCGGCCACTTCGTGGCGCAACTTGGCCTCGATGTCGTGGCGCGCGAGATAGCCGACGATTCCCAAGCCCGAACGTGATTCGCGAACGCTGTTGTCGCCCGGTTGTGCGACCGACATCACGACGACCTTGTGCGCCCGCTTCAGGAACGGGAGCGCATCGCAGACCGCGCGCGCCGATCCGCGCGTCTCCTTCCAGGCGACGAGCACCGTTGCGCCGATGGTGGGGTAGTCACCGAAATGCGGCACCAGCAGCACCGGGCGGCCCGAACCGAGCAGCAACGCATGGACGAGGTCGTTGGCGAAGCCCGCGTTCTCGTCCGTGGTCAGCGGCTGGCCGACGATGGCGATATCCGCGTAACAGGTATGCAGGACCGCCGCGTCAATGGGGTTGCCTGCGGGCGCGCTGAAGTTTTGTGCCGTCAGTCCCGCGGCTGCCGTTGCGGCGCGAAAGCGCTGCAGGGCGCGCTCCTGCGCCGCGCCGGATTCGCGCATCCGCCGGTCGACGACGGCATCCGGCAGCATCGCCGACGTGAACGGCGTCAGTTCTCGCGTCGGCACTGCGTAGACACCTTCGAGATCGCCGCAGAATGCGCGCGCAAGCTGCGCAGCCACGGCGAGGCGCCGGTCGCTCTGGTCGCTGTCATCGATATGTACTAGAAATGAACGGTAGCCCATGATGTCCTCGTGAGTGCAAGTTGTGCCATTGTGCACCCGGCGGCCGCCCGCGAAGTTGATGCGGGTCATGCGCGCCGGCAAGCCCGACGCCGGGCCGCGCGAGCGCTAGAATGCGGGGGTTGCGCCAGCACGTCGCGAATTTGTTGCCGGCCGGCGGGTGCAACTGCATTGCGCGCCGCAGCGCATCGTCTCCCATCGGAGGATAGCCCATGAAGAACCCGCTGGCCTGGACCGCCGTCATAGTCGTGCTGGTCGGCGCCGCCGCGTATTACTTCTGGCGCGGTACCGCAGCACCCGACGCCCCAGCGCCGCCGGTCGCCGCCGCGCCAGCGCCGGCGCCGCTGCCGGTGCCTGAACCACCGAGCATCCTGCACCCGGTGGCCGAACCGCAGCCCGGCAGCCCGCCGTTGCCGCCACTCGCCGAAAGCGACCTGGCGGCAAAGGAAGCGATGACCTCGCTTTTCGGCAACGATGCGGTCGCACGCATGTTCGTGCCCGAAGGTTTGGTGCGCCGCTTCGTCGCCACCATCGACAACCTGCCGCGAAAGACGACGGCGCAGCGCCTGATGCCGGTGCGGCCCGTGCCCGGCGCATTTGTCGTCACCGGCGGCGGCGATGCGCTGGCCATCAGCGACGAAAATGCGTTTCGCTACCGGCCCTACGTGCTGATCCTGGAAGCCGCCGAAGCGAAGAAGCTGGTCGCCACCTACGTGCGCCTCTACCCGCTGTTCCAGGCGGCGTACCAGGAACTGGGCTATCCGAACGGCTACTTCAACGACCGCCTGGTGCAGGCGATCGACGACCTGCTGGCGGCCCCCGAAGTCGCCTCGCCGCGGCTGGTGCAGCCGAAGGTGCTCTATCGTTACGCCGACGCCGACCTCGAGGACCGTTCGGCTGGCCAGAAGATCATGCTGCGGATGGGGGTGTCCAACGCCCAACGCGTCAAGGACAAGCTGCGCGCGATCCGCAAGGAACTGACCGGGCAAATGACGCCTCGATGAAGCGGCACTGCCGCTTGCTATAATTTTCCCGAACATCCCGCCGCCAGCCGCCGAAGCGGCCGGCGGCATTTTTCATTGCACTTCCCATCGCCTTTTCATCGGGCTGTTCATTTGGCTGCCAACGATCCTTTCAATTCCGACACCGTGGCCGCCGACATCGCGCGCGACGTCGCGCGGCGACGCACGTTCGCGATCATTTCGCACCCGGATGCCGGCAAGACGACGCTGACGGAAAAGCTGCTGTTGTTCGGTGGCGCGATCCAGATGGCGGGTACGGTCAAGGCACGCAAGAGCGCGCGGCACGCGACGTCGGACTGGATGGAGGTCGAGAAGCAGCGCGGCATCTCCGTCACCAGCTCGGTGATGCAGTTCGAATACGACGGGCACACGATCAACCTGCTCGACACGCCGGGCCACCAGGATTTCTCGGAGGACACCTACCGGGTGCTGACCGCGGTCGACGCCGCGGTCATGGTGATCGACGCGGCGAAGGGTGTGGAGGCGCAGACGATCAAGCTGCTCGAAGTCTGTCGGCTGCGCGCGACGCCGATCATCACCTTCGTCAACAAGATGGACCGCGAGGTTCGCGAGCCGGTGGCCTTGCTGGAGGAGATCGAATCGGTGCTGAAGATCGACTGCGCACCGATTACCTGGCCGATCGGCATGGGCAAATCCTTTCGCGGCGTCTTCGACCTGCGCCGCGACCGTCTGCTCCGCTTCGCGCCCGGGGAGGAACGTCGCCACGAGGCGAGCGAACTCATCGCGGGACTCGACAGTCCACGGCTGGCGGAGCTGTTTCCGGGCGAGGTGGGTTCCTTGCGCCACGACGTCGACTTGATCCGCGGCGCCAGCGCGCCCTTCGACTTGCAGCAGTTCCTGGCCGGGAGGCAATCGCCGGTGTTCTTCGGCTCCGGCATCAACAACTTCGGCGTCCAGGAAATCCTCAACGCGCTGATCGAGTGGGCGCCACCGCCGCAGCCGCGCGATGGCGGCACGCGCATGGTTCAACCGACGGAAACCGCGTTCTCCGGCTTCGTGTTCAAGATCCAGGCGAACATGGATCCGAAGCACCGCGATCGCATCGCGTTCTTCCGTGTCTGCTCGGGACGCTACGCACCGGCGATGAAGGCGCAGCACCAGCGCAGCGGCCGCGAAATCAAGCTCGGCAACGTGATGACGTTCATGGCCAACGAGCGCGTACAGAGCCAGGACGCCGTGGCGGGCGACATCATCGGCATCCACAACCACGGGCAATTGCAGATCGGCGACACGCTGACCGAGGGCGAGGCGCTCGGCTTCCTCGGCATCCCCTATTTCGCACCCGAACTCTTTCGCGTCGCCCGGCCACGCGACCCCTTCAAGGCCAAGCAATTGCAGAAAGGACTGCAGCAGTTGGTCGAGGAAGGCGCGATCCAGGTCTTCGAAACGATGGTGGGCAACACGCTGCTGCTGGGCGCCGTGGGCCAGCTGCAGTTCGAAGTGGTCGCAGCGCGGCTCGCCAGCGAATACAAGGTCGACGCGGTCTACGACGACGCAGGGATTGCCACGGCGCGCTGGCTGACCTACCCCGACGACCGTGTGCGACGCGACTTCGAGCGCGACCGCGCGGCGTCACTGGCGACCGACGTCGACGGCAATCCGGTCTACCTGGCGCCCAACCGCTTCAACCTGCAGGTCGCGATCGAGCGCTGGCCGCAGGTGGGATTCCACGCGACGCGCGAGCACGGGCAAAGGATGGCGCACACCGCCGCGTGAAACGTGCCGCGTCGACCGTCGATGCCGGCTCAGCTCACCCCCGGAGGCGTCGGCGCATCCGGCGGCGGATAGGAAGCCGGTGGGCCATTCCCCGGCGGCGTCACCGGCACCGCGGGTCCCGGCGCGATGGGTCCGGGCGGCATGCCATAGTTGGGCGGAATCCCCGCGGGTGGCGGCGCCACCCGCGGCGCCGGCGTGCGCGGTTGCGCAGCGCTGCCCGACAACGCCGGTGGCGGCGTGTTGGGGGGCGGATACGACGGCGGCGCAGCTCTGGGCGGCGGCGCGCGATACGCGACCTGGCCCGGCAATTGATTGCCGCGCGCGAACATGCATTGCATGTACGCGATGTCGTAGCGGCGCTGCGACTCGACGTAGGAGACTCCCGCCGCATTGCTGCCGGCGGCGCTGCCGAAGAGCAGGCCGGTACCCGCACCCCATGCGGCGCCGGCGCCCGCCTGCCCGGTCGCCGAGCCGATGATCGCTCCGGCAGCCGCACCGAGCGCGGTGCCGACCACGGCGCTTGCCGCCGCGCTGTTCGCGGCGTTCTGCGCGGCGGTTTCGCCGCCTATCGAGGCCAGCGCGAATTGCTGGCACGACGCCTGGTCCACCTGGAATTCCTGGAAATTCTTCTGCGGGCCAGGCAGCACCATGACGCGGGGACCGCTGGGCACGGTCGCGCAGCCGGCGATCACCAACGCGCCGACAAGCGGCAGGACGAGCCTTCGGGCGCGCATTTTCAGTTCCCCATCACGGACTGCGGCGCCACTGGAATCCACGCCTCGTCGCAGTTCTGGACGTAGGGGAAATAGCCTGCGGGGCTGGTGCAGTAGTACCAGAGCGTGGTCGCCGGGGCCGCAGGCGCCGCCTGTGCGACGACTACCGGGACTTGCGACTCTGCGACCGTGACCGGATCGCCCCAGGTCAGCGGCGTACTGTTGACGACGACCGGCGTGCTCCAGTTATTCCAGACCACCGGCGCACCGATGGCAAAGCCCACGCTGGGACCCCACCAGCCGCCCCAGCCGGCATTCCAGCCCCAGCCACCGCCCCACCAGCCAGCGCGCCAGGCCGGGCCCCAGCCGGACCCCCAACCCCAACCCGGCCGACCCCAGCCTGGACGGCCTGGAGCACCCCAACCCGGTCGACCCCAGCCTGGATGGCCTGGAGCACCCCAGCCCGGCCGACCGGCGGCGCCCCAACCGGGCCTTCCGCCACCGTTCCAGTGGGTGCCGCGCACGGTTCCGCCGCTATAACTCCGGCCGCCGCCGCTCATGCCCGGCCGGCCGCCGCCGCCATAACCGCCGCCGCCGGACATCCCCGGCCGGCCACCACCACCGCCAGAACGACCTTGCGCGTCGGCGACGCTACTCGCGGCCAACGCCGCCATCGCGGCGCACATGACGGGAATCGCAATCCTGAGTTTCATTCTTGTGCCTCCCTGCCGCTTCTACTGTTGTTCCGACCCATCGGCCTTTGGCCGGTTCCCGCGGGCGGACAGGCGGGTGGCGCCGGTTACAAAGCGTTACCGTGAAAGGCAAACACTTTCGCATCGATCACTTCAACGGCCAGCCGGGCGGAGCGTTGACATTGCGACCGAGTCCAGCGCGCACCGGCCGCGTCGACTACACTATGCGCCTCTACGCAATTTCCGGATTCCTGCCATGGCTGCCGATCCCCGCTCCCCCGCCGACGCCGCAATGGACGCCGCGTCGCTCTACCGCGAAGAAATCATCACCGATCGCAAGGTCGGCACGATCCGCGTGCTGACGCCGATCGCCAAGGATGGCACGACCGATCCCGCCCGTTCGACCGTGTATACCGGCGAGGCGCAGATCATGACCAACATGGGGGCGCTGCCGGTGAGCTTCGAGATCGAAGCGGCGAACCTTGCCGAGGCGGTCGCCAACTACGCCGATGCGGCGCACGCGGGCATCGAACGCACGATGCGCGAGTTGCAGGAACTGCGGCGACAGTCGTCGTCGGGGTTGATCGTGCCTCCTGCCGGTACCGCCAGTGCGCTGGTCGGCGGCATGGGCGGCATGGGCGGAGGCGGCAAGATCCAGATGCCGTAGATCGTGCTTCATCCGTATTGCCGATGGCGGAGCGCCGACGCGACCGCCATTATCGGTGGCGCTTTCCCTCCATTTCGCGAAAGGCGCCATGACCCACCTGTTCAACCCCGCTTGCCTGGCCGACGAGGCAGCTTACGCCGCGGCGCTCGACGAACTTGACGACTTGATGATGGCCGACCCCGGCACTCCAAGCGGCCACCGTTTCGACGAACTGGTCGTCCTGATCGAGGATTACGAGGCTCGGAGGGACGGCTAGGATCTGGCGCGAATGAAGCGCGCGTTGGCGGCAGATCCGTGACAGGAGTCGCGGCGCGAGGCTCTTCCCAGCGCATCCGGCCTACAGCAGAGAGTCGGTCAGCCGCGCCAGATTTTCCAGCGCGCGCTGACCCAGTGGCAGCCGCTGCCGCTCTTCGATCGTCACCCGGTCGCAGCGCGCGAGGTAATCGTCCTGAATACGGCGCAACTCGGCGACCACCGTGCGGTCGCAGATCAGTACGCTCACCTCCGCGTTCAGCGCGAACGACCGGATGTCGAGATTCGACGAGCCGATCAGCGCCACGTCGTCGTCGATGCTCATGTGCTTGGCGTGCAGGAAGCTGCCGTGGTGCCGGTGCACGCGCACGCCCGCGCGCAGCATCGCATCGTAGTACGACTGTTGTGCGAGTTGCACCAGCGGCTTGTTCGATTCCGCGTCGACGATCAGATCGACGACGACGCCGCGCCGTGCCGTGCTGCACATCGCCACCAGGAAGGGCTCGCTCGGGATCACGTAGGGCGAGGTCAGCACGACGCGCGAACGCGCGCCGTACATCAGCGCGATCATCACCGCCTCGGCGGTGCCCTCGTTGTAACCGGGACCGCTCGGCACCACCTGCGCCAGGCCCTGCGTAGATTCGGTCTCGGGCGTCGGCGTCAAATTGTCGGACTCCGCAGGGAGTGCGCCGAGTTCCAGGTAGCGATCGCCCAGCAGCACCGCATGCAGTTGCCGAACGATCGGTCCGGCCGCCCACACCAGCATTTCCTCGTTGACCATGCCGCGGTTCGCATGCGCGCTGACGATGTTCTGCGAACCGAAGAACGCGCTCGCCCCGTCGACGACGATGATCTTGCGATGATTGCGCAGGTCGAAACGCGCGGCGTTCGGACCCCACAGCCGCAAGGGCATCACCGCGACGACCTCGGCCCCCGCCGCACGCAGACCCGGCGCCAGTCCTCTGAGACCTCCGCGCGAGCCGATCGCGTCCATCAGCACGCGCACGGCGACGCCGCGCCGTGCCGCGCGTTCGAGCGCGGCGGCGACCTGCCGGCCGACGTCGTCGTTTTCGAAAATGTAGAACAGCATGTGGACGTGGCGTTGCGCGCCATCCACCGCGGCCACGATGCGCGCGATTGCCGCGTCGTAGTCGGGTAGGAGTTCGAAGCGATTGCCGCCGACGATCGGGAACTCGGACAGCGAATCGGCAAGACGCAACGCCGGCAGCAGTTCCGGGGAAACCGCACGCGCCGCCGCCGTCGTGTCGAACGCCGATGCCCGCGGCACGATGCGGCGGATCAGTTCGTAGATCTCCTTCTGCACGCGGTAGCGGCGCCGCGGCATGTACGCGCGGCCGATCAGCAGATAGAGCACGACGCCGAACCAGGGCAGGAAGAAGATGAGCAACAGCCACGCACGTGCGGCGCTCGGCGGACGCCGCTGCGGCACGTAGACGAGCGCGGCGACACGCAGCACCCACTCGCTGGCCACGTAGAGGGTGCCCCAGTCGAGGTGGCGCCAAGCGAGATCGAAGGACATGGGGAATGAGCGCGAAGATGCGCCATCGTACCGTAGCGGTGGCCGGCGCGATGTCGGATGCCCCGCTACAATGGGCTCCTTCCAAGCCACGATGCGCGAGCCCGTGCAGCCATGAACCCCACCCCCGACATCCCGTCCATTGCGCACGATCCAGCGGCGCAGCGCTTCGAGGTGCGCACGCCGCAGGGAATCGCGCACGCCGACTATCGCCGCGTCGATGACACGCTGCAGCTCGTGCACACCGAGGTCCCCGCGGCACTCGAGGGTCGCGGCATCGCCGGCGCGCTGGTGCGCACCGCACTCGATTACGCGACCAGCAACGGACTCAAGGTACTGCCGCTGTGTTCCTACGTCCGTGGCTACATGAAGCGACATCCGGAAACGCACGCGCTGCTCGCGCCCGGCGCCCGGCTCGTGTAGGGCTGCGCCAGCAGGTCGCAATGCTCCGGCATGGCGACCTGCTGCTCGCCGCGAGCTTTCGCAACTATACGGCCGATGTCGTCGACGCCGCGACCCTGGCGCAGAAGCAAGGTGCGACGGTGATCGCCGTCACCGAGGCCGCAGTATCGCCCCTCGTGCGCACCGCGGCGTTGACGCTCGAAATCGGCGACGACCCAGCCGTGCCCTTCCGTACGCTGGTCGCACCACTATGCGCTGCACGGGCGCTGGTCATGACGGTGGGCTGCGCGCTGGCCGGGCGCAATGCCCGGAGCCGCGCGGCGAAAAAGCCGCGCAAGCGCAGTTGACAGCGAAGGTGTGCGGAATGAATATTCCAGGCCATTGTCGTTCGGAACATTCAGAGCGGGCGTGCAGCTTAGTGCAAGCGCTCGCGCGACTTGCGCGCCGCGTCGGATAGCGTGCGCCGCGCACCAGTACCACGTGCGGGCGTGCTCATCCGCGCCTGCCAGAAGCGGTAGATGAGGACCGACGCGACGGCGAGTTCCTCGACCAGGCTCGCGCGCTTCTCGATGTCGTCGATCCACTCGGAGAACTCGGGGTCCTGGTCGCCGAAGGCGAGCGCCTCGATCGGAAAGATCCAGTCGCGCGCGTCCTCGGCGTCGTACAGCGGCTGCCACGCCTCGTCGCGCAGCTTGACGCCTGCCATGTAGCCCTCGCACCACGCGGTGCCTTCGGGCGGCTGCCGCTCGTCCGACTTCTTCTCCTCCGGCAAGTAGAGCAGCGGCTTGAAGCGGGTCGGTGATTCGGCGAGCGTCCTCTGGATGCCCACCATGTGACGCAGTATCAACGCCATGATCCGCTGCGCGTCGCCGCTGTTGCCGTAGGCCGGCGTCGCGCTACGGCCGCCGTCGCTCCATACCTGCGGCAGCCACTCCGACGGCTGGATCGATTCGGGGCCGCTGACGATGCCGGCGAGAAAGCCGTCGAGCATTTCGAGGTCCATGCAATCCTCGGGAACGGCGTCCGAGGCCAGGAAGCCTTCGAGCTCGTCCAACTCGGTGTCGGAGAGCGGTTCGTCAAGAGCGCGTGGGTCGGTCATGGCTTTCGTGGCGGCGGCTTGGGTGGAACCGCATATGATCGCCCGTATCCGATGGTGACGCAACCCGACGTGCAGGTGCGCCGAGTGTGGGTCGACGCCGCGTACAATGACGCCGATGCAAACGGTGCAACGCAATCGTGGCGGCGGTCGCCGCCGGAATCATTCATGCCGAGGATATCGAAATGTCATCGAAACTGCCGTTGATGGGTCTGCTCTTCGCTTTGTTCGCCGCGCCCGCATGGGGCCAGGTCACCGTCGCCGACGCCTGGATCCGCGGCACCGTACCGGGACAGATGGCGACCGGCGCCTTCATGCAACTGACGAGCAGCACCGATACGGCGCTGGTCGGCGTCGCATCACCGGCCGCGAAGGTGGCCGAAATCCACGAAATGGCGATGGCCGGTGGTGTCATGAAAATGCGCGCCATCGACAAACTCGCGTTGCCGGCAGGAAAGGCGGTCGAGTTGCAACCCGGCGGTTATCACCTGATGTTGATGCAGCTCGTGCAGCCGCTGAAAGCCGGCGACAGCGTGCCGTTGACGCTCACCTTCGCCGACCGGGAGGGCCGGAAGACGACGAAGGAAATCAAGGTCCCGGTCCGTGCGCTGACGACACCGGCGATGCCCAGGCATTGACACCGGCACGAGCCTGCCCGCGCCAGCGTGTCGACCCGCCACAGCCATGACTTCGGATCGAGTCGTCTGATGCGTATCTGCATCGTCGGCGCCGGCGCCATTGGCGGCTTTGTCGGCGCCCGATTGGCGCTTGGTGGCTCCAAGGTGGTCTTCATCGCGCGTGGACGCAATCTCGAGGCGATCAACGCCGGAGGCGTTCGCGTCTTCTATCGCGACGGCCGTGTCGAGAACGCGCCAGTGCGCGCCACCGACGACTACGCCGCGGCCGGGAGCTTCGATGTCGTCATTCTGGCGCTGAAGTCGCACCAGGTCGCGACAGTGGCGGGCAGGCTGGCAAGCCTCTATCACGCCGACACCGTCGTGATCCCGATGCAGAACGGCATTCCGTTCTGGTACTTCCACGACCACGGCGGCGCGTTGGCCGGGCGTGCCGTCGAAACGGTGGACCCCGGCGGCATCGTGAAGGATACGATTCCCGCATCGCGCATCATCGGCTGCGTCGTCTATCCCGCCACCGAGCTGACAGCACCCGGCACCGTCGTGCACATCGAGGGCGACCGTTTCCCGCTGGGCGAACTCGACGGCACGCCGAGCGCCCGTGTGCAGCGCGTGGCGAACGAGTTCGTGCGCGCGGGACTGAAGTGCCCGGTCCTCGACAATATCCGCGCCGAGATCTGGTTGAAGCTGTGGGGCAACCTGACCTTCAATCCGATCTCCGCGCTGACACACGCGACGCTTTCCGGCATCTGCGAGGATCCGCATGGCCGCGCGCTCGCCGCGCAGATGATGCGCGAAGCGCAGGCGGTCGCCGAATCGCTGGGCATCGCGTTTCGCGTGACGCTGGAACGCCGCATCGAAGGCGCTGCCAAGGTCGGCCGTCACAAGACGTCGATGCTGCAGGACGTCGAGGCAGGACGTCCGCTGGAGATCGACGCGCTGGTGGGCTCGGTCGTCGAGTTGGGCCGCCTGACCGGTGTGCCGACGCCGACGATCACCGCCATCTACAACGCCGCCAAGCTTCTCGACAACACGATGAGCAGCGAGACGATCGCCGTCCGCGGCGTAGCACTGCCGTCGTCCTGAATCCCGCCGCGGCGCGATGCCCGCACGTCGTGGCGCGCGAGCCATCAGGATCGTGGAATGAGATGCAGATGTCCGGCGTGCCGGTGGCTGCCGAGCTTGAAGTGGCCATCGCCAACTTCGACAGTGATGAGATTCAGCTGCGCATGGCGCACACCGCGCTCGGCCTGTGTGCGATCGGCGAAGGCGCGCACCGCGGTCGAGGCGCCCTTGAGCACGACGCTTTCGAGGCAATGCTCGTGGTCGAGGTGCACGTGCATCGTCGACACCACCAGATCATGCTGCTGGTGCTGCGCGTCGATCAGGCGCTCGGCGAGCTTGCGTTCGTGGTGGTTGTACACGTACGAGAAGTTAGCGACGGCATAGTCCTTGGTGTTGCGCGTCGCCCGATGCGCCTCGATTTCGCGCCGCAGCAGGTCGCGCATCGCTTCCGAGCGGCTCGAATAACCGCGGTCGCTGATCAACTGGTCGAAAGCGGCCGCCAGCGACTCGTCCATCGACATCGTGATACGTTCCATTCCCGCTCCTCTCCCATGACCCGGACCCCGGTCCGGGGCAACAGCACGATGTCGAACGTGCGCTCGCAGACGCCGCATGCTGCCGCGGCCGCCACCCGCAGCGAGCCGTCGACCCAGCCATCACCGGCAGGGCGGCGCATTGAGCAGAGCATAGGCAATCGGCAGGAACACCGCAACGAATCAAATCGGCATAATCTAAGCCGGTCTTAAGCCCGCGCCAGCTAGAATCGTGCTCCCGGAAACGTAGGCAGCGCCCGTTCGATGCGTATCCTCCTGGTCGAAGACGACCCCATGATCGGCAAGTCGCTGCACACCGCGCTGCAGCAGGACCGCTATACGGTCGACTGGGTGAAGGACGGCGTGGCGGCCAAGCTCGCGCTCGACACCGCCGACGGCGCCTACGCTCTGGTGCTGCTCGACCTCGGCCTGCCGCGCAAGAGCGGGCTCGACCTGCTGCGGGGAATCCGCCGCGCCGGCAACAAGGTGCGCGTGCTCATCGTCACCGCCCGCGATGCCGTCGCCGACCGCGTCGCCGGACTCGATGCGGGCGCCGACGACTACCTGGTCAAGCCCTTCAGTCTCGACGAACTGGCCGCGCGAATGCGCGCGCTGTTGCGCCGCGATGTGGCGCGCGAGGACAACGTGCTGCGCAACGGCGATCTGGCGCTGGATCCTTCGTCGCGAACGCTGACGCAGGCCGGTGCGCACGTCGACGTCTCCGCTCGCGAGTTCACGCTGCTGGCCGCACTGCTCGAACGCCCGGGCACCGCACTTTCCAAGGCGCAACTCGAAGAACGGCTGTACGGCTGGGGCGAGGAAGTCGAGAGCAATACCGTCGAAGTCCACGTCCACAACCTGCGTAAAAAACTGGGTGCCGAAGCCATCCGCACCATTCGCGGCGTCGGCTACGTGATTGCGAAGGCATGACGTCGATCCGCGGCACGCTGCTCGCATGGTTGCTGGCCGGCCTGGCCGCGGTCGCGGTGCTCGCCACCGTTCTCACCTACATGGAAACCAAGCGCGAGGTCGGCGCCCTCTTCGACCTGCAGTTGAAGCAACTCGCGTTCTCGACACGCATCGACGACCTGTTGCGCGGGCGTTCGCCGTCGCTGTCGCAGCGTGACGGCAACCGCGCCGCCGGCGTCTCGGAAATCGTCACCCAGATCTGGGATCGCGACGGCGTGCTCGTCTACTGGTCGCAGCCCGGTGCGGGTCTGCCGGTGCCCGCCACCGAAGGCTACACCAACGTCACGCGCGACGGCCGTGAATGGCGCATCTACACGCACGTCGCGGGCAACCACGCGCTGCAGGTCGCGCACGCGCTCGACGAGCGCCGCGAAATCGCCGCGCAGACCGCATTGCGGACGCTGCTGCCCTTCACCGCGCTGATCCCCTTGCTCGGGGTGCTGATCTGGTACGCGGTAGGCCGTGGACTGCGACCGCTCGACACGATGTCGCGGGCAGTCGCCAAGCGGCGCCCGGACGCGATGGCGCCGCTCGCCGAAGGCGGTTTGCCGCGGGAATTGAAGCCGCTTGCCGGCAGCCTCAACGCGCTGCTCGCGCGGCTCGACGACGCGCTGTCGGCGCAGCGCCGCTTCACCGCCGACGCTGCACACGAACTGCGCACGCCACTCGCCGCGTTGGCCTTGCAGGTGGAACTGGCCGAGCGCAGCGCGGAAGGCGGCGCGCGCGCGACCGCCTTCGCAGAGTTGAAGGCCGGGGTGGACCGCGCCGCGCACCTGGTCGAGCAATTGCTGACCATGGCGCGACTCGAGCCGGAGGCGCCGGCGCGCGCGTTCGTGTCCATCGACCTGGCCGGGCTGGTGCGCGAGGCCGTCGTCGCGCGCGCCGCGCTGGCCGCGGACAAGGAGGTCGACCTGGGCATGGTCCGTGCCAGCGAAGCACCGGTGCACGGCGATGCGGCCAGCCTGGCGATGCTGATCGCCAACCTGCTCGACAACGCCCTGCGTTACACACCCTCAGGTGGCCGCGTCGACGTCGCGGTCGACAACGACGTTGGGCATGCGCTGCTGTCGGTGATCGACACCGGCCCCGGCATCGCGCGCGCGAATCGCGAACGCGTGTTCGAGCGTTTCCATCGCGGCGCCGACGGCGACGGCGCAGCGAATGCGACAGGCAGTGGATTGGGCCTGTCGATCGTGCGGCGAATCGCCGATGCGCACGGCGCGACCGTGCAGCTCGACGACGGACCCGGCGGCCGCGGACTGGCCGCACGCGTGCGCTTTCCGAGGCCGAACGAAAGCTGATTGCGCAGGTCGCATACACTATCGCCCTTTCGCCGTTGCACCGGCCCCCTCTGGAACAGTAGACGCAATGACTCCGACATCGAGCACCGCGCTGCGCGCCGCGCGGTTCGCCGTGGCCTTTGCCACCGCCTTGACCCTGCCGCTCGACGCGCGCACGCTGCCGCCGATCGACGCGCTGGCGCAGGCACCCATCGCGAAACTCGCCGCCGCCAGCGACGCGGCGAAGGCGCTCACGGCTGCCGACGCGAGCGTGTCCATCCACTCCCGGCTTGGCGTGCCGACCTTTCTCTGGGGCCGGCAGGCCGAACTCGCCCGCGCGGCGTCCACGCGCACGCCGACTCCGAAAAAGGGACTGGACGAGGAAGGCCTCGCGCGCGCCTATTTGCGCGACGTCGCCGACCTGTACAGGATCGCCGGCGATGAGATCGCCGCGTTGCCGATGCACGACCTGCAGCGCTTTCCCGGCGGTGGCGCCATCGTGCGCTTTCGCGGCGCGGTGGAAGGCGTCGAGGTCTTCCGCGAAGAGGTCAACGTTCTGCTCGACCGCAAGAGCGCTCTGGTGGCGGTCGGCGGCTTCGCGATGGGCGCGCCTGCGGGACAGCAAAAGCGCGCGCAGGCTTTCTCGAAATCTGCGGCAGAGGCCGCCGCGACGGCGCTATTCGACTTCGGCTTCGACGCGGCGGCCGCGCAGCGTCTGCAGCGCGGTGTCGACGCGGATGGCTACACGCCGCTGGCGCTGCCCGCCGGCACCGCGGCTGGCGATGGCTCGACACTCGAGAGCGCGCGCGCCAAGCGCGTCTGGTTCAGGCTGCCGGCGAGGCTCGTCGCCGCGTGGTACGTCGAGGTCGAGGTACGCGACGGCAGCTGGCCGCATGCGGTCGACGGCTACGCCTACGTCATTTCGGCGGAGGATGGCCGCGTGCTGTTTCGCCACGATCAGACCGTCGATGCCGCGTTCACCTATCGCGTTTACGCGGAGCCGACGCCGCCGTACCTGCCGCTACCCGGCCCGGTCGGTCGCGCGTCGTTTCCGCATCCGACCGGCGCTCCCGACGGCGTGCAGCCGCCATTCGTCGTCGCGAACCTGGTCACGTTGGAAAGCCTGCCGTTCAGCCACAACGACCCGTGGCTGCTGCCGAACACGACGCAGACCTACGGCAACAACGTCGAGGCCTTCACCAACATTCTCATTCCGGACGGTTACGGCACACCCGGCACCGACGAATGCAACCTAGCGCTGCCGGTCGACGGCGACCTCCACGCCTGCACTTCGTCGCCGGGCACCTTCGACCACGCCTACGACCACACGCACCTGCCCGGTGCTACCCGTACGCAGGTAGGAGCAGTCGTCACCAACCTGTTCTACATGAACAACTTCCTGCATGACTGGTTCTACGACGCCGGCTTCGACGAAAAGGCCGGCAACGGGCAGACCAACAATTACGGCCGCGGTGGCCTCGCCGGCGACAGTATCTTCGCCGAAGCGCAGGACTTCACCGGCAGCAACAATGCCAACATGTTCACTCCTGCCGACGGCAAGCGTCCGCGCATGCGCATGTTCGTCTGGACGAGCTCGATTGCGCTGGTGCGCGTGAACGCGCCCGCCACCGTCGCCGGCGTCAAGCAGGCCGGAGTCGCCGAGTTCGGTGCGCAGGCCTTCGACCTCGTTGCCGACCTGGCGCTGGCCACCGATGCCGCGGACGCCGACGGCCCGACGACCACCGACGGCTGCTCGGCATTCACCAACGCCGCAGCGATCGCCGGCAAGATCGCGGTGATCGACCGTGGCGTGTGCACCTTCGTCGTCAAGGCGAAGAACGCGCAAAATGCGGGCGCGATCGGCGTGCTGATCCTGAACAACGTCGCGCCGGGCGCCCCCGGCATGGCCGGCACCGATGCTGCAATCACGATTCCGGTGGTGTCGGCATCATTGGCCGACGGTGCCGCGATCAAGGCCGAGCTCGCCAAGCCCGCGGCGGTTGGACTGCGGATGGCGCGCGCTTCGGGTACCCCTCGCGACGGCGCGCTGGACAACACGCTGGTCGCACACGAATGGGGCCACTACATCAGCAACCGGCTGATCGCCAACGCCGGCGGCCTGACGGCAACGCAGGGCGGCGGCATGGGCGAAGGCTTCGCTGATTTCCATGCGCTGTTGCTGCTGGTCAAGGACTCCGACCGGCAGCTTCCCGGCAACGAGAGCTTCGCGGGCGCCTACCCGCTGACCGCGTATCCGCTGGGCGGCCCCGACTTCGCGCCCGATGTCCTCAATCAGGCGTACTACTACGGGATCCGCCGCTATCCGTATTCGCGCGACATGAGCAAGAACCCGCTGACCTTCCGCCACATTGCCGACGCGACGCCGCTGCCTTCAGCGCCGCCGATGTCGCCGCGCGGTTCGTCGTCGGAGAACTCCGAAGTGCACAACACCGGAGAGGTCTGGGCGAGCATGCTGTGGGAGTGCTACAGCAACCTTTTGAACGACAGCGCGCGGTTGAGCTTCGCGCAGGCGCAGGACCGGATGAAGCGCTACCTGGTCGGCGGCTACAAGATGACGCCGGCGGAGCCCACATTCATCAACGCGCGCGACGCGCTGCTGTCGGTCATGCAAGCGCAGGATGCGACCGATCGCGACCTGTGCATGCAAGGCTTTGCCAAGCGCGGCGCTGGCGTCGGCGCCACCGCGCCGGACCAGTACTCGCAGGACAATGCCGGCGTCGTCGAAAGCTTCCGCGCCACGGCCGATGCCGGCGTGCCGGTGGCCGTAATCGAGTTCTACAACCAGGCGCTCGACCACTATTTCATCACCTGGGTCGGTGACGAAATCGCCAAGCTCGACAACGGGACCTTCAAGGGCTGGAAGCGCACCGGCGAGTCGTTCAACGTCTATGCGAATGCGCAAGTGGGCACCTCCGCGGTGTGCCGCATTTACATTCCGCCGGGCAAGGGTGACGGACACTTTTTCGGACGCGACCGGAACGAGTGCGATGGCACCATCGCCAAGAACCCGACGTTCATCCTCGAGTCCGAGTCGTTCTTCCACCTGTTTCCGCCCAGCCTCGGCAACTGTGCAGCAGGCCAGGTCCCCGTCTATCGCGTCTTCAGCAATCGTGTCGACGCCAATCACCGCTACACGACGAGTCGCGCGACGCGCGACCTCATGGTGACCCAGGGCTGGATCGCCGAAGGTGACGGCGCCGACACCGTCGTCATGTGCGCTCCGGCGTGACCATCGAAGCGTGCCGGTGATCGCGCGGTCCTTAAGGTCGCGTTAAGCGGGCACCCCTAAATTACGTCGTGCGGGCCCATCGGTGGGTCCATTACTCCTGAAGGAGCGCACGATGCGATTGTCAAAAGTCACCTCCGCGTTGGTCGCCGCCGGTCTGCTCGGCGGTGTGGCCACGTACTACAACCAGCTCGATTCGTCGCCGATCGCCAATGCGTTCGCGGCGGCGCAGCCGACCGCCGTCGTGGCTCCGGCCGTCGCGCCGACGGCAGCCGCCAATCTCCCCGACTTCACCGCGCTGGTCGACCGCACCGGCGTGTCGGTGGTCAACATCAGCGTCGTCCACGGCAAGGGCGGCGTCGACGCCGAGGGCATCGACGAAGACAGCCCATACTACGAGTTCTTCAAGCGCTTCGGCGGCATCCCCAACGGTCCCGGCATGCGGCCGCAGCAACCGTCGCAGGGTATGGGCTCCGGGTTCATCGTCACCCCCGACGGCTACATCGTCACCAACGCGCACGTCGTCGACGGTGCGGACGAGGTCACCGTCAAGCTGACCGACCGCCGCGAATTCACGGCCAAGGTGATCGGCACCGACAAACGTACCGACATCGCGCTGATCAAGATCGATGCCAAGAACCTGCCAGCACTCGAGCTATCGGGCCGGCCCGGAGTCAAGCGTGGCGAATGGGTGATCGCCATCGGATCGCCGTTCGGTTTCGAGAACAGCGTTTCGGCCGGCGTGGTCAGCGGCGTGCATCGTGCGCTGCCGAACGGACAGATGGTGCCGTTCATCCAGACCGACGTCGCGGTCAATCCGGGCAACTCCGGTGGTCCGCTGCTCAACGCCGCAGGCCAGGTCGTCGGCGTCAACTCGCAGATCTACAGCCGCTCCGGCGGCTACATGGGATTGTCCTTCGCGATTCCCGTGGACGTCGCGGCGAAGGTCGCCGACCAGCTGAAGACGCACGGCAAGGTCATGCACGGCCGTCTGGGCATCAGCATCCAGCCGTTGAACCAGACGCTCGCGCAGAGCTTCGGACTCACCGACGCCAACGGCGCGCTCGTCGGCAGCGTCGAGGACGACAGCCCAGCGGCGAAAGCCGGCTTCAAGCAGGGCGACGTGATTCGCAAGATCGACGGCGTGGTGGTCTCCGACAGCACCGACGTCACCAGCCGCATCGGCAACACCGCACCGGGTACCGACATCAAGGTCGAAGTCTGGCGCAGCGGCAAGCCGGTCGAACTCGCGGCCAAGGTCGGAACACTCGACGAAGGCAAGATCGCGAAGGCAGACTACGAAGCGCTGACCAAGGGCAAGCTGGGTGTGGCCGTCCGCGCGCTGACGCCGGAGGAACGCAAGGAAAGCGGCAAGACGGGGCTCGTCGTAGAAAAGGCGGGCGGTGCCGCAGCGAAGGCCGGCGTGCAACCCGGCGACCTGATCGTCGGCGTCGGATCGAGCAAGGTGAACACCGTCGACGAGCTGAAGTCGCAGATCGACAAGTCGGGCAAGACCGTCGCGCTGCTGATCGAGCGCCAGGGTCGCCAGATCTACGTGCCGGTGAAGATCGGCTGACGTTTCCGGCCGTAGCGTGCGAGCTGCCGGCCGTCCATCATCCGGCGCACGCGAGGCCGAAGGCCGCGGGAGGATCCTGCGGCCTTCTTTTTTTTCCGGAAGTCGGCAAGCGCACACCCGCAGCGTCACGTTGCTGGTCGGCGGCATGCACGTCGTTCGTGGCGACCTCCCGGTGACGACCTCGATCGTCCCCGCGCAGGAGGCGTCGGGACGGTGGGAATCGGCGCTCGTGCGTCGAGGCAAGACGGCGTCTGCGAATCGGGATGCGGCGTAGTGACGATTGCTGCCGTTTCGACGCTGACGCCAGCAGCTTGACCAATTGCCTGACAACGCAAATACTCGACTTCCGCAGTCTCGTTTTTCCATCCGCACCCGGAGACCCCCATGTCGACACGCTCGGATCCGCACCAGGACATTCGTGACGCGATCCGCGATCTGTGTGCGCAGTTCCCGGCCGACTACTTCAGGAAGATCGACGAGGAGCGCGGCTACCCCGAAACCTTCGTCGACGCGCTGACCAAGGCAGGCTGGCTCGCAGCGCTGATCCCGCAGGAATACGGCGGCTCGGGACTCTCGCTGACCGAGGCGTCGATCATCATGGAGGAGATCAACCGCTGCGGCGGCAACTCGGGCGCGTGCCACGGTCAGATGTACAACATGGGCACGCTGCTGCGTCACGGTTCGGAGGAGCAAAAGCGCCGGTACCTGCCGCGGATCGCCAGCGGCGAACTGCGCCTGCAGTCGATGGCGGTCACCGAGCCGACCAGCGGCACCGACACCACCAGGATCCGCACGACGGCGGTGCGCCGCGGCGACCGCTACGTCGTCAACGGGCAGAAGGTATGGATCTCGCGGGTCCAGCATTCGGACTTGATGATCCTGTTGGCGCGCACGACGCCGGCCGAGCAGTCGGCAAAGAAGTCGCTGGGCATGTCGATCTTCCTGGTCGACCTCGAGCAGGCGATCGGGCACTGCATGACGGTGCAGCCGATCTCCAACATGGTCAACCACGAGACCAACGAACTATTTTTCGACAACCTCGAAATTCCCGCGGAGAGCCTGATCGGCGAGGAAGACCACGGCTTCCGCTACATCCTCGACGGCCTGAACGCCGAGCGTACGCTGATCGCGGCCGAATGCATCGGCGACGGTCACTGGTTCATCGACAAGGTGACCGCCTATGCAAAGGAACGCGTCGTCTTCGATCGCCCGATCGGGCAGAACCAGGGCGTGCAGTTTCCGATCGCCCGCGCGCACGTCAACATCGAGGCCGCAAGCCTGATGCGCTTTCGCGCCTGCACGCTGTTCGACGCGAAACAGCCCTGCGGCGCCGAGGCGAACATGGCGAAGCTCTTGGCCGCCGACGCGTCGTGGGAAGCGGCCAACGCCTGCCTGCAGTTCCACGGCGGCTTCGGCTTCGCCGTCGAATACGATATCGAGCGCAAGTTCCGCGAAACGCGGCTCTACCAGGTGGCGCCGATCTCCACCAATCTCATCCTCTCGTACGTCGCCGAGCACGTGCTGGGCCTGCCGCGATCGTTCTGAAGCGCTGGCCATGCACACCCGAGTCGATTCCCCGTTCCCGCCGTCGTCCGCAACCGATCCGCATCCGACCGCGACGCTCGCGCACTTCGCCTCCGGCCTGCGCTTCGAAGACATTCCGGACACGGTCGTACGTCGCGCCGAGGACCTGCTGCTCGACTGGTTCGGCTCCGCACTTGCCGGCCGCGGCGCGCGCGCGGTCGCCACCCTCGACCGCTTCGCCGTCGCGATGGGCCCGGCGGACGGTCCCTGCGAGGTGCTCGTCTCCCGCCGCGGGACGAGCCCGCTGTTCGCCGCGCTGGTCAACGGCGCCGCGTCGCACTACGCCGAGCAGGACGACGTGCACAACGGCTCGGTGTTCCATCCGGGCTCGGTCGTCTTCCCGCCGGCGCTGGCGACCGCGCAGGCGCAGCGCGCGTCCGGCCGCGACCTGCTGACCGCCGCGGTCGCCGGCTACGAGGTCGGTATCCGCGTCGGCGAGTTCCTCGGGCGCTCGCACTACAGGGTGTTCCACACGACGGGTACCGCCGGCACCGTCGCCTCCGCCGCGGCGACCGGTCGCCTGCTCGGACTGTCGAACGATCAGATGCAGCACGCCTTCGGCTCTGCCGGGACGCAGGCCGCGGGCCTGTGGGAATTCCTGCGCGACGCGGCGGACTCGAAGCAATTGCACACCGCCAAGGCCTGCGCCGACGGTCTGCTGGCCGCATTCATCGCGCGCGACGGCTTCACCGGCGCAAGAAGGATTCTCGAAGGCAACCAGGGCATGGCCGCCGGCATGTCGAGCGACGCCGATCCTGCCCGGCTCACCGACGGGCTCGGCACGCGCTGGGCACTGGCCGAAACGTCGTTCAAGTTCCACGCGTCGTGCCGGCACACGCATCCGGCCGCTGACGCCCTGCTGCAACTGCTGGTCGAGCATGCGCTGCCGCCGGAGCACATCGAGCGCGTGACCGCGCGCGTGCACCAGGCGGCGATCGACGTGCTGGGTCCGGTCGTCGATCCGCAGACCGTCCACCAGTCGAAGTTCTCGATGGGCACGGTGCTGGGCTTGATCGGCGTCTTCCATCGCGCCGGGCTCGGCGAGTTCGAGCAGCACTTCCGCAATCCTGCAGTGGTCGCGCTGCGCGAGCGCGTGCGCATGGAGCACGACGCCGAAGTCGAGGCGGCGTACCCGCGCCGATGGATCGGCAAGGTCGAGGTCCTGACCACCGACGGCCGCACGCTCTCCGCGCGCGTCGACGAGCCGAAGGGCGATCCCGGCAACACGCTGTCGCGCGACGAGGTGATCGACAAGGCGCTGCGGCTTGCCGCGTTTGCCGACGCCGCGACGGCGGATGAAGTGCGGAGGATCGCGGCGAAGATTTTTGCGCTCGCCGAAGTTCCGGAGGTCGGTGCGCTTCTGCCGCGAGCAAGCGGCTGATGTCCGCCTGAGCTACTCCCTCACTGCCGCAGCGCATCGATACCCTTCACGATGCCCGACAGCGTGAGCGGAAACATCCGCGGACCGAGCTTCTGCAGCACGATCTGCGTCGAGCGCGTGTATTCCCACGCGCGTTCGGGCTCCGGGTTCCACCAGGCGACGCGGCGGAAATGCCCGAAAATGCGCGTCAGCCAGACGATGCCCGCCTCGTCGTTCGAATACTCGACGCTGCCGCCGGCCTGCACCAGCTCGTAGGGGCTCATCGCCGCGTCGCCGACGAAAATCGCTTTCCAGTCGGGCCCGTAGGTGCGGATCAGGTCGAGCTCCTCGGGTACGCCTTCGCGCGCAAATCGGCGCAGCCGGCGCAGCGCGACCTTGATGTTGCGCGTGTTGAGCTCGACGTCGCCGTCCAGATTGCGGAAGCTGCGCTCGTCCCAGACCTTGACCGCGCTTTTCGACCCGCCGCCTTGCTGCCCGATGCGTACGCCATCGGGGTTGTAGCCGTAGGCGCCGAAGGTGCTGCGCGCACAGACGTTGCTCCGACGGTTCCGGGGCGCAAGGCCGGCAATGGGGCCGGCATTTGCATCGCGGAGCAGCCGACGACGGGCCGGTGCCGCAGTACGTGGAGCGGGAGTTCCGCCGCTACCTCGACTGCGGCATCCTCGCCCACGGCTTCGCCCGGGCACGGTGCGGCAACTGCGGGCACGACTTCCTGATCGCCTTCTCCTGCAAAGGGCGCGCCGTTTGCCCTTCGTGCAATGCCCGGCGCATGGTGGAGACGGCGGCGCATCTGACCGATCACGTCTTCCCACGCCTGCCGGTGCGGCAGTGGGTGTTGGTGGTGCCGAAGCGCCTGCGCTACTTCCTGCACCGCGACGCCGACCTCCAGGGTGCCGCCTTGCGCCTGTTCCTGCGCCTGGTGGAGCAACGCCTGCGCGCGCACAGTCCGGGCGCGGGAACTTCGGCCCGTCTCGGCGCAGTGGCCTTCATCCACCGTTTCGGTTCCACCCTCAATCCCCACCTGCACTTTCACTGCGTGGTCATCGAGGGGGTGTTCGAGCCCGATCCGGCGGGCAGTGTCATCTTCCAGCCGCGACCGGGCTCGATGCGAACGCCATCGCCCAAGTGCAAGCGTGCCTACGCCGGCGCTTGCTTCGCAGCTTCGTGCGGCGCGGCTTGCTGCCAGGCGATGACGCACGGGCGATGGGGCAATGGCAACACGGCGGTGGCTTTTCCGTCGACGCGTCGGTGCGCATCGAGGCCGCTGACCGCGCGGG
>JADYZP010000060.1 GCA_020853025.1 Burkholderiales bacterium
AAAATACCCGACGCGCAACTCAACGCGCTGAATCTCAAGCAGGCCGAGTTTCATGGCGACTGGAATTACGCGATCCTTCCACAGCGTAGAAAATAATGATCAAGTTATTTTCACGCGCTTCCTTAGGCGCAGGCATTCGAAAGGATCGACATGAAATTGCGGCCGGAAACGCTAGAGGCGACGCGCAGGTGTTCATCACCGGCCCCGGAGGCGGTCGAGGCGGTGAGCGGCCGCACGAC
Organism: Burkholderiales bacterium; assembly: GCA_020853025.1. GTDB lineage: Bacteria > Pseudomonadota > Gammaproteobacteria > Burkholderiales > Casimicrobiaceae > VBCG01. The sequence continues at coordinate 240 of JADYZP010000060.1, forward strand.
GACACCACGACCATGACTCGCCCTGCGCACTTCAATGTTTCGGACCTGCGCGGCCTTGGCCTGCTGGCCGCCGACGCGACCGTGGGCCTGGCCGACCTGGTCGAGGCGATGCATCACACCATTGGCCGCAGGCCGTTGCCCTTTGGCCGAGCTCCGGAAGGCAGGACCACCGGCATCACCGGCCTGGTCTACGGCTCGGTGCGCGGCATCACTCGCGTGGCCGGCGGCGGCGTCGACGCGCTGCTCGGACTGCTGGCGCCGCTTGTCGCGCAGCGGCGCTCGTCCGACGAGCGCGAAGCCGTGCTGGCGGCGCTCAACGGCGTGCTCGGCGACTACCTCGAGGCCTCGCGCAATCCTCTGGCGATCCCGATGCGCCTGCGGCGCGGCGGAGTGCCGTTGACGCTCACCGTGCCGGAACTGGCAGCGGCGATTCCCGAAGCCGGAAACAAGGTGCTGGTGCTGCTCCACGGGCTGTGCATGAACGACCGGCAGTGGCTGCGCGACGGCCACGATCACGGCGCCGCACTCGCCCGCGATGCCGGCTACACGCCGGTGTACCTGCACTACAACAGCGGCCGCCGCGTCTGCGACAGCGGGCGCGAACTCGCCGGAATGCTCGAGGCGCTACTCGTGGCCTGGCCGGTGCCGATCGCGGAAATCGCAATGCTCGGGCACAGCATGGGCGGGCTGGTCGCGCGCAGCGCTGTGCATGGCGCCACACTTGCCGGTTACGAGTGGCCGGGCCGAGTGGCGCGCCTCGTCACGCTCGGTACGCCGCACTTGGGTGCACCGCTGGAGCGCGCCGGTGCCATGGCCGACTACCTGATCGGCATCAGCCCGTACTCCGTACCTTTCGTGCGGCTGGGCAAGCTGCGCAGCGCCGGCATCCAGGACCTGCGCTACGGCAGCGTGATCGAAGCGGACGGGCGTACTCCGGCTGCCGGCGGCGCTCGCCAGCCACTGCACCCGCTGTCGCTGCCCTCCGGGGTGAGGTGCTATGCGATCGCCGCCAGCAGGCAATCCCCGCCCAAGACGCCTGGCGCGCGCGTGCGCGGCGACGGACTGGTGCCGGTGGCAAGCGCGCTCGGCCGGCATCACGATTCGTCGTTTGCACTTGCGTTTCCCGAAATGCACCGTTTCGTCGCCTACGAGTCGGGGCACCTCGACCTGCTGGCGCGGCGCGATGTCTACGAATGCGTTCTGCGCTGGCTGTCCGAGGCTGCCGTCTCGCGTTGACAGCAGCAGGCGCGGTGATGATCGAGGCGACAGCGGCGTACACCATGGCTGCGGCGTCGAGATCCCGTTTCCGATCATCGAAGAGCTGAGCGCGGCCGTAGCCCGCAGGTTACATGACCGGGCAGAGTATCCTGATCGACGGCGGTGCGTACCCTGGGACATACTAGCGGCGTTGCACGTTTTGGTCATGGGCCTACAGAATTGAGGCCACGCGCTCAGACAGAGGCCCCAGGTGCCGAAGCCTACGAACGCCGAACCGCGCCGCCCTTCCTCCTCCGCCCGCGCGCCGGTATCATCGCAGCGCCGATCAACCGACAAGGAGCACCCGCATGTTTCGCTACTCGATGCTGCATCGCCACGCGCTGCGCCTGACCATCGCCGCCGTCACGGCCATTGCTACAGGCGCTGTCGCCGCACAGGCCTTTCCGACCAAGCCGATCAAGCTTATCGTCCCGCTGGCGGCAGGCAGCACCGCCGACATCGTTTCGCGCTACGCTGCCCACGAGCTGACGAAGGCGCTGGGCCAGTCCGTCGTCGTCGAAAACAAGCCAGGCGCGGGCGGAACGATCGCGATGGCCGAACTCGCGCGGTCCGCGCCGGATGGCTACACGATCGAGTTCGCGTCGCAGGGGACGCTGGTGTTCAACCAGGCGATTTACTCCAAGCCCGGTTACGACTCGATCAAGGACTTCGCCACGCTTGGCTTCGTCGGCGGCGTGTCGAACGTGATGATCGTGCCGCCGGGCAGCGCGGCGACCAAGCCCGCCGACGTGATCGCGGCCGCGAAGGCGAAGCCGGGCGAAGTCACGTTCTCTTCGGGCGGATCGGGGACCAGCCATCACCTGTCGGGCGTGCTCTTCGGGCAGATGACGGACACCAAGTTGCTGCATGTCCCGTACAAGGGCGCGCCGCAAGGCGTGCAGGCGGTGATGGCGGGCGAGGTCGCGATGGGCTTTTTCAACACGCCGACCGTGATCTCGCAGATCAAGGGCGGCAAGGTGAAACCGCTCGGCGTGACCAGCCTCAAGCGCTCGCCGCTGTTGCCCGACGTGCCCACGCTCGACGAACAGGGCGTCAAGGGTTACGAGATCAACACCTGGTTCGGCTTCGTCGCGCCGGCCGGCACGCCGGCCGACATCGTCGCCAGGTACAACACCGAGCTGAACCGGATCTTCGCGGCCCCCGAGGCGAAGGAGAAGCTGGGACCGTTGGGCTTCGATCTCGCGCCGCCGATGACGCCCGCGGCCTTCAGCAAACTCATCGCCGATGACCTCGTGAAGTGGGTGCCCATTGTGAAGGCGTCGGGGGCGGTGACCAACTAAAAGTCCGTCCACCGCATGTGGGTCCGGCTTCCGCCGGACGCGGCATCGCGCAACGCTGACGCCTTGCCCACGGGGCGCCCGGGTTTGTGAAACGTTTCCTCACAGCCCCGTCGCCTCGACGATCAGCTTGCCGAGTTCGCGCCGGAGGCGCTCGCGCATCGGCGCGGCCGCGCGGCTGCGGTTCAGGTTGTCGAGCTCGTAGGGGTCGTGTTCGAGGTCGTAGAGCTCGTCGAGTTCGCACGCGCGGCCGCGATTGATCCAGTGGATGTACTTCCAGCGGTCGGTGCGCACCGCCTTGTAGGTCATGCCGACGAGCCAGGGCATCGCCTGCTCGGCCCAGTACTCGATCAGGAACGATTTCCTCCAGCCCGCGCGGCTGCCGGTGCGCGCAGGCTTGGCGCCGCGCGCAAACAGCGGCAGCAGCGACCGTCCCTGGATCTGCGGCCCGGGCTTGCCGCCCGCGAGCGAGATCATCGTCGGCGCGATGTCCTGGCAAATCACGAGGTCGGACAGGCGCGTACCGGCGCGGACGCGGCTCGGATAGCGGACGAGAAACGGCGAGCGAATGCCTTCCTCGTAGGCGAAGCGGCGCTCCGGCAACAGCGCATGTTCGCCGAAGAAGAATCCGTTGTCGCCGAGGAAGACGATGAAGGTGTTGTCGAGCTCGCCCTGCCGCTCGAGCGTGTCGAAGATCGCGCCCATGCCCTCGTCGACCGCCGCCATCATTCGTGCGCGCAGCCTGATCTCCTCCTGGGTGCCGGATTGCAGCGCCGCCAGGACCTGTTGCGACGACTCGCCCGAACGCAACGCCAGGCACTCGGCCCATGCGGGTTTGTGCCGTACGACTTCCAGTGCGGACAGCATGTTCGGCTTGCGCGGGAAAACCGCGTCGCGGTAGAGATCGCGATGCCGGTCGGCGACAATGTAGCCGCCCTGTGCGGTGATGCGCAGCGTGCCGTCAGCCGCCTGCTCGGCGTCCGGGTGCACGGCCTTGTGCGCAAAGAACAGCGAGAAGGGCTTGGTCCGCTTGCGCTCGAGATAGTCGACGGCGAGCCCGTTCATGATGTCGGTGATGTATCCGTTGTGCTGGACGTGGACACCGTCGTGGTTGAGCCGCGGATCCATGAGCTTGCCGTGGCCGTCGTAGCTGATCCAGTAGTCGTAGCCCGGACGGGGCATGCCGTCGTTGCCCATGTGCCACTTGCCGATGTGCGCGGTCTCGTAACCCAGCCGCTGCAGCTCGAGGTGATAGTTGGGCAGCCGATGGCTCATCGCGTCGCGCGCGACGTTGTCGATGATGCCGTGGCGGGACGCGTACTGGCCGGTGACGATCGACGCGCGGTTGGGCGAGCAGATCGGCGTCGTGTGGAACGCGCGCTCGAACAGCGCGCCTTCGTGAGCGAGCCGGTCTATGTTCGGCGTTTTCATGTACGGATGTCCGCCGGCGCCGAATTCGTCGTAGCGGAGGTCGTCGATCAGGATGACGAGGAGGTTGGGTTTGCGTGCAGGCATCGGCGGTTCTCGATTGTTGGAAGTGCAGGCGCAAGCATACCCGTCCGCCGCATCCGCAGGGGCACGGGCAACGGCGGAGGACTGCTCCACTGAGCGGGAAATCGCTCGCTCTCCCATCCTGGCGGGAGAGGGCTGGGGGTGAGTGTGCAACGACGATCCCCGGTACCGATGGCGACCGACTCGTGCATTTCATCCCACTCGACGCGCATTGCGTCGTCCGCTAATGGAGTATTGCGGCGCGGTCGGGCTATTCTGGCGCCTCCAGAGCCATGAGCGATGCAACGGCGAATCGATGAACGACGATCCTTCGGGGACGAATACCGGCAGCGCCACGGGGCAAGGCACGCTTGCGCCCGCGTCACGGCGCTCCGAAGCACGACAGGCGTTGCGCGAAGTGGGAAGCGCCGTGGTCTCGCTGTGGTGGCGTTTTTTCGACTGGCTGGCCGTGGTGTCGTGGAAGACGCTGCTCGGAGTATCGCTGCTGGGCCTGATTCTGGCCGGGATGCTGAATTCGGCGGAGCCGTTTCTGCTCATCGTCGTCGCCTCGTTCATCGTCAAGGTGGTCGCCGGCGGCAAGCGCCGCGCCGAACTGACCGCTCGCCTGGCAACACAGCGCGCCGAGACCGAAAAGCTCGAACGCATGGTACTTGAAGCACGCATGGTCGCGCTGCAAGCGCAGATCGAACCGCATTTTCTGTTCAACACGTTGGCCGGCATCGAACAGCTGATCCAGACCGATCCGCCGCGCGCCGCGAAGATGCAGCAGAGCCTCATCCGCTACCTGCGCTCGGCGATGCCGCAGATGCGCGACGGCAGGCGGCCATCGCTCGGGCAGCAGGTGAGCCTGTCCAGCGCCTACCTGGAAATCATGGCCGAGCGCATGGAAGAGCGCCTGGAGGCCGTCGTCAACGTCCCCGAAGGCTTGAAAACCGCGGCATTTCCGTCAATGATGCTGCAAACGCTGGTGGAGAACGCGATCAAGCACGGCCTGCAACCGAAGGCCGCGGGCGGCAGGCTGGAAATCGGCGCCGAGATCGTCGACGGGCTGCTGTCGGTGTATGTGCAGGATAATGGCACGGGCTTCATGCCCAGCAGCAGCGACGGCGTCGGACTGGCCAATATCCGCGAACGTCTGGCCGCGCTCTACGGCGGGCGAGGCGAGTTGATCATTGGCGTGCCGCCCGACGGCGGCACCCGCGCGACGATCCGAATACCTTACGAAATCGCACCGGATGCCGCTTGATGCCACGGAACTCGAATGCACGCACAGCCCGCACCCACCGCCCTGATCGCCGACGACGAGCGCCTCGTCCGTGAACAGATCGTCAGCCGCCTCAAGGCCGCGTGGCCGGAACTCGTGATTGTCGGCGAAGCCGGCAACGGCAGCGAGGCGGTGGCGATGGCGCGCAGCCTCGAACCCGACGTCGTCTTCCTCGACATCAACATGCCGGAGATGAATGGCATCGACGCCGCGCGCGCGCTGGCCGGGCAGGCGCACGTCGTCTTCGTCACCGCCTACGACCAGTACGCGGTCGACGCCTTCGACCAGGGCGCGGTCGACTACCTGCTGAAGCCCGTTGAGCCCGAGCGGGTCGCGCGCACCTGCCGCCGCCTGCGCGAACGATTGCAGCAGAAACCCGAGCCGATGGATGGTCTGCTCGAGCAGCTCGCGCAGCGCCTGGGCGGGAGCGGCAAGCCGCGCGAATACCTGCACTGGGTGCAGGCGAGTGTGGGCACCGGCATACGCATGATCCCGACCAGCGATATCCTTTACTTCCGCGCCGAAGACAAGTACACGTGCGTGCAAACCGCGCGCTTCGAGGCGCTGATCCGCAAGCCGATCAAGGAGCTGATCGACGAGCTGGACCCGAAGGAGTTCTGGCAGATCCATCGTGCCACCGTCGTTCGCGTCGACGCCATCGGAGAGGTGAGCCGCAACTTCCGCGGCAAGCAGCAGGTGCACGTCAAGGGGCGCGAGGAAAAGCTCGAGGTCAGCCGCAGCTTCAACCACCTGTTCAGGCAGATGTAGCTTCGGCGCGGTCGGGAGGCCGCGCATCGTATTCGGTAGCCGGCGGATGCGCCGCTTGCGACGACCACACGGGGACCTCGAACGATGTCGGCAAATGCATCCTACCTGGCGCCCGGCGAGGGCGAGACGATCTTCTCGGTCAATTCCGCGCCGATCAAGTTCGGTGCGGGCGCATTGGGTGAAGTGGGCGCGGACGCGCAGTCGCTCGGCATGACGCGGGTCGCGCTGTTCGTCGATCCGCACGTGCTGGCCGGCGCGCCGGGTGAGATGGCGTTGCGTTCGCTGCGCGCGGCCGGTCTCGACGTCGCGGTCTTCGACCAGTCGCGCTGCGAGCCGAACAGCGATTCCTTCGAGGCGGCGACGGCATTCGCCCGCGAGGGCGCCTTCGACGGCTTCGTATCGCTGGGCGGCGGCTCCGTGATGGACACTGCCAAGGCGGCCAACCTGCTGTCGACGTATCCCGACGACCTGATGGCGTACATCAACGCGCCGATCGGCAAGGCGAAGCCGATCCCGGGTCGCCTGAAGCCGCACATCGCATGCCCGACCACTTGCGGCACCGGCAGCGAGACGACGGGCATCACCATCGTCGACTTGAAGTCGGTAGGCCTCAAGACCGGTATCGCGTCGCCGCTGCTCAAGCCCTCGCTGGCGATCGTCGATCCGACGACGACGGAGAGCCTGCCGGGTGGCGTGGTTGCCGCGTGTGGCTTCGACGTCCTCACACACGCCGTCGAGTCGTACACGGCGCGTCCGTACACCAGCCGGCCGCGGCCGGCGCATCCGAGCCAGCGGCCGCCCTACCAGGGGTCCACGCCCTACAACGACATCGGCAGCATCGCGGCGATCAGGCTCGGCGGCACGTACCTGGCGCGCGCGGTGCGCGACGCGGGCGACAAGGAAGCGCGGCACCAGCTCATGTTCGCGTCGACGCTCGCCGGGCTCGCGTTCGGCAGCGCCGGCGTGCACGTTCCGCATGCGATGTCGTATTCGATCGCGACGCTCAAGCACGCGTTCACCGCGAAGGGCTACGAGGAGCGCGATCCGATGGTGCCGCACGGCATCGCGGTGGTGATCAACGCGCCGGCTGCGTTCCGCTTCACCGCCGCGGCCAACCCCGGACGTCACCTCGAAGCGGCGGCGGCGCTGGGCGTCGACGTCGCGGGCGCGAGGCCGGGGGATGCGGGCGAGATTCTCGCCGGGGCGTTCATCGCGCTGATGCGCGAGACGGGCCTGCCGTCCGGCATCGCCGCGCTTGGCTACGCGGAGGCCGACGTGCCCGCTCTGGCCGAAGGCGCGTTTGCCCAGCAGCGGCCGCTGGTGATGGCGCCGCGCAGCGTGTCCAAGCTGGACCTGGAGAGCCTCTACCGCGACGCGCTGCGCTACTGGTAACGACGGCGGTCCGACGACCAAGGGCGGGCCCGCGCCCCGACTGCATCCTGCGCGGTTCCGGCGACGATGACATAATGCCTGCCGACGCCGGCGACTCGCCGGAGGCGGGACGATGTCACCATGTTCGCTTTCCTGAAGCGGCAGCCGGAGCGGCCGCGGATCGCGCAGATCCGGCGGCTCACCTTGTTCGCCACGCTCGGGCAGCGCGAGCTGCGCGTCGTCGATGGCTTGCTGCACGATCGGCATTATCTCAGGGACGAGATCGTCTTCGACCAGGGCGAGGAAGGGCAGGCGCTCTACGTCGTGCTCTCCGGCAGCGTGCTGATCTGCCGGCAGGGCGAACCGGTGGCCGGCCGGATCGCCGTCATCGCCGCCGGGACCCCCTTCGGGGAATTGGCGCTGCTCGAAAACGTGCCACGCGCTGCGCAGGCACGCGCTGCCGAGGACTGCGTGCTGGCGGCGCTGTCGCGCGCCGACTTCACGCGCCTGTTCGAAACGCACGGCGCCATCGCGTCGAAGATCGCGCTGCAGCTCGCCCGTGATCTTGGGCAGAAGCTGGTGGCGCGCCACGTCGCGATGGAGTCGCGGCCGCTGTGAAGAAAACTCCGAGCGGATTCGGGCCGCTGACCTGGCTGACGACGATCGTCATCACCACGCTGCTGCTGGTGGCGGCGACCAAGGCGTTGTGGCTGGTCGTGCCGTTCCTGCTGGCGATCATTCTCTACTACCTGCTGTACCCGATCGTGCTCCGCCTGATCCTCGGAGGCGTTGCGCGTGAAGCCGCGGCCGCGCTGGTCGCCGGCGGGGTCACCGTGCTCGCGGTCGCGATCATGATTCCGCTGGTTCCGTGGCTGATCGCGCAGTCGGTCAGCGGCGAGGAGACGCTGTTTCGCTACCTCGAGGGCGGCCGCGTGCTCATCGACCGGACGCTGCTCGCGCTGGAGTCGCAGTTCGCCTTCCTGAAGCGGCTGGACTTCCACGCCGAGATGAGCAGGAAGGCCACCGAGTTCGGCAACGTGTTCGTGCAGAAGCAGTTGGCTGACGCGCTGAACGGGGCCGCGACATGGCTGCCCTCGCTGCTGCTCGCGCCGTTTTTCGCATTCTTCTTCCTGCGTGACGGGCGGCAGTTCGTGACGTTGCTGCTCAACGAAGTGCCCAACGCATTCTTCGAGCGGACGATCTACATGGTCGACCGCGTCAACGCAACCGCGCGCAACTATTTCCAGGGCCTGCTGAAGCTGACCGTGATCGATTCGCTGTTGCTGGCATTCGGACTGTGGCTGATTGGAATTCCCGGTGCGCTGTTGCTGGGAGTGATCGCCGCGATCTTTGAATGGGTGCCGGTCGTCGGCATGATCCTGGGCTGCGTGCTGGTCGTGCTGGTGGCGGCAGCGGATTTTCCGAACGACCCCTGGGTTGTCTACGCGGTGGTTGCGCTGTTCGTCGCCGTCCGCATGCTCGACAACTTCCTGTTCATCCCGCTGACCATCGGCCGCAGCATTCAGATGCACCCGCTGCCGACGGTGCTGATGGTGTTCATCGGTGGCGCAGTGGCGGGTGTTGCCGGATTGATTCTCGCCTTGCCGCTGGCGGGTGTGGTCAGCGCGGTCGTCGGTACTGCCGCCGGAATCGTCTACGATCCCCGCCTGCGCGCGCGCAATCGCTTCGCGAAGGCGCTGCAACTGCGGCGCGCCACCGCCGACCTGTCGCCCTGATCACGAAGGGCACCCAACGGCGCCCTTCGTTTGCAGCAGAAGGTGAACCTCTAGACGCGGCGGCGATATTCGCCGGTGCGGGTGTCGATCTCGATCCTGTCACCGGTGGTGACGAACAGCGGGACCTGCACCTCGAAGCCGTTGCGCAGCTTCGCGGGCTTCATCACCTTGCCTGATGTGTCGCCCTTGACTGCCGGTTCCGTATACGTGATCTCGCGGTCGACCGAGTTCGGCAACTCGATCGAGATCGCGCGTCCCTCGTAGAAGGTCAACTCGCAGGGCATGCCTTCCTCGAGATAGTTGAGCGCGTCGCCCAGGTTGTCGCGCTCGACGTCGAACTGGTTGAATTCGGTGTCCATGAACACATACATCGGGTCGGCGAAGTAGGAGTAGCTGACCTCCTTCTTCTCGAGCTGGACGGTGTCGAACTTGTCGTCGGCGCGGTAGACGGTCTCGGTGCCGCTGTTCGAGAGCAGATTCTTGAGCTTCATCTTGACGACCGAAGCGTTGCGGCCGGACTTCGTGAATTCGGCTTTCTGCACGACCATCGGATCCTTGCCGACCATGATGACGTTGCCGGCGCGTACTTCCTGAGCGAGTTTCATGACGGTTCCTGCTCTATGGGCGGAGCATTCACGTGGGGAGCGGCTCCGCCGGGGTTGGGCGTCGAGGATGCACCCGCAATCCACTGCCGTGGCCGAAGGCATCCGGGGAAACCCATAATTATAAACGATTTTCGCAGAATGTGACCAATGCGCTCGCAAGGTCGGGCTGACGCGCGAGCGCCCGCGCCCAGGCGCGGGTGAGGACTCCGACGGCGGGCATCGCCGCACGATAGCCGGGCCACGCCGCCGCGGCGGTCACCGGGTCGCCGGCGTTCCATGCGTACCAGAATTCGCGCTGGCCGACGCGCGTACCTTCCGGCAGGCCATCCTCCAGCCGGTTGAGAAATGCGTCCATCTTGACCAGGTGCGCGTCACCCTCCTGCGGATAGATGTGCCAGACAAAGGGCTGTCCCGCCCATTGCGCGCGCACGAACGAGTCTTCGCCGCGGACGAAATTGAGGTCGGCGACCCACAACCGGCGGTCGAAGGCATCCTGGTCGACGAAGGGTGCGACCGCCAACGTCAGCCGTCCGCGGACGAGCGGCGCACCCGGATGCGGAATTGCGCCTCCTGTCCAGCGATCGAGTTCGGAGCTTGCGATGCCTTCGGGCGCGACGCAGACAACCGGCTCGTCGCCTTCGGCCCATTGGTCGAGCAGCGCCGGCAGCGCCGGATTCGCGTAGCAGAACAGCGAAACGACCAGCGCTTCCGGGTCCGGCGTGTAGCCGGTACTTCGCCATACGCCTGCGCGCACCGTCTGATCGCAGCGAAGCGCATCTCGCGCGTCGAGCAATCCTTCCTCGCGCAGCACGCCGCCGGAAGCGGGCGTGAAGCCGGGAAACCAGAACCAGCGCGTGATCGGCAGCCGCGGATGCGGCGATGGCAGGCCGTGCGAGGCGTCGATCCAAGGTTCGGCGGAAAGGTATTCGAGCACCACCCAGACCGGCGATCGCGGCATCACGGTCATCGCCGCCGCGTAGGCATCGGGTATCCCGCAGCCGAAGGCCTCGATCACGACGTCGGCGGGCGACGCGTCGTCGGGCAACGGGTCGACCCAGCGACGAACCCGCACGCCGGTGGCGGCCTGATCATCGTGGCCGATCGCGAGGCCGGGCGCGATCCTGCCGAGGCTTGGCAGATCGTCGATCCACAACGTCACCGCGAGGCCATGCTCATGCACGAGCTGGCGCGCGAGGCGCCAGCAGACCCCCGCGTCGCCGAAGTTGTCGACGACGCGGCAGAAGATGTCCCAGCGGAACGACGTGGTCAAGGCGGGGCTTGGGTTCCAACGCGATGTGCGCCATTATCCGGGAATCGGCATCGGGGCCCAGCATGCCGCCGACCGCAACGTGCCGCGGGCCGGATTCGCGTCTCGCCGGAAAGGAAATCACGTGTTGCCTGTATTCACCATCGACGTCGTATCGGATGTCGTGTGCCCGTGGTGCTTCATCGGCAAGCGGCGGCTGGAGGTGGCGATCGCGCGCCTGCGTGCAGTGGAGCCCGAGTTGCCGATCGAGGTGCGCTGGCATCCGTTCCAGCTCAATCCCGACCTGCCGCCGGAGGGTGTGGACCGCCGCCGGTATCTGGAGGCGAAATTCGGCGGACCGGACAAGGCGCGGCAGGTCTACGCGCGCGTCGAGGCTGCGGGTAAGACGGCCGACATCGCCTTCGCCTTCGATGCGATCGAGCGCCAGCCGAACACGCTCGATGCGCATCGGCTGATCGCCTGGGCGCAGATGCGTCGCGAGGGCGATTCCGAAGCGCTGGTCGAAAATCTGTTTCGCGCCTATTTCGTCGATGGCCGCTATGTCGGCGATCGCGACGAACTCGTACGGCTGGCTGCGGACGCCGGCTACGATCCGGACGATGCGCGAACGATGCTCGCCTCGAACGAGCTGCACGACGTCGTCGCCGTAGCGGACCGTCGTGCACGCGACCTGGGCGTATCCGGTGTGCCGTTTTTCATTTTCGGCGGCAAGACGGCGGTATCGGGAGCGCAGGAGTCCGAGGCATTGCTCGACGCGATTGCGCAGGCACGCGCGCAAGTTTCGTAGTCAACCCTCGTCCTCGGGATCCATCGCATACGTCGCCTCGGCCACCATCGGCACCTGCAGCCAATGTTTTACCGCCGTGGGGTCGGCCAGGCGAAAGCGTGCGGCGGTGGGTCCGGGCCCGACCTTCACCGTCCATCCGTCGAGCCGTTCGACCGCGGTGAAGCCGTGCTCGTCGGTCAGATCGTCGCCGACGAATACCGGCAGCCGGCCCGCGAACGGCGGCTCGGCCATGAAGTCGCTGATGGCGGTTCCCTTGTCGCGGCCTTCAGGCCGGACTTCGAGCAGCATCTTGCCGGGCTGCAGTTCGTAGCCTTCGTCGGCGCCCAATGATTCGCGCAGCGTGCGGTGGACGTGCGCGGCGAGCTGCGGCGTCTCGCGGTAGTGCAAGGCGAGCGACGCGCCCTTGTCCTCGAACAGCAGTTGCGGGTGCCGCGTGGCGAGGCCGCGCAGCAGATTGCGCAGTCGTGCCTGCGTGGTCTTGACCGGCGAGTGCAGGTGGATGCCGCCGTCGGCGTCGCGCCGCTCACAGCCGTGCTGGCCCGCGATCGGCAGCTTGAGATTCGGAAACAACCGGTCGGCGCTGGTGATCGCGCGGCCGGTGATTAGCGCCAGCGCACCGCCCAGGTCGTCGAACAGCCTGCGCAGCGCGTCGGTGATCTCGGTGTCGATGTGCACGGCATCGGGAACACGCGCGAACTCCGCCAGCGTGCCGTCGATGTCGAGGAACAGCGCACAGTCCGCACCGAGCGCGGGCGGAGGCGGCCGCACGAAACGCGCGGGGCGCGGCGTGCCATTCGACGATGGTGTCTCCGGACTCATTCGTCGCTGTTTCCGAGCCGATGGTGAAAGCGTTTGCGCTGGTGCATCGCCGCTGCGTCGAGCAGCATGCGGCCGGCCCAGCGATAGACGTTGAATTCACGGATGATGTTGCGCATCAGGCGCATGCGGTCGCGCTGCTCGTCGTCGGACATGGCCAACGCCACGCCGAGTGCGGCGGCGCATTGCTCGGCGTCGTAAGGGTTGACGATCAGTGCCTCGGGCAGTTCACGCGACGCACCGGCGAACTGCGACAGGATCAGTACGCCGCGCTCGTCGTCGCGGGCGGCGACGTACTCCTTGGCGACCAGGTTCATGCCGTCGTGCAGGCTGCTGACAAAGCACAAGTCGGCGGCGCGGTGGTATTCGTAGACCGATTCGGGTTCGTGGTGCTCGGCCAGCAGGATGATCGGCGGATGCGCGGCATTCGGGTAGCGGTCGTTGATCTGCGCCACCTGCCGGTGGACGCGGTTGGCGTAATCCTGATAGTCGTCGATGGTGCTGCGCGACGGCGCGGCGATTTGCACGAAGGTGAAGCGCCCGATCCATTCGGGCTGCAGTTCGAGCAGGCGCCCGACCGCGGTGAAGCGCTCGATGATCCCCTTCGTGTAGTCGAGTCGATCGAGTCCCACGCCCAGCTTGTGTCCGCGCGGAAGGTTGAGGCGCACGCGGACATTCTCGCGCGCCTCGTCGATCGGCGGCGCCTTGGCCAGCGGCGCCGGCGGCCATTCGATCGAGATCGGGTAGCGATGGACGGCGGTGCGCTCGCCGCGGCAGACGACGGTGAAGGTTTCGCGATCGATTCGCGCCTCGACAAAGCGGTCGACCGTCTCCAGGAAATTGGTGCAGTGGAACTGCGTGTGGAAGCCCAGGATGTCGCTGCCGAGCAGGCCATCGAGCAGCTCGACACGCCATGGGCAGATCGCGAAGGCCTCCGGATTCGGCCACGGGATGTGCCAGAAGGTGATGATCGTCGCCTTCGGCAGGCGCTCCCGGATCATTCTCGGCAGCAGCGCGAAATGGTAGTCCTGCACCAGCACCACCGGGTCATCACTGTGCGCCTCGGCGACCACGGCGTCGGCGAATTTCGCGTTGACCGCCCGGTACTGTTCCCAGTCCGAGCTGCGAAATGTCGGGCGTACGTGCGCGATGTGACACAGCGGCCACAGGCCCTCGTTGGCGAAGCCTTCGTAGTAGCCGGCGGTCTCCTCTTCGGTGAGCCACAGCCGGCGGATCTGGTACGCCGGATTCTCGGGCGGAACGCCGACGCGGTCGTGCTTGTCGACCGTTTCGCGGTCGGCGTTGCCGCTGCCGTGTGCGATCCAGGTGCCCGAACAGGCGCGCATCACCGGCTCGAGCGCGGTGACGAGTCCGCTGGCCGGCCGCTGCACGCGGATCCCCTGCGGCGACCTGACGTGGATATAGGGCTCGCGGTTGGACACGATGATGATGTCGTTGCCGCGCATTTCGCCGCGCAGCACCGCACGCAGCGTTTCCTGCGTCCAGCGCTGCTGCGACTCGTCGGTCGGCCGAAACTGATGCTCGAGTTCGCGCAGCAGCGCCTGCACGTCGCGCGCGATCGGCCGCAGCTCGGGCGCGGTGCCGGAAGCGGGCCGCAGGATGCCTTCGCCGCGCAAGAGCGCGCGCAGGCCGGCGACCCAGCCGCGCCACGACAGCTGCGCGATGACGACGGTAATCAGCGCGACGCTCGCCGCCAGCGCAGCGAAGAAATAAAACAGGTACCAGCGCGTCTCCGAGCTGCGCCGCTCGATGTAGCTCATGTCGTTGACGAGCACCAGCTGTGCGTTGTCGCTCCCGTCGATGGTGATCGGGCGCACTGCGACATGCACGACACCCTTCGCGGTTTGCAGCAGATGCTCGCCGGCGTTCTGGTAGCGCTCGAGCATCGAGCAGCGCAGCTCCGGTGGAAAGGCGACGGTTGCGATGGGCGCCGCGCCGTCCGGCAGGCACAAACCCACGGCGTACAGCCGCTCGTCGCGGGTGATGCGGTGGAAGAAGTTGAGGATCCGTGTCGACGACCCTGATCGAATCAGCTCCTCCAGCGGTTCCTGCACCGTGTTCGCGACCAGGTTCGAGCGGGTGTCGAGATCGCGAACGAACCAGCGCGTGGTCAGGACGTCGACCAGCGGCACCGCCGCATACGCAAAGAGCGCGAGGGCGATGAGCAGGGGAACGAGAAAACGCAGCGAAAGACGCATGGATACGGCCGCAGCGGCGACGCGCGGCGATGGCGATGCAGACCGCCACTTTACTACGTCACGAGCGAGTGCCGGCTCCCAATGCCCGCAGCCGCTCGATTTCGTCGGCGGTGAAGCCCCAGTCTGCAAGCGCTGCGCGGCCGCCTTCGCCGCGTTCGGGTGGCGTGCCGCGCACCGCTCCGGGTGTCCGCGAAAAGCGCGGCGCGGGGGCAGGCTGCGTGATGTTGCCGAGCGTGACATGACTGCCACGGGCGATCGCGTGCGGATGCGCAGCCGCTTCGGTGAAATTCAACACCGGCGCGACGCACGCATCCGAGCCCGCGAAGCTGCGCGACCATTCGTCGCGTGTCTTGGTCGCCAGCACCTGCGCGAAGCGAGCGCGCAGCGTCGGCCAACCCGCGCGGTCCTGCGGATCGGGAAGCGCCTCGTCGGCGAGGCCCAGTCGCTCCAGCAACTCCGCGTAGAACTTGGGCTCGATGGCGCCGATCGCGACATGGCGATCGTCGCGCGTGCGATAGCTGTCGTACCACGGCGCCCCGGAATCGAGTACGTTGTCGCCGCGCACGTCGCTCCAGCGCGCTGCCGCCTGCAATCCCCAGAACATCGTCGACAGCAGCGATGCGCCCTCGACCATCGCGGCATCGACGACCTGGCCGCGACCGGAGCGTTGCGCCTCGAACAGCGCGCAGGCGATGCCGAAACCGAGCAGCATGCCGCCGCCGCCGAAATCGCCGACCAGGTTGAGCGGCGGCACCGGTGCGCCGCCGGCGCGTCCAATCGCATGCAGCGCACCGGACAGCGCAATATAGTCGATGTCGTGGCCCGCGCGCGCTGCTAGCGGACCCTCCTGGCCCCAGCCTGTCATGCGGCCGTAGACGAGCTTCGGATTGCCGGCGAGCAGCACGTCCGGCCCGAGACCCAGGCGCTCCATGACGCCGGGGCGAAACCCTTCGATGATCGCGTCCGCCCTCGTTGCAAGCGCGATCGCCGCCGTTGCGCCGCCGGCGGACTTGAGATCGAGCGTGAGCGACCGCCTGCCGCGCAGCATCACGTCGAACCAGCGGTCCGGTTGCAGGCCCAGTTGCGGGTCCTGCGGCCGGTCGACGAGCAGCACGTCGGCGCCCATGTCGGCCAGCAGCATGCCGCAAAACGGGCCGGGGCCGATTGCCTCGAATTCGAGCACCCGCACGCCGGTCAAAGGTCCCATGTCCTGGCTCCGATGCTACCGCAGTTCGTGCCTGCACGTTGCGCATCGCGACGATACGCGGATTTCGGGATCGGTGCGGATGCGATAATGCGCGACTTCGCTCTCGCCGTCGCCGCCAGCAGCGGCGGCCGTCGCGCATTGAAACCAGGGACCAGGGCCGTCATGAAGTCAGCTCAGTCGAAGTCCGCCGCCAAGGCGACGCGCGAACTCGATCGGTTGTTCGCGCTGCAGCGTGCAGCCTTCGCGCGCGAGCGCTATCCCGACCTCGCCAGCCGCCAGGACCGGCTCGCACGACTGAAGGCGCTGGTGGTCGACAACGAGGCTCGGTTCGCCGATGCGGTGGATCGCGACTTCGGCGATCGCTCCGAGCACGAAACACGGCTGGCCGAGATCTATATCGTCGCCTCCGAGATCGCCGATGCGCAGCGCAACCTCGATCGTTGGATGCGGCGCGAGCGTGTGACCACGCCGCTGCACCTGATGCCAGGGCGCGCGTTCATCGAGCGGCAGCCGATCGGTGTCGCCGGCATCATCAGCCCGTGGAACTACCCGGTGCAGCTGGCGCTGGCACCGGCGCTGGGCGCGCTGGCCGCAGGCAACCGCGTGCTGCTGAAACCATCGGAAATCACGCCTGCAACGTCGAAGCTGCTGCGCGAGCTGGTGGCGGCGAATTTCGCGGAAGACGAGTTTGCGGTGGTGACCGGCGACGCCGAGATCGGCGCTCGCTTCACGCAGCTCCCCTTCGATCACCTGTTCTTCACCGGCTCGACGGCGGTCGGTCGCCTGGTCGCGCGCGCGGCCGCCGAAAACATGACACCAGTCACGCTGGAGCTGGGCGGCAAGTCGCCTGCATTGTTTGCGCCCGATGCCGATATCGCGCTGTGCGCGCCGCGGCTGATGTCCGGCAAGCTGCTGAACGCCGGACAGACCTGCATCGCGCCCGACTACGCGCTGGTCCCGGAACGCGGCGTCGACACGTTTGTCGCCGCATTGCAAAAGGCAGCCGCCGAACTGTATCCGTCGTACGCCGCCAACGCCGACTACACGGCGATCGTCAACGAGCATCATTACCGCCGGCTGACGGCGCTGATCGACGATGCGCGGGGCAAGGGCGCGCGCATCGTCGTGCTCAATCCCGCGAACGAAACGCCAGATCCGGCGTCGCGCAAGCTGCTGCCGGCGCTGATCCTCGGTGTTCGCGACGACATGGCGGTGATGCGCGAGGAGATCTTCGGGCCGCTGCTGCCGATCGAGACCTACGCGACGCTGGACGACGCCGTCGCGCGCCTCGGCACGCGGCCGCATCCGCTGGCGTTCTACTATTTCGGGAGCACCGGTGCCCGCTGCGGACGAGTCCTGAAGCAGACGCTGGCAGGCGGCGTCACCGTCAACGACACGCTGTGGCACTTCGCGCACAGGAACCTGCCTTTCGGCGGCGTCGGCGCGTCGGGTTCAGGCGCCTACCACGGCGAGGCGAGCTTCCTCACCTTCACGCATCGCAAGCCGGTATTCGTGCAGCCGCGCTTCGCGGCAACGAAGCTTTTGTATCCGCCGTACGGCGACGCCTTCGAACGCGTGCTGGCGCTGCTGCGCAAGCTCAATGGCTGACCGGCATCCGGGTCTCACGCATCATGGCTTGATGCTGCTGGGCTGTTCGCCGCGTTCGTAGACGATGTTCGCGCGCCCGACCAGCAGCGGGTCGACCATGCCGATGCGCTCCTGGTCCTTGGGCTGGTAGGGAAACGAGTGCAGCAGAAAGCGCAGCGCGTTCAGGCGCGCGCGCTTCTTGCAGTCGGACTTGATCACGGTCCACGGCGCGTCGGCGGTGTCGGTGTGGAAGAACATCGCCTCCTTGGCCTTCGTGTACTCGTCCCACTTGTCGAGCGACGCCATGTCGATCGGCGACAGCTTCCACTGCTTCAGCGGATGTGCTTCGCGCTCGCGGAAGCGCCGCCGCTGCTCCTCACGACTCACCGAAAACCAGTACTTGATCAGGTGGATGCCGCTGTGGACGAGATTGCGCTCGAATTCGGGCGCCTGGCGCATGAACTCGGTGTATTCGTCATCGGTGCAGAAACCCATCACGCGCTCGACGCCGGCGCGGTTGTACCACGAACGGTCGAAGAGCACGATCTCGCCGTGCGAGGGTAGGTGCTGGACGTAGCGCTGGAAGTACCACTGGCCTCGCTCGGCTTCGGTCGGCTTCTCGAGTGCTACGACGTGCGCGCCGCGCGGGTTCAGGTGCTCCATGAAGCGCTTGATCGTGCCGCCCTTGCCGGCCGCGTCGCGCCCTTCGAAGAGGATGACGATCCGCTGTCCGGTCGACTTGATCCACGCCTGGAACTTCAGCAACTCGACCTGGAGCCGGTACTTCTGCCTTTCGTAATTCTTGCGCCCGAGCAGGTTGCGGTACGGATAGCCGCCGGTGCGCCAGTCGTTGGCGAGTTCGTCGTCGGCCTCGCGTTCCGCTTCCCGGGCGCGGGCCTTTTGCGTTTCGATCAAAGACTGGATGAGCGCCTTCGCGTCGGCAGGCGAGTGGCCGGCCAGCATGTCGGCCAGCGCGTTGGTCTCGGCGTTGACGGCCGCCGCGACGTTCTCCCTGACCGCACCGCGCTCGACCGCAGCGGGCGTGCTGGTCGGGCCGATGTCGCCCGAACTCACGCGGCGCGGTCGGTGCGCCCTCGGCAACGGCGCCTTCTCCGCGTCCTTCCCCCGTCCTGACAACCGATTTCTGCGGCCCGTGGTCATGACACCCGCTCCTCCGCAATTTCCGCACAATGCCCCGACGGAGCTTCAAGCATGAGGGCGCCTCGCACCGCGGTAACCCGCCAACCGCACCGCTATTTCGACGAAGGCAATTTTCCCACTACGCCCTGCACATAGTAGTCCATCCTCGAAAGCTCGGCGTCGGTGATCGTCTTCCCCGCCGCCAGCCGCTCCTTGCCGGTGTTGTCCTTCATCGGACCGGTGAACGGCGACAGCTTGCCCGCGGCGATCTCGGCTTCGGCCTTTTTCACCATTGCCTGCACGTCCGCCGGCACGATCTTGTTGAACGGCGCCAGCTTGATCATGCCGTCCTTGATGCCGCCCCAGACGTTGTCCTGCTGCCACTTGCCATCGAGCACCGATTGCGCGACACGGGTGTAGTAGTCGCCCCAATGATGAGTGACGGCGGTCAGCTGCGCATTCGGCCCGTATTTCGACATGTCGGAGTGGTAGGCGACCGCATAGACCTTCTTCGCCTCCGCCGTCTGCATCGTTGCGGTCGAGTCGGTGTGATGCGTCAGCACATCCGCGTTCTGCGAGATCAGCGTATTCGCCGCCTCGGATTCCTTGCCCGGATCGAACCACGCGCTGACCCAGATGACCTTGACCTCCGCCTTGGGGTTGACGCTGCGCAGGCCTCGCGCAAAGGCGTTGATGCCCATGACGACTTCGGGGATCGGGAATGCCGCCACGTAGCCGGCGATGCCGGTCTTGGACATCTTGCCGGCGACGATGCCGGCAAGGTAACGACCTTCGTAGAAGCGGGCGTTGTAGATGCCGACGTTTTTCGATGTCTTGTACCCGGTGGCGTGCTCGAACTTGGTGTTCGGAAACGCCTGCGCGACCTTGATCGTCGGATTCATGTACCCGAACGAGGTCGTGAAAATCAAGTGGTGTCCGGTGGCCGCCAGGTCACGGATCACGCGCTCGGCGTCCGTACCTTCGGGTACGTTCTCGATGAACTTGGTCGTGACCCTGCCGCCCAGCGCCGCTTCCATCTGCTTGCGGCCCGTGTCGTGCTGGAACGTCCAGCCCGCGTCGCCGATGGGGCTCACGTAGACGAAACCGATCTTCAAGGGCTCGCCGGCCTTGGGTTGCGCGGAGGCGGGCAGCGCCAATGCGAGCGCGCAAGCGGTCAGCGTCGCCAGCGACGTTCTGCGGGAAAGGCGGGTCATCGTGGTCTCCTGGACGCGTAGTTGTCTATGGGTCGGCTATCGATGGAAAACCGGGGATTTTACGCCTTTGCCGATGCGCGCTCAGCCTTCCGGATGGAATGGACGACCCAGCGAAGCCGGCGCGTTCTGCTTGATCACGGCGGCGTTGCGCGAAATGATCGCGAGCACGACGATGGTGGCGATGTAGGGCAACATCGCCAGGTACTGCGACGGCAGCTCGACGCCCATGCCCTGCGCCTGGAACTGGGCGAGGGTGACGCCGCCAAACAGGTAGGCGCCTGCCAACACCCGCCACGGCTTCCAGTTGGCGAAGACGACCAGCGCCAGCGCGATCCAGCCGCGGCCCGAGGTCATGCCCTCGGCCCACGATGGGCTATAGACAAGCGACAGGTAGGCGCCGCCCAGTCCCGCGCAGGCGCCGCCGAAAAGCACGGCAAGGTAGCGGATACGCACCACGGAAATGCCAATCGCGTGCGCTGACTGCGGCGACTCGCCTACTGCGCGCAGAACGAGGCCCGCGCGCGTCCGGGACAGGAACCACTGAATCGCCGCGAACAACGCGAGCGACAGGTAGACCAACGGGTTGTGGCCGAAAAGCAGCACGCCGACGACGGGAATATCCGGCAGTCCATGAACCGTCAGCGGGCGGATCGGTTCGATGATGACGCTGACGTAGTCGAGTCCGATGAACGCGGACAATCCGATGCCGAACAACGACAACGCGAGCCCGGACGCGACCTGGTTCGCGTGCAGACTCAAGGTGACGATGGCGAAGACGAGCGATAGCGCGGCGCCGCCCGCCATGCCCGCGGCGACTCCGAGCCATGGCGATTGGCTGGTCGTCGCAACGATGAAGGCAACGACCGCACCGACCAGCATCATGCCTTCGACTCCCAGGTTCAGGACGCCCGACTTCTCGGTGACGAGCTCGCCCAGCGCCGCGAAGACCAGCGGCGTGCCGGCGGCCAGCGTGAGCAGCAGCAGCGTGATGGCGTGATCCATCATGCGGCCGTGGCGGCGGTGGGTGGACGCACGATGCGCAGCCGGAAGCGGATGAAGACATCGGTGGCCAAGAGGAACAAGAGCAGCGTTCCCTGGAACAGTCCGGTAACCGATGACGGCAGCGCGAGGTGCATCTGTGCCGCCTCGCCGCCCAGGTAGAGCAGCGACATCAGCAGGCTCGCGAAAAAAATGCCCACCGGATGCAGGCGGCCGACGAAGGCGACGATGATCGCGGCGAAGCCGTAGCCCGGCGAGACGACCGGCAGCAGCTGGCCGATGGGCCCCGCCACTTCCCCGACTCCGGCGAGCCCCGCGCAGGCGCCGCCGGCCAGCATGCCTATCCAGACGGTGCGTGACGACGAAATGCCCGCATAGCTGGCGGCGGCCGGCGCCAGTCCGGCGACGCGCATCTGGAACCCGGCGAGACTCCTCTGCATGAACAGCCATCCGGCGGCCACCGCGGCGAGCGCGATGAAGAGGCCAACATTGAGCCGCGTCCCGGCGACAAGAATGGGCAGCAGTGCGGTCTCCGCGAACATCTTCGACTGCGGAAAGTTGAAACCCTCCGGATCGCGCCACGCGCCGTGCACCAGCAGCGACAGGATCAGCGAGGCGACGTAGACCAGCATCAGCGACACCAGGATCTCGTTGGTGTTGCAACGCGTGCGCAGGAACGCGGGAATCGCCGCCCACGCCATGCCGCCGGCCGCACCGACCACGAACATCGCCGGCAGCACCCACCGCGAATCCGAGTCGTGAAACGCGAGCGCGACGCCGCCACCGGCGATCGCGCCCATGATGAGCTGTCCCTCGGCGCCGATGTTCCAGACGTTCGCGCGATAGCCGATCGACAGCCCGACCGCGCAGAGCATGATCGGGCTCGCCTTCAGCACCAGCTCGCCGGCGTCGTAGAGCGTGTTCATCGGCTCGATGAAAAAGACGTACAGCGCGTGCCATGGATTCCTGCCCATGAGCGAGAACAACACCAAGCCGATCAGGACCACCGCCACGGCCGCCACCATCGGCGACAGCCAGCCGGCGAACCGCGACGGCTCCGCGCGGGGTTCAAGGCGGATGCGCATCATCGACTGGAGTCCGGCCGTAGGTACCGACCCTCGCCGTCCCTGTGGATGAACACTCCGGACATCAGGAGGCCGATTTCCTCGGCGTTGGTTTCAGCCACGGGCTTGGCGTCCGACAACCTGCCCTGTGCGATCACCGCAAGCCGGTCGCAGATCTCGAAGAGCTCGTCTAACTCCTCCGACACTACGAGTACCGCCCCGCCACGGTCGCGCAGGTCGAGCAGCGCCTGGCGGATCTGCGCGGCAGAGCCAACGTCCACGCCCCATGTCGGCTGCGCGACGATCAGAAGCCTGGGGTGCTGGCCCAGTTCGCGGCCGATGATGAATTTTTGCAGGTTCCCGCCCGACAGGCTCCGCGCGGTCGCATCGGGTCCAGCGGCGTTCACGCCGTAAGTGCGGAGGGTCCTGGCCGCGTAGTCGCGCACGACGCCGGCGCGCACGAATTGGTGCGCCACCATGCCCTTGCGATAGGCGGTCAACAGCGCATTCTCGGCAAGCGACATCTCCGGCACTGCACCGCGTCCCAGCCGCTCCTCGGGAACAAAGGCGAGACCGAGAGCGCGGCGCTGCGCTGCGCCCATGCGTCCCGCCGCGGTGCCGAGGAGCGTGACCGTGTCGGCCTCGTCCTGCCGGCGTTCGCCGGACAATGCCGTCATCAATTCGCGCTGGCCATTGCCGGAGACTCCGGCAATGCCGACGATTTCGCCGGCGCGCACGGAGAGGTCGATGTCCGACAGCGAAGTTCCGAAAAGATCGTCAGCCGCCAGCGTCAGCTTGCGCACGACGAGTACGTCGGCGCCGGCATGAGCGGCGCGATGCTGTGTTTGCGGCAGCTCGCCGCCGATCATCATGCGCGCGAGCGACGAAGACGATTCGTGCCGCGGATCGCAATCTCCCGTCACCCGGCCGCCGCGCAACACGGTGGCCTTGTGACATAGCGCCCGGATCTCGTTCAGCTTGTGGCTGATGTAGAGGACGCTGCAGCCTTCCGTCGCCAGTCGACGCAAAGTCGCGAAGAGCTTGTCGACCGCCTGCGGCGTCAGCACCGACGTCGGTTCGTCCATGATCAGCAGCCGCGGTTCCTGCAGCAGGCAGCGGACGATCTCGACGCGTTGCCGCTCGCCTACCGACATCGTGTGCACGTGCCGATCCGGGTCGAGCGGCAGTCCATAGCGGTTCGACACGTCGCGAATGCGATCGGACAATTCCACGCTCGTGCGTTCATTTTCCAGTGCGAGCACGATGTTGTCGGCCACCGTCAGCGTCTCGAACAGCGAGAAATGTTGGAACACCATCCCGATGCCGAGCCGGCGCGCGCGCGCCGGATTGGCGATGGTCACCGGGACGCCTTCCCACGCGATCGTTCCGGCGTCCGGCTTCACCGCGCCGTAGATGATCTTCATCAGCGTCGACTTGCCAGCGCCGTTCTCGCCGAGCACCGCATGAATCTCGCCGGGCAGCACTGTCAGGTCGATCGCGTTGTTGGCGACGACGTTTGCGTAGCGCTTGGTGATTCCGGACAGTTGCAGGCGCGGCGACATGGACAATCAGGGTCGGCCAACGGGTTGCGAAATCCCGGTCGAAACCAATGCAAAAAGGGCCCCGGTCGGGGCCCTTTTCACTTTGCCGCAACAGGCGAGACGCTTCTTACTTGCCGCCAGCCGCCTTGGTGACAGCGGCGAGCAGCTTCGCAGCGCCCTTGTTGCTGACCGCACCCTTGACCAGGATGTCGATCGGTTGCACCGGCTTGCCGAAGTACGCCTTGTTCCATTCGTCGCTCAGGTTCACCAGCGTGCCGTCCAGGTTGATCCCGCCATAGACGCCCTTGGCGCGGGTGAAGCTGATCAGGTCCGCGGCGATGTCCGACTTGGCGCCGGCGCCGACCGGACCGGCCGCGACGCTCGCGTCGCCACCCATCTTGAAGTTGGCCGAAAGCAGCGAGTTGAAGCCCTTCTCGGTCATCACCAGCGTGACCATTTCGGACACCGAGACGCCCGCCTGGAAGCCGACGCTGGCGGTGGCCATCGTGTAGAACGACGGGCCGACCCATTTGCCGCCTTCCCTTGCGACCACGAGCGCGCGCCCGCCGGAGCCGCCAAAGATGAAGCCCGCCTTGACGATTTCCGGCGCGATGATCACGGCCCTGGCGCGGCTGAAGTTCTGCTGCAGCCACTTCATCTCCGGATCGTTCACGAAATTCGTCAGCGTCGCATCGGCCTGGTTGACCAGTACCTGCTGGTCGCCCTGCGCCTGCGCGGAGGTTGCGGTAAAGCCAAGTGCGGCGGCGGCGATCATCGTCGTCGCTGCCAATCGTTGCATGATGGTTTTCATATCCTGTTCCTTTTTTCTATGCGGCGATTGCCGCCGCGTTTTGTGAGTGACCTGCCTCGCGGGAATGCCCTAGCCGCGCAGCAGTTCGATGCCCGTTGACGTCACGCGTACCCGATCGCCGATCCTGAGTCCCGGCGCCGACGTTTGCTGGATCGTTGCATAGCTCCCGTCGTCGTAGCGAACGCCGATGTTCCAAACCAGCGTCTGGTCGCGGCCTGCGAGTTCGTTGCCGACGAAGCCCCCGCCCACGGCGCCGACCACCGTCGCGACGGTCTTGCCTGTGCCACCGCCGATCAGGCTGCCCAGGCCGCCGCCGATGAGCGCGCCGCCGATCGCGCCGACGGCATTCGGCACGTTCTGCACCGTGTGCGTCTGGATCGATTCGACCCTGCCGACCCGGGCGAGCGGCGTGTCGCTGACCGAGTAGGCGGGCGGCGTGTTGCAGCCGGCCAGCAGCAACGCCGCACAGGCGGCGATAGCGGCGGCGGGGCGCCTCCACGAATTCAATTTCATCATTTCGGTTCTCCTGCGTGCTGTTAATTCGGGCAAGCCTATGACAGCGGCTCGCGCCTCAAGGTTTCGTCGATGGGTTCCGGCGCGTGCTCAGTCCGGAATCGAATACAGCAGATACATGGCGGCCAGCAGTCCGGACGGACGGCCGAGCTTGCCCAGCCAGTTCGCGAAAATCGTTTCGATTTCGCCGCCCATATACACCTGCGTCAGCGCGCGGTTGACCTCGAGCCGGAGCGCGGAGTCATTACGCGGCAGCGCGAAGGCATAGGGCTCGATCGACAGGTCCTCGGCCAGCAGCGCGAGCTTGCCGGGATCCTTCGCCTGCGCGGCGAGCCCCACCAGCTTGATCTTGTCGCCGGCGTAGGCGTCGACGCTGCCCGATTCCAGCATCGCCACGCCTTCGTTGGCGTGGGCGATCGGTACGATAGTCGCGACGACCTTCTGGCGCGCCAGCGAGTCCTTCAGCCGGCTCTCGGTCGTCGTGCCTTGCAACACGGCGATCTTCCTTCCACCCAGTTCGGACATCCGGTTGACCGGCGAATCCGACTTGACAAGGAAGCCTCCGCCGTCGACGAAGATGAGATTCGAGAAATCGACGTTCGCGAGGCGGGAGAGCGTCTGCGTCGTGTTCGCGCATTCGATGTCGGCTTTGCCGGAGGCGACCATCTGCAGGCGATCGACGACCGAGCCGACCTTCCAGTTCACCTTGAGGTTGGGTTCGCCGATCGCGCGGCCGATATGTGCGATCACCCGCTTGCAGATGTCGATCGAGTAACCGGCGGGCTCGTTGTTGGAACCGACGAAGGAAAACGGCAGCGAGTCGCCCGAGAAACCGACGTTGATCGCGCGCGCCGCCTTGATCTTGCCCAGCGTGTTCGGAACCGGCTGCGCCTCTGTGCCTCCCGCGAGCATGCCCGCGGCGACAAATACGGCAATGAGGAATTTTTTCACAATGGAGACCTTGATGTTGGGGGGGAAACGACATTCGTCGCAGCCGGCGGTGCCGCGATGCGGCCCGAAATGATCGTGGCGGGAGGGCGACCGAAGACCGCGGATTCTACACCAACCCGCCTGGTGCGCCGGAATGCCGGCAGGCGAGCGGCCGTTCCGTCAGGTGCGCGGCGACACCGCTGCCGCCGATGCGGACGCGTGCAGCGAGCACGTGCATGCTACACTGCGCGCCACCGCTTATGGCCGCATGTGTGTCGTTCCCTATGGCCTTTTCGCGCCTGGCAACAATCATCGTCATCGGGTGCTGCGTCTCAGGCACCGCCTTCGCCGCGTCGCCGGCGCTCGATCGCATCAAGAGCAGCGGTACCGTCACCTTCGGTTACCGCGAGGCGGCCGCACCGTTGGTCGGCAACGACGTCGAGCTGGTCGCCCCCTGAACGCGGGAACGCGCGCATGACCGCCGCGGCACTCGCCGTCACCGAAGCCGCCGACGGACACACGGTACTCGCGCTGTCGGGCCGGCTCGATGCCGACACGATTCCCGAAGTCTGGAGGCAGGCGCTTCAGGTGGTGCGCGGCTCCGGCGGCAAATCGGTGGTCGTCGACGCCGCCGGCATCGACTATTGCGATGGTGCGGGCATCGCGCTGCTCGTCGATCTGCTCCGCCAGCCGAGGCAGACGCCGATAGCGGTCGAGAACCTGAAGCCGGCCTTCGCCGACCTTTTGCGCCAGTTCGACCCGCAAGTCCTCGCCCACGACCAGGATCCCGAGCAGCCGCGGCGCCCGGCGATCGAGGAACTGGGCCACAACGCCGCGATCATGTTGCGCGATATGCGCACGCAGGTGGAGTTCCTCGGACACAGCACGTCGGCGCTGTTCTCCGCCATCCGGCATCCATCGACAATCCGCTGGCGCGACGTCGGCGTGGTCTGCGAACGCGCCGGTGCCGACGCGCTGCCCATCGTCGCGCTGATCTCGTTTCTGCTGGGTCTCATCCTCGCGTTCCAGTCGGCGATTCCAATGCGGAAGTTCGGTGCCGAGATTTTCGTCGCCGACCTGATCGGACTGGCGATGGTGCGCGAACTGGGTGCGCTGATGACGGCGATTCTGCTGGCCGGACGCTCCGGCGCCGCATTCGCCGCCGAGATCGGCACCATGCGCGTCAACCAGGAAATCGATGCATTGACCACCATGGGCCTGGATCCGGTTCGCTTTCTGGTGACCACACGCGTCATTGCCGCCGTGCTGATGACGCCGCTGCTGACTCTGTTCGCGGTCCTGGTCGGATTGCTGGGTGGGGCGCTGACCATGCGGTCCTTCGGAATTCCCTTCATCACCTTTCTGCACGAGGTCGAGAGCATCGTCACCTTCCAGGACTTCATGGCCGGGTGGGTGAAGTCCTTCGTCTTCGCGCTGCTGATCGCCGGCATCGGCTGCCTGCGCGGACTGCAGACCGGCGCGGGGGCGTCCGCGGTGGGCGATGCCGCTACGCGCGCCGTCGTCTCGGGGCTCGTGCTCATCGTGATCGTCGACGGTGTCTTCGCCGTCCTTTATTTCATTCTCAATATCTGATGAACGCCTCGCACGCATTCGGACTGTGCGACAGGCTTCAGCCTGACGCGATGCCGCGCAAGGCTGAAGCCTTGCCTGCAGGGGTATTTCGCGCGTCTCGGGTGGCACGCCGCACCAAGGGCCACTGAAATGGAACCCGCCGACACCATCATCCGCGTGCAGGACCTGACGGCGGGCTACGACGGTAAAGCGATCCTCGAGCACGTCTCCTTCGACGTGCATCGCGGCGAGGTGTTCGTGATCCTGGGAGGGTCGGGCTGCGGCAAGAGCACGCTGTTGAAGCACATGATCGGACTCTATCCGCCGATATCCGGGCAGGTGCTGATCGACGGCGCCGACATCGTGACCGCCGACGGCGATGCGCGCGATGCAATCCTGCGCCGCTTCGGCGTCACGTACCAGTCGGGTGCCTTGTTCGGTTCGATGACGCTGCTGGAAAACGTCCGACTGCCACTCGAGGCATTCACGCAACTCGACCTCGAGCAGATGGACCTGCTGGCGCGGATGAAACTCGACCTGGTCGGTCTTGTCCAGTTCACCGGGCACCTGCCGGCGGAGATTTCAGGCGGTATGCAAAAGCGTGCGGCCATCGCGCGCGCAATGGCGCTCGATCCCCGGATCCTGTTCCTCGACGAACCGTCGGCGGGTCTCGATCCCATCACGTCGGCCGAACTCGACGCGCTGATTCTCCGGCTGGCGGGCAGCCTCGGCGTCACCTTCGTCATCGTCACGCACGAACTCGCCAGCATCTATGCGATTGCCGATCGTGTCATCATGCTCGACAAGCGCGTCAAGGGCATCATCGCCGACGGTGATCCGCGGCGATTGCGCGACGAAAGCACCGATCCCTACGTGCGCCAATTCTTCAACCGTGAAGCCGAACTTGCCGCCTGAGCCTGATATGCGCGCAGCGCCGCCGCTGGGCGTCCTAACTCGCGCCGCCGGGCCGCCCCAAGGCGCGTGCCCCCCAGTGGGGGGAGGGCGCGAAGCGCCTTCGGGGGGCGTCCTCCTGCGATGAGCCAAAAGGCCAACTACTTCAAGCTCGGCTTGTTCGTGATCGGCGCGCTGGTGGCCGGTGTCCTGGTGCTCGGAATCATCGGCACCGGACGCTTTTTCGAGCGACGCGTGGTCATCGAGACGTACTTCAAGGAGTCGGTGCAGGGACTCGACGTCGGTTCCAAGCTCAAGCTGCGCGGCGTGGTGATCGGCGATGTGACCAAGATCAGCTTCACCTACGTCTACTACCAGCTCGACCTGCCGATCACCGAGCGTGAACGCTTCGTGCTCGTCGAGGCGCAACTGGAACCGCGTCTGGTCGGCGGTCGCGCCGCGGCCGGGGACTGGTCGAGCGCCGATATCGTCGCGCAGGAAGTCGAGAAGGGGCTGCGGCTGCGGCTGGCGCCGCAAGGTATCACCGGCACCAGCTATCTCGAACTGGATTACTTCGACCCGCCGCCGCCGGTGCTGCCGATCAGCTGGACGCCGCGCAATCCCTACATCCCCAGCACGCCGTCGACGGTGACCGCCATCGTCAACGCGGCACAGGACATCCTGGAACGTTTGAGTCGCGTCGACCTCGAGAAGACGATGGACAACGTGAACCGGCTGCTGGTCACGACCAACGAACGCGTTGCCGCCATCGACACCAAGACGCTCACCGAGCGTGCCGGGCGCACGCTCGGCAAGCTCGACGCGACCCTCGATGGCATCCAGGCGAAGAAAATATCCGATGAGGCGACGGCGCTGCTGGCCGAGATGCGACAAACCAACGCCGAATTGAAGAGGACACTCGCCAATCCGGCGCTGCAGAAGATTTCGGAGGACGCTGCCGCGACGATGGCCACAGTCAGGGGACTGGTCTCGGATCCGAAGCTTGCGAAAACGGTGGCGAGCCTCGAGCGCATCACCGGCCGCTTCGACCGGCTGTTCGGCTCGACCGACACCGATCTTGCGACGACGTTCGAGAACCTGCGCGCGATCACCGACAACCTGCGCGACCTGACCGAGGAGACCAAGCGGTATCCGGCCGGCTTCTTCTTCGGCGCGCCGCCCGCCCCGCTGGAGCGCAAACCATGATGGCAACGCGACGTGACTGGATGCGGCGCACGCTCGCCGCGATGGCGATGGGCGCGCTGGTGGCGTTGGGAGGCTGCAGCCTGACGCGTCCCGCACCGGTGAAGGAGACCTTCGTGCTCGAGCCCCCGTTGCCGGCCGCGACCGCCCGGTCGCAGAAGGGCGTGCTGCGCGTGGGTACGGTGACCGTCGGTGCGCCGTTTCGCGGCCGCAGCTTCGTTTTCCGCGAGACGGATCTGCGCTACGAGACCGACTACTACCACGAGTTCCTGGTCGCGCCCGCGGCGAACATCGCCGACGCGACGGTGCGCGCGCTGGCGGCGGCGAAGGTGTTTGCGTCGGTCGTGCCCGCGAGCGTGATCGCGGAACCCGACTGGGTGCTCGAAGGCTTCGTCGATGCGTTATACGGCGATGCGCGCGATGCGGGCAAGCCCGCCGCCGTGCTGTCGATCACCTGGTACCTTCGCCGCGGGGACAACGATGCAGGGGTTCCGGTCTGGTCGAAGAAGTACGAGCGGCGCGTGCCCTTCGCCGCCGGAAGCACGAACGCCTACGCGACGGCGTTGAACGACGCACTCGGCGACATCCTGGCCGAACTCGCGCGTGACCTGGAAGGCCTGAAGCTGCCGTAGCCGCGGCGCGTTCAGAACAGCGGCTGTACTCGCGTCCGCTCACCGAGCGGCGCCGTCTTCCCGGCTCCTGTAAGCGAGTCCGCCAGGTCGATCCAGCCGCCGCCCATCGACTTGTAGACGTTGACGATCTGCGTGTACTGGTCGGCGTAGGTGCGCACTGCGGCGAGCTCGGCGGAGAACAGTTCGTTTTCCGCGTACAGCGTCTCGATGTAGCCGGCGTAGCCGTTGTTGAAGCGCACGCGCGACAGCCGCGCATACTCGCGCAGAGCCTTCACGCGCTGCAGTTGCGCGGCGGCCTCGTCGCGTTTTTTCACCGAGCCCATCAACGCGTCGTTGGTCTCGCGGAAGGCGTTGAACACCGTCTGCTGGTAGAGCGCCAGCGCCTGCGCCGATCCCGCCTCGGCCGCCTGCACCTGGCCCGCGATCGAGCCGGCGGTGAACAGTGGACCGGCAAGGCCGGCGGCGATCGTCCACGCGACAGCCGGCCCGCTCAGGAAGTTGGAAAACGCGGCACTCACCGAACCGTAGGATCCGGTGAGGTTGAACTGCGGGTAGTACAGCGCGCGGGCGGCGCCGATGTCCGCGTTGGCGGCGATCATCGTCTGTTCGGCCTGCAGGATATCGGGCCGCCGTTCGAGCAGCGAAGAGGGCAGGCCCAACGGGATCGCCGGAATCGCGAGCTCGCCGATCGCCTTGCCGCGTGGCACCGGATACGGATTGCGTCCCTGCAAGAGCGCGATCAGGTTCTCCTGTGCAGCGATCTGTTGCTCGATCTGCGGGATGGCCGCCAGCGCCTGCTGGTACTGCGACTGGACCTGCGCCAATTCGAGCTTGGAGACGACGCCGCCCTTGTGCCGCAGCTCGAAGATCCGCAGCGTGTCGGCGTTGTTGCGCGCCGTCTGGCGCGAGATCGCGAGCTGCTCATCGAGCGCGCGCAGCCCGATGTACGTCGCCGCCATGCTGGTCACCACCGATAGCACGACGCCGCGCCGGCCCTGCTCGGTTGCATACACCTGCGCCTGTGCGGCCTCGGTCTGCCGGCGCACGCGCCCGAA
The DNA here is from genome assembly GCA_020853025.1 of Burkholderiales bacterium. GTDB lineage: Bacteria > Pseudomonadota > Gammaproteobacteria > Burkholderiales > Casimicrobiaceae > VBCG01. The sequence goes on from JADYZP010000060.1 coordinate 31,499, forward strand.
GAGGTCGAGCTGCCAGCCGGCGCCGAGCGCGCCGTTGTAGAGGTTGAAGTAGGGATCCGCGCCCGGCGGCAGCGGCGACACACCGACCGCGGAGCTGCGGTTGCGGCTGGCGTCGAGGTTGAAGCTGGCCTGCGGATAGAACTGCGCGCGCGTCGTGACAAGCGCGCCGATGAAGCCATCGACGCGCGCTGCGGCGATGACCAGGTCACGGTTGTCTTTCAGAGCCGAGTCGATGAGGTCGGTCAGCACCGGATCGCCGAACTGCTCCCACCAGCGCGTGTTGGCGACGTCAGCCGCCTGCGCATAGTCGATGCGCCACGCCTGCGGCGCCGCGACCTGCGGCTTCACGTAATCGGGACCCACCGTACAGGCGCCGGCGAGCATTGCCAGGAAAGTGGCGAGCAATGTCCGCCGCCCGCGACGCATCAAGCATCGTTGCGGGCAAGGCTGCAGCCTTGCGCGACGCCGCATCCGGCTGCAACCGGACCCACATGCGGTGGAGGGATCGGCACCGATTCGCTTCATTTCAGTGCCCGTCGCGCACCGCACCCGCGGCGGCTGCGGCCGGCTTGCGGCCGGCGACACGCTGCGACAGCGATTCCAGCAGGAAGAAGAACAGCGGCGCGAACACGACAGCGACGAGCATCGACGCCAGGATGCCGCCGATCACGCCCGTACCGATCGCGCGCAGGCTGTTGGCGCCGGCACCGGTCGCGATGGCCAGCGGCACGCAGCCGAAGCCGAAGGCGAGCGACGTCATGACGATCGCGCGCAGCCGCGCGCTTGCTGCCGCCAGCGCGGCGTCGTGGGCGGACATGCCCTCGCGCACGTGCTCGATCGCGACTTCGCAGATGAGGATCGCGTTCTTCGCGGACAACCCGACCAGCGTGACCAGTCCGACCTGGAAGTAGACGTCGTTCTCGAGGCCGACCAGCCAGGTCAGGGCTAACGCACCGAGGATGGAAATGGGCACCGTCAGCACGACGGCGATCGGCAGCGTCCATTTCTCGAACTGCGCGGCAAGCAGCAGGAAAACGAGAACCAGGCCGAAGACGAACGCCGACGTCGACGTGCTGCCGGACTCCTTCTCCTGCAGCGCCTGACCGGCCCAGGCGAAGGAAAAATCACCGGGCAGTTCGCGTGCAACCTCCTCCATCGCGTTCAGCGCCTGTCCGGAACTGTAGCCCGGCGCCTGATTGCCGGTGATCTTGACCGCGGGAAAGCCGTTGAAGCGGGTGACCAGCTTCGGTGACGCCACGTAGCGGGTCGTGATCAGCGCCGACAGCGGCACGTTGGCGCCGCTCTTCGAACGTACGTAGACGCGGTCGAAATCGGACGGGCTCATCCGGTAGTTCGCATCGGCCTGCAGGATCACCCACCAGACGCGCGAAAATTGCGCGAACTGCCCGGCGATCTGCGAGCCGAAGAACGTCTGCATGGTCTGGAAGGCGTCGGCCACCGTCACACCGAGCACCTCGGCCTTGTTGCGGTCGAGGTCGACAAAGAGCTGCTGGGTGGCCGCGCGGTACGTGGTCGACACGCCTTGCAGCTCGGGCCGCTGCCGAGCCTTGGCGATGAACTGTTCGACGGCGGCGCCGGTGGCGCGCGCGTCGCCGGCGCCGCGGTTTTGCAGGTAGAACTCGAAGCCGCCGGTCGTGCCCATGCCCGGAATCGATGGCGGATTGAGCGCGAAGACGAAGGCGTCGTTGATCTGCGCGAACTGTGCGTTCAGCCGCTTCAGCGTCGCGAACGACGACAGCGACGGATCGCTGCGCTCGCCGAAGGGCTTGAGCGAGGCGAAGATGACCCCGGCGTTATTCTGGATCTGGCCGTCGATCAGACTGTAGCCGGCGACGGAAGCAACGTCGGAGACGGCGGGATCCGCCGAGGCAATCTGCTGCGCGCGCGCGGTGATCGCGGCGGCGATCTCGAGATTCGCGGTGTCCGGCGCGACGATGGCAGCGAAGAAGTAACCCTGGTCCTCGTCGGGAACGAAGCTCGACGGCAGGACGCGGAACATGTAGACGATGCCGACGATGATGCAGCCGAATACGATCAGCGCAATCGGCCAAGCCTTCAGCGTGCGCGCGACGGCGCCGACGTAGCCGCGGCGCAGCCGCTCGAAGCCATTCTCGAACCAGCGGAAGAATCCGCGCTTCTCGCCGTGGTGCGCGCGGATGATGATCGCGGCGAGTGCCGGCGACAGCGTCAGCGCCATGACGCCCGAAATCACCATCGAAATCGCGATGGTGACGGCGAACTGCTGGTAGAGCTTGCCGGTGACGCCGCCGAGGAAGGCCACCGGCAGAAAGACCGCGACCAGCACCAGCACGATCGAGATCAGCGCGCTGGCGATCTGCGTCATCGTCGCCTTCGCGGCCTCGAGCGCCGACATGCCCTTGTCCGCCATGTTGGTCTCGACGCCCTCGACGACGATGATCGCATCGTCGACGACCAGGCCGATCGCGAGGATCAGGCCGAACATCGTCAGCATGTTGACCGAGAAGCCGAGCAGGTGCATGCCGACGAAGGTGCCGATGATCGACACCGGGACCGCGAGGATCGGGATGATCGTCGCCCGCAGCGACTGCAGGAACACGAACACCACCAGCACGACCAGCGCCACCGCTTCGAAGAAGGTGTGGATCACCTTCTCGATCGACGTCAGCGTGAAGAGGCTGGTGTCGAGCGCGATCCGGTAGTCGAGCCCGGTGGGAAACTGCTGCTTCAACTCGGCCAGACGCTTGCGCACCGCGTTGGCGGTCGCCACGGCGTTGGCACCCGGCTGCTGGTAGATCGCGATCGTCGTCGACAGCTTGCCGTTCATCCGGCTGGCGATCGAGTAATCGCGCTTCTCGAGTTCGACGCGCGCGATGTCGCGCAGCAGGACCATCGCCGTGCCTTCTTTCGCGGCGCGGACGATGATTTCCTCGAATTCCTCCGGTTTGGTCAGCAGCCCCTGCGCGGTGATGACGAAGGTCTGCCGGGTGCCGGGCACCGAAGGCTGGCCACCGATCTGGCCGATGCCGAAGGTCTGGTTCTGGCTTTGGATCGCCGCCGTCACCTCACCCACGGTGATGCCGAGCTGCGCCATGCGGTCCGGCTGCAGCCACACGCGCATCGCGATGTCGGGCAGACCGAGCACCGACGCGCGGTTGGCGCCCGGAACGCGCTTCAGCTCGTCCAGCACGTACAGGTTCGTGTAGTTGTCGATGTAGGTGCCGGTATAGCGGTCGTCCGGCGAGAAGACCGACAGCACCATCATGATCCCGGACGACTGCTTGTCGACGGTCACACCCTGCTGCACGACGGTCTGCGGCAGCAGCGAAGTCGCCTGGCCCACGCGGTTCTGGACGTTGACCTGATTGATGTCCGGGTCGCTGCCCGGCTTGAAGACGACGTTGATCGAGACGTTGCCCGACGACGAACTGGTCGACTGGAAGTACAGCAGGTTGTCGATGCCGTTGATCTGCGCTTCGATCGGTGCGGCGACCTGGTTGGCGATCACCTCGGCGGTGGCGCCCGGATAGGCAGCCGACACGCTGACCTGCGGTGGCGCCATTTCCGGGTATTGCTCGACCGGTGCGACCGACATCGCGACCGCGCCGGCGAGCACGAACAGGATCGAGATGACCGACGACAGGATCGGCCGGTCGATGAAGAAGTGCGTGAACATGCGGCGGCTATGGCTTCGGCGTGGCCTTCGTGCCGGAGGTCGACGTCGCGGCGGGTGCCGCCGGAGCCTGCGTTGGCGCCACCTTTACCGGCTGCCCGGGAACGACCTTCAGCACGCCGTCGACGACGACGCGGTCCCCGGCATGCAGCCCCTGCACGATGACGATGTCCGTCGCGCCGGCGTAGTCGCCGACGATCACCGGCCGGATTTCGACGACGTCGCCGGTACCGACGACGTAGACGAGATGGCCGTTCGCGCCCTGCTGCACGGCGAGCTGCGGAACGACGATCGCGTTCGGGCGCGTCGCGCCGTGGACGATGGCGGTGACGAACATTCCCGGACGCAGCTCCATCCCGGTGTTCGGCAGCACCGCGCGCACCATGAACGAGCCGGTGTCCTGACTGAACGATGGATCGGCGAAGCTGATCTTGCCCCGGTACGGATACTTGATGTCGCCGGGCAGCACGATGTCGACGTCGTAGTTCTCGTTCGCCGGTCGCACGAGATCGCCCCTTTTCACCTCTTCCTGCCACTTCGCCATCTGGTTCTGCGACACGCTGAAGTTGACCCAGATCGGATCGATCGCAGCGACGTAGGTGAGGTTCGCAGAGTCGGCCATCGCGTTGACGAACGCGCCCTGGCGCTGCAGCGCGCGGCTCGCGAGGCCGGTCACCGGCGAGGTGATCGTTGCGTAGCCCAGGTTGAGCTGCGCCCCGTCGACCTTCGCTTGCGCCGAGAACACCGCCGCACGCGCGGCGTCGAGTTCGCCCTTCGCGCGGTCGAGGTCCGCCTGCGGCAGCGCGTCCTGCTCGGTCAGCGGCTTGACGCGACCGTAGGTCGCCTCCGCCGTGGACAGGCGCGCCTGCTGCGACTGCAGTTCACCCTGCGCGGCGTTCAACTGCGCGATGAATGGCTTGGTGTCGAGCTGGAACATGAGGCTGCCCTGCTTGATCAGCTCGCCTTCCTCGTAGGCGATCTTGTCCAGGTATCCCGAGACACGGGCGACGATGTTGACCTGACGCGAACTTTCCGTCTGCGCGACGAAGTTCGGCGAGAAGCCGATCGTCTTCGGCGTCACCGTGAGCACGGAAACCTGCGGCGCCGGGCGCGGCGGCGGCGGCGCCTCCTTGCCGCAGCCGGCGACGACGATGCCCATCAGCGCCAGGATGACCATGCAGGTCGTGCGCGCAGGCGTGGAGCGCTTGGGTCCGAACTGCTCCATGTTGTGCGACCTCGTGACGACGGGTGAGAGAGGGCGGCGCCGACGCGCCAATGCCGGAAGTACACGCGGGGTACACGCGGCCCGCAATTGTGGCAGCGCAGCGCGCTGCTGTCGATCCGGCACGCACCCCTGATGGCGGCGTGGATATTCCGCTGGCGTGGTCAGGCTCCGGCTGCCAGACGCGCGTCGAGGTCGTACGCCTGTGCGCCGTCGATGGTGACGCGCACGAATTCACCGACGCGGAGCCCGCCGCCGTCCGCGACGCGCACCAAGCCGTCGATCTCCGGCGCATCGGCGGCCGAACGCGCGATCGCCACGTCGTCGTCGATGGCATCGACCAGCACGTCGATGGTCGTGCCGACCTTGCGCCGGAGCCTTGCGGCGCTGATCCTCGCCTGCGCTTCCATGAAGCGCATCTGCCGCGCCTCTCGCTCTTCGGGCGGCACCGGGTCAGGCAAGGCGTTGGCCGCAGCGCCGTCGACCGGCGAGTACGCGAAGCACCCGACGCGATCGAGTTGCGCCTCGTCGAGGAAGGCGAGCAACTGCTCGAACTCCGCCTCGGTCTCGCCCGGAAAGCCGGCGATGAACGTCGAACGGATCGTGATCTCGGGACAGATCTCCCGCCACGCGCGGATGCGCGCGAGCGTGTTTTCGGCGTTGGCCGGGCGCTGCATCAGCTTCAGGATGCGCGGGCTCGCATGCTGGAACGGCACGTCGAGGTACGGCAGCAGCTTTCCTTCCGCCATCAGCGGTATGACGTCGTCGACATGCGGGTACGGATACACGTAGTGCAGCCTGACCCAGACGCCGAGTTCTCCCAGTTCGCGCACGAGTTCGGTCATCTTCGTCTTCACCGGCCGGCCGCGCCAGAAACCGGTGCGGTACTTCACGTCGACGCCGTAGGCGCTGGTGTCCTGCGAGATGACCAGCAGTTCGCGCACGCCCGCGTTGACGAGATTTTCCGCCTCCTGCATCACCTCGCCGAGCGGCCGGCTGACCAGGTCGCCGCGCAGCGATGGAATGATGCAGAACGTACAGCGGTGGTTGCAGCCTTCGCTGATCTTCAGGTACGCGTAGTGCGATGGCGTGAGCTTGATCCCTTGTGGCGGGACGAGGTCGGCGAAGGGGTCGTGCGGCTTCGGCAGGTGCCGGTGCACGGCGCTCATCACTTCGGCGGTCGCGTGCGGACCGGTCACCGCGAGCACCTTCGGATGCGCGTCGCGAATGAAGCCGCCGCTGTCCTTGGCGCCCAGGCAGCCGGTGACAATGACCTTGCCGTTCTCGGCCAGCGCCTCGCCGATCGCATCGAGAGATTCGGCGACCGCGGCGTCGATGAAGCCGCAGGTGTTGACGACCACCAGGTCCGCGCCGTCGTACGAGGGCGCGATCGCGTAGCCTTCGGCGCGCAACCGGGTCAGGATCTGCTCGGAGTCGACCAGCGCCTTCGGGCAGCCGAGTGACACGAAGCCGACGCGCGGCGTCGCGGGCTCGACGGATGCTTTGCTGCGGCTGGAAGGAGGCATCGAATTCACGTCGCGTTTGCATCGCAGCAAACGGCGTGCAAGGCTGGGGTTGCTGCGGCGCTTCGTGGAGGTGTCAGCGTTTCTTGTCGTCTTCGGCGTCCGGCCCCGGCGCCGCGCCGAAATTCGGGAAGGGAAAAGCGGTGAACATGCCGCGTGTCTGGTCCTGCATCCGCTGCTGCATGTCCATGAACAGCTTCGCACTCTGCTCGAGGTAGTTGCCCAGCATGCCCTGCATCGCCGGCGCTTGCATCTGCATGAACTGCTTCCACAGGTCGGGCGTCAGCAGCATCTTGTCGCCGTAGACCTGCTTCGCCTGGTCCTGCAGCTTTTTCTGGATGGCGAGGAACGCTTTCACGTTCTGCTCCATGTACTGGCCCATGATCGTCTGCTGCGCGCTGCCGTAGAAGCGGATCATCTGCGCGAGCATCTCCGAACTGAACATCGGAACGCCGCCGCCTTCCTCGTCGAGGATGATTTGCAGCAGGATCGCGCGCGTCAGGTCATCCCCCGATTTCGCATCGATGACCTGGAAGTCGATATTCTCCAGCACCATCTGCTTGACGTCGGCCAGCGTGATGTAGCCGCTGTTCGCCGTGTCGTAGAGGCGGCGGTTCGGATACTTCTTGATCATGCGGACGGTATCGCTCATCGGACGGCTCTCCTGCGAGGCAGGTTCAATTATAACCCGCTGATTTATCGGATTTTTGACTATCCGGATGATCGATGGAGTCCACTTTGTGCAATGCACCAAAAAAGCCTTGACTTCGGTGCGAACTGTCCCTAGAATGGCAATTGTGCGGTGCAGCAAAACAGTCGGCCGATTAAAGCTGAAGGCTGTTGCACCGAGGGCGGTCTTCCGGGCAGCAGACGATCCGGACCGCTCGAGCGCCGGCAGTACCGCAACGCGGATCGGCGCCAGCTTTCGAGGATCGCGTACGCATTAATCCGTTTTCACGACCATCGACAAAGAGGAATGACCATGTACAACCCGACCGAACAAATCAGCGAATTCAGCAAGACCAATGTCGCGCAAGCCACGAAGTTCGCAGCGCTTTCGCTCGAGAACGCCGAGAAGTTGATGAAGTTGAACCTGGGCGCCACCAAGGCCGCGTTCGCACAGACCGTCGAAGGCGCGCAAGCCGCCGCGTCGGTCAAGGACGTGCAGGACCTGGTGGCGTTGCGCACCAAGCTCGCCGAGACGCAGATGCAGACGGCCGTCGGCTACACGCAGCACCTGTATGAAATGGCGACCGAAGCGCAGGCCGGCTACACGGCGCTCGCCGAGGAAGCCTTCGGTGTCTACACCAAGGGCATGGCGGCGTGGGTCGACAACGCCAGCAAGTCGGCACCGGCCGGTTCGGAGCTCGCCGTCAATGCGTTCAAGTCGACGATGGCCGCGACCAGCGCCGCCTTCGACCAGTTCCAGAAGGCGTCGAAGCAAGTCGTGGGCATGGCCGATGCGAATGTCCGTGCCGCCGCCGCGACGGCCGCCAAGTCGGTCAAGGGCAGGAAGGCTGCCTAAGGCAGACTCAAGGCCCATGCATCGGGTCCGCTGGCCGGCACGCTGCCGGTTAGGCGGACGCCCACCTGGGGAACGACGAAGAGAACCTGAAACGAAGGGAACTTGAAAACGCTTCGACAGTCTCAACGTAGGTGGTGCAGTCTCCTTCTGTATCGATCCTCCTCCTGATTGATACAGCCTCGAACCCCGCGATCTCTGATCGCGGGGTCGTTTTTTTTCCGCTAGAACATGTGCTGGCCGCCGTTGATCGCGATGTTGGCGCCGGTCACGAACGCCGCCTCCTCGCTTGCCAGGTACGCGACGAGTCCCGCGACTTCCTCCGGCTTGCCCAACCGGCCCATCGGGATCTGCGGAATGATCTTCGAGTCGAGCACTTCCTTGGGGATCGCCATCACCATCTTGGTGCCGATGTAGCCGGGTGAAATCGTGTTCACCGTGACGCCCTTGCGCGAGTATTCGAGCGCCAGCGCCTTGGTGAAGCCGTGCATGCCGGCCTTCGCCGCCGAGTAGTTGGTCTGGCCGAACGCGCCCTTCTGTCCGTTGACCGACGAGATGTTGATGATGCGGCCCCAGCCGGTGTCGGCCATCGCGTCGCATACCTGCTTGCTCATGTTGAAGCACGAATCGAGGTTGGTCTTCAGCACCGCGTCCCAGTTCGCCTTGTCCATTTTCTTGAAGGTCATGTCGCGCGTGATGCCGGCGTTGTTGACCAGCACCTCGACCGGTCCGACTTCCGCCGTGACCTTCTTCACGCACGCGACGGAGGACTCCCAGTCGGCGACGTCGCAGGGCTGGGCGTGGAAGGTGAAGCCCTGCGCCTTCATCGTGGCCAGCCATTCGGCCGACTTGGTGTTGCCCGGAGAGTAGGTGGTGACGACCGTGTAGCCGAGTGCCGCGAGCTTGATGCAGATCGCCTCCCCGAGGCCACCCATGCCGCCGGTGACCAGTGCGACCCGATGCTTGTCAGTTGCCATGTTGTCGTTCCTCCTCGTTGATTGTCGTCGTGCGGCATTTCCCGCGGCAGCGTGCAGGCGATGTGCGATGGACCGCGCCGCGCGCGGTCCGCAATGAACATGTTAGCGCAGGCGGGCGATTCCGGCATCCGCCGGCCGCCGCGCTACGCCGCCATGGCAGCCGGCCGCTTGATCGTGCGCTCGTCGATCGGCAGGTTGAGCAGCCCCGCCACGACGCCCAAGGCGATCGACAGGTACCAGACGATGTCATAGCTGCCGGTCGAATCGTAGAGCATGCCGCCCAGCCAGGCGCCGAGGAAGCTGCCGATCTGGTGCGAGAAGAAGGTGAAGCCCGCGAGCATCGCCAGATAACGGACACCGAAGATCTGCGCGACCATGGCGTTGGTCGGCGGCACCGTCGACAGCCACAGAAGCCCCAGCGCGACCGCGAAAGTGTAGACGGAGTACGCGGTGAGCGGCAGCCAGAAAAACAGCGCGAAGACCACCGCGCGGCTGAAATAGATGAACGACAGGATGTACTTCTTGCTGACGCGCCCGCCCAGCCACCCGGTCGCGTAGGTGCCGATGATGTTGAACAGGCCGATCAGCGCCAGCGCGGTCACCGCCACGTGCGCCGGCAGGCCGCGGTCGGCCAAGTACGCTGGCAGGTGGACGGCAACGAACACGACCTGGAAGCCACAAACGAAAAAGCCCAGCGTTAGCAGCACGTAGCCGCGATGGCCGAGCGCTTCGCCCATCGCCTGTCCGGCCGATTGCTGAAACGAATGCGCCTGCGTCTCGCGCCGCTCGACCATTCCGGCGGCCAGTGGTGCGATCAGCAAACCGACGGCGCCCAGCACCAGCAGCGCACTGTGCCAGCCGATCGACGACAGCAACCATTGCGTGAGCGGCAGGATCGCAAACTGCCCGAAGGATCCCGCAGCCGCGGAGATGCCGAGCACCATGCTGCGCTGTTCCGGCGGAAACCTGCGGCCGAGCACACCGGCGACAACGCTGAACGTGACACCGGACAGGCCGACGCCGATCAGCACGCCGGCCGTCAGCACGAATAACCACGGCGCTGTCGCGTTGGCCATCAGCACCAGGCCGAGCACATAGCAGACGCCGCCAATGACGATCACCTTCGCCGACCCGAAGCGGTCGGCGAGCATGCCCGCAAAAGGCTGTGTCGCGCCCCAGACCAGGTTCTGCACGGCGAGCGCCAGCGCGAATGTCTCCCGGCCCCAGCCCAGGTCCGACGAGATCGGCTGCAGGAAGAGGCCGAAGCCATGGCGAATCCCCATCGCCAGCGTCAGGATCAGCCCGCCGCAGACGAGGACGACGGTCGGCGTGCGCCAGTCGGGGGTGCGCGTCGGCATCGTTGTCAATTCTCCGTGCAATGGCGATGTGTCGAAAGCGTCGCGCAGACATTCGTTGGAATGCCGGCGGTGGCAAGCGTTGCGCAGGGATGAGTCACGACGCTAACCCCATCCCTTCGACCTTTCCACCGCGTTCCCCCATCGTCCGCGCAGCTCGGCTGCACGCTCGCGCGGCATCGCCGGCTCGAAGCGGCGGTCGATTTTCCAGTTGCGGCCGATGTCGTCGCTGCTCGTCCAGTAGCCGACGGCGAGGCCGGCGAGGTACGCCGCGCCGAGTGCGGTCGTCTCCAGTACCTGCGGTCGCACCACCGGCACGCCCAGAACGTCGGCCTGGAACTGCATCAGCAGGTTGTTGGCGGCGGCGCCGCCGTCGACGCGCAGCTCGGTCAGCGCAATACCGGCATCCTTCTCCATCGCGCCCAGCAGATCGGCACTCTGAAAGGCGATCGCTTCGAGTGCCGCGCGCGCGATGTGGCCGCGGGTCGCGCCGCGTGTCAGCCCGAACATCGAGCCGCGCGCGTAGGCGTCCCAGTGCGGCGCGCCCAGGCCTGCAAACGCCGGCACCAGGTAGACGCCGCCGTTGTCCGGCACGCTGGCCGCCAACGTCTCGATCTCATCGGCACTGCGGATGATCTGCAGGCCGTCGCGCAGCCATTGCACGACGGCGCCGGCGATGAATACTCCACCCTCGAGCGCGTAGTCGGTGCGGCCGTCACGTTTCCACGCGATGGTCGTTAGCAGGTTGTTGCGCGACGCCACCGCGCGTTGGCCGGTGTTCATGAGCAGGAAGCATCCGGTGCCGTAGGTGTTCTTCGCCAGTCCCGGCGTCAGGCATGCCTGCCCGAACAGTGCCGCTTGCTGGTCGCCCGCGATCCCGGAGATCGGCAATTCGACGTCGCCTAGCTTCGCGCGCGCGCACTCGCCGGACGACGCGACGACCGTGGGCAGAAGCGCGCGCGGCACGTCGAGTGCGGCGAGCAGCTCGTCGTCCCAGTCGCCGGTGTGGATGTCGAAGAGCAGCGTGCGGCTCGCGTTGCTGGCGTCGGTGGCGTGCACACGGCCGGCGGTGATGTTCCAGACGAGCCAGGCATCGACGGTACCAAACGCGAGTTCGCCGCGCTCGGCCCGCTCGCGCGCGCCGGGCACGTGATCGAGCAGCCAGCGGATCTTGGTGCCGGAGAAATAGGGATCGATCACCAGTCCGGTCTTGCGCGCAAACAATTCCGACAGGCCGTCGGCGCGCATCCGGTCGCACAGCGGCGCCGTGCGCCGGTCCTGCCAGACGATCGCGTTGGCGATCGGGCGGCCGGTGGCGCGTTCCCACACCACCGTCGTCTCCCGCTGGTTGGTGATGCCGATCGCCACGACGTCGCGGGCGCCGACCTTCGCGTTCGCCAGCACCTCGTGCATGACCTCCGATTGCGATGCCCAGATCGCCATCGGGTCGTGCTCGACCCAGCCCGATTGCGGGAAGATCTGCGGGAACTCCCGCTGTGCTGATGCATGCACGGTCCCGTCGCGACCGAACAGGATCGCACGAGAACTGGTCGTGCCTTGGTCCAGGGCGAGCACGAACGACATGTTTCTCCTCCGGTTGCCGCCAAAGCCGTCTTCACCCGGCTCGATGCCGAGTGGGGCGTCGATGTGGCCAATGCTGTTGCTTCACGCGGGCGGGCTCGCGGACTCGCACCACGAACGCCACATCGATCTGTAGCAGGATTCGAGATCCGCGACGAATGCGCCGGCATCCATGAGCGGGGAAGCGCGCATTCGTTCACGCAACATGGGCCGCAACTGATGTCGCAGTCCGCGATCGCGGGCCAATCGAAGGTTCTTCTCCACGTACTCCGCCGGCGTCTCGGCGATCAGCTCGAACATTCCCAATGTGCTCATGATGCTGAAAGCATTCCTGGCGGCAGGTCGATCGCCTCTCAACGCAATCAGCGGCGTGCCCATCCACACCGTATCCAGTGTCGTCGCGCCGCCGCTATACGGAAGAGTGTCCATTGCGACGTCGAGATTGCCGATCGCCTCGTAGTATTCGCATACGGGCAACCGGCCATGCAGCATGATACGCGTCGGATCGACTCCCAGCGCCGCGAATCGGCCAAGCAATCTGTCGCGTTGATCGGGCGGCACGTCGAGCAGCGTGAACTCGATCCGCGGCTCGTTCCGGAGAATCTGTGCCCAGAGTTCGGCACACGCGTCGCTGATCTTCAAGTGGTTGTTGACCGAACCGAAGCGGATCTTGTCCGTTGCGCCGCCGGTCCGCGCGAACTCGTTCGGGGCCAGCCACGGCTCATAGCACCACTGGCTGTGCCGCAGCCGCACCAGCGTTTCTGTGAAGCACATCTCCGTTTCGCCTGGCGGGTCCGTGTAACGGTCGCAGATGCGGAAATCCATGGCGGCGATCCCTGTGGTGTTGAGATAACCCATCCAGGTTGCCTGTACGGGTGCGGGGCGCCGCGCGAACGCCAGCAGGCGATTGTGGTTGGTGTGTCCGGACAGGTCCACGAGAATGTCGATGGCGTGGTTGCGTACGAGCTCGGCGAATTCGTCGTGCGTCAGGCTCGAAACGTCATGCCAGGTTGGTGCTGCTTCCCTGAGAGCCTCGGTCATGGCATCCGCGGCGGCGTTGTTCGAGTAGCAATGGATGTCCATGTTGTCGCCGTGATGGTGCTCAAGCACGGGCTTGATGAGCATCCCGACCGGATGCGCCCTGAAGTCCCCGGAAACATAGCCGACCCGAAGCCGACGCTGCGGATCTCGTGAATTGCTCCACGAGCTGTAGGTTCGGCCTGCCCGTCGGGCGATCGTGGCACCGATTCGAACGTGCAGATCGAACACCTGCGAAGTGGACAGGTCGGGCCGGTTGTTGAGTGCGAACAGCATCCAGCTGTCCGCGTCCATGGCGAATTCGCTGCCCAGCGCCAACAGGTCGACCGCTTCGTCGAAGCGATCCTGTCCTACCAGCATTTGCCCCAGATTGAATGCGGCGCCCGGATAATCGGGGCGAAGCGCGAGCGCCCGTCGAAGGTGGGCTTCCGCCTCGACGTCGCGGCCGGCAGTCGACAGAACATGCGCAAGCGATACTTCAGCTTCGGCCAGCGCGGGATCGATCTCGAGCGCCTCGCGCAACAGCTCTTCCGCACCTGCCGGATTGCCGCGGTTGGCAAGAAGCGTTGCCAGGTTGAAGCGGGCCGTGGCAAGTTCAGGTTGAATGCGCATCGCCTCGCGATAGGCGGCGTCCGCCTCGTCGCCGCGTTGCATTTTGGCCAGGACGTTGCCCAGGTTCAGATGTGCTCGAGCGTAGGCAGGTGCCGACTGCACGGCCTTCCGATAACTCGCAAGAGCGGCCACGGTATCGCCGGAGTCTTCGAGCGCATTACCGGCCTGCACCAGCCCATCGGCAATTACGAGGGCGTCCGCGGTGGTTCGCTCCCCGGCTTCATCCCCCCTGCCGAGCAACTGACGACGCAGTTTCTTCAATCGGCTCAGCACGGTGACTCGGTATCCTTTGCGGGCAGGTTCCTGCGCCGGGGAAGCGCGATTCCCGCATCATGCCCGACCGCGCGCGGCCGCGGAGGGTCTTGCGAGATTTCGCCTCGGACGACACCATGCGGCCAATCGACGCGCTCGTTTGGGCATCGACCAGAACGATGCGTGCCATGGCGCACGCTGCGCGCGAACGAAATGGTTTCCTCCGGTTGCCGTCATATTGCACCGCGGCGTAAAATCACGCTCTTTGTCGCAATTGTAGCCAACCATTCGCGGGCGCCACCCTTGGCGGCGTGTTCGCAATTTGCAAAGTTTCCGCTTTGACCCATCCGCTCTCGTTGCCGACGATTCCCCGCGAACGCCTGCATTGCCGCACCGTAACCTACGACGGCTTCCGGCGCGCCGACGGGCTCTTCGATATCGAGGCGCATCTGGTCGACGTCAAGGACCACGACTTCGAACTCCTGACCGGTATCCGGCCAGCCGGCATCCCGGTGCACGACATGTGGGTGCGCGTGACCATCGATCGCGCATTCGTCATCCAGGCAATCGAGGCGGTCACCGACAGCATGCCCTATCCCGGCGCCTGTGAACGCATCACCCCGGCCTACGAAAAGCTGGTCGGCAGCAACCTGATCGACGGCTTCCGCAAGCACCTGCACGAAGTCATGGGCGGCGTGCGCGGCTGCACGCACATCACCGAGATGCTGTCGAACCTGCCCAGCGCCGCCGTGCAGACCTTCGCCGGACTGCAGCGCGAGGACGCAGGCGAGGGCAAGCCTTTCCAGCTCGATCATTGCCACGCGCTCGAGACGACGACCGAGACCGTCCGCCGCTATTACCCGAAGTGGTATCGGGGTGCGGCCTGATGTCGTTCTTTCGGTCAAAGCGGGGCAAGGCGGTCAGGCTTCCGATGTTGCGTCCGCCCGCCATCAACAGGGTCAAGGCTTTTTTTTACCCCGTGTTCTGGGGTGCGCGCAATCCCGATGCGGTCGCCGCTCATATCAGGGCGGCGGCAGATGATGTCGAGCCAGGGTCACATTTCGCCGACAACTTCTTTACCTGGGCACGCAACAATTCCATGCTGGACGACGAAGAATTCGTCAAGGCGTGGGAAGGAAACGTTGAATCGAATGCGGACACCGCCATCGTCTGGAGACGATATATCCTGGCCTGCGCCGCCTATCACTGCGTGCAGCTCGACGGTGATTTCGTCGAGTGCGGTGCCTATACCGGCGTGGGGGTGAAGACCGTTGTCGACTATCTGGGAGGGGAGCAATTCCCGAAGACCTTCTGGGCCTACGATCTTTTCGAGCACGACGAGGGAATGCTGCACCATGCGATGCCGGAGCACGGTCCCACACTGGAAGCGACGGTGCGGAAAAAATTCGGGAACTACCCGCAAGTCAAAATCGTGAAGGGCACGATCCCAGAAGTGTTTCGGGAGCATTCTCCGGACACGATCGCCTACCTTCACATCGACCTCAACCAAGCCCCCGCGGAGATTGCGGCGTTGGAGGCGCTGTTCGACCGGATCGTGCCCGGGGGCATCGTCATTCTCGACGATTACGAGTGGGCGGGCGTCTATCGCAGCCAAAAGATCGCCGAAGATCCGTGGTTCGAAGCACGGCAATACCGAGTCTTTCCGCTGCCGACCGGCCAAGGTATCGTAATCAAACGATGATGCATCGGTGGCGTGCAGTATTGCGACGCTCCGGCATCAGCTATTCGAACTCAACGGGAAACCGATGTGAAAATTCACGAATACCAGGGCAAGGAAATCTTCCGCAAGTTCGGCATGCTGGTGCCGCGCGGCATCGCGGCCTTTTCGGTCGACGAGGCGGTGAAGGCAGCGCAGTCGCTGGGCGGGCCGGTGTGGGTGGTCAAGGCGCAGATCCACGCCGGCGGACGCGGCAAGGGCGGCGGGGTCAAGGTCGCGAAATCGCTCGACGAAGTGAAGCAGCGCGCGAGCGAGATCCTCGGCATGCAGCTCGTCACGCACCAGACCGGCCCTGGCGGACAGAAGGTCCGGCGGTTGCTGATCGAGGAGGGTGCCGACATCCGCCGCGAACTCTATGTCGGCATGGTCGTCGATCGCGGCACGCAGCGCGTGGTGCTGATGGCGAGCTCCGAAGGCGGCATGGACATCGAGCACGTCGCCGCGACCACACCCGAGAAGATCCACAAGGTGTTCATCGACCCGGCGACCGGCCTCACTGACGCCGAGGCCGACGACGTTTCGCGCAAGATCGGCGTACCGGAGACGAGCATCGCGCAGGCGCGCGCGATGCTGAAGGGCCTCTACCGCACCTTCGTCGAGACCGACGCGTCGCTGGCCGAGATCAACCCGTTGGTGGTGACCGGCGACGGGAAGATCATCGCGCTCGACGCCAAGCTGAACTTCGATTCCAACGCGCTGTTCCGCCACCCCGACATCGTCGAGATGCGCGATCTCGACGAGGAGGACCCGGCGGAGATCGAGGCGTCGAAGTACGACCTGTCGTACATTTCGCTCGACGGCGACATCGGCTGTCTCGTCAACGGCGCCGGCCTCGCGATGGCGACGATGGACACGATCAAGCTCTACGGCGGCGAGCCCGCGAATTTTCTCGACGTCGGCGGCGGCGCGACCGCCGACAAGGTCACCGAGGCGTTCAAGATCATGCTGCTCAATCCGAAGCTGAAGGCGATCCTGGTCAACATCTTCGGCGGCATCATGAAGTGCGACACCATTGCCGAGGGCGTGGTCGCCGCGTCGAAGGCCGTCTCGCTCAAGGTGCCGCTGATCGTGCGCATGAAGGGCACCAACGAGGACCTGGGCAAGAAGATCCTGGCCGAGTCCGGCCTGCCGATCATCACGGCGAACAACATGGCCGAGGCCGCGGAAAAGGCCGTGGCCGCGGCGAAGGGGCAATAAGTGGAAGGGACCTGGTTGTCTGCAGGGCAAGAGCGGCAACTGCCGTTTGCGCGAAACATCCGCGAAGCGTCGTCCCTGCAAGAGCAGAAACCCAGAGGCGTTTGACTGGCGATGCGAGTTGCCACTTGCGCGAAACATCCACGAATCGTCGTCCCCGCGAAAGCGGGGACCCAGCGGCGTTTGACGAGTGATGCGGGCTGCATCGCGCACAAAACATCTGCAAATCGTCGTCCCCGCGAAAGCTAACCCTCGAGTGCACATTGATCGGGACAGTCAGGCGTCATGGACAAGGCGTTCTGTGTTTACATTCTCGCCAGCGGACGCAATGGCACTCTCTACATTGGCGTAACGTCGAATCTGGTTCAGCGCGTATGGCAGCATAAAGAAAGATTTGTTGACGGGTTCACTCGCGACTACAACGTCAAGGATCTCGTCTGGTACGAGCAACACGAGAGTGCTGAGTCGGCAATTGCGAGGGAGAAGCAGCTTAAGAAATGGAATCGTGTGTGGAAGATCCAGTTGATCGAAGCGGCCAATCCGTATTGGAACGACCTTTACCCAGAAGTGTCCGGTTGAATGAGTGGCGACGCTTGAGATCGACCATGGGTCTGCACTCGCGGTAACAAAGGAAAAGGAAACGACACCGGGCTCCCGCCGCCGACGGAAGTGTTCGAGGGCAAGCATTCGCGGGAACGGCTGAGTGGTGCGAACGGAACGACACTGGATTCCCGCCCCCGATTCAAGTATTCGAGGGCGAGCTTTTCGCGGGAACGACGGAGTAGGGGGCGAGGCATGAGCATACTGGTCAACAAGAACACCAAGGTCATCACGCAAGGCATCACCGGCAAGACCGGGCAGTTCCACACGCGGATGTGCCGCGATTACGCGAACGGCCGCGCGTGCTTCGTCGCCGGCGTGAACCCCAAGAAGCCCGGAGAGGAATTCGAGGGCATCCCGATCTATGCGACGGTGGCCGAAGCGAAGGCGGCCACCGGCGCCACCGTATCGGTGATCTACGTGCCGCCGCCGTTCGCGGCGGCCGCGATCGACGAGGCGGTGGACGCGGGGCTCGACCTCGTCGTCTGCATCACCGAAGGCATCCCGGTGCGCGACATGATCGCCACCCGACATCGGATGCAGGGCAAGAAGACGCTGCTGCTCGGCCCCAACTGCCCCGGCATCATCACGCCCGACGAGATCAAGATCGGCATCATGCCCGGTCACATCCACAAGAAGGGGTGCATCGGCGTCGTCTCGCGCTCGGGAACGCTGACCTACGAGGCGGTCGGACAGATCACCGAACTGGGACTCGGCCAGTCGACTGCGGTCGGCATCGGCGGCGATCCGGTCAACGGCCTCAAGCACATCGACATCCTCAAACTCTTCAACGACGACCCCGACACCGACGCCGTCGTGATGATCGGCGAGATCGGCGGCGGCGACGAGGAAGCGGCCGCGCTGTGGGCGAAGGACCACATGAAGAAGCCGATCGTCGGCTTCATCGCCGGTGTGACCGCGCCACCGGGCAAGCGCATGGGACATGCCGGCGCGATCATCTCCGGCGGCAAGGGCACCGCGCAGGAAAAACTTGCTGTGATGGAGGCGTCCGGCATCAAGGTCACGCGCAATCCCGCGGAGATGGGGAAGCTTCTGAAAACGGTGTTGTGACGCCGGGCGTAACCGCGCCGCCCGAAAAGCGCATGGGTCATGCCGGCGCGATCATCTCCGGCGGCAAGGGTATCGCGCAGGAAAAGCTCGCCGTGATGGAGGCGTCCGGCATCAAGGTCACGCGCACGATCTATCGCATCCACCAGTAAAGCGAGAGGAATGTGGTACCAATCCACCGCCATCTCGACCGAGCGGAATCGTCGCACGATCTGGCCGTAGCCGAGCCGCAGCGGGTGCAACGGATGTTGCGCGCGCTCAACCCCGGCGCACCGCGCCTACTTCGCTAGACGCTGCAGCGCAGCCTCGATTTCCGTGCGAATTTCCTCTTCGCTATTGAGCGCCGCGGTCGGGTTGGCCATCGGCGTGACGGCGTTCGTGGCCGGATCCCAGTCGACGGCGCCGTAGATCGCCGGCTTGCCGGTCTTGCGCAGAAACTGGTCATAGGCGTCGCCGCTGGAGTAGTGCCAGAACTCCCACGGGTACTCGACAAAACCTTGGTCGCGCATCAATGCGGTGATTTCGTGGCGATGCTTCTGCCCCACGTCCGAGACGAACGGCGAGTCCATCGGTGTTAATTCGGACATTTCGATGTACGGCCCGCCGCGGTCGACTTCGAGCGCGGGGTCGTCGCGACGCAGCACCGAGATGTCGATCGCGCTCCCAGACATGTGCGTGGCGAACTTCGGCACCGTGGCCACCAGTCCGGTACAGCGGCGGAACATGAATTCCGGACTCGGGACCTTGCCCTCCAGTTCCCACATCACGCGCTGGAGCACGACATCGAAAATCTTCGGCGTGCGGCCCAGGTACTTCTGGATTTCGCGGGTCCGGTAGCCGTCTTCGACGCGCATCACCCAGCCCCGTTCATTCATCCGTTTGGCCGCGCGCAGGAAACCGGGAACCTGGCCTTCGCGCAAATAGAACAGCCGGTCCAGGTCGTTGACATGCCTGAGCGACGAGAATGCGACGTCGACACCGGCCTGCGCCGCCGCCTCGCGCAACGAAACGAACGGCTCACCGCATTCCACGACCGGGTACGGCAGGATGTTTTCGAACATGAATGCGTAGGCCGCTTCGAATTGCTGCGTCCAATAGGCGCGCCGCGCCGCTTCGCCAGATTGCATATCGATTCTCTGAGGTTTGATATATCAGTTTATCATTGACGTGTCACAAATCGCGTACGATATGCGTTGCGTCGTGCGGGCGCCCGGATAAAGCTTCCGGTGGACCGCGCGATACCAACCCCACTTTCCGTCGGAGGAACCATGACCACACAGTCGCGACGCCAACTGCTCAAGGGCGCAGCCGCCATGGCGGCGGCAACTGCATTGCCGGCATGGGCGCAGGCGCCCATCCCCATTCGCGTCGCCAATCCGGCGGCGGACGACGATCCGATCGGAGTCGCGGCCGCATTCTTCGCCAAACGCGTGGGCGAACTCGCCGGTTCCGCGGCCACAGTGCGAGTGTTTTCGCGCAGCGCGCTGGGCAATGAAAGCGTCGCGCTCGAAGGCACCATTGCCGGCAATATTGACGTCGATATCGTCAGCAACACGGTATTGAGCGGCGTGGTGCCGGAGATCAAGGTACTCGACGTGCCGTATGGATTGACCAGCACCGATCACGCGTGGAAGGTGCTTGACGGAGAGATCGGCAAGTCGTTTACCGACAAGATCCAGGCCAAGGGCCTGCGCCTTGCCGGCTGGTCATTCGCGGGTACGCGCTGCCTGATGACCCGCAGCAAGGCGGTGCGCAACCTGGCCGACATGGCGGGGATGAAGTTGCGGGTACCGGCCAACCAGACCTATTCGGATATCGCCAAGGCGTGGGGCACGATCCCCACAACCGTGCCTTGGCCAGAGACCTATCTGGCGCTCTCGCAGGGCGTGGTCGATGGTATCGAAACCGCACCCGGACCCTCGTTCGACCAGAAGCATTACGAGGTCGCCAAGTACCTGATCCGCACCGATCACCTGATCTATTTTCACATCTGGGTGATCTCGCAAAAATCGTGGCAGTCGTGGCCGGAAAAAGTGCGCGCCGCCGTCACTACCGCAGCGCACGAGGCCGCGCTACTGAACCGCAAACTGCGGCTGGAGCAGGAACGCGGCGTCTACACCGAGTTCACCAAGAAAGGGGTCACGATCATCGAACCCAATCGCACCGAGTTCGCCGCCGCGCTACGCCCGGTGCAGGACGCGGTCGCACCGGAACTCCTGCCGATACTCCAGCGCATACGCGCCGCGGCTTGAAACCGGTCATGCCGCGTCCGGCTGGCCGGCCGGACGCGGCGCAACCGCGACGTCGCTGTGTATCCGTACAGTGGAGAGGCCGTGTTTGACGCCGCGGTCGAGCGACTGGCCAGCGCCATACGCACCTTCGCCGGCATGCTGCTTGTGGTGGTCGCCTCGGCGATGGTGGCGGTGATTCTGGGCCGCTACATCGGGTTCGCCACCGCCTGGGCCGACGAAGTCGCCCGCATCGCCTTCATCTGGTGCGCCTGTCTGGGCGCGGCATCGGGCACCCATCGGGGACTACATTTCGCCATTACCTTGATCGCGAGCAAGCGCCAGGGCTGGGCACGCCAGGCATTGGAGACCACGACCGCACTGACCGTGATTGCGATGTGCGCGCTCTTGGCCTGGGCCACGACGCAGTCGATTCCGGTTGCCCAATTGTCCAGCCTCCCCGCGCTGGGCGTCAGCGGTGTTTGGTTTCATTCCGCCGTGACCTCGTTCGCGGTGTTGTCGGCTTTTTTCGCAACCAACCGGCTGCGCCTGATTTGGCGCCGGCCATGATGCGCTAACGCGAGAGCCACGGATGGAGTTGTTCGTCATCGCCACCCTGGCCGTGGTCACGCTGGCGATCGGCGTGCCGATCGGTTTCGTGATCCTGCTGACTTGCTTCCTGCTGATCTTCAACGATCCGTTCGTGAACCTGGGCGCGGTGCCCGCGATCTTCGTCCAAGGGATGGATTCGTTCATCCTGCTCTCGATTCCTCTGTTCGTACTAGTCGGCGTGATCATGAATGCCGGCGGCCTCAGCCAGCGCCTGCTCGATCTTGCCGTAGTCATGGTGGGGCACCTGCGCGCGGGTATCGCGCATGTCAACATCGTGGCCAGTATGATTTTCTCGGGCATCTCCGGAACGACAACCTCGGACGTGGCCGGGCTCGGACGCATCGAGATCCCGATGATGGTGAAGGAGGGGTTCCGGCCCGAAACCGCGGCCGTGATCACCGCCGTCTCGGCCACCATCGGGCCGATCATCCCACCCAGCGTGCCGTTCATTCTCTACGGCGCACTTACCAGCACCTCGATCGGCAAGCTGTTCCTGGGCGGCCTGATTCCCGGCATCCTGCTCGGGCTGTGGCTGATGGCCGTGGTCGCGTTGCTCGCGCACCGGGGCCAGATATCGTCGGCCCGGTACATGCGCGGACGCGCCTCCCTCGCCAGCATCGGCGTGGCGCTGCGTCGAAGCTTCTGGGCGCTGCTCACGCCGTTCATCCTGGTCGGGGGCATCGTCACCGGCTGGTTCACCGCGACCGAGGCCGCGGGTGTGGCCGTGGTCTACGCCATCTTGGTCACATGCTTCGTCTACCGGACGGTGAGCTTTCGTGAGCTGTTTGCGATGTTCTGTGAGTCTGCCGAGTATGTCGGCATCATCATGATGGTGGTGGCTGCGGCCAGCGTCTTCGGCTGGCTGATCATCCAGGCCGGCGCCGCCGCCTTCCTGCTGGACCTGATCCGCGCCACCGGTCAGGGACCGATGGTGACACTGATCATCATCAACCTCATCCTGCTGGTGATGGGCATGTTCGTCGAAGCGACG
Organism: Burkholderiales bacterium; assembly: GCA_020853025.1. Lineage (GTDB taxonomy): Bacteria > Pseudomonadota > Gammaproteobacteria > Burkholderiales > Casimicrobiaceae > VBCG01. The sequence continues at coordinate 53,685 of JADYZP010000060.1, forward strand.
TCGATGATCATCCTGCTGGCGCCGATCCTGATGCCGCTGGTGCAGCAGACCGGCGTGGACCCGGTGCACTTCGGCGTGGTCTTCACGCTAAACATGATGATCGCCACCGTCACCCCGCCGATTGGCATGTGCGGCATCATCGCCTCCGATATAGCCGGCGTGTCGATGCAGAAGTTCTCGCGCGAGGTCATTCCCTACGTGCTGGCAATGATCGCGTTCCTGTTCTTCATACTTTTCTTTCCGCCCATCGTCACCTACCTTCCGAACCTGATTTTTTCGTGAGAACAGGGAGTGCACCACCGTTCGCCGGGCCTGCGCCCCGATCGTGGCGCGGCCGAGGAGAGAGCATGCGCAACACCACCATGCGCAAGTCGCTGCGCGCGCAGGCCTTCGAGGTCCTGGAGGAAATGATCGTCACCCAGGTCCTGAAACCAGGCTCGACCATCACCGAACAACAGCTTGCAGAGCGCACCGGCATCGGCCGCACGCCGATCCGCGAAGCGTTACAGCGCATCGCGCAGGAGGGTCTGGTGTCGATCCGGCCGCGTGCGGCCATTGTCATCCTCGAAATGACGCTGGCGCGCCAGTGGCAACTGCTCGAGGCGCGCGCCGTAGTGCAGGAACTGACCGTACGCTGCGCGGCAAAACGGGCGAGTGTCGATGAGCGTGCGCGGATGCTGCAACTTGCCTCGGCGGTCCACGACGCGGCGCAGATTGGCGACAGCGCGCTTTATTTGCGCATCTCGCGCGAAATTCATAACCTGCTTTGTGAAGCGGGGCGCAACGAATTCCTGTCCGGTTTTCTGGGCAGCCTGTACGCGCTGTCGCGCCAGTTCTACTTCAGCTGCATGGAGAACGTGAACCTGCCGGAAGCTGCCGCGACGCACGCCGCTATCCTGCGCGCGGTGGCCGCACAGGACGAGGACGCCGCGGCCAAAGCTTCGCAACGCATGATCGCCTACCTGTTCGCCTTCACGCAGGACCGGATAAGCGATGCCGGTGGGAGTAATTCAGCGACCGGCGCCCCCGGCCCGATGGGCTGAAGTCCACGGCGCCTGCGCCGGCCTCACGAACATCCGATATCGACCACGAACTCCGGTGCCGCGATCGTCCGCGCGGTGCCGGCGGCGAGCAAGGTTAGCGGCGACGGCGGCGCATGTCACCGATCACGTCCTGCCGGACCTGCCGGTGCAGCAGTGGGTGCTGACGGTGCCGAAGCGTTTGCGCTACTTGCTGGAACGTGACGCAGCGCTCCAGGATGCCGGGTTGCGCCTGTTCCTGCGCGCCGTGGAGTCCTGCCTACGCGCGTGCAGCCCGGTCGCGTCGACCCACGATAACCGGCCCCCGGTGCTGAGCAGGCTTCCTCTTTGTGTAATACGTGAAAAAAGCCCGACTTCCAGAGGACGGCGCGGGCTTTAGGGGTGACTTCAGAAACTGCTTGGTGTTATGGACGGCTTCGGGTTGCGCGCAAAGCCGCCTCGACGACCTTCATCATGCCGGAGTGAAGAGTCCCTAGCTTCGGAATCTGGCCGTGTCTCGAATCGGGTGGAACATCAAAAAACGCGCCATCCCAAGGCAGCAGAAGCGTGTTCGCTAGATCGAACTTGGTGTCGTAGGAGAGTCCCGCCAGCGCATATGCCGCTGCGTGGTCCAGCTTGCGAATCGCAAACTCGCCAGCGTGTAACCGTCCCAATTTTTGAGACGTTCCGTAGGCCACCTCCACTTCGATTCCGTCCGACCGTTGTGTCACGTCGAGGACAAGTGCGGGTCGAGGCTTGGGGCCGGGATTGTCGCGAGGCCGCTCGGGAAATCGACACCAAACAATATCGCCGGGTTCGGGGGCGGGCCACAAAGTGGTCGCCGCCTAAACCAGCGATTTCTTGCTAATGACCTTGCCCTTGGGCAACCGGGTCTTCGCGGTCTCTTTCAGCCACGCAAAATACGGCGGTGAAAGTGGTCCGTCGTCTGCTTCGTAGGTCGGTAAGACCTCCTTGGCAAATCGAGAGAGGGCAAGGTGAATGACCATGGTCTCGGTTGTATCCAGCTCGGTCGCGAGCACCTTCAGCGTCTCACGCGTTACGCCGTAGGGCGTGCTCTTGATGCGGAATTTCAACAACAATTTGTCGCTCATGAAATTTCCTTGGAGGCAACTGGTATATCTTTATTATATACATTCGCCAGTGTCAATACTTCGGCTGAAGAAAGAGAGCTGCGGGGAATATGAGGGCTTGCGCGGCGGGCAACGGCTATTGCACGGCCAGTTGAACCCGCTTGCCGATCCTTGACAGCATCAGCACAAGAGCGTCGATGGTGAACTTCTGGACCTTGTGATTTACCACATCTGAAATGCGAGGACGTGTCACCTGCAAGACCCGAGCAGCGGTCGTCTGGGTGACGCTTTGGGTCTTGATCCAGCCTGCGATCTCGTCCATGAGCTGCCGCTTGATACGAATCGAGTCGTCGATCTGTGCGTCAATTTCGTGTAGCAGGCGCTCTGCTTCATCGTGCGGGAATCCCAAATCTTCGAATACGTTCCCCCCGGCTTCGGTGCGATGCCGAGACTTGGTGTCGATCTTTCCCTTCATGTCCGATTGCTCCTTTCCTTGATAACAGCACGGTAGCGAGTCGCCGCAATCTCGATGTCGCCCTTGTTTGTTTTCCGACCACGCTTCTGGAAGCAGTGCAAGACATAGACGGCTTCTTCGAATTTGGCCACGTACATGACTCGAAACCAGCCGTCGGCGCAGGCAATGCGAACCTCACGTCCGCCGGGTCCGATTTGCGAGAACGGCTTCCAGTCAGTTGGCATGAAGCCGCGTTGGACGAGTCGGAGTTCGCGGCCCGCCTGTTTACGCGCGTCGTCGGGAAACGCCTTGAGGTCATCAAATGCAGTTCCGCGCCAATCAATGGGTTTGTCCATGACTGGCCTCGATTGTATCAAATTTTATACAGACATGACCAGATGGCGTCCGGCCAGTGCCGGTTCGGTGTTGGTCACCATTTCTCCTATACGGTGAGCTCTGTCTCCGTCCCGCAAAAGTCATCGGGCAAGCACTGAATATAAAGCAAATCACAGTTTTCAATAGCTACTATTATATTAGATAATAGCAATTGTGATTACCATTACAAACGCCACGGATGAGCTGGCGCGGCTGGGTTCCCGACTGCGCGCTGCCCGGATTGCCAGAGACGAGCCGATGCAATTGTTCGCGCAACGCATCGGCGTTTCCGTTCCGACATTGCGCGCGATGGAACAGGGTGCGGACACCGTCGCGATCAGGCATTGGGCCAATGCACTGTGGGCGCTGGATCGACTTGCCGACTTGGCGCAGGTCCTGGCCCAGTCTGCATCGCCGCTCGATCTCGCCCGACAACAGTCGCGGCCCCAACGCCAACGGGCAAGCCGGAGGCGCGCGTGATTCTTCTTGCCGTGTGGGTGACGCTCCCCGACGCCACCACGCTTAAGGCGGGGGAGCTCGCCTGTACGCAATCCGACGAGGCGGGCCGCTTCGACAGCGAGTTCGCGTATGCCGAAGAATGGCTGAATCGCCGCGAAGCCTTTGCCCTCGATCCAGTATCGCTGCCGCTTACACGAGCGCGGTTCCGTGCCATGAATCTGGAACCACCGCTGGGCGTCTTCGATGATGCGCTACCCGACGATTGGGGTCGAAAGCTGATCATTCGCGCGCGGAACTTGCCGCGCCGGGCGCAGAGCGCGCCACATCTGTTGCGCGAGTTAGCCGATCACGGGCTCGGCATGGGCGCGCTTATCTTCGCGCGGCCCGATCGCGGGCGCCTCATTCGCGACGTGCGTGCCGCAGTTGATTTGGACGCTCTGTACCAGGCTGCCGAGCGCTTCGAATCCGGGGCGGCAGATGCGCCCGACGAGTTGCAGAAGCTGTTCGCGGCGGGCAGTTCGCCCGGCGGCGCGCGCCCCAAGGTGCTCGTCAGCGATGCCACGGGCGAGTGGATCGCCAAGTTTCCGAGCCGTCAGCGCGACGGCCGATTCGATGTCGTTGGGCTCGAAGCGGTGGGCCTCGATCTGGCCGCCGCATCCGGCATCGACGTTCCGGAGCATCGGCTTGACTGCCTGGGCGAGCGCGGCCGCCGTGCGCTCCTGGTGCGGCGCTTCGACGTGGTCGCCGGCGGTGGCCGCCGCCACATGATTTCCTTGCGTACGCTGTGCAAGGAGCGCGCCGGTGCCTATGCGCAGTCCTACTCCGAATTGGCGCAGGCCGTTCGCAGCGTATCCTCGGCCCCGCAGGAGGACGTGGATCGGCTCTTCAAGCAGATGGTCTTCAACGCGGCCTTCGGCAACACCGACGATCACCTCAAGAACTTCTGGATGTTGCACGACGCGGCGGGGTATCGGCTGAGTGAAGCCTTCGACCTGCTGCCTGATGTCGGCGAGCGCGGCGAACATTGCCTGGCGTTCGAATACGAACGCCTCTCTCCCACGCGATCCCAGCTGATCGCAGTGGCTCGACGTTGGGGTGTTGCCGGCGCGACCACGATGATCGACACCGTGCTGGAGGCAACGGCCACCTTTGCCGCGGTCGCGAATGCGCATGCCGTCCCGGGAAGCAATATCGTCGAGCTGGGCTCCGACCTCGATCGTCGCGCGCGCCAGCTCGCGGGATAGGCACGATGGCGGTCACGTCATTCCATACGACCATGCCGGCCCGCCGTTCGCTGGACGCCGAATTCGAATGTATGGGCGCTGTCGCAGAACAGGACCCACACTCGCGCGTCGGCCGCCATGTCGTTACACTCCGGGGCTGACAAGATCAGAAAACGTGCAGCAATGCGATATTTGACGATGCCGTCCCCGCCAAGGCGGGAACCTGGCAATTTCCCTCGAACGCCCGCTGTTCCCCGCCCTCGATTCGAGCATCCAGGGGGCGAGCTTTCGCGGGGACGATGGTGGGGTAGGTACCCAAACGGGAACGGCGGAAAAGCAGGTCGTCCTGCCCGCGATCCGCACGACCAAGTCGCAATGGCAGCGTCGCATCCGCCAAGCCATGAGTGAAACCGCCACCCTCGACGTCGCCAGCCTCTCGCATCCGGGAATGGTGCGCTCGCACAACGAGGATTCCGTGTTCGTCGATGCCGAGGCCGGCATCGCCGTGCTCGCCGACGGCATGGGCGGCTACAACGCGGGCGAAGTGGCGAGCGGCATCGCCGTCAACGTCGTGTCGAACGGCATGATGCCGGAACTGAAATCCGGCCGCGCGCTGTCGAAGATCGACATCCAGAGCGGGCTGACGCACGGCGCGCTGCTGCTGCAGCAGCATATCGCCTCAGCCAACAAGGGCATCTACGAGGCCGCGCAGGCGCGGCCCGAGTGCGCGGGCATGGGCACGACCATCGTCGCCGCGGTGTTCTGCGGCAACCGCGTGTCGATCGGCCACATCGGCGATTCGCGCTGCTACCGCCTGCGCGGCGAGAAGTTCGAACAGCTAACCCGCGACCACTCGCTCCTGCAGGAGCAGATCGACAGCGGCGTGCTGACACCCGAGCAGGCGCGCTACTCGCTCAACAAGAACCTCGTCACGCGCGCACTGGGCATCGAGGCCATCGTGCCGACCGACATCTCCGAATACCGGCTCGAGGCCAACGACATCTACGTGCTGTGCTCGGATGGCCTCACCGACATGGTCGACGGCGAGGTCATCCACACGATCGTCGACGACAAGCGCAGCGACCTTGCCGTCGCCGCGGCCGATTTGATCGAACTCGCCAACCAGAATGGCGGCCGCGACAACATCTCGGTGATCCTCATCCGCGTGCCGCCCGAATTCCTGCCGGTGACCAGCTGGGCGCAGCGCTGGCTGGCGAAGAAGAAGGCGTAGCGGCCGTGGGCAAGCTCGTGCAGTTCCTCGCGGACGGGACGACCACCGACGTGCCGCTCGACCGCGAACGCATCACCATCGGCCGCCGCGCCGACAACGACGTGTGCCTGCCGTATCCGGCGGTATCCGGCGAACACGTCGCGGTCGTCACCATCCTCGCCGATTCGTTTCTCGAGGATCTCGGCAGCACCAACGGCACGCTGGTCAACGGCCGTCCGGTGACCAAGCATTTCCTCGCCGATCGCGACCTGATCGACATCGGGCGCCAGCGCTTCACCTACCTGGCGAACGACGACGCCAAGGTCGATCCGCTGCCGCCCGACATCGCGCGCAAGCTCCTGCGGGGATTGTCGGAGATGGTCGAGCCCGCGCGCCCGTTGCCGCAGGTCGCGGTGCCGGCGGGCGGTCGGCGCGGGCAGTACGGCGTGCGGGGGCATCCGCTGGTGGCCGATCTCGAGCGCGAAGCGCGCGTGTCGAAGGTGGCCACGCAGCACTCGCTGATGTCGCCGGCCGCGCCGTTGCGTGCGCCCAGCGCCGGCGACGTCGCGCCACGCGACGCTCTGGCCGCCGTCGCCGCGTTGCCCCGGGCCGCGCCGTCGCCACCGGCCGACGTGCAGCCTCGCTTCGAAAATCAGCCGCCGGCGGATCCGCCGCCCCGCGCCGCAGCGCCGACGGTCTCCGACCCGCCGCCGCGGGCGGGCGCGAGCGCCGACCCGGCGACACCGGCTGCCGCAACGGCCGTCGCGGCGCATGACTCCATGCTCGCGTCGCCGCCGCCTGGAATCGCCGCGGTCGCCGCCGCTTCGGCCGCCGTCGAGACACCGCCGCGCGGACCTTCGGTGCGTGTGCTCTCCGGCGCCTCCAGCGGACGCATCGTCCCCTTTGTCCACACCGAACTGACGCTGGGGCGCGTCGGCGTCCAGGTCGCGGCGGTGCGCCGGATCGACGGCGGCGGCTACCGGCTGATCCCGCTGGAAGGCGCGCAGCCGCCGCGCATCAACGGCGCGCCGGTGGCGCCCGACGGCTCGCCGCTGCACCCGGGCGATACTTTCGAGGTGGCCGGCGTCCGGCTGGAGCTGTCGGTCGAGTCCTGATTTGACGGTTCCGTCCTGATTTGTTGGGCCGGGCGCGAAATCCGCAATCCCTTTCCGTCGTCCCCGCGACAGCTTGCGCTCGAGTGCTCAAGTCGGGGGCGTGAGGACCCAGCGGCGTTCCCCACGCCCGGCAAAGCACCCATCGCCAACCAACTGCCGCTGCGCGTCACCCCGGGTTCCGCGCCACGGCCAATTCGCCGCCAAGTGCCTATTTGCCTACGGTGCCAGCGACCAGACGAATATCGACCGTCTGTCCGCCTGTCGGCAATAAAATGTTATCCATCAATATATTAAGTGCTTCCAGCAAGATGCCGACAAGCGTCAACACCCTTGGCATATCGCTTGCTCCGTGAATACCAGCATCGCTGGGTGCCGGAGTTTTGAAGTCGCTCACCATTCAAGGAGACTCACCATGAAACAGCTTCAAAAAGGCTTCACGCTCATCGAACTGATGATCGTCGTCGCCATCGTCGGTATCCTGGCGGCTATCGCGTTGCCGGCGTATCAGGACTATGTGATCCGCTCGAAGATGTCGGAAGGGACGGCCGCCATCGCCGCGTGCAAGACTTCAGTGTCGGAATTCGTGTCGTCCCGCAATGCGTGGCCGGCGAACGCCAACACGGCGGGCTGCTCGGAACTGCCGACGCAATACGTCGCGAGCCTGACGGTGACCGGAAATGGCGTCATCACCGTCCTTACGCAAAATACAGGCTCCAAGCCTGGCGCCTGTAGCCTGATCCTCACGCCCTCCGGTACGATTCCGGATATCACGCTGTGGACCGGTTCCAGCAGCGGCTGCGCCGCCAAATACGTGCCGTCGACGTTCCGCTAGTCACTCTCGTCCTTCTGAAGTTTTCAGGCCGGCCGGGGCGTTGTCCCGCCGGCCTGTTGCGCTCTTGAGTGGCCGCGTCGATCCTGTTTGCCCGATTGGTCCGCGTGCGAGGGTTTGATGGACATCCCAACGCTTCGCCTAACGACCACGATAGCGATCGAGCGCTGATGTTCCTCCGGAGAATCTTCAATCTCCAAAAAAGGTCGGGCGACAGCGGCCCCCCGGAAGCGATTGCCGATTCGCTGGTCTCGCGTGCCGAGACCTCAGCAAGTGCGCCCGGTATCGATGGCGCCTCTCTTACCGAGGCGGCCGATGCCTTCGATTCCCAGGGAAGATTCCCGGAAGCGCTGGTCATGCTCGATGACGCGCTCGCACGCGCACCAGACGACGCGCGCCTGCATTCGCGGCGCGGCGCCACGCTGTATCGCTGGAACAGGGTGCACGAGGCGCGGGACGCATCGCTGCGCGCGGTGACGCTAGGGGGAGGCGATTCGAATTTGCTGCGGCAGTTGGGCTGGTGCCTGCTGTGGACGTACGATTGCGAGGGCGCAGAGCTCTGGATGGCGAAAGCGGTCGAGGCCGATCCGGGCGACTGGAAGGCGTATTTTGGCTGGGGCACAACCGCACTCGCCGCGGGGCGCGCCGATGATGCGCTTGTGCGGTTCAATCGCGCGCTCGAACTGGCGCCCGCGAGCGCCGAAACGCTGAACCAACTCGTCGTATGCCACCTCGATCTTCGCGACACCGATGCCGCGGAGGCATCGGCCCGTGCGGCGATCGCCATCGATGCGCAGCAATCTATGGCATGGGCGAATCTCGGTGTCGCGTTGGCGAGGCAGCGCCGGTTCGATGACGCGACGCTGCCCTTCGAGCGGGCGCTGGAACTGGAGGCAATCAGCGGCGATGTCACCGATACGTACGTCAACTACGGTAATTGCCTGCGCGACGCTGGACGCCTGGACGACGCGCTCGCGTTGTACGAGCGATCGTTGCCGGAAAGCCCGAACGCCAACGGCCACCTCGACTACGCGTTCACGCTCATGGCCGTCGGGCGTCTGGCCGAGGGCTTTCGCGAATACGAATTTCGGTGGATCACCCACGCATTTCTGCGCCGCTACCCGAATGTCGATCGGCCGGCCTGGAACGGACAACCGCTGCAGGGGCGGACGGTTTTGCTGTGGGTCGAACAGGGATTCGGCGACACGATCCAGTTGGTGCGCTACATCCCGTTCGTCAAGGCGCTGGGTGCGACCGTCCTGTTGCTGGTGCGCGAAGGCCTGGAACAGGTGCTGCAGGCATGCGTTGGGGTCGACCGCATCATCGGCCGCGAGGAGCAGCTCCCACCGTTCGATTTCCACCTGCCCCTCATGAGCTTGCCGCGGGTGTTCGGCACTGATCTCGACTCGATTCCAGCCGACGTCCCCTACCTGCGCCCCGACCCAGAGAAGGTACGGCATTGGCGTGCCCGGCTCGGCACGACGGCGAAGCGGCGCGTCGGCATCGTCTGGGCGGGCAACCCGGAACATTATAATGACCGCTTCCGTTCTATCGCGCTCGAAGAATTGCACCCGGTGCTCGCGACCGAGGGTGTTCAGTTCGTATCGCTGCAGAAGGAGCCTGCTGCCGCTCAGCTCGCCGCGCTGCCGCCGGAAATCGACATTGTCGACCTCGATCGGGAGTTGAAGGACTTCAGCGACACCGTTGCGGTCATCGACCTGCTGGACCTGGTATTGTGCGTCGACACCTCGGTGACGCATCTTGCTGGTGCGCTCGGCAAACCGATGTGGATACTCTTGCCGCATCCCGCGGATTTTCGCTGGCTCCAGCAACGCGAGGACAGTCCGTGGTACCCGTCGGCGCGGCTTTTTCGGCAGGACTCGCGGCGCGATTGGCAGCCCGTGGTGCGGCAGGTGGCCGGTGCAATGGCGCAGTGGGTAAAGGGTCCCGCGGGAGCGCCGAGCGATGTCGCACGGTGCGAGCGGTCCGCAGCTGCGGCGCTGTGCCCGCAAAGTCCCGAAGCGTTCTTGGCTCGGCATAGGCCGGGTTGGAGCGCGGTCACGCGTGCGCGCCATGGGCTTGTCCAGTACCTGCCCGACGAGCCGTTCGAAGGTCCTGCGCTCGGCGTCTACGGCGAACATCGGCAAGCGCAGCTCGAATTTCTCGCGACGCTCGTCTGTGCCGGCGCCACGGTGATGGAGATCATGGCGGGCGTCGGCACGCATGCGATCGCGCTGGCGCGCAAGATCGGCCCGTCGGGCTTGTTGCTGGCCATCGAGCCGCGCAAGGTCGTCCATCGCATCCTGCGGCAGAACCTCGCCGCGAATGGTGCGCGCAACGCGACGGTCCTTTATCGCACGCTGGGCGCGGAGGCCGTCCCTGGTGCGGCGAACGGGCAGGCGCTGCGCGAAGCGACGACGACGGGCCGGATTCCGGAGAGCGACAGTGCGATCGACACACTCGACGGACTGCGTCTGCACCGTCTCGACGTCCTCAAGATCAACGAGGGCGCCGACGTCGAGGCGATCTTCGCCGGCGCCGGTGAATCGCTCTGGCGGCTGCGGCCGGTGCTTTTCGTCGCGGTAGGCGACGAGCAGGAGCTTGGGCGCGTACGTAACATCGCGCAGGGACTCGGCTATCGCTGCTGGCGGCATGTGTCCGTGCTCCGCAGTCCGGTAAACTTTAATTTGGTTGAATCGGAGCTGTTCGCCGGGCAAACCGCCCTGGCGCTCGTGGGTATCCCGGAGGAACGCGACGCGACTTTCCCGGCGAACGAGTGCGTAGAAATGTGATAATCGCGGAAGATCATCGAATATCGCGCATTTCGGGTGACCTGAGGGGGCTGATTGCTGATGGGCATTCTGAATATTTTTGATACAAGCGAACTGGAGACGTTCGCGACGGCGCTCGCGGACGATTTGACGCGCCGCTTTCCTCCGGCGTCGGAGGCGCGGACCGACCCCGGCGTGCAGCACCAGATCAAGGTCATTCTGGAGGGGCTCTGTGCACGCGCCGTACGCTATCACCAGCAGCAGAAGCTCGGTGTGTACCGGAAGGCGAAGCTCGCCAATGTGTTCAAGTGGAGGCTGACGGAAGCCGGCTATAGCAAGGGCTTCGTCGAGCGCGCTACCAAGGAAGTCGCCACCAGCCTGGCGGTCAAGTAGGTGACACCGGGCCCTCTCCGTCACCTGGCGATGGCGCGCCTGGCAATCGTCCGATGTGCCTCCGCAGCCAGGATGGATGCCGTCGGTTCCAACCAAGTGCAACGTCGCCTGTGCATGCTTCCGCCGGATGCGGTGATGTGCAGAACGCGATACATCAACTCGGTTCCGCGGGCGTAATGCCGTCTGGAAACAGACCCGCCGGGGAAGCCATCTCGCTCGTGCGCGCAATCGAAATCGCGGCAAGCCACCATCAGGCGGGCCGACTGTCCGAAGCCGAGAATATCTACCGGCAGGTGTTGGCCTTCGACCCGGACAATTTTGATGCGCTGCACTTGCTCGGCGTAGTCGCGCTGCAACTGCAGCGGCACTCGGATGCCGTTGCGCTGATCGAGCGTGCGATGGAGCGGCAACCGGAGTCCGCGCAGGCCTTGAGCAATCTAGGCCTCGCCTATCGCGGACACGGCGACCTCGATCGGGCGCGCGCCGCTTTTGAGCAGGCGATCGCACTGGATCCTGCGTTCATCGGCGCGCGCAGCAACCTGGCTCTGGTTCTGCAAGCGCAGGGCAATGCGACGGCAGCGATGGAACAGTTGCGGGCGGTCATCGCGGACCAACCCGGTAATGTGGAGGCGCTGCACAATCTGGCAGGACTGTTGCAGGAACAAGGATGCGTCGAGGCGGCCGTCCCGTTGTACGACCAGGCTATCGCGCTGGTGCCGAATTTTGCCGAAGCGCATTTTAACCGTGCGCGTGCGCTCGATCGATTGCGTCGGCGGCCGGAGGCGATCGCGGGCTACCAGAAGGCCCTGTCGCTGAAACCGGACCTCCCTGGCCCCAATTACTGCCTCGCCACTTTGCTTTACACACAGGGACTCACGGTCGAGGCGATCGATTGCCTCGAGCAGGAGATCCGCAATAACCCGGAGTCGGTCGAGGCGCGATGGGCGCTCGCCATGGCACAGCTCGCCGGAGTCTATGGCGCAGGCGAGGCATCGGGTGACTACCGCGCTGCATTCGATACAGCACTGACCGAACTCGATGGGTGGCTGACCGGCGATCGCATAGGGGGCGGGTGCCATACGGTCGGCAGCTATCCGCCTTTCTACCTCGCCTACGACGAGCAGAATAACAAGGAGCTGCTTTCGCGATATGGCGACCTGTGTGCGCGCCTCATGAACCACTGGCAGGACACGAACGGACTGGTCTGCGGTCACGGACATCAGTGTGGACCTGTTCGCGTGGGGATCATATCTGGGCACATTCGCAAGCATTCCGTCTGGACGGCCATCGTGAAAGGCTGGCTGCAAAGCATCGACGCTGCACGGGTATCGCTCCACGTGTTCCACACGGGAGATGCGGAGGATGAGGAAACGAACTGGGCGAAGGCTAGGGCGGCCTCGTACGACACGGCCGGCAGCGGTCTCGCCGATTTCGTGCAGGCCATCCTCGCTCGGAACCTCGATGCAATCATCTTTCCGGAAGTCGGCATGGATCCGATGACGATCATGTTGGCGAGCATGCGTCTGGCGCCGGTGCAGATCGCGGCGTGGGGCCATCCCGAAACCTCCGGACTGCCGACCGTCGACTACTTTCTTTCCGCGGAATGCTTCGAGCCCGCCGACGCGCAGGAAAACTACCGCGAGCGGCTGGTGACAATGCCGAATCTGGGCTGTCACTATCGGCGCCTCGACATCACCCCTGAGGACCCGGATCTGCGCGCGCTGGGCCTCGACCCGACCCGGCCGATCCTCGTGTGTCCAGGAACACCATACAAGTATCGTCCGGAATATGACGGGATCCTGTTGGAGATCGCACGCGGGGCGCCGAGCGTGCAACTCGTCTTTTTCAGCTATAGCAACTGCGTGAATCAATCCGAGGTTCTGCGGTTGCGCCTCGCCCGCGCGTTCAGACAGGCTCGGCTACGCTTCGACGATTGTGTTCGCTTCATTCCATGGTTGTCGTCGCAGCAGTTCTTCGGGCTTTTGCAGCACACGACCGCCTGTCTCGACACCGTCGGCTTCTCCGGCTTCAATACGGCGATGCAGGTGATCCAGTGCGGCGTGCCCCTCGTCACGTTGGAAGGGCGCTTCATGCGCGGAAGATTCGGCAGCGGCATCATGCGGAGGATGGGACTGGGCGAGCTGGTCGCAACGTCGAACAGGGAATACGCGGACCTCGCGGTGCGCCTTGCTACCGATGCGGGATTTCGCGAGCGCACACGCGCACGGATAGTCGCGGCGCGAGGCGTTCTTTTCGACGACGTCGTGCCGGTTCGGGCACTTGAAGATTTTCTGGTCGATGTCACGCGGAGTAGTCGTGTCGATCATTGGTAGTCTCATCACCGACCTTTTCCGGTCGGAGGATCGCCATAGTCCGGTGAAAATCGACAATGACAGGACTCAGGGGGTAGAGGCGGCAATCTCCATCCAGGACCGGTATTTGAGTCTGCTTGTCGACTGTCTTCTCAACGCGATCTACCTGGAAAACGAAGTGCGGTTTCTCTATATCTTTTCCAACATAGTCGCCAATAGGCCGATCGATCCCGAGGCCGTGCGGCAGATTGCCTCCCGAATGCCGGAGATGTACGAGTCGGTACGCGCGAGGAGGGACGACGGACGTATATGGTGGAGACTGAGCGTACCGAACGACGACGGGTCAGTTGCAGAGGTCGACTTGCGCAACGTCTGTCAGTTCTCGCATACGATGGTGGGTAGGCGACGGCTGCAGAACGTGCTGTCCTGTCTCGATACCATCCGTCTGGAAATGGTGCCAGGCGATCTTGCGGAGGCGGGCGCCTGGCGCGGTGGGGCTAGCATTCTCATGCGGGGGTACCTGGGCGCCTGGGACGTCCGGGACAAGACGGTGTGGGTCGCGGATTCCTTCGAGGGTTTGCCCAGGCCGTCCATGCCAGAGGATTCAGGCCACGACTTCAGCGCGGAACGCGAACCCATCCTGGCCGTGTCCCTGGAGGAAGTTCAGGAGAATTTTCGCCGATATGGACTACTCGATGGGCAGGTGCGTTTCCTGAAAGGTTGGTTCCGCGACACGCTCGTGTCGGCGCCCATCGGCCAGCTAGCCCTGCTGCGAGTGGACGGAGATCTATACGAGTCGACGATGGATGCCCTCGACGCGCTGTACGACAAGGTAGTCGCCGGTGGATTCGTGATCATCGATGACTATGGCGACTTCGAGCCATGCCGACGTGCGGTGGATGAATTTCGCGAGCGCAAGGGAATATCCGATCGAATCGAGACGATCGACTGGTCCGGTAGCTATTGGCGCAAGTCGACCTCGAAGGTTTGAATGAGTGTGCGATCGCAGGTACCGCTCTCATCGCCGCGATCGGGTCGACACCATTTCGACGACGCGCGAATTGCGTCCCGGAACGGGTCGGCGAAAACCGGTGACCGGAGATCAGATGAATAGCGCTTCGACGGTGGAAGCACAGGACTCCGTTGTGGGTCGTTGGCAAGATTACGTTGTCCGCGAGGTGTTCCGGATGATGCACCACATCGAAGAGGACAATTTCGACGCGATCCGCTACCAGGCCGTCCCGCCGAACGCGTTCGTACCGGATTTCCACGCCGAGTATTTCTCATTCTTCCTGCGCCATGTCGCCGATTTCTTCGGCGCCCGGACGCTTCTCGAAGACGAGGCATCGCGCGCGCTTTTCGACCGGCTGGTGCTCTTCCGCATGCTGGGGCATCTTCACGTGCGCCTTCCGTTCAACAACGAGGAAACCAAGGGTCATGGCGCGATTGTCGACCGCTGGCGCGTAGGCGAGACGGACGATATCGGGATGATCGGGCCACTCGGGATCTTCGAAGTTCCCCAGCGGAATACGAGTCCGATACGCCTCAAGTGCTGGCGCGAGAACGTCATGTGGACGTTTCTTACCGGGCAGTACTACTATCGACGCGATGGTGTCGAAATTGCTCCGATGGCCGGCGACCAGATCATCGATGCCGGAGGGTGCTTCGGTGATACGGCGGTGGCGTTCGCCGTGGCGGCAGGGCCTTCCGGACATGTTCACACGTTCGATCCGATCCCCAAGCATTGCGCGATCATTCGCGAGAACCTCGACATGAATCCCGGCCTGGCGCCGCGAATAACCGTGCATGAGTACGGTTTGTCGAACGCCCGCCGTGTGGGAAACGGGGTTGGACCCGCGATCGATGCGATCAATCCGGGAGCGACGGCATTCGACGAATCGCTTTCCACGATGACGCTCGACGATCTTGTCGACGACGGCAGCGTGCAGCGGGTCGATTTCATCAAGATGGACATCGAGGGCAGCGAGCTCGACGCCTTGCGTGGAGCCGAACGCGTGCTCCGCCGCGATCAGCCGCGCCTCGCCATTTCTCTCTATCACCGCCCGGAGGATTTCTTTGCGATTCCGCTCTTCATCCACGGACTGGGAATCGGTTATCGGTTTTACCTGGACCACTACAGCATTCATCGCGAGGAAACGGTCCTGTATGCGCAGGTATGAAACCCTGATACGTCTCCATGATATCCGTTCGGTACGGGGAGCCGGCGCTTACCATCCAGGGTGGGTGGACGACCGCAACTCATCGCGCAATCGAGCGACGCGCACGAGTACAGCATGAGCACGGTCATCTTTCTTTCCGGAAAGTCCGGAAACGATGCATTGGGGGCGGCGGGTCGCGCGCATCGCCGGTTGTACGAAGACCTGGGTCATGAGTTCGTCGAGGTCAACTTCGGCGACCCCGCTTCGCAGGAACTCTTCAACAGGACAATCAGCAAAGGCTCGATAGAGTTCGCCTTCGCTACCATGGGCATGGGGGCCGACCTCAAGGCCGCGACGCCTGATGGCCGCGAAGTCAACTTGTGGGAGGCGGCCCAGATTCCGTACCTTTCGCTGAACGGGGACTCGCCCGCCTATTACTTCGACCGCCATGTATCGACAAGTCCTTGGCACGCCTGCCTCTATTACTACCCCGAACACCTTGAACTGCGTAAGCGTTTCGACCCGAAGGCCGGCCTGCACGGCATCGTGCCGCCCATGCCCTTCGACATGGTCGACCGGTCGGAGGTCGACTTCGACCGCAAGGCGCAGGGCAAGCTGCTGTTCATGAAGAACGGCAACGACCCGGCGAAGCTCGTTGCCAGTTGGCGCGAAGCCATGCCGGCGGACACCTTCATCATGCTGGTCGACCTCGCGGGTGAATTGGCCGCCGACCTCGACGGACCTGCCGGCAGCGACATCGACGCCATTGTGACGGCTTCGTTTCTAGGTCGGGGATGGGACATCAGCGAATTCGCCAGGCTTCGCCTGTTTTTCATCGCCCAGCTCGACGACTATTTGCGGCGGGTGAAGAGCACGATGGTGGCGGATGCGATCGCCGATTTCCCCGTGCAGATCCAGGGAATGAACTGGGAGCACATGGACTTCTCCGGACGTCGCGCGACCTATATCAAGGGCGGTGACTACTCTGCGTCCCGCCAGCAGATCATCGATTCGCTGGGACTGATCGACATGTCGCCGAATACCCAGCGCGCGCCGCACGATCGACCGATGCGGGCGTTTGGACTCTGGACGTTGTGCCTGACCAATCGGCAGAGCTTCTTCGAGCAGAATTTCAGCCGCGCCTCCGAGTTCACCTATCGGTTCGACAAGGGCAACCTGCAGGAGCTGATAACGGCAGTGCTGGCGCATCCGAAGCGTTACATGGAATTGGGCCAGGACGTTGCGGAGCAATTCCGCAAGGGGCGCCGGCCGGAGGCCTTTGCCGAATACATGGTGGCCACCGCAGGCCATGTGCGGCTGGCCTGTGGACCGCGTCTACCGGGACTGCAGGATTATTTCGGGTGGCCGCCCGCGACGCTCGGGTGATCCCGAGCAGGGGCGTCAACAGCGCACCACATTACTCACGGGCCGGTAAGTGGGTTACGCAGTTCGACTGGATGCCAGCACGCGGAGAACGGAAACAATGGCGCGGATATCGTCAGGATGCATCGAGGATCCCGTTGGCAGGACCACCACCCGTTCGGCGATGCGATTGGTGTGGGGCAGCACGAGACCCGCGTGCGGATAGAACGAGCGATAGGGCTCCATGTTGTGGCAGCCCGGCCAGAAGTACTTTCGCGCGAGTACGTTCTCCGCGTGCAGCGCGTCGACCAGCCGATCACGCGACACGGGGAATTCCGGCGTTACGTCGAGCACGATGTACTGGTAGTTGTTGTGCTCGGACTCGTCGAATGCGAGCATGCTGACGCCGCGAAGCGAGCGCAGCTCGTCGCGGTACGCGCCGTAGTTGGCACGGTTGATCGCGACGAAATCGTCGAGGTCCTCGAGATTGGTGAGACCCATCGCAGCGGCGATCTCGGTCATCTTGCCGTTGGTACCGGGGTAGATGACGTGGTCGTAGCCCGAGAAGCCGAAGTTGCGCATCAGCCGCATCTTCTCGGCCAGGCGGTCGTCGTTGGTGACGACGGCGCCGCCTTCGAAGGTGTTGAAGAACTTCGTCGCGTGGAAGCTGAAAACTTCGCAGTCACCGAAATTACCGAGAAATGTTCCACCGTGCGAGCAGCCGAATCCATGCGATGCGTCGAACATCAGTCTGAGGTTGTTGACGGCAGCGACTTCGGCCAATTCTTCGACCGGCGCGCCACGGCCCCACAAATGGACACCGACGATTCCTGTGGTGCGCGGCGTGATCATCCGCCGTACCGCATCCGGGTCGAGATTCTGCGTCCCCGGATCGATGTCGGCGAAGATCGGCGTAATTTCCTGCCACTGCAGCGCATGCGCGGTGGCTACGAACGTGTACGACGGGACGATGACCTCGCCGCGCAGATCGAGTGCGCGCGTTGCGATCTCGAGGGCGATGGTTCCGTTGCACATCGCCACGCAGTTTTTGACGCCGAGCTTCTCGCGGATTCGCGTTTCGAATTCGATCAGCATCGGGCCGTTGTTGGAGAGCCAGCGGCTTTCCAGGATATCGCGCGCCCTGGCGAGGAATCGTTCCGAACTGCCTACATTGGGCCGTCCCACGTGGACCGCCTCGGCGAACAGTGGCACGGCGCCGTGGATGGCGAGGTCGGCAGCCACGCGCGGTGTCTTGCGCGCCCGTGACGGAGGGGCACTCGCCGTTGACATAGGGACCGCGGCCAAATTCCCGACGCTCTTGCTACGGGCGGTCGCCATTCGGTCGTTTTTCATGGCAGTGGTTGATCAGGAAATGAGCTGGCTGGGGAAATCATATCAAGCATATTGCGTGCCCAGGCGACAGGAGTCGCCCACTCCCCTGCGCGTGGTGCCGCGTTGCGCGAGGCTGCCGAAGATGACGCAGCTACGATTCAGCACCGAACGGAGCACACGACGAACAAGCTCGCCGAAAGGTCTGGGTAGATCTTCGCAAGATCATGGCAGCCCTGCAGATAGGCCTCGTCCACGATCCCTGCCGCAATCGCCCGATCGAACTGGAAATTCGCCAATGGCTTGACGAGTATCCCGCCGTGGTCGTCGAGACAAAATCCGGCGTGGCGGATATCCGACAACAGGACATCCATCGAGTATGTTCGCCGGTGTCCGTGCAGGGCTTCAGCCGGCGTGACGGCCGCGTTGTACTCGATAAGGCCCATCCGCACGGCGATTTGTCGCGACAGCGCGTTGGCGTTCGGGACCGCGACGAACAGCCTTCCCTCCGGACTCAGCCATTGCCGAACCTTGGCGAGAACCTCGACCGGGTGGTCGAGATGCTCGAGCGTGTGGACGAGGAAGATATTGTCGAAGCGCTGCTCCAGCCGGGCATCCTCGAACGTGGCGTTTACGACGTGAACCCGCCCGGGAAAGCGCGCGCGGACGCCTTCGATGAGATCGCTGGCCGCCTCGATCGCGGTCACCGAGGGAAAATACTCGAGGATCTGCTCGGTCATGTCGCCTTTGTGGCAACCAAGCTCCAGCACCGAGCCACCGCGGACGAAATGGGGCTCCAGCGTCCTCAACATGTATCGACGGATGATGGCGTCGAAGTCGTACGAATACCTGCGGCTCTGGTTGTCTTGATATTCCTGGTTATGGTTTCTCATGCTTCCGGCCCTTTCGGAACCCGTGCACCATCGTTATTACGAGTGTATTGCATCACTATCTGATCGCCGCGCTCGCCGGTGACTTGGAACCCGAAGCGTTCATAGAGTCGAATCCCATCAACACTGCCTTTGGAGACCTCGAGCTGTATCGATCTTACGTTCGCGCACGCTGGGTGCCGGTCGAGATTCGCGAGCAATGTAGAAGCGATTCCCCGTCCCTTGAATTCGGGTAACACGCTGACGTTGCTGACAAAGCACGAATCGCCCGTTGCTGACACGTACGCCGCCACCAGCCCGACCAACACCTCATCGTGCCATGCTTCGATGGTGAGGGAGCGTTCGGCGAGCTTGCGGGCATATTCGTCGATGTTCACGCGCGCGCGCAGAGGCGGAACGAAATGCCCGTCGCATGCCCCGAGATGCTCGCGAATGTCACGCTCGGTGCTAGCCCCGGCCTTGTAGCGCAACAAGTACGACATCATTCAAGCACGGCGAGACCGAACCCGTAGCGCCCGAATTCGTTGCCGTTGTAGAGCAGGTAGACGCTACCGTCGCATTCGAAAGCGTGGGGGTAGCACATCATGTCCGAGTCCCAGCTTCCCGCCGTTACGTCGATTCTGGGATCGTCGTCATTTCTGTGCCAGTTTTCCAGATCGTCGGACCAGGCATGGCCGATGCGATAGCCGCGTTCCCGGTTCTGCCTGAAATCGTGTGATTGGCGATAGCAAAAAAACATGTGGTGACGGCGCGAGATCTCGACGACCGTGGGCAACGCCTGACTCTCATCGGATCCCAGCCGTTCGGCGATGATCTGACGAGCCTCTTCGCGAATCCAGTTCGAGCCGTCCTCAGACACCGCATGCCCGATCTTGTACGTGCGATCAGGTGCGGAGTCCTCGGAGTACTTCCTCCAGCCGGTTCCGAACATGTACCACATGTGGAACGTGTCGCCGACGATGCGGACGAAGGGGTCGCCGACAAGACAGGGTTCGTGGAGCGACGCCGCGAGGATCGGCCCGTCGCCCGTCTTGCGAAACGTTTGCCCCCCATCGTCGCTGATCGCCAAGCCGATAGCGGTCTCGACCGAGACCGAAACGCGCCGGCTCCATCCGCAGGTGTAGGCGAGTACAACGCCCTGGTAACGCACGACGTTCATCGGGAAGATGCCGTGCTCATCGAAGCAGCCGAGTTTGCCTAGTTCGATGACCGTCCGCTCGGATACACCGATGACTCTTCGCATGTTCTTTGCCATATCGACGTAGGCAATATGACTTCGAAACTTGCCTCCGATGGGATCGACCGAACGTGTTGAGAAATAGATGCGCACGAATTTGTCGAAAACCAACGCCTGCGGCGACTGCGCGAACTGGGCACATTCGTTGGTGAGGCGATGCTCCGTCGGATCGAAAATCTTGCCGAGCTTCCTCCACTTCATCGAGGTCTTCCTAGCTGCCTAAGCAAGGTTTCCCTCCAGCTCTGCCAAGCCGAAACCGTGCTTCCCAACCTGATTTCCCAGATAGGCCATGAAGACCTTTCCATCGAGTTCGAAGACATGCGGATA
This sequence comes from Burkholderiales bacterium, assembly GCA_020853025.1. Lineage (GTDB taxonomy): Bacteria > Pseudomonadota > Gammaproteobacteria > Burkholderiales > Casimicrobiaceae > VBCG01. Next base: position 74,240 of record JADYZP010000060.1, read on the forward strand.
GCTGATCATTTCGGAGTCCCAACCTTCCTCGGAGACGTCGATGCCGGCCCGCGCATCGTCACGCGTCCAGACAAAGAGATCCGGGCTCGAAGCGTAGCCGATACGATAGCCGAATTCTTTGCCGCGATAGCCGCTGCTGTACCGGTAGCAGAAGAACATGTGATATCTGCCGTTGGCGAAGAAGACGTCCGGGCTCGCCTGTGCCTCATCATCCTCGACCCGACTCTCAATGAGGTCCCGATTGACTTTGGACCATTGAATGCCGTCTGCAGACGTCGCCATTCGAATCTTGTAAACGGGCTCAGGTCTTCCGTCGACGAGTTTCCATTTCCGACCGGCGATGTACCAGAGGTACCAGGTGTCGAGGTAGCGGCGGACTTTCGGGCCGCTGAGAACGAATGGTTCGGCAGGCGAATAGGACAACACGGGACCGGAACCGACTCGTCGAAATGTCGCGCCATTGTCGCGGCTGATGGCCATTCCGATTGCGACATTGAACGGTACCGATTCACATCGGGTCCAGCCGCCGTAGTACGCCCAGACTTCATTTCCGTTCCGAACGACGGACACCGGATATGTGCCGAACTCATCGAACTCGCCTAGTCTCCCCAGAGGCAGGATCGGCTGTTCGGCGACCCGCAGAATTCTGTAAGGATCGCTGCGATCGACGTCTACCCACGCGGAACGGCTTACGTACTGACCATTCGGCTCGACCGGTAAGCGGCAGGAGAAATAGATGCGGACGAAGTCCTCGAACACGAGCGTCGCGGGTGCCTGAGCAAACGCCGTGAGCCAGGTCCTGCCTCCGACGTTTTCGGGGTCGAACAACTTGCCGAGCTTTTTCCACCTGAACATTTGCCGTCTCGTTCTCGGCGTTGTCATTTGCGACCCCAGTGTGACCGGGGATTCACGATGGGGCGAAAATCTCACGATTCGAGACGAGACATTGCCGGATCGCGTTGGCGTCGTTGAACATCATGACATCGATGATCGACAGCCAGGGCACGAAATCGGCGCCGAGCTGACGATACTCGAACGGCTCCGAACGGACGAAATTCAATTCCAGACCCGCGGAGCGAAACGCCGCGGCGGCGTACAGCTCCGTCCCGCCGATGGCGTTGATGTAGACGTCCGCGCCCGCTTTCCTGCAGAGTGCGATCACCATGTCCTGCCCCCTGAGCGATGGATCGATCGCAAAGGTGGAGGCGGCGGCCAATCGGGTCTCGATCCCCAGGTATCCAGCAGTCTCCAAGAGCGAATTGCGGAGGAATCCGAACAGATTCCCGTCGTCGTGGCGAATGACCCGCTCGATGATGGGAATCACCTGCGCGAAGTGCGGCGCCCGGCGATAGGCTTCGGTGATTCGATTCAGCAATCGGTCCCGATCGAAGTCCGCGGCAATTTCACGATCGCGGATGTCCAGCGCGTCCGATGCGTGCTTCAGCGGAAGGGAGATGACTGCGTCGTGTCCGTTCTGCAGGATGCGGTTCCGATTAATCCAGCCCTTTTTCGCGTACTTGACGCGGTCGTGAATGATGAAGAGGTTTACCGCCTGCATCAGTTGGAAGTAGCCGATATAGGGAAAGAAGTACGGCTGCATGATGGCGACTCTCATCGCGCTAGCGCCCGGTACTTCCAAACCCCCCCGCGGCTCGATCGCTTGCCGGAAACTCATCCACGATGTTGAATTCCGCCTGTACGACCGGCACGATGACCAGCTGCGCCAGCCGGTCGAGCGGATTCAGCGTAAACGCCTCCACCCCCCGATTCCAGCAGCTCACCATCAACGGCCCCTGATAGTCCGAATCGATCAGCCCCACCAGATTCCCAAGCACGATCCCATGCTTGTGCCCCAGTCCCGAGCGCGGCAGGATCAGCGCGGCGAGACCCGGATCGCCGATGTGGATGGCGATTCCGGAGGGGATTAGTTGCGTCTGCCCGGGCTCGAGCGTCAGCGGGGCGTCGATACAGGCGCGCAGATCGAGCCCAGCAGATCCAGGAGTGGCGTACGCCGGCAGGTAGGGCCGGATCCGTTCATCGAGGATTTTCAGGTCGATTTTCGGTGGGGTCATTTCGAAGTTCGATGCAACGACGCTGGGTCCGCGCCTGCACGGAGACGATGGTTACGCTGGGTCCGCACCTTCGCGGGGACGATGGTTGCAGTGCGAGCTGCGCCCGGAGTTACTCCGGTCGTGCCCAGGGTCGAATTGGCTGTGCACAATCGCGCCACTGCCTCGGTTCGTCACGACCGCGGCAACCGCTGTGCAATTTCCGCCACCAGACGCCGCGCCAGCGCCAGCTTGCCCATTCGCGGCAACCGATGCGCCCCCCCATCATCCAGCAGCGTCACTTCGTTCTCGTCACTCCCCAGCGCATCCTGCGCCCGGTTGGCGATCAGCAAAGGGAGCTTCTTGCGCTTGCGCTTTTCCTCGCCGTGGCGTTCGACGTCATGGCTTTCCGCCGCGAAGCCGACGCAGTACGGCGCCTTGGCGCGCGCCGCGACGGTGGCGAGGATATCGACGGTGGGCTTCAGCGTCAGCGTCAGCGCGTCGGGGGTTTTCTTCAACTTTTGCTCGTGCGTGGCTGCCGGCGTGTAGTCCGCGACCGCGGCGACGCCGATGAAGACGTCGCACGCGCCGATGCGCACCATCACGGCGTCGGCCATCTGCGCCGTGCTCGTGACGTCGACGCGCGTAACGCCCGACGGTGTGGCCACCGCGGACGGACCGGCGACCACCGTCACGACGCCTCCCGCCTCCGCGGCGGCCTGCGCCAACGCGAAGCCCATCTTCCCCGAGCTGGCATTGGTGATGCCGCGCACCGGGTCGATCGCCTCGAACGTGGGCCCGGCGGTGAGCAGAACGCGCTTGCCGGCAAGCAGCTTGGGCTGGCGCGATGCGATCAGCGCGGCAAGGAGTGCCGGGGCTTCGAGCATGCGGCCTTCACCGTTCTCGTTGCAGGCGAGTTCGCCGGTATCGGGGCCAAGGATAGCGACGCCGTCGGCGGCGAGTTGCGCCACGTTGCGCTGCGTGGCGGCGTTCGCCCACATCTGCCGGTTCATCGCGGGCGCCACGAGCAGCGAGCATTCGCGCGCGAGGCAAAGTGTCGACAGCAAGTCGTCGGCGTGTCCATGCGCGAGCTTGGCGATGAAGTCGGCGGACGCGGGTGCGACCAGAACGGCGTCGGCGCCGCGCGACACGCCGATATGGCCCATGGCGTTGTCGGCGCCGGTCTGCCACAGGTCGGTCAGCACCGGCCGGCCGGACAGCGCCTGGAAGGTGGTCGCGGTGACGAAGCGCGTGGCGGCATCGGTCATCACGACGTCGACGGTCACGGAAGCCTTGACCAGCAGGCGCGTCAGTTCGGCGACCTTGTACGCGGCGATGCCGCCGGTGACGCCGAGCACGACTCGGGTCAGGCCGGGTGCGGTTTCGGCAACAGGAGCGGGGTCGTTCATCGTCGGGTCGGCTGTTCGGTCGATAGCAATGCGCGCGCTGTGAATCTTACACTTCCCTCGAAGCCGCAGTTCATGCGCGGCCGGTGACGGAATCGGCCGGTGCAACGCTGCGCGGCAGTTCGAAACAGGCCACGGAGGTGCTGGTGGGTGCCACAGACACTATGCAGGCAGAGCGTCCGCGCGAGCGATTGCTCGCCTTCGGCGCCGACGCTCTGACCGACGCCGAGTTGCTTGCGGTCATGCTGCGTACCGGTGTCGCCGGCTGCCCGGTGCTCGATCTCGCGCGAGACCTGCTCGCGCGCTTCGGTGGCGTCGGCGCGTTGCTGGCGGCGGGCATCGGCGACATCCGCACGCAGCGGGGGCTGGGTCCCGCGCGCGCGGCGCAGTTCAAGGCGATGGTCGAGCTGGTTCGTCGCGCGCTGCTCGAGGAGGCCGCGCAGCGCGATTCGCTGGCCTCGCCCGACGCCGTGCGCGACTACCTGCGGCTGACCATCGCGGCGTTGCCCTACGAGGCGTTCCTGGCGCTGTTCCTCGACAGCCAGAATCGCCTGCTGGCGGCGCGGGAACTCTTCCGCGGCACATTGGCGCAGACCAGCGTCTACCCGCGGGAGGTGGTGAAGGCGGCGCTCGGACACAACGCCGCCGGGGTCATCTTCGCGCACAACCACCCGAGCGGCGTGGCCGAGCCGTCGCGCGCCGACGAACTGCTGACGGCGTCGCTGAAAGCTGCGCTGGCGCTGGTCGACATCCGCACGCTCGACCACTTCGTCGTCGCCGGGCACCGGGTCGTTTCCTTTGCCGAACGTGGACTGATCTGATGCCGAAGGCCGGCAGCACTTTGTCTTCGTCGCCTGACCTCTCCGCCGCAATGGCCAACGACCATCTGGCCTGGCCCGCGTTTCCCGTGGGGAAACGCAAGTCTGCTACCATTCTCGGAGACAATTGATCGTGCACGCAGCCATGCAATTCGACACCCTCGACTACGCGAAGCGGCTTGAAACCGCGGGTGTACCAGTGTCGCAGGCAGAAGCGCAAGCGAAGGCGCTTGGCGATGCGCTCGGAAGAGCAGTCGCGTTTCCCGGCGATCTGATCACGCTGGAGAGCAATCTCACTTTGAAGCTGAGCACGGTGGAAACTCGCCTTGAAACCAGGATCGACACAGCCAAGACTGAGTTGAGACTCGAACTGGGTGGCAAGATCGAAACACTGAAGTGGATGTTCGGCGTTCTTGTTGCGCTTAACGTCGGCATTCTCATGCGACTGCTGTACATCCATTGAGATTTGCCGCAACTTCTGCTTTCCCGCCTTCTTCCCGTCGGATCGGGGGCTTTTTTGCATCTGTTACACGAAGTAAGTGCCCACTTGTCATTGAGGCGACGCCCCAATTCCAGGATCCGATGTCGTTGGACAAGGCTGGAAGTTGAAGGCCAAGGCATTTCAAGCGATAATGTCTGGCTTTACGCACTCCCAACCCGCTGTCGGTTCGCAGCATGGCGTCCTCCTTGGGCGCCCTAGTCCCGGCACGAAGAATCAGAATCCGCAAAAAGGAGCGAGCGATGGCTCGAGTCTGCCAAGTCACAGGAAAGGCCCCGATGGTGGGCCACAACGTTTCGCACGCCAACAACAAGACCAAGCGGCGCTTCCTGCCCAACCTGCAGCGCCGCCGCTTCTGGGTCGAGAGCGAGAACAAGTGGGTCAGCCTGCGGCTGACGACCAACGCCCTGCGCACCATCGACAAGAACGGCATCGATTCCGTTCTGGCCGAACTGCGCGCCAAGGGCGAGCGGATCTAAGGAGCCATCATGCCCCGTGAAAAGATCAAACTCGAATCGTCGGCCGGCACCGGCCATTTCTACACGACGTCGAAGAACAAGAAACTGATGCCGGAGAAGATGGAGATCAAGAAGTTCGACCCCGTCGCGCGCAAGCACGTCATGTACAAGGAAACGAAGCTGAAGTGACCCGCGCGGGCAGCGATCGGCAGCCGTAACGAAGGGCCGCGGACGCGGCCCTTCTGCATCGTGCGCTCGGCGAAAACGCAGTTGGAGCGGGCTGGACGCGTCCGGTCGACGCATCGGATAATGCGTCGATACCCGGTGCGAGCAGTTCGTCCCTTTTGACCTCGGTCGGGGAATCTTCTACGATCGGGGCGCAACGCCACACCCGCGCTTCCCGCCTCCGCCACCAACCGATCGCCACGAAAAGCCCCGATGTCGTTCTCCGACGTCCTGCCCTTCCTGCACGCCTGGGTGCGCAATCCGCGTCGCGTGGCGTCGATCGCACCGTCGGGACCGCGCCTTGCAGAATTGCTGACCAAGGAGATCTCGCCGGAGACGGGACCGGTAATCGAGCTGGGGCCGGGCACCGGGGCCGTGACCCGGGCGTTGCTCGCACGCGGCGTGTTGCAGCGCGATCTGACGCTGGTCGAATTCAGCGCCGACTTCGCGTGCATGCTCCGCGATCGCTTTCCAGAGGCCAGCGTGCTGTGCCTCGACGCGGCGCGGCTCGCGCGCGTGCCACTGCTGGGCGGCGCCCGGGCGGGCGCGGTGGTCAGCGGACTGCCGCTGTTGACGATGCCGCCTCGGCAGATCTTCGGCGTTCTGTCCGGCGTGTTCGGCCACGTGCGCGCCGGAGGTGCGTTCTACCAGTTCACCTACGGGCCGTGGTGCCCGATCCCATGCAAGATACTCGATAGGTTGGGACTCGAGGCGCGTCGGATTGGCCGGGTGGCGCGCAATCTGCCGCCGGCGTCGGTCTATCGGATCCGCCGACGCACGGTTCGGATGCCATTGGGCACCGCCGATTGACGGTTAGGCCGCCCGGGGGCGGTCGATTTCAATTGACGGCACAAATGTCCAATTTGACCAAATTGGTCACAATGGACTAAGCTACGCGAATGGATTTCACGCTTCCCGGAGAACCTCATGGCCGGCGCCATTCGTGTTCGCAACAAGCGCGGCGAGATGATCGACGCGCCGGAATATACGGCCAGCGAAGCTAAGCACAAGTTCGGTCAACTGCTCGATGCCGCGCTACGCGACGGACCGGTGGCGATCATCAAGCAGCGCAAGCCAACGGCAGTGCTGATCTCGATCGAAGAGTATCGAGCGCTGACAGAGGCAGAAGATCGTGCCCTCACCACACTGTCTGCGGAATTCGATCGTCGGTATGCAACGATGCAGGCGCCAGGTGCTGTTGCGGCCATGCAGCGAGCCTTCGACACGCCTCCGGCGCAGCTTGGCGCCTTCGCCAGCGCCTCGTTGAAGAAGCCGTCCGTACCGAAGAAGACCTTGGCAAGGCCGCGCAAGCTTGGCTAAAGGAAAAATCGCTGCCGGCGAGAGACAGATATTCGTGTTGGCCGGCTGCAACGGCGCCGGCAAGAGCAGCATCGGCGGTCAAGCGTTTCAGGCGGCAGGGATTCCCTACTTCAATCCCGACGCTGCCGCGCGCGAGGCGATGGTCATCGCCAGCGCCTATGGTCGCCCCATGCGTCAGGGCGACGCCAATGCCTGGGCGTGGAACGAGGGCGTGACGCGCTTGCGGCGCGCAATTGCGGAACACGGCAACTATGCGTTGGAGACCACGTTGGGTGGCGATACGATAGTTGGCTTGTTGCTCGAGGCGGTAGACGCTGTTGGCGGGGTTGCAAAAGCGCGTCATTTTGGGGATGGGCGCGGATTGGTCCGAAGCCGCATGGACAACGCGATAGCCGGAGCACGGTCGCGCCCGGGCTGAGCAGGTACCCCCAGTCAGAACG
>JADYZP010000061.1 GCA_020853025.1 Burkholderiales bacterium
TCCGCATCACGACCGATTCGCCGTGCATCGTCGGCACCGTCGACACCCGCAAGTCGATCTCCTTGCCCTGCACGCGCAGCCGGATGCGGCCGTCCTGCGGCAGCCGGCGCTCGGCGATGTCGAGATTGGCCATGATCTTGATGCGCGAGATCACCGCGGCCGCCAGACGCTTCGGCGGCGACTCGACGTCGTGCAGCACGCCGTCGACGCGGTAGCGGATCGCGAGACGGTTCTCGAAAGGCTCGACATGGATGTCGGAGGCACGCATGTCGAGGGCGTTGGTGATGACGAGGCTCACCAGGCGGATCACCGGCGCTTCGGACGCCAGGTCCTTCAACTGCTGCACGTCGGCGTCGAAGGCGAGATCGTCGACGCGGGTTTCCACGTCGCCGATGACCTGGCTCTGCGCGGACCTGCCGCTGCCGTACAGTCGTTCGAGCGCCGCCTCGAGTTCGTTCGGGATGGCGACCATCGGCCGCACGAGGCGCCCGGTCACCATCTGCAGCGCACCGATTGCGTAGGCGTCGGTCGGGTCGGCCATCGCCAGAGTCACCTCGTTGTCGTCTTCGCGTATCGGCAACACTCGGGACTCACGCAGAAAGCGTGTACTCACCCTCTCTTCGAGTATCGGAAACTCCGGGTAACTCGAGGCGTCGACCAGCGGCAGCGCAAGCTGCTGCGCCAGCGCATCGGCGACGTCGCGCTGCGCGACCACGCCGAGCGTCACCAGCAACGCGCCCAGCCGCTCTTCGGACTCCTGTTGCAGCCGCAACGCCCGCTCGAGCGTGGCGGCGTCGAGCTTGCCGCGCTCGATCAGGATCTCGCCTATGCGTTTGCGAACCGGGGTATCCACGCGGGAAACGGCCTCAATGTCGATGTGGGCGCGTTGCATCATAGCATGCGGGAATCCGCGATGAGCCACGGAAAGTGTTGTAAGACAAGACGTTACGATGGAAAGTTGCGCTGCATTCTGTCGGGGAAAGGCGACGCCTGCGGCGCAGTCGCCGTGCTCGGAAGACGCCGTCGGTCGACCGGCGAACGCGGTCGGAGCCGCGATTCGTGCTAGCCGCCGGCGAAGGCCGATTCCGCGGCGCGCAGCGTTGCTGCGATGTCGCCGTCGGAGTGCGCAGAGGACACAAACCCCGCCTCGAACGCCGACGGCGCCAGGTAGATGCCGGCGTCGAGCATGGCGTGGAAAAAGCGATTGAAGCGTTCCTTGTCGCAGGCCATCACCGTCGCATACGAATCGGGCACCTGCTCGGCAAAATAGAGACCAAACATCCCACCCGCCGACTGGGCGGAAAACCTAACGCCTGCGCTTCGGGCCGCGGCCGCGAGGCCGTCGGTCAACGCTCTGGTCGACGCGGCAAGCGCCTCGTAGAAGCCGGGCGCCTCGGTCGCCGCGAGCGTGGCGAGCCCCGCCGCTACCGCGACCGGGTTACCCGACAGCGTGCCGGCCTGGTAGACCGGTCCCAGCGGCGCGATCTTCTCCATGATCGCGCGCCTGCCGCCGAAGGCACCGACCGGCATGCCGCCGCCGATCACCTTGCCCAGCGTCGTCAGGTCCGGCGCAATCCCCGTCATGCCCTGCACGCCCTGGGCGTGGACACGAAAACCCGTCATCACCTCGTCGAAGATCAGCACCGCGCCGTGGCGGTCGCAGATCGCGCGCAACCCTTCGAGGAAGCCCGGCTTGGGCATGATGAGGTTCATGTTGCCGGCGATGGGCTCGACGATGATCGCGGCGATCGCTTCGCCGGCGCCATCGAAGACCGCAGCCACCGCATCCAGGTCATTGTAGGGCACGACGATGGTCTCGTTGGCGATGCCCGCGGGAACACCCGCCGACGATGGCTGGCCGAAGGTCAGCGCTCCCGAACCCGCCTTCACCAGCAGGCTGTCGCCGTGTCCGTGATAACAGCCCTCGAACTTCAGGATCTTCGACCGGTTCGTATAGCCGCGCGCAAGGCGCAGCGCCGACATCGTGGCCTCGGTGCCGGAGGAGACGAGCCGCACCATCTCCATCGATGGCAGCCTGCGCACCAGCGTCTCTGCCATGACGATCTCGGCCTCGGTCGGCGCGCCGAAGGACAGACCGTGCGCTGCCGATTCCCGCACCGCGCGCACGACCTCCGGATGCGCGTGACCGACGATGGCCGGACCCCACGAGCCGACGTAGTCGATATAGCGTTTGCCATCGGCGTCCCAGACGTAGGGACCTTCGCCGCGCACCAGGAAGCGCGGCGTTCCGCCGACCGAGCGAAACGCCCGGACCGGGGAATTGACGCCTGCGGGAATCGTGCGCTGCGCGCGGGCAAAGAGTTCTTCGTTGCGGCTCATGGTCGGCTCGTGTTCGGTTGCGGATCGGGCCAGAGGGTCGGTTCGAAGCACGCGGCGATGGACGCGGCCGCGCGGCTGACCGCGGCGAGATCTTCGTGCGCGAACACCGCGGAAATGACGGCAACGGCATCGGCGCCGGCCGCAGCCAGTCCGCGCGCATTCTCCACCGTGATGCCGCCGATCGCGACCACCGGCACGCTCAGGCTCCTCGCCTGCGCCAGCAGCGCCACGTCCGCGTGCCGCGCGGCGGGCTTCACCGGCGACGCAAAAAAGCTGCCGAAGGCGACGTAGTCGGCGCCCGCCGCGACCGCATCGCGCGCGCGGCCGGCATCGTCGTAGCAGGACACGCCGATCAACCTGCCGTCGCCAATGGTTGCGCGTGCATGCGCCGCGTCGCCGTCGTCTTCGCCGAGATGCACGCCATCGGCGTCGACGTCACGCGCGAGTTGCGCGTCGTCGTTGACGATGAACAAAATGTTTCGGGCTGCGCACAGTCGGGCAAGCCGCATTGCCTGCCGGCGCTTTTGCTCCGCCGGCGCCGACTTCTTTCGGTACTGGATCGCGCATGCGCCGCCGGTCAGCGCCGCGTCGACCAGCGCCGCCAGTCGCTCCTCGTCCGCCAGGTCGGGTGTGACCGCGTACAGTCCGCGCAACCGCGCGCGAAGCGAGCGCCTGCACACGAACGGATCAGTGCGTTCCGCGGACATCGACGGCGCGTGGAGGGTCCGGCTCGTCACCACGGACCTCGGCGTCCTCGCGCGCCCAGAACAGCCGGTCGGGCAGGAATTGGCCCATGCCGGGGCGATACGCGCGGCGCAGCGCCTGCCACGTGTATTCCTGCGCCTCGCGCACCGCCTCGGGCAGCTCGAGTCCGTTGGCGAGCATCGCCGCGATAGCCGAAGCGAGCGTGCAGCCGGACCCGTGATAGGAACCCGAAAGACGAGGCCAGCGGTCGGCGCGCAAGACTCCGCTCTTCGCGTACAGCGTATTCACGACCTGCGGTGTGTTCTCGTGCGTGCCGGTAACGAGCACGAATTCGCAGCCCTTTTCAATCAGCCGCGCCGCACACTGCTCGAGCGGCGCTTCGTCGTCATCGTCGAACTCCGCCAGCCGCCTGACCTCGACGCTGTTGGGAGTGATGATCGTCGTCTGCGGCAGCAGAAGCTCGCGCAACGCATGCATCATCTCCTCGCTGGCGAGTTCGTCGCCGCGGCCGGACGTAAGCACCGGGTCGAGGATCAGCGGCACGTCGGGATAGTCGGAGACGATCTCCGCGATGGCCGCGACGTTCTCGACGCTGCCGAGCACGCCGATCTTGAAGGCGTCCACGGGCATGTCCTCGAGCAGGCACCGTGCCTGGTCGGCGACCCAGTCAGAGTCGATCGCCTGCACACCCTCGACGCCCAGCGAGTCCTGCACGGTGATCGCGGTGATCACCGACAGCGGATGACAGCCCATGCTGGCGAGCGTCAGCAAGTCGGCCTGCATTCCGGCGCCACCCGACGGGTCGGATGCGGCGAAGGTGAGCACGAGGGGAGGAAATCCGGTTTCGCTGTCGGGCATGGGGAATGGACTTCGCGGAAACGGTGTCGGTGATGCGGATGCCGGTTCCGGAGGACAGGCTACAATGATCGAAGTCTACTCCACTGCATCACGCGCTCCTCCGATGAAAAAATACATGTGCCTCATTTGCGGCTGGATTTACGACGAGGAAGCCGGTGTGCCGGAGGACGGCATCGCCCCCGGAACGCGCTGGGAAGACGTGCCGCCGAACTGGACCTGTCCGGAATGCGGCGCGCGCAAGGAGGATTTCGAAATGGTGGACCTGTGACGTCGGCGCGCGGTGCAAGCACGAGCGTCGACGCTGCATCGCCTTGCTCTGGCAACGTCCGGCAAAGTCGACGATCATGAGAATCCTGCATACGATGCTGCGCGTCGGCGATCTGGAACGATCGATCGCCTTCTACACCGGCGCGCTGGGCATGCGGCTGGTACGGAAGACCCACCGGCCGGAGCAGCGTTACACGCTGGCCTTTCTGGGATTCGCCGACGACCCGAACGGGGCGGAACTCGAGCTCACGTACAACCACGGCGTCGACCACTACGAACACTGCGGTGCCTACGGCCACGTCGCGATCGCCGTGCCCGACGCCGCGGCGGCATGTACAGCGGTGCGCGAGGCCAGCGTCAGGATCGGCGGCAAGGTGACGCGCGAAGCGGGACCGGTGAAGGGCGGGACCACGGTGATTGCCTTTGTGGCCGATCCCGATGGCTACTTGATTGAGTTGATCGAGCGGCCCGCCTAGTCGTTGGGTCGTGGACAGGGACCCGCACCGCGCGCATTGCGCGCTCGGTGCCGCATCGGCGGCGCGCACCGGCGTATCTGCCGTCAGCAGGCGACGGACCCAGCGAGCCTAGCCCGCGGTCTCGTGCAGCAGCGCCTTCAAGTCGTGCGCGAAGACCTCCGGGCTCTGTCCGTGACCGATATAAAGGCGCAGACGGCCCTGCGGGTCGAAGGCGAACACACCGGCGGAATGGTCGACCGTATAGTTGCCCGGGGTCGTACCCGGCTGCTTCTGGTAGATGACCTTGAACTCATGCGCCACGCGTTCGGTCGCGGCCGCGTCGCCATACAGTCCGACGAATCGCGGATCGAAGGCCGGGACGTATTGGGCGAGGAGTTCCGGCGTGTCGCGCTCCGGATCGACGGTGATGAACACCACCTGCACGCGGTCGGCGTCCGGCCCCAGTTGCTTCATCGCCGCAGCCAACGTGGCCAGCGTGGTGGGGCACACGTCCGGACACTGCGTATAGCCGAAGAAGACGACGACCGCCTTCCCGCGGTAGTCGGCGAGCGAGCGCGAACGGCCGGTGGGATCGCTCAGTACGAAGTCCTTGCCGAGCTTCGAGCCGGTGACATCCGAAGACTTGAATTTCGGACCTTCCGGCGTGCAGCCCGCGCAGAGCAGGAGGAAGACGAGGACGGTGACGAACGACGCAGCGCGCGGCATCATTGCCGGCAGGAGTCGACCGGCGGAGCCGAGAACATCGTGGTCGTCCACGCGCATCACTGCCAGTAGTGGTCGACCAGCAAGGCCGAGAATATCGCGGCCAGGTAGACGATCGAATAGCGGAAAGTCGCGCGCGCCAGTGCATCGCTGTAGCGAAAGTAGAGGCGGAACGCGTAGCCGAGGAACACGCCACCGAGCAATAGCGCAGCCAGCAGGTAGGAAACGCCGCTCATGCGGATCGCGAAAGGCAGCAGCGACACCGCGACCAGCGCGAAAGTGTAGAGGATGATCTGCAGCCGGGTGTGCAGAGAACCGTGCGTGACCGGAAGCATCGGCAGCCCCGCCTTCGCATAGTCCTGCGTCCGGTACAGCGCCAGTGCCCAGAAGTGCGGCGGCGTCCACGCGAAAATAATGAGGAACAGCAACAGCGCCTCCGGCGCAACGTCGTTGGCGACGGCAGCCCAGCCCAGCACCGGTGGCATCGCGCCCGACGCACCGCCGATCACGATGTTCTGCGGCGTCGCGGGTTTCAGGAGCACCGTGTAGATGACGGCGTAGCCGATGAAGGTCGCCAGCGTCAGCCACATCGTCAGCGGATTCACGTAGCGGTAGAGCAGCCACAGGCCGAGCCCACCCACCATGCCCGCGAAAGCCAGCGTCTGCAGGGACGTGAGTTCGCCTCGCGGCAGCGGCCGCCTGCGTGTGCGTTGCATCAGCGCGTCGATTTTCTGCTCGACGAGGCAATTCACCGCGGCCGCGGCGCCCGCGACCAGCGCGATGCCGACCGTTGCGATGAACACGATGTCGGCCGGCGGCAGTCCAGGGGAAGCGAGAAACATCCCGATCACCGCGCAGAACACGATCAGCGACACGACTCTCGGCTTGGCGAGCGCCAGGAAATGCCGGCAGCGGCTCTCGGCTAGGGCGAGTGCGGTCATGATTGGTTGCGCGGTCGCGAAGCGTTGCGTGCGAAGCGGTCTATTTTACACCTCGCCTCGAACGCGGGTCAGCCGATCCTCGACGCCTTGAGCAGCCGCGTCAGGTCTGCTGCTACGCCTTTTATGTCGGGGTCGCGCGGATAGGCGAGCACGAGATTGCCCAAAGGATCGATGAGGTAGATGCGATCGGGTCCCGCGCCCCAGGCGGCGAGCACGCCGGGCGCGGCGCGCACGACCGTCAGATCGGGATGCTGCGTCAGCAGCGACGCTGCCGGCTCGCCTCCGTCGGTAACGAACCACACGCGCGCGATCCGATCCATCTCGCGGCCCTGGATCGTACGCGCCTGTCGCATCGCGTACAGCGCCTTTTCGCATGCCGGATCGCAGGCGGCGGGGGCGGCCGTCGCGAGCACCCACCTGCCGTGCAGCTCGGCAACGCGAAACGGCCGGTCGCCCTGCGTCGTCGCTTCGATTTCCGGTGCGGGCCTGATCGGCAGCAATACGCCGTAGTTCGCCTGCTTGTCGCGGGGGAACCAGTAATAGGCGGCGTAGGAGGCGATCACCGGTGCGACCGCGACCATGCCGATCAGCAGCAGCGTGCGGCGGCCGCGACGCAGCGCCGGAGCCGGTGGCACGGCTTCGTTCATCGTCTGCGCCGGAACGTGAAGTAGATCCACAGCCCCGCCGTCATCGCGGCAAACGTGAACCACTGCACCATGTAGATGCGATGCGTGTTCACGCCGAGGTCCGGCGCGGGCCAATCGCGCACCAGCGCGTCGGCCGCGTCGACCGCAGCGGTCTGCTCGATGACGACCGGCACCAGCGTCATGTCGAATGCCTTCGCGATGCGCTGTACGTCGAGGTTCTGCCAAACATGGCCGGCGACGGTTGTATGCTCGAGTTCCAGGTAGGCAACCGCCGGCACGTTGAGGCGTCCGCGCAGGCGTACGTTTCCCGCCGGAGGCGACGCCGCCGGCAGATCGGCGCGCGTCGCGCCGCCGGCGACCCAGCCACGATTGACGAGCACGACGCGACCGTCGACGAGTACGAGCGGCGCGACCACCTGGAATCCGGCATGGCCTTCGTGAACCTTGTTGTCGATCAGGATCTGACGCTTGGCGTCGAAGGTGCCGGCGACCTCGACCGGGCGAAAGCGCCACGACGTCCAATCGCGCAGGTCAGGCAAGGTTTCGGGTGCGCGAGCCGCGGCCGCGTCGAGTTGCGCACGCAGTGCCTGCTTCTGCTCCATCCGATCGCGCTGCCACAGCCCCGCGGTCACGAACAGCGCCACCCCGGCGACCGCGGCGATCGTCGGCACAACGACGCGCCAGCGCCGCCGGCGCGGCTCCGGCACGGTTGCGTTCATCGCGGCGGCGAGCATGGACCGGACATTTTCTTTACACTGGCCTCCATGAAGATCATCGTCGTGGCGGTGCTGATCGCGATCGTCGCCGCGTTGTTCGCCGCACTCGTGTTCCTCTATCGCGATGCCGGCCGCGGCAAGCGCGTCGTCTGGCTCTTGACCTTGCGCGTCGCGCTGTCGGGCAGCCTCGTCGCCTTCCTGCTCTTCTCCTACTGGATGGGGTGGATCGGCGCCGGCGGGGGCAGGTAGGTTTCGGCCCGGCGATCAGACCAGCCAGTACACGAGCACGAACAGCAGCAGCCAGACGACGTCGACGAAGTGCCAGTACCACGCCGAGGCCTCGAACGCGAAGTGGTGGTCGGCGGTGAAATGTCCCTTGAGCACGCGGAACAGCATCACCAGCAACATCGTCGCGCCGATCGTGACGTGCAGCCCGTGGAAGCCCGTCAGCATGAAGAACGTCGACCCGTAGACACCCGTCGAGAGCTTCAGGTTCATCTCGGTGTACGCGTGGTGATACTCGTAGGCCTGAAAGCCGACGAACAGGAAGCCCAATACGATCGTAATAAACAGCCAGAGCGTGAGCGAGCTGCGGCGGTTCGCCTTCAGCGCATGGTGCGCAATCGTCAGCGTCACTCCGGAGGAGAGCAGGATGATGGTATTGAGCAGCGGAATGCCGATCGCGCCCATCGGCGTGAACTGGCCGGACTCGTAGGGCCCGTTGGTAGGCCATTGCGCGGCGAAATCGGGCCAGAGCACCTTCGACGAAAGGCTGCCGAGGTCGGGTACCGAAAGGTTGCGGACGTAGAACAGCGCGCCGAAGAACGCCGCGAAGAACATCACTTCGGAAAAGATGAACCAGCTCATGCCCCAGCGGAACGAGTGGTCCACCTTGGTGTTGTAGAGCTGGCTTTCCGACTCGCCGATCACCGTGCCGAACCAGCCGAAGAGCATGTAGACGAGGATCGCGAAGCCGATCGCGACCATCCACGGTCCCGGCGCGTAGTCGTTGAACCAGAACGCGGCGCCGGTACCCATCAGCAACAGCGCCAGCGAACCGGTGATCGGCCAGTGCGACGGCTGCGGAACGTAGTAGTAGGGTTTGGCGCCGGTGGCGACTGCACTCATCTGTCACTCCTCGAAATGCGCTTTATTGCAGTGCAAAGCCGGGCCGGCCGCGCCGGCCCGGGTCCATCAGACGTTTTCACCCGCCTTCGACTTCGAAGAACGTGTACGAAAGCGTGATCGTCGGCAGGTCGTCGGGCAACTTGGGATCGATGACGAAGACCACCGGCATCTGCCGCACCTCTCCTGGCCGCAGCGTCTGTTTGGAGAAGCAGAAGCAGTCGAGCTTCTGGAAATACTGGGCCGCGTAACGCGGCCCGTAGCTGGGAATGGCCTGACCGGTGATCGCACGGTCGGTGGTGTTCCTGACCTCGTAGACGACCTGCCGAACCTCGCCCGGATGCACGTCGACGACGGCCTCCAGCGGTCGGAACGTCCACGGCAGATTGCGCAGGTTGGAATCGAGTTCGACGCGCACGCTGCGGCCCGTGACGACCTGCGTGTTGGCCGTCTCGTCGGCGCGTGCGATGTCGCGCAAGCCGGTGGCCCTGCATATCTGGTCGTAGAAAGGCACCAGCGCGTAACCGAAGGCAAACATGACGACGACGACCACCGCCAGCCGACGCAGCAACGCGACGTTGGCGCGGCGTCGCTCGTCGGCGTCCGGCAGCGAGGTCGCCGTGACCGGATCGTGCGCGCTCGTGTGCGCACTCATTTACGCAGATTCCGCGCGATGGCGATCACGAGGAAGAGCATGACCGCCGCACTCAGCAGCGTTACGCCAGTCGATCCGTCGCCGATGAATCGCGCGACCAACACGCCGAAAAAAAAGACGACGGCAATCGACGCCAACACCAAGGCCGTGCGCAGGTTCTTGCGGCGCAGCCGGGCGTCTGCGCTATCGCTGTCGTGTCTTGGCGTGACGTCGGCGGTCATGCGGTTGCCTGCGGGTGCCTACCTGACGACCGGAGGCGTCTCGAACGAGTGGTATGGCACGGGTGACGGCAGCGTCCATTCCAGCGTGTGGGCACCGTCCCACGGCTTCGCCGGCGCTTTTGCGCCGTCACCGCGAATGCACTTGACGAGCGCGTAGACGAAAATGAGCTGCGACAGGCCGAAACCGAAGGCGCCGATCGACACGAGCATGTTCCAGTCGGCAAACTGCTGCGCGTAGTCCGGAATCCGCCGCGGCATGCCGGCCAGGCCCAGGAAGTGCATCGGGAAGAAGGTGATGTTGAAAAACACGAACGCCGTCCAGAAATGCCAGCGGCCGAGTCTCTCGTCGTACATCGTTCCGGTCCACTTGGGCAGCCAGTAATAGGCGCCGCCGAAGAACGCGAACAGCGATCCGGCCACCAGCACGTAGTGGAAGTGCGCAACCACGTAGTAGGTATCCTGCAACTGGATGTCGACCGGCACGATCGCCAGCACCAGCCCGGTGAAGCCGCCGATCGTGAACAGGAAGATGAAGCCGATTGCGAACAGCATCGGCGACTCGAAGGTCATCGATCCCCGCCACATCGTCGCCGTCCAGTTGAAGACCTTGACGCCGGTGGGCACCGCGATCAGCATCGTCACGTACATGAAGAACAGCAAGCCCGCCGCCGGCATGCCGACGGTGAACATGTGGTGCGCCCAGACGAGGAACGACAGGATCGCAATGCTCGCGACCGCGTAGACCATCGACGCGTAGCCGAACAGCGGCTTGCGCGCGAAGGTCGGGATGATCTCGGAAATGATCCCGAACGACGGCAGGATCATGATGTAGACCTCGGGGTGGCCGAAGAACCAGAACACGTGCTGGAACAGCACCGGGTCACCGCCGCCGGCGGCGTTGAAAAACGACGTGCCGAAGTGGCGGTCGGTCAGCAGCATCGTGACCGAGCCCGCAAGCACCGGCATCACCGCGACCAGCAGGTACGCGGTAATCAGCCAGGTCCAGACGAACAGCGGCATCTTCATCAGCGTCATGCCGGGAGCGCGCATGTTCAGGA
>JADYZP010000062.1 GCA_020853025.1 Burkholderiales bacterium
AAAACAATGCTTGTAACCAACCCCCAAAACCGTTAGAACGTCACCTGTTCGAGATCACGAAATCGACACCTCTGAACTGGCTCTATTACGCCGCGAATCGCTGGCTCTATTAGGGCGCGAATTGACAGCGTTTGCCTTCCTCGGCGTCGCCCTGCTCCTCTAGGTGCTCGATTCTTCGGTCACCGTCGAAGGTGACAATCTCTGCCGGCAGACCTATTAGCAGCAACGGACACGGGTTGCCAACACCACGGTCAACTCGATCCTTGAGTTTATCCCAGTGGGTAGTAGCGGCACCGTATTTGTCGGAGACGAAGTTATCGCTCCACGCGATTGCGAACGGTATCGGGTTTCTAGCCCGATTGACGCGCTTCATTACCGCATTCCGCTGCCGGGCAGTTGATTGGTAGCCGAGGCCTGTGAGTGTGTCATAGGAATTGATGTTCTGTTCTGCTGCGAAGCGCTGCACCACCTGCCGCATGTTAGCTTGCAGGGTTGTCCCCCGCGTGATTAACACTCCGACGCTGATCGCACCTTCGGCATGCAGTCGCTTGAAATTTTCCAAATCGCGGTCGAAAAATGGGTCCTTATTGTTCCACTCAATTTCGAGTGCAATCGTGCCAGCGGGGAGCGTTCGAACGTGATCCACCTCGTGCGATGTTGACTCTAGCTCGCGGCCATCTATTGTGCGTCCAACGCGAAAAACGTGCTTCTTCCAGCCAAGGTCTTGCGCCAAAGCACGCCTTAGCCGTTGGGTGAACTTGGTTTCGCCACCGCCGCCGCCGATGATTTCTGTGATTGGTAGTCGAAGCCCTGTCAGCACGCTGCTTAGCTCTTCCAGCGCCTGCGGGAAATCGACGGTAAGGATCGCTTCCGCGTGTGAGATGAATAAAATCTCGAAGCCCTTTTCAATCAGTGATGCGAAGGTCAAAGGGACGGCGGGTTCATGTTGATTTGGCATGGTCAATCCAGCTAAGGGATGTAAGTCTATCCGATTGACTATTCCAAATCGGTCAAGGCGGTACTGTAGTAAGGCAGCCCCTCTTTCGGCAAACCTGAGTATCAATCCACGAGGTTGATATTGAATTTGACCCAGATCTTACGTACGCGATAGGTATGCAGACACCCCCACCCCATGCGTCTTTTCCCCCTCGGGGGGTGGCTCCGGGAAAAAGAATGCTTTTCCCTCTCATATTGAGGGTTTAGACCTGCTCGTTTCCGGCGAACACTATTGACTAGTATAACATATAATGTTATAGGGTTTACAGCGCGGCACCTGCCGCGCTTTTCATTTCTGGAGCCGACAATGAGACTGACGACAAGACACAAGCCAGTGCGCAAGGCGCTTTGCCGTTGTGAAGGTGGACCGTGGGACGGGTACACGCTGGCGCTCGATGCGGACGCCGGATGCTGTACGGCGTGGTTTGCATTGCGTGAGGTGATCGGACGATATGCGAACGGGCGCTGGGAGGTGGCCAAATGCTGACCGTGACCGAAGTCCGCACGTTGGCACGAGCTGCCGCGATCCTCGAACGCAATACCCTGCAGGGGCGCGACGTGATGACTTCACCGCAGGCGGTGCGCGACTACCTGCGCACCCGCCTTGCCTGCCTTCCCCATGAGGTTTTTGCCTGCCTGTTCCTCGACTCACAGAACCGGCTGATCGCCTGCGAGGAGCTATTCCGGGGGACGTTGGCGCAGACTTCGGTCTACCCACGGGAAGTGGTCAAGGCGGCGCTTGGGTGCAATGCTGCGGCGGTCATCTTCGCGCACAACCACCCGTCGGGCGTGGCGGAACCTAGCCGGGCCGACGAGCTGCTTACGACGGCACTAAAACAGGCGCTGGCACTGGTCGACATTCGGACCCTCGACCATATGATTGTCGCCGGGTCACAGGTGCTGTCGTTCGCGGAGCGAGGAATCCTGTAGACATGACAACATGCAATGCTCTAACATGGGGGCTTCGGCCCCCATTCTTTTTTGGACGATTGATGATGGCGAACCGCAAGCTAACCCCAACGCCCGAGAAAGAGGTTCGGTCCGTTCAGGTCGGCGTGATGGTAGAGCCGGGCGTTGCGGCAAGGCTCGACGCGCTGCGGAGGGCAAGGCCTGACATGCCTACCCGTTCCACCCTATGCCGGGCCCTAATCATCGAAGGGCTAGACCGGGCAGAGAAGAAGCAGAAGTAACCAACCGGGGCCTGCGCTCTGCTGCGCCCCGGCTCGGTCGTGTAGTAGTCCTGATCACTGTCCCGAAACGTTGGGGACCGCACGATGGTCCGATCCGCGCCACCTTCCTACGTTCTTGCCGGTCATCATGGCGGCGAGTCGGCACGGGCAGCACCAACCTAAAACTGTCGAGTGCCAACTGCTGCACGATTTGCATCCGTCCGGTGCGGATGCGGTGCCGCGTTTGGACTCTTGGAATTCCACAAACCGGCTACATGGTGGCTACACAATTGACAGGCAACAAAAAGCCCGGCGGTACGGCCGGGCTATCTATTTGATTTGATGGTTGCGGGGGCAAGATTTGAACTTGCGACCTTCGGGTTATGAGCCCGACGAGCTGCCAGACTGCTCCACCCCGCCCGTCAATTATACACGCGCGGCACCCCCTCAGGTCAAATCCCCGCGCCGGACTCCGCAGGAAACGCGACCACGTGATCGATCGCGAGGCGGATGCCGATGCGCTCGCCGATCGCGTGGTTGTGGTGCGACGGTACCAGGCAGAGCACGCGGGTGCCCGAGGTGAGCTTCAGCGTATACAGGAACTCGCTACCGCGGAATGCCTTCGCGTGGACCTCGGCATGCCACGGACTCGCGTCGTCGTGCACGATGTCGTCGGGGCGCAGCAGCAGGTCGACGGCATCTCCCTTCGCGATCTGCATCGGCCATTCGCCTTCGAGCATGCCCAGTTCGGTGGCCAGCTGGCCTTCGCCCTCCGCCACGCCGCGCAGGAACACACCCTGCCCCACGAAATCGGCGACGAAGCGGGTGCGCGGCCGGTGGTAGAGGTTGTAGGCACTGTCCCACTGCTCGATCGCACCATCCTTCATGACGCCGATCTCGTCGGCGAGTGCGAAGGCCTCGTGCTGGTCGTGCGTGACCAGGATCGCGGTGATGCCGGCCGACTTCAGGATCTCGCGAACTTCAGCCGAGATGCGCTCGCGCAGATCGACGTCGAGATTCGAAAACGGCTCGTCGAGCAGCAGCAGGTTCGGCGCCGGCGCGAGGGCACGCGCGAGCGCCACGCGCTGCTGCTGGCCGCCGGATAGCTCATGCGGATACACGTCCGCGACCTGGGACAGGCCGACCAGTTCGAGCATCGCCAACGTCCGCGAGTTCGCTTCCGCAGCAGGCATTCGTGACAATCCGAAGCTGATGTTTCTCGCGACGGTCAAATGGGGAAACAGCGCGTAATCCTGGAATACCATGCCGATGCCACGGCGTTCGGGTGGGACCTGCATGCCGGGCGATGACACCACGCGATCGGAGAGCAGGATCTCGCCGCCCTGTACGGGCTCGAACCCGGCCAGACAGCGCAGTACGGTGGTCTTGCCGCAGCCGGAAGGACCGAGCAGGCAGCCGATGCGCCCCGGGTCGAGTCCGAAATCCATGCCGCGCACCACCCGGTGGGTGCCGTAGGCGTGTTGCAACGAGCGAACGCGAACAGAGGCCGCCATGGACACAGTCTAAATGGTCATCCGTGAACCGGTGCTGCGCCGCCTTGAACGGTGACGCCGCCGGTGCCGCGCTCGCGCAACGACTTCAGTTTCTTCGCCATCTCATCACCGACGAAGATCTGCGGCGAGGAAGGCGGCGCGTAACCCGCGTCACGCTCGCGCTGCGCAACCTGCGACTTGGCGCGGTCGAAGGCCGCCTCGAAGCTCGCACTCCTGCCAAGCCCCTGCACGAAGAACGCGTCTCCGAAAAAAGTCGGTGGCGTGCGCCCTTCGCAAGCGAAGGATATGTGGCCAACGTCCGCGTCGGTCACGATCAGCGTGTAATCGTCGGCGAGTGCTTCGATGAACTCGCCCGAGTAGCAGGCAGACACGACAATAATCCGCCACTTGATCTCGGCATCGTCGAGCAGGTACTTCAACCCCGCCGGCGTCAGCTCGACGAGCGACAACGGCGGCTGATACGCTGAAAGCCGCCCTTCGGCCGCATCGCGGCTCGCCAGGTAGACCATGACGACGTCCTCTTCGGGGTCGATGATCGCACCGATCTCGTTCAGCACTTCGCGCAGATTGGTCACCGTCGCAAAGGGCGTGGTGACCAGCGTGCGGGGATTGTTGACCAGCAGCAGCGAACGGTCCGTGGTGCCCCAGTGCGAATTCATCACGGCCTGCGCGGCTTCCGCGTCCGTCCGGTACGCATCCTGCCGCGCATAGGGCGCGAATCCGACGTAATAGAGATCGGTTTGGCCGGAGCGTTGATCGAGCAGATTCTCGAGCGCGCTGTCGAGCAGGTAAGTCTGTGCCGCCTGCACCGTCTCGGAGCCCGCGTTCATGTCGGATTCGACGGTATCGGCGCCGGACTGTGCGTGCCACCAGTAGTCGGTGGTCGTCACCACGTCGCCGAGCCAGATCGGCGCCGCGAGCAGAAGGCCGCCAGCGATCGCCCGCAACCACGCGTATCCGGGCAGCGGCGAGAAAGCGACCGCCACGCAGCGCACCAGCACGAGTACCATCCAGGTAATAGCCGCGTTCCCGGCGAGCAGCGCTGCGTCCGACCACGAGTCGCCGGCGGCCGCGGCCGTACTCGCGGCAAGGTATTGCACGCCCTGGATGACAGGAATGGCCGCGAGCACGATCACCGGCAGCGCCAGCGCAACCTGTCGCTGTCGGTTGGCGAGCGCGATAAGCGCTGAGCTCAGCAGCAGCAGACCGGCGGCATAAAGTTCGGTGCCCGCGCCCAGCCATGAGAACTCGCGCGGCGCCTCGACCAGGAAGCCTTCTCCGGCGACATCGATCCCCGCAGAAACCGCAAACAGCAGCAGCAACTGCGTAAGATCGATCCGAAAGGCGAGCCGCTGCACCGGCAGGAAACATGCGAGGCGAAGTCCCGTGCCGAGATTACGCAACAGATTGGCCAGCGCGTAGCCCATTGGCAAACGCGGTCGACGCATCACGCGGCGGCCACGTGCTCCTCGATGTACATCATCACCCGGCCGGCGTCGGCCGGCAGCACGGTGAAACGCTGCGGCCGCTCCTCGAGTCCTTCGTACGCCGCCGGCCGCTCGGGCTCGCGGCGCAGCGCCTCGCGGATCGTCGCAGCAAACTTCACCGGCAATGCGGTCTCGATGCAGACCAGCGGCGCCGCCGCATCGCGGCATTCGAGGCCTACCTTCAAACCATCGGCCGTATGCGGGTCGATGACGATGCCGTAGCGTGCATGGACGTCGCGGATCGTCGCGATGCGGTCGGCGTGCGTGCTGCGGCCGGACTCGAAGCCAGATTTGCGCACGCGCGCCCAGTGCGGCGTGCCTGCGAGGTCGAAGCCGCCGGTGACCGCGAGTTCGTTCCACAGCGCGCGCACGATTGTGGAATCGCGGCCGCCCATGTCGAACATGAAACGCTCGAAATTCGACGCCTTCGAGATGTCCATCGACGGCGATGACGTCGCATGCGTCTCGGCGGATGTGCGCGGCCGGTAGCGTCCGGTCCTGAAGAACTCGTCCAGCACGTCGTTCTCGTTGGTCGCCAGGATCAGGCGGCGGACCGGCAGGCCCATCTCGCGCGCCACGTGGCCGGCGAGGATGTTGCCGAAATTGCCGGACGGCACTGCGAAATCGACCTCCTCGACGTTGTCGCGCGTCGCTGCGAAGTAGCCGGCGAAGTAATAGACGACCTGTGCGGCCACGCGTCCCCAGTTGATCGAATTCACGGCACCGATCGAGTGGCGAGTCTTGAATTCGTTATTGCCGGTCACGACCTTCACCAGGTCCTGGCAGTCGTCGAAGGTGCCTTCGATCGCCAGGTTGTGGATGTTGGCGTCGGTCAGCGAAAACATCTGCGCGGCCTGGAATGGACTCATCCGTCCCTTCGGCGAGAGCATGAACACCGTGACGCCATGCTTGCCGCGCATTGCATACTCGGCCGAGCTGCCGGTGTCGCCGGAAGTCGCGCCGAGGATGTTCAGCGTGCGGTGGCTCGTGGCAAGCGCGTACTCGAAGAGGTTGCCCAGCAGCTGCAGCGCGATATCCTTGAACGCGAGCGTGGGCCCGTTGGCTAGATGCAGCAGGTGGAGGCCCGGCTCCAGCGTGGTGAGCGGCGTGATCGCTTCGCTGCCGAAGACTTCCGCCGTGTAGGTGGCGTCGACGATGCGCCGCAGGTCGGCTGGCGGAATGTCGTCGATGTAACGCGACAAGATCGCCAGTGCCAGGTCGCGATAGCCAAGCCCCCGCAGCGATTCGAGCTCCGCCGCAGCGAGGCGCGGATAGCTTTGCGGCACCGCCAGCCCGCCATCGGGCGCCAAGCCTTCGAGCAGAATCGACTGGAAGCTTTGCGGCGTATCCGCCCAGGCGCCGCGCGTGCTGACGTAGCGCATCAGTTGAGCTCTTCCATGCGGATACGGACGATCGTGCCGCGCACGGTCGGCAACGCCTCGATGTTGGCGATCGCGTCATCGATACGCTTCTCGACGGTCCGGTGCGTCAGCAGGATGATGTCGGTGCGCTCCTCACCCTCGGGGGGTTCCTTCTGGATCATTGCTTCGATCGAGATCTCCCGGTCGGCCAGAATTCGCGTGATGTCGGCGAGCACGCCGGGCCGGTCGTCGACGCGCAGGCGCAGGTAATAGCTGGTGACGACTTCGCCAATGGGCAGGAACGGCACGTCGGTCAACCGGTCGGGCTGGAACGCGAGGTGCGGCACGCGATGCTCGGGATCGGCCGTGTGCATGCGGGTGACGTCGACCAGGTCCGCGATGACGGCGCTCGCCGTCGGCTCGGCGCCCGCGCCGGCGCCATAATACAGCGTCGCTCCGACGGCATCACCCTTGACCAGGACCGCGTTCATCGCGCCTTCGACGTTGGCGATCAGGCGTCGGGCAGGAACCAGCGTCGGGTGCACGCGAAGCTCGATGCCTTCGCGTCCGCTGGCATGCGCGCGGCGCGTGATGCCGAGCAGCTTGATGCGGTAGCCCAGTTCCTCCGCGTAGCGGATATCCTCGCGCGTCAGATGCGAGATGCCTTCCGCATACGCACGGTCGAACTGCATCGGAACGCCGAAGGCGATCGCCGACATGATGGTCAGCTTGTGCGCCGCATCGATGCCTTCGACGTCGAAGGTCGGATCGGCCTCGGCGTAGCCGCGCTTCTGCGCTTCGGCGAGCACGTCGGCGAAGCTGGCGCCGGTCGCGCGCATTTCCGACAGGATGAAGTTGGACGTTCCGTTGATGATGCCGGCGATCCACTCGATGCGATTGGCAGTCAGCCCCTCGCGCAGCGCCTTGATGATCGGCACGCCCCCGGCCACCGCCGCCTCGAAGGCGACCATCACGCCTTTCGCCGACGCGGCGGCGAAGATCTCGTTGCCGTGATGCGCGAGCAGCGCCTTGTTGGCGGTGACGACGTGCTTGCCCTGCGCGATGGCGTCGAGCACCAGCGCGCGTGCCGGCTCGATGCCGCCGATCAGCTCGCAGACGATGTCGACGTCGGGATGCCGGACGACGACCGACGGATCGTCGGTCAGATTGACGCCCGCACTCCCGTCCGCGGCGCGGCGGGCGCGTTCGAGCGTGCGCGTGGCGATCCAGTTGATGCGGATCGGTCGGCCGGCGCGGCGCGCGATCTCCTCCTCGTTGCGGCAAAGGACGTCCCATGTGCCTTTGCCCACGGTGCCGAAGCCCAGCAGGCCGACGTTGAGCGGCTTCATCATGGTGCGGGCACGGCTGCGGCCTGGCGCAACGTTGTGTCACGCCGAAGCCTGACCCGCAGGACGAGTGGCCGGCCGCTCACAGCAGTCCGTCCTCGCGGAACATCTGCTTGATGCCGCGAATCGCCTGTCGCGTCCGCGACTCGTTCTCGATCATCGCGAAGCGCACGTGATCGTCTCCATACTCACCGAAGCCTACGCCCGGCGAGACCGAGACATGGGCCTTGGCCAGCACGTGCTTCGCGAATTCGAGCGAGCCCAGCTTGCGGTAGAACTCGGGGATCTTCGCCCACACGTACATCGAAGCCTTCGGGACGTCGACCATCCAGCCCGCCTCGTGCAGCCCGCGCACCAGCACGTCGCGGCGCGCCTGGTAGCGCGCGCTGATCTCGGCCACGCAGTCCTGCGGGCCCTCGAGCGCCGCGATCGCCGCCACCTGGAGCGGCGTGAAGGTGCCGTAGTCGTGATAGCCCTTGATGCGACCGAGCGCGTTGACGAGGTCGCGGTTGCCGACCATGAAGCCGATGCGCCAGCCCGCCATGTTGTAGCTCTTCGACATCGTGAAGAACTCGACGGCGACTTCGCGCGCGCCCGGCACCTGCATGATCGACGGCGCCTTCCAGCCGTCGAAGCAGATGTCGGCGTAGGCGAGGTCATGCACGACGTAGATGCCGTATTCGTGCGCCAGCGCGATGATTTTCTCGAAGAACGGCAGCTCGACGCACTGCGCGGTCGGGTTGGCCGGAAAGTTGAGAATGAGCATCCGCGGCTTCGGCAGGCTCATGCGAATCGTGTGCTCGAGCTCGGCGAAGAAATCGACGTCCGGCGTCAGCTGCACTTGCCGGATGTCGGCGCCGGCGATCACCGGGCCGTAGATGTGGATCGGATAGCTTGGATTGGGCACCAGCACGGTGTCGCCGCGGCCCATCGTCGCCAGCGTCAGGTGCGCGATGCCCTCCTTGGAACCGATGGTAACAATGGCCTCGGAGTCAGCGTCGAAGTCGACGTCCCATCGCCGCTTGTACCAGTGGCAGATGGCGCGGCGCAGCCGCGGAATGCCCTTGCTGACCGAGTAGCCGTGGGTATCGGGACGCTGGACCGTCTCGACCAGCTTGTCGACGATGTGCCGCGGCGTCGCGCCGTCGGGGTTGCCCATGCCGAAGTCGATGATGTCCTCGCCGCGGCGGCGCGCGGCCATCTTCAGTTCGGTCGTGATCGAAAAGACGTACGGGGGCAGGCGCTCGATGCGCGAGAAATGCGTTTCCAGGGGGGGATACATGCGGATCCTTCTTCCGTAAGCGCCCGGAACCGTCCGAGCGACGCAAGAGGTTGCGAGTCGCGTGCTGCGAACTCGCAACCGACCGCAAATTCTAGCAGAATTGCGCATTCGCGCCTTCGACGACGCTATCGTGACTTCGTGAAATTCCATCTGCAATCACCCACCGCCAACGTCGTGACCGGCACCGGTCCGGGCTGGGTGCGTGTCGGAGCGACCGAGTATCGCAGCAACCTGATCCTGCTGCCCGATGCCGTGATCGAAGGCTTTGCCCCGGAAGGCTTCGCGGCGCTGAACGAGTCCGACTTCGCTGCGCTGTTGACGCACGCGCCGGAGATGGTGCTGCTCGGCACCGGCGACCGCCAGCGCTTTCCGCATCCGCACCTGCTGCAGGCGCTGTCCGCCGCGCAGGTCGGAGTCGAGGTGATGGACACCCGCGCCGCCTGCCGTACCTTCAACATCCTCATCGCCGAGGACCGCCGCGTCGCGGCTGCCTTGATCGTCGCGCGCAAGGCGTCCGACTGAAGCCGGACGCACGACTTGCGCACCGCCTATTCGCCCATCTGCATCAGGAGTCCACGCTCTCGTGCATAGCGGATCGCATCACGGAACAGCATGACGCCGATCGCGAAATAGACGACGTCGAGACCCGCAGCCCACGCGAAGTGATCCCAGCGGAACGTGCCACCCTGCAGCAGCGCGCGCATGCCCTCGAACACATGCGCGGACGGCAGCGCGCTGGCGACCGGCTGCAGCCAATCCGGCAGCACGGCGATCGGGTAGTAGACGCCCGACACCGGCGCCAGCAGGAAGATCGCCGCCCACGCGAGTTCCTCCGCCCCCAGGCCCGAGCGCAGGATGAGCGCCGAGACCGCGAGGCCGATCGCCCAGCCGAAAGCGATCAGCAGCGCGAAAAAGGCGATCAGCGCAAAGCCGTAGGAGAAGATCGAAAAGCGGAACAGCAGGTACGCAAAGACGCAGGCACCGCCGACACCGATCAGCGTGCGCAGCACGCTCAGCGTCAGCATACCGGCAATGAACTCGGAGAAGCGCAAGGGACTCACGAACAGATTGGCCAGGTTGCGTGCGTACATCTCCTCGATGAACGTCAGCGACACTCCGAGCTGGCCGCGAAACAGCACGTCCCACAGCAACACCGCGCCGATGAAGAATCCCGGCGCGTCCTTCAGGAAATCGTTGGTCGGAGCCAGATAGACGGTGATGAACGCCCACAGCACCATCGTCACCGTCGGGTAGTACATCATCGATACCAGCCGCGGCCACGACTTGAGCAGCAGGTACGTGTGCCGGCGCACCAGCGCCCGGACCCGGCGTGCGGACGCGGCGATTCCGCTCTGCCGATGCAGCGTCGCGAAAGTGGCGGCCGGCGAGTCCGATGCCATCGTTATGCCTCGGCGTCAGCCGGGCCCGCGCCGCGCGCCGGCGGCAGGTCGGCGCCATCGGTACTACGCGCGATATGGAGAAAGACCTGCTCCATGTTCGCGCGTCCGTAACGGGAGACGAGGTCAGCGGGTGATCCCTGGTCGACGACGACGCCGGCGCGCAGCATGATGACGTCGTCGCACATCCGCTCGACCTCGCCCATGTTGTGCGACGCAAGCAGCATGGTGCAGCGGCTGGTGCGCTGGTATTCCTCGAGGTAGCTTCGCATGCGGTCGCCGATGTCCGGATCGAGCGAGGCGGTCGGCTCGTCGAGCAGCAGCACCTC
Organism: Burkholderiales bacterium; assembly: GCA_020853025.1. GTDB lineage: Bacteria > Pseudomonadota > Gammaproteobacteria > Burkholderiales > Casimicrobiaceae > VBCG01. The sequence continues at coordinate 10,882 of JADYZP010000062.1, forward strand.
GGGCGCGTTGAGCAGTGCCTTCGCGAGCGACACGCGCGTGCGCTGACCCGCCGACAGCTTGCCGTAGGGCCGGTCCAGGAACGCCGCCAGGTCGAAGCGGCGCGCGAGTTCGGCAATGCGCGCGACCGGGTCACGCAGTCCATACAGGTCCGCGAAAACGCGCAGGTTCTCGGTGACCGTCAGGCGCTTCGGCAGGTCGACGTAGGGTGACGTGAAGTTGATTCGCGGCAGCACACGATAGCGATTACCAGGCATGTCCTCGCCGAGGATCGCAATCGCCCCCGCCGACGGTGTCAGTACGCCGAGCAGCATCGACAGCGTGGTCGTCTTGCCGGCGCCGTTGCCGCCCAGGAGTGCGGTCGTCGTGCCGCGGCGCACGGCGAAGGAGACGCCGCGAACGGCCTCGACACGGCCGTAGTTCTTGCGCAAGCAGGAGACGACGATGGCGGCCTCAGCGTCCATGCTTCAGCGCACCTTGCGTCCACCGGCGGCCGGAACGGCCGGGCACATCGCGGACGCAGCCCTCACTGTTCGACCAGCACCCGCAAGTGTTCGGTGACGCTGCGGCCGAGCGCCGACAGCGCGTAGCCGCCCTCGAGTGTCGACACGATGCGGCGCTGCGCGTGGCGCGCGGCGACGGCGATCAGCTCCTGCGTGGCCCACGCGTAATCCGCCTCGGTGAGTTGCAAGCCTGCCAGAGGGTCTTCGCGGTGTGCATCGAAACCGGCAGAGATGAACACGAACTCCGGCCGATGCGCCTCCAGCGCCGGTAGCCAGCGGTCGACGACCACGGTGCGGAATTCGTCGCTGCCCTGTCCGGCCGCCAGCGGGACGTTGACCATGTTCGGCGCCGAAGCCTCGGTGCCGCTGTACGGGTACAGCGGATGCTGGAAGGTCGACGCCATCAGCACCCTCGGGTCATCCTGAAAGATATTCTCGGTGCCATTGCCGTGGTGCACGTCGAAATCGATGATCGCGACACGTGCAAGGCCGTGCGCCTCCAACGCGTGCGCGGCGCCCACGGCGACGTTGTTGAACAGGCAAAAGCCCATCGCGCGCTGGCGCTCGGCGTGGTGCCCGGGCGGGCGCACCGCGCAAAAGGCGCTCGCGCACTCGCCGCGCATGACCAGGTCCACACCCATCACGACGGCCCCGGCCGCGTGCCGGGCCGCGTTCAGCGAATGCGCATTGAGCGCGGTGTCCGGATCGATGTAATGCAGGCCGGACTCGGGGCTGGCCGCCTCGATTTCTTCGATGTACGCGTCGCTGTGGACACGCGCGATCTGCGAGCGCGTCGCCTCGATCGCCGTGTAGTGCAACAGATACGGATCGATTCCCGAAGCGATCAGCCGGTCGCTGATGGCCAACAGCCGCTCCGGGCATTCGGGGTGGTACGGACCCATGTCGTGAAGCAGAAACGACGGATGGGTGATGAAAGCGGTGGGCATGGGCAGCGAGGGAGCGTTGCGATGGTGGTCCGGGTGCGATGCGCGCGTCGATCTGGCGCATGTTTCCGCCAGACGGAGTTTAACCTGCGCCCGCCGGTGGTGACGAGACGTGCGCGTGCGCGTTAGAGTGCGGTGGGCGCCTGCCCGCCCACCGCCACTACCGACACCGCCATGACCCTTCGCTCCGCATCGCAAGCCGGCACGCCGTCCGCCGCCCGTCTCGCCCTCATCCTCGCGCAGCTCGGCCGCATCGTCGTCGGCAAGGACGAACCTCTGCGCCTGGCGTTGGCCTGCCTGCTCGCCCGCGGCCATCTGCTGATCGAGGATATCCCCGGGGTAGGCAAGTCGACGCTGGCGCAGGCATTGGCGGCGACCCTGGGCCTCAAGTATTCGCGCGTCCAGTTCACGAGCGACCTCCTTCCCGCCGACGTGCTCGGCGTATCGATCTACGACGAGCGTAGCCAATCGTTCCGCTTTCATCCCGGGCCGATCTTCAACTCCGTCGTGCTGGCCGACGAAATCAATCGGGCACCGCCGAAAACCCAGAGTGCGTTGCTCGAAGCGATGGAGGAGCGGCAGGTGTCGCAGGACGGACAGACGCGCAAGCTCCCCGAGCCTTTTTTCGTCATTGCCACGCAGAATCCGACCGAGCAGATCGGCGCCTATCCGCTGCCCGAATCGCAGCTCGACCGCTTTCTGCTGGCGATCGAACTGGGCTACCCGGATTCGGCCGCAGAGCGTGAACTGCTCTCGGGTGGCGACCGCCGCAGCCGCATCGGCGACACAGCGCCGCTGGCCGACCCCGCCACGCTCGCCGACTGGCAGCGTGAAGCGGCGGCCATCCACGTCGCACCGGCGCTGCTCGACTATGTGCAGGCATTGCTCGCCGCGTCGCGTGGACATACCGGGAGCGGCGAGGCCGCTTCGCGGCGCGGACTGAGTCCGCGCGCGGGACTGATGCTGCTCGCCGCCGCGCGTGCCTACGCGTTGATCGGCGGTCGGCCGATGGTCCTGCCTGAAGACGTACAGGCGGTATTCCCGTCGGTCGCCGGCCACCGCCTGGCCGGAGGCACGCGGGCCGGCGCCCTGCAGTCGCAGTCGCTGCTGCGCGCGGTGCCGCTGCCCTAGTGTCCGTGGTGGCCGACGCGGTAGCGATCGGTGCCGATGCCTCCGGGTGGCTCGCCCGGATGCGGCAGCGCGCGTTTCGTCACGCGCCGTCGGATCACACGGCGGTCGTGCTGCGCCACTCGCGGATCTACCTGCTGCCGACGCGACGCGGATGGGCGGTGATCGGCACGCTGCTGCTGATGCTGCTGGCGTCGCTCAACTATGCGCTGGCGCTCGGGATGGCGGTCACTTTTTTGCTGGCGGGCCTGGTCGCTGCGGCTCAGCTGCACACCTTCCGCAATCTTGCAGGCATCGAAATCACGCCGCTGGCAGCGGGTGAAACCTTCGCCGGAGGCAATCTCGAATTCGCACTCGCGCTACACGCGGGAGCGGCAGCGCGCACCGGCATCATCGTCCACAGCGCCAACGCGCGGGCGGGCGGCGACATTGCCGCGGGGCAGGCGCTGACGATCAGCCTCGCCGTCGACGCGCCGAAGCGCGGCCGCGTGGCGCTCGGTCGCGTGACGCTGACGACCATGCATCCGTTCGGCCTCTGGCGTGGCTGGGCCTACGTCCACTTTCTGCTGACCGGCATCGTGTTTCCTGCCGCCGAGATCGGCGCCCCGCCGCTGCCGCGCGGCCATGGCGGCACCGATCCGGCGGCCCTCGGGCGCAGCGATAACGCCGACCTTGCCGGATTGCGCGAGTTCCAGCGCGGCGATCCTCCGCAACGCGTCGCGTGGAAGGCGGTCGCTCGCGGTGCCGGCTGGTACAGCAAGGAATTCGACGGCGCCGGCGGCGGCGGTCCGGTGACACTTGCCTGGTCCGACTTGCCGCCAACACTGCCGGTCGAGGAGCGGCTGTCCCGGCTGACCGCCTGGGTGCTCGCCGCCGAGCGCGCGGCTTGTCCGTTTGCGCTGCAGTTGCCGGGAATGCAGCTTGCCTCGCGGCAGGGACGCGACCATCGCCGCGAGGCGCTGACTGCGCTGGCGGAGTACCCGGAGGACGGGTCGGCATGAACGCCAGCACCTGGTTCACGCTGCGTCCGCAACGCGGCACCACGACCGTTCGCGATCTGCTGACGCCGGCGCAGATACGCTGCCTCGGGGTACTGCTGCTGGCAGCACAGCTGCCGCAGGCGCCGCACCTGCCGATCTGGGTGGCGGCGACCGGAATCATGCTCGTCGGACTGCGCATCGTGCTCTTGCGCCGCGATCGCCTGCGTCCGCAGGCGCCGCCGGCCCGCATCCCGTCGTGGGCGCTGGCCGTCTTCGCGGTTGCGGCCGCGCTGGCCGTGCGCGCATCCTTCGGCTACCTGGCCGGCCGCGACCCGTCGGTCGCCTTCCTGTACATCCTGGTCGCGATCAAGTTCCTGGAAACGCGCTCGACGCGCGACGGCACGCTGCTGATCTGCCTCGCCTGCTTCCTGCTGGTGACGCCGTTCTTTTACAGCCAATCGCCGCTCGCTGCGATCGTCGTGCTGCCCGCGGTGCTCGGCGTCGGCGTCGCGCTCGACGCATTGACCTGTAACAGGACGGCGCTGCCTGCGTTCGACTGGCGCAGCGCACTGCGCCGCAGCGCGGTGATGATCCTGCAGGGATTGCCGGTCGCGGCTTTGTTGTTCGTGTTGTTCCCGCGACTCGCGGCACCGCTGTGGGGGCTGCCTTCCGACTACGGCGCGCAAAGCGGCCTGTCGGACTCGATGTCACCGGGACAGATCAGCGAGTTGTCGCTGTCCGACGCCGTCGCCTTCCGCGTCGACTTCGATGGGCCGGTACCGCCGCCTGCACTGCGCTACTGGCGCGGGCCGGTCTTTTCGCGCTTCGATGGCAGGACCTGGTCGCCCGGTCCGTTCATGCTCAGAGGCGGCGTGCTGCCTGTCGAAGGCCCGGTCGTCACCTATACGGTCACCCTCGAACCCAACCATCGGCGCTCGCTGTTCGCGCTCGACCTGCCGGTCGCGCTGCCCGTATTCTCCGGAGGAGCGGCGCCACTGATCGGCGCACCGTACATCACCATCGACCAGCAGTTGCTGATGCGCGCACCGATGGGGGCCGAGTCGCTGCGCTACTCGCAGCAATCGGTGCTGCGTTCGCGATTCCCGGCCATGTCGTCGTTGGAGTCGCGTGCCAACCTGGGCGTCGGCGAAGGCAACCCGCGGACGCTCGCGCTGGCCGCGCAACTGCGTGCGCTGCATCCCGACGACTCGGCATACATCGGCGCGATCCTGGAGAAGTTTACCCGGGAGGACTTCGTGTACACGCTTGCACCGCCATTGTTCGAGCGTGATCCGGTAGATCTGTTCCTGTTCGGCGAGCGTCGCGGCTTTTGCGAGCACTACGCGAGCGCGTTCGTACTGCTGCTGCGCGCCGCCGGTATTCCCGCACGCGTCGTCACCGGTTACCAGGGCGGCGCGGTCAACCCGCGCGGCGGCTACATGATCGTGCGCCAGTCCGATGCGCACGCGTGGGCCGAAGCGATGATCGGCGGGCAGTGGCAGCGTTACGATCCAACCGCCGCGGTCGCGCCGTCGCGGATCGAGCTCGGGCTGGGAGGCGCGTTGAGCGCCGGCGAGCCCGTGCCTTTCCTGGCCCGGCTCGATGCCACGTGGCTGACCGGTGTGCAACTCGCGTGGGATGCATTCAATCACGACTGGCGGCGCAACTTCATCGATTTCAATCGCGATCGGCAGCGGTCGTTGTGGCGCGACTGGCGGCTCGACCAGTTCGCCCCATGGCAAGTCGTGGCGCTGATCGCGCTGACGATTTTTGCCTGGGGGGCAATGGTCGTCGGCTGGCTGATGTGGAAACGCCGCCACCAGGAGCGCGCGCTCGTCCTCTGGGACGACCTGAATCGCCGGCTGGCGCGCGCCGGCCTGCCACGGCAGCCGCACGAGGGGCCGCTGGCCTTCGCATCCCGCGCCGCGCAGCGCTGGCCGCAGTTCGCGATCGCCTTTGCCGCCATCGGCGAGTCCTTCGCCGAACTGCGCTACGGCAGCGTGCCGGTGGCGCGCGAGCGGGACGCACTGGTCGCGACCCTCGAACGCGCGATCGACGTGCTGCCGGCGCCCGCCGCGTTGCGCACGACGCATTGACCGCTGCCGGCCGGAACAGCGTGTCAGGCAGGCGGCAGGTAGCGCGTCGGATCCATCGGCTTGCCCAGCCGGCGAATTTCGAAGTGTAGTTTCACTTCGGTGGCGTCGGTGCTGCCCATCTCGGCGATCTTCTGCCCCTTGCTCACCTTCTGCCCTTCCTTGACCAGGATTTCGCGATTGTGGGCGTAGGCGGACAGATAGGTCTTGTTGTGCTTGACGATGATGAGTTTCCCGTAGCCGCGCAATCCGGTGCCTGCGTAGACGACGGCACCCGCAGCGCTCGCAAATACCGGTTGCCCAGCGGCTCCGGCGATGTCGATGCCCTTCAGGTTGGCGCTCTCCGAGAAACTGCCGACGACACGGCCCTTGGCCGGCCAGACCCAGTCGAGCCTGTCGTCGTCACCGCCATCGCCGTTGGCGGCGCGCGGTGGCTCCGGCTTGGGTTCCGGCTTCGGCGTCGCGATCGTGGTCGGCGCCGCGGGCACTACTGGCTCGGGCGGCGCCTGCGCCAGCCGCGTCACGTCACGTAGCGCCTGCTCCGAATAGGGCTCCTTCAGCGCCTTCGGTGACGACTTGTAGTTTTCGGTATTGCGCGCAGCGGGGGCTGCCTGCGCGGGTGACGGCGCACCAGGCTTCGCCTCGACCACCGCCGGTACCGACTTCAGCGGCGCCGTGACCACGCCCGCTGCGCCGGCCACGGGTTCTCCGGGAGCCGACAGTCGCAGCACCTGTCCGACCCGGATGAGGTTGACGTTCTCGATGTTGTTCCACGCCGCCAGTTCGCGGTAGTCGAGTCCGGTATCGAGCGCGATCTGGAACAGCGTGTCGCCGCGCTTGACGATGTAGGCGGCAGCGCGCGATTCCGTTTCGGCGGCAGCGGGCGGCGCGGGTGCCGCGTGTGCCGCGGCAGCCGGGACGCCGCGTCTGGCCGGAGTCGCGCTGCGGTCCTCGACCGGCGCCGGCCGCTGCGACGCGCATCCGGTGACGACCACCGCGACGATGATTGCAGTCACGCGCCACCACGCGAATGCTGGGATTCGATGCTGCGACGGAGTCGAGGATTGCATTGACGTGTCGACAGCGCGCGGCGGATATTCGTTCACGCCAGTCCCGAGAGCAAGGGCACGAATCTTACCGCATCGAGCGCTTGCTCCTTGATTCCGGCAGGCGTCAGTTCGATTACCGTCAGTCGCTGCAGACCTCGCTCTTCGCCGGGTTGTGCCAGCGGCAGCACCATGCGACCACCCGGCTTCAGGTAGCGCAACAGCGGCGTCGGGACGTGCGTCGCGCCGGCGGTGACGACGATCGCGTCGACGGCGAGCGCCTCGCCGAGGTCATGGCTGCCGTCGCCGTGCTTCAGCGATACGTTCTTCAGTTTCAGCGACTGCAGGTTCCGGCGCGCCTTGGCGACCAACGCACCGATGCGCTCGACGCTGTAGACATGGCGGGCGACATTGGCGAGCACCGCGGTCTGGTAGCCGCAACCGGTACCCACCTCGAGCACGCTGTCCAGGTCGCGGCCGTTGCGCGCCAGCGCGGTCATCCGTGCCACCACCCACGGCTGCGAGATCGTCTGCCCGTGGCCGATTGGCAGCGGCACGTCGTCGTAGGCGCGGATGGCCAGCGCCTCGTCGACGAAGATGTGGCGCGGTACGGCGTTGATCGCCGCCAGCACGACCTCGTCATCGATGCCCTGCTCGCGCAGACGCTCGATCATCCGCGCGCGCGTGCGCGGCGACGTCATGCCGATTCCCGTGCGTTGCCGATCGTCGCCCTGCGTCGCCATCGCGGGGACCCGCCTTCAGTGGACCTTCATTGCGCGAGCCATGTGCGCAGACCCGTCATCAGTTCGCGATGCGTCAGGTCGACCTGCAACGGCGTCAGCGAGACGTGGCCGGTCGCAACCGCGTGAAAATCGGTCCCTTCGCCAGCATCCGCCGCCTCGCCCGCGGCACCGACCCAATAGACGGTCTCGCCGCGCGGGTTCTCGGTGCGAATGATGCTCTCGGCCTTGTGCCGGCGCCCCAGGCGCGTGACAAGCGTACCCCGCACTTCGGAAGCTGCGATGTCGGGTACGTTGACGTTGATCAGCCACGCTCCGGCCGGCGCACGCGCATGCCGCTTGACCAGTTCGACCGCCACCGCGGCGGCGGTCTCGAAGTGCGCTGCAGTTTTCGACGCCAGCGAAATAGCGACCGATGGAATACCGAGCAGATAGCCTTCGGTCGCCGCGGCCACTGTGCCCGAATAGACGGTGTCGTCCCCCATGTTGGCGCCGAGATTGATTCCCGAGACCACCATGTCCGGCAACTCGTCGAGCAGGCCGGTCACCGCCAGGTGCACGCAATCGGTCGGCGTGCCATTGACGAACAGAAAGCCGTTCGGCGCGCGGCGGACGGCGAGCGGCCGGTCGAGCGTCAGCGAATTCGATGCGCCGCTGCGATCGCGTTCTGGCGCGACGACGGTGATCTGCGCATGTTCGGAGAGCGCCGCGGCGAGGCGTTCGATGCCCGGCGCAAAATAGCCGTCGTCATTGGAGATCAGGATGTGCATCGGCAACGAGGGGAGGATCGTCGCGCGCGCAGTTCGCTGTGCGCGACTGGCGCGATTATACCCTGCGGGTCGCCCCTATAATCCCCGGATGCCCGCCGCAAACCGCTTCCACCATTCACATCCAGGGCAATTTCGGCATGCACACTAACCGCCGCGGCATGACCGCGCTGGCAGCGACGCTGGCGCTGCTTGCGGTGTTGCCGGTCGCGGCAATCGTCGGCCGCGGGCTGGCCTTCGGCGCCGGTGATACCTGGTCGCACCTGGCGGCCACCGTCTTGCCACGCTACATCGGAAACACGCTGGCGCTGGTCGTCCTCGTCGGCACCGGCGTCGCTGTCGGCGGCACCGCCGCCGGCTGGCTGGTGGCGCGGCGTCGCTTCCCCGGCAGCCGGCTCTTCGAGTGGGCGTTGCTGCTGCCGCTGGCGATGCCGTCGTACGTGATGGCGTATGCGTACACCGATTTCCTGCAATATGCGGGACCGTTGCAGACGACGTTGCGCGAAACCTTCGGATGGTCACACGGCGACTACTGGTTGCCGGAAGTGCGGTCGCTGCCGGGCGCGGCGCTCATGTTCGTGTTCACGCTTTACCCGTACGTGTTCCTGCTCGCACGCACGGCGTTCCTCGAGCGGCCGCCGGCGCTGGTCGAAGCCGCGCGCACGCTGGGCCTCGACCGGCGAGCCGCGTTCTGGCGCGTCGAATTGCCGCTGGCACGACCCGCCATTGCTGCGGGCATCGCGCTCGCGCTGATGGAAACGCTCGCCGACTACGGCACCGTCTCCTATTTCGCCGTCGACACCTTCACCACCGGGGTCTACCGCGCCTGGTTCTCGCTGGGTGACCGGACCGCTGCTGCGCAACTGGCCACCGCGCTGCTCGTCTTCGTCGTCGCGGCGGTTGCGCTGGAACGCGCGTCGCGCGGCGCCGCACGCACCTACGGCGGCGCCCGCGGCAAGCAGACGCACCGGCAGGCGCCACAGCGCCTGACCGGAATGCGCGCCGCCGCGGCGACGTCGCTGTGCGCCATCGCGCTTGCCATCGGCTTCGTGTTTCCTGTCCTGTTATTGCTGCGTCTCATGTTCGCGGAAGCCGAGGTGGCGCTGACTGCGCGGTTCCTCGAGTGGGGCTGGAACAGCTTCCGCGTCGCGCTGCTGGCCTCGGTGCTGGCGCTGATGCTGGCGACGTTCGTCACCTACGCGCTGCGCCTCGCTCCGGGTGCGGTCACCCGCTCGGCCAGCCGCGTGCTCAACCTGGGCTACGCGGTACCCGGCACTGTCCTCGCGGTGGGTGTCCTGCTGCCGCTGGGCGCGGTCGACAACGTGATCGCCGCCTGGCTGCGCGAGACGACCGGCCGCCAGGCTGGCCTCCTGCTCACCGGCACCACCTTTGCGCTGATCTACGCCTACCTGGTCCGCTATTTCGCCGTGGCGTGGAACGGCATCGAGCCCGGCTTCGCCCGCATCACTCCGGCGATGGACGCCGCCGCACGCAGCCTGGGCGCCGGTGCGTGGGAAACGCTGCGGCGCGTCCACGCGCCGCTCCTCGTGCGCAGCGGTGCGGCTGCCTTGCTGCTGGCGTTCGTCGACGTCATGAAGGAACTGCCGGCCACCCTGGTGCTGCGTCCATTCAATTTCGATACCTTGGCAACACAGACCTACCTGTTGGCGAAGGACGAAAGGCTCGCCGAAGCCGCATTGCCGTCGCTGGCGATGGTTGCGGTGGGCCTGGTGCCGATCATCGTGCTCGCGCGGATGTCGCGCCGCAAGGCGGGTGCGATAACGCGCGCAATCGCGGCCGGTACGGACTCCGCCGACGCTCCCGCGGTCCGGCCTTGACCCGGCGTCAAGTCGCGCGCTGCGCTGAAGAGCGCGTAGCGGTCAACGCCAATCGGCGCGATCGGCGATCTTCTGCGCTTCCGCCGTGTGCTTGCCGAAGTCGGCGATCGGCAGCGGGTCGATCTTGAACTTGCCCAGCGCGTCGAGCGCGGGGTTGGCGACGACCACCGACGGCACCACCGGCCATTCGTTGTTGCCGTCGGCGAAATAGCGCTGCGCGTCGTTGCTCGCGAGGTAGTCCAGGAACTTGATCGCGTTGTCGCGGTGGGGTGCGTGCTTCAGCACGCCGGCGCCGGAGATGTTGACGTGCGTGCCGACGCCGTTCTGGTCGGGGAAGACGATTCCGGTCCTGGCGACAATTTCGCGGTCGGCGGCCTGCGTCGAGCGCATCAGCCGCGCGTAGTAGTAGGAATTCGACAACGCGACAGCGCACTCGCCGGCGGCGACCGCTTTGATCTGATCGGTGTCGCCGCCCTTGGGCATCCGAGCGAAGTTGGCGACCACGCCCTTCGCCCATGCCTCCGCGCGCGCTTCGCCCAGATGCGCGATCTGCGCGCTGATCAGCGACAGGTTGTACGGGTGGCTGCCCGAGCGCACGCAGACGCGCCCCTTGTTCGCGGGGTCGGCGAGCGACGCGTAGGTCGCCACGTCGCCGGGCTTGGCCATCGCCTTGTTGTAGACGATCACGCGCGCGCGGTACGAGAAGCCGAACCAGTTGCCGGCCGGGTCGCGAAATCTGGCCGGTACGCGATCGGTGAGCAGCGCGGACTCGACCGGCCGGAACAGGCCCAGCTGCTGTGCCTGCCACAGTCTTGCCGCATCGACGATCAGCAGCAGGTCGGCGGGACTGGCGGCACCTTCGCTCTTCAGGCGCTCGACCAGCTGCTCGTCGCTGGCCTCGATCCGGTTGATCCTGATTCCGGTGGCCTTGGTGAAGTTCTCGTACAGCGCCTCGTCGGTCTTGTAATGCCGCGCCGAGTACAGATTGAGCACGGCTTCGTCGGCGGCATGGACGCTCGCCACCGAAGCGGCGCAGATGAAGAGCGCGGCGAGCGCGCGGGAAATCGTGGACATGATGGAGTCTTTGCTCTAGGAGTGGCCAAGGGTCGAGATTAGCCTGGTCGCAGCACTGATGTCAATACGAATGCGAACAATTCGCATTGACTTGATCGAGCGCAAACTTATCGATATTCCCGGCGTCCGCCGCTGTCGCGACATTTCACGGTCAAACCGTTGATCGTCAGGCGGATCGCGCGCTTGTCCCGCTCGTCGATCCGGCCGGCGTGATCCGGTTCAGCGCTCCGCGAGCAGGTGCTCCGCCAGTGCCCAGACTGCGGACGCGTACAGCCGGCTCTTGTTGTAGCGCGTGATCACGTAGAAGTTGGGGCATGCAATCCACAGACTTGCCGAATCGGCGCCGCCGTCACCGCTCTCCTCCAGCAGCAGCAGTCCGACCGGATCGGCGGCCAAATCGGCCGGCATCTCGCCGGGAGTCACGCCATCCTCGTTCCACGCACCGAGCGTGCGCCGTTCGCTGATTCCGCCGTCGAGCCGGCGCAGCGCAGTATCCCGGGAATGCGGCGCCACAATCGCGGGCAGCAGCACCGGCTGGCCGCGCTGCCAGTCGTGACGCAGCAGGTAATTCGCGACACTGCCGATGACATCGTCGTTGCTGCGCCAGAGATCGACGTGGCCGTCGTCGTCGAAATCAACGGCGAAGCGCCGGTAGCTTCCGGGCATGAACTGCGGCACGCCCATCGCACCGGCAAACGAACCTCTGGCAACCAGCGGCGAGAACCCCTGTTCGCGTGCGAGCAGCAGGAATTCCTTCAACTCGCCGCGGAAAAACGGCGCCCGCCGCGGATAGTCGAAGGCGAGGGTCGCAAGTGCGTCGAGCACGCGGTAGCTGCCGGTATTCCGGCCGTATGTGGTTTCGATGCCGATGATCGCGACGATGATCTCGGCCGGCACGCCATAGCGCGCCTGTGCTCGCTCGAGCGCAGCTTGGTTTTCGCGCCAGAATTCGAGTCCACCTTCGATGCGCTCGGGCGTCAGGAACCGCGACGCATAGTCGAACCACTTCGGCGGCTCGAGCAGCGGCCGGTCCATCGCGGCGACGATCTTCGGCTGGAATCTGGCCGCGGCGAGCCATCGCTCGATGTCGCGACGCGACAGCCCCGTTTCCGCGGCCACCTCGGCGGCAAACGCGCGCACGTCTTCGCGTGCAACGTAATCGATGGTCCTGGAAACGACCGGCTTGGTCGATTTCTTTTTCGTCGCCGACGCCGCATGCACAGCATCGCCGCAACCCAGCGTGGTCGACAGCAACGCAACAGACAAAGACCCGCGAATGCAGGCATGAATGCAGGCGCGAATGTACGTGGATAGCATGTGCGTGAATGGTACCATCGCGCGATCGCAAAAGCCGGCGAACACCGGTGCGCATTGACGCACATCGGGAACGTCGCGTGCACCGCGCGACGCGAGGACGACGCAATGTACAGTCTCTACCCGCTTGCCCGGCCCTTCGTCTTCGCGCTCGACGCCGAGACCGCGCACAAATTGACGCTTGCCGGACTCGATCGCGCAGCCTGCGCCGGTGTTGCACAACTCGTCGCGCCCAGGCTTCGAGCATCGCCGGTGACGGTGATGGGCATCGAATTTCCGAATCGGGTCGGGCTGGCGGCCGGCCTCGACAAGAACGCCGAGCACCTCGAGGGACTCGCCACCTTCGGTTTCGGTTTTCTCGAGGTCGGCACGGTGACTCCGCGTGCGCAACCGGGCAATCCGAAGCCGAGGATGTTTCGGCTGCCGCACGCGCAGGCGCTGATCAACCGACTCGGCTTCAACAACGCCGGCGTTTCCGCATTGCTGGCGAACATCGAGGCCTCGCGTTACCGCGGCATCCTCGGCATCAACATCGGCCGCAATTTCGACACGCCGAACGAGCGCGCGGCCGACGATTACCTGGAATGCCTTCGCGCCGTATACGCGAAAGCCCACTTCGTCACCGTCAACATCTCGTCGCCGAACACCCGCGGACTGCGCGACCTGCAGCAGGAAGACGTGCTGGGAGCGCTGCTCGGGCGGTTGAAGCAGGAGCAGACGATGCTGGCGCTAAAGCACGGCCGCTACGTTCCGCTGGCAATCAAGATCGCACCCGACCTGGCCGACGACGCGGTGCGCGGCATCGCAAGGCTTCTGGTCACGCATCGCATCGACGCCGCGATCGCCACCAATACGACTATCGCGCGCGACGCCATTGCCGGTCAGCCGCACGCGCAGGAGGCGGGCGGCCTGTCCGGCGCCCCGCTGCGTGCGCGGTCGACCGCGGTGGTTCGGCTGCTCGCCGCGACGCTCGACGGCGCGCTGCCGATCATCGGCGTCGGCGGCATCGGCAGCGGTGCGCACGCGCGCGAAAAAATTGCGGCGGGCGCGTCGCTGGTACAACTCTATACCGGGCTCGTTTACCGCGGTCCGGCGCTGGTGGCCGAATGCGTGAAGGCGCTGGCGGAGCAGCAGTGACCGTCTACCAGCGACGACTCACCACATGACAATTACTCCGCCGCCCCCGCTTTCGCGGGAACGACCGGAGTGACAGTGCAACGTTCACTCGATAACGCAACGCTCACCGAGCCGGCGGCGTCCACGGCTCCCAGCGAAAGCCGGCGGCTTCGACGCCGGCGGCCAGGTGCGCGAGTCCCGCGTCCACCTGCGCCGGGTCGCCGTTGACGCCGAGTTCGATGCGGCTGCCGCCGCCGGGCATGAACGACGGCAGGCTGAACAATTTCAGCATCGGAAACCTGGCGACGTTGTCGTCCATCAGCGGCAAGAGCTGGCTTTCGCCGGCGCCGTAGACGACGATCGCGCGCTCGTATCGCGGACGGGACACCAGCGTCGGGTACCAGTTCGCAAGCACCCAATCGAGCATCGGCCATGCCATCTGCGGGAAGCCGGGGAAGAAGCAATGATCGCGGATTGCGAATCCGGCGACGCGGTTGACAGGATTCGCGATGATGCGGCTGCCTTCGGGAAATTCCACCATCAGCACGCGATACGGATACGCTCCGGCGCCGAAGCGCGCCTCGAGTTCGGCGACCGCTTCGGGATGCCGGACCAGCGGCACGCCCAGCGCGGCAGCCGCTGCCTGCCGCGTATGGTCGTCGGGTGTCGCGCCGATGCCGCCGAATGAAACCAGGTGGTCGCCGCGCGCGAACGACTCGCGCAGCAACGCGGTCAGCCGACCGCGATCGTCGCCGACGTAAGACGCGTAGTCGAGTGCCAATCCGCGCGCAGCAAGCGTGGCGATGACATGCGGCAGATGACCGTCGTGCCGTTTGCCCGACAGGATCTCGTCGCCAATGATCAGCGCACCGATTGCCATCAGTGAACCGTCGCCGCCTCCGGAAACTTCTGCTCCAGTTCGGTCATCATGTTGCTGAACGCGCGATCGATCAGTGGTTCGGCTTCGACCAGCCGCGCGCGATCGGCGCGGAAGCGGTCGGCCAGGTCCTCGGCGGTCATCGACAGCGCCTTTTGGCCCTGGCGGTTGGTGAACAGGTAGGTGCCGCGCAGCGGGCTCACCCAGGCGAGCTTGGCGAAGGCGAGTTGGCCGTCGTCGGCCTCGAATTCGATCCACATGCCGCGCTCCAGACTGCGCGCGATCTCCAGGTAATCGTCGTCGACGATCTCGCGTTCCGGCTCGACCGGCTCCGGCTCGGCCTGAGTCATCGCCGCAGCCAGCGCCTCGGCCTTTGCCGCCAGCGTCGAATCGCCGACCGCCTTGGCCATTTCCGCCTGTGCCCTGGCGGCCTCGGCGACAGCGGCGGTTGGCGATGCCGACTGCGCCAGCGAAGGCTTGACCGCGGCGGCATGCGCCTCGACCAGGTTCGCCATGAACGACTCGCGCTCTTCCGGCGGCCAGCCGCGGTTCTGCGTGCCGGCGGACAACCGCTTCAACAGCGAAGGCAGCAGCGCGACCAGATGCCGGCGGTCCTCGGGTAATTTCTTCGGCTGCACGCTCCATACGAGATCCTCGAGCGTGGTCACACCCGAGTTCCACGACTCGCTTTCCTCACCCTCGCCCAGATAGACGTGCTCGAGTGTTCCCTGCCAGTTCTGGCGCAGGAACGCGGCGAGGAAGTTCGGCACCGGCGCACCTTCGATGCGCCGCTCGATCTCGGCCTTGGCGACCACCGCCGCGATCTGCTGCCGGTCCTTCTGGTTGATCTCCTCGGCGGTCGACTGGATATTTTCCTCGGCCGCCTTCTCCTCATCGGCGAGGAACGCTTGCAGCACCGTTCGCTGCTCGTCGAAGATCGTCAGGTCGTCGGAGAAGTTGTCGAGGATCTGATGGACGATCTCGTCGAGTTTCCGGTACAGCGGGTCTTCCGAGCCCATGACCGGCGACCAGCCGAGTCCGGCATGCGCCAGTTCGTTGACCAGCAGCCGCGACGGATGCGACTTTTTCGCGAAAAACGCACCGTCGAGCATCGCCGCCTTCAGCACCGGAATTTGCAGTCGCGCCAGCAGCGCCTTGATGCCGTCGGGAAGGTCCTTGGTCTCGAAGATGAAATCGAAGAGCATCGCGACCATCTCGATGGTCATCGATTCGAGCTGATTCGCCTTCGAGCCGAGCGGTGATTCCTGCAGGTCGCGCAGAACGTTGTGCAGGCCCTGCGGAATGCCGGAGAACGAGACACTCGCGCCGCCGACATCGAAATCGGTCTGTCCTGCCTGCAGGCGGACCAATCCCTCGTGCAGATCCGGCGATGAAATAATCGGCGCGCCGGGCACGTAGCCCGACGACGTCGGCCGCATCGGCGCAAACGAATAAGCCGGCATCCCCGGCATGCCGATCTCGGGCAGATCCCCGTCCCCCACATGCGTCATGCCGCCCTGCATCGGCGACCCCATCGGCATGTGCGGCATGGGGCCCGCCGGACCGCCGGCAAACGCACCGGATGCGCTCGGCATCGCGCCGCCATACATGCGCCTGAACATCGCCATCACGTCGATTTCCGAAGCCGGCGGTGGCGGTGGGGTCTGGCCCGCGGCAGCCGCGGCGGCACGCATCGCAGCCGCGCGATCTGCCGGACCGCCGCGGTTGACGACGCTGGCGCGACCCGGCGCCGGCACCATGTTGAGCCGCGTCAGGTGCCGGTTCAGATCGGCGTAAATGGTGGCGATTTCACCCAGCTGCGCCTGATTCAGGTCTTTCATGATCTGGTACTTGATCCTGCGATCGGACTTGAGCGTCCCGAGTGCCTTCGAGAACGCACCGACGATCGTCGCGGGACCCAGCGGGTTGCTCTCGGTGGCGAGATCGGGTTCGCCCATCAGGTAGCCAACCCCGCGATTGAGCACCGCGAGTTCGTCGTGACACAGATTCTCGACGACGCGCGTGATGTTGCCGTGCAGCACCGCCTCGTCCATCGACACCGTTTCGATCAGCGTCAGGTTGGAAGCGTCGGCCTTCGAGAAATCGGGCTTGGGCTCGGCCTTGCCGGATATCCTGTCGTCGATGAGCTGGCGCAACTGGCGCTCGAACTCGGCCATCAGCGCCGGCCGCTCGCCCTTGAGCGTCGCGCGCGCTTCGAAAAACAATTGCTGCTCCTCGCGGATGTCGGACCTGTTCGCGCGATCCATCAGTGTGTCGCCGACGCGATCCAGGATCTGCGCAAATGACGTCGTCAGCCGATGCACGGCCAAGTCCCGGCACTCGTTCAGGATCCGCGCGAGTTCTCGTGCCGGTCGCCTTTTGGCCACCGATTCCGTCGGGGTCGCAGTCACGTCGCTATGGCCCGCTTTTGGCCCTGGCTTGCTTGTAAGGTCAAGGTCTTAGGCAACATTATGGCGAAGTTACTGTAGCACGACGCCGGAGCGGGCGCCAACGTGCCAGACGCTGTCCCGCGACCCGGCTAGCGGGCGAGATCGGACCACGCGCGCTCGAGGCGCTTGAACGACACCGGGAACGGGGTTTTCAGCTCCTGGGCGAACAGCGAAACGCGCAATTCCTCGAGCAGCCAGCGGTAGGCCTCGAGCCGTGGATCGGCGCGGCCGGTCGAGCGCGCGTGGTCCCGGCGCTCCGCCAGCCGGCGCCAGAGTTCGCCTAGCTGCTGCGCGTGGCGTGCGTCCCGGTCGGGACGTTCAGCGAATTTGACGACCCGGCGGTCGAGTGCCGCCAGATACCTTGGCAGGTGCTGCAATTGCTCCCAGGGTGTGGCCGCGAAGAATCCGGGGTAGATCAGCGCGTCGCGCTGGGCGCGGACCTCGGCGGCGAGCCGCGACCATGCCTTCGGCATCGCCGTGACCCGCTGCGAGACCCGCTGGTACTCGCCGGCGATCGCGGTCAGAAGGCGAAATGCCGAGTCCATCACCGCCGGCAGGCGCGAGCGCGAGCGCGTGACCTGCTCGGTGAATGCCGACTGCGTGCGCGGCAACGGATCGTCGGCCAAGCATGCGCGTACGAATGCGGCATCGAACACGTCGGCCAGCAGGCGATCGGTCGCGATCGCCACCTTCAGCTGCAGCGCCGCTGCGCCGAATCCCGCACCGCCTCGGGCGTAGGAGGCCAGAACATCGCGCAAGACGATGCGCAGCAGCCGCAACACGCCGGAACGCGTGCTCGCTGCTGCCGCCGCCGCCGTATCGAGCAGCGCCAGCGAGACGGAATCGCCGTCGTCGACCAGCGCCGGATAGCCGGTGAGTTCCACTGCGTCACGCGTCAGGCGCAGCGCCTCGGGCAGATCGCCGAAATCCCATTGCTTGAGGCCGCTGCGCTCGATGCCGGGCTCCACGGCGGCGAACGAAAGCTGCGCGGCCTCACCCAGCCGCGCACGCAATGCGGCAAGATCACGGTCGGCCGCCAGCAGCGTTCCCGAATCGTCGACGACGGCAACGTTCACCGTCAGGTGGGCGGGCAGCTCGATGCCCTCCCATAGCGTGGGCGGCAGCGAATCTCCCAGACGTCGCTGCAGGTAGCCGCGCAACGCCTCGGCCATCGGAAGCTCCTGGTCGGGATCCGTCTCCAGGAAGTCGGTAACCGCTTCACTCACCGGCATCACCCGAGTGCGCCAGACTTTGGGCAGGGCCTTGAGATAGTGTGTGAGCTTGTCGCGGACCATTCCTGGCACCAGCCAACCCAGGCGTGCCTCGGGCACTTGGTTCAACAGGCGCAACGGCACCGTCAGCGTCAGTCCGTCCTGCGGATGGCCGGGCGCGAATCGGTACTTGAGCGGCAGCTCCGCGCCGGCCAGCGCCATCGTCTCCGGAAACAACGCTACCGTCACCGCGTCCGCGGTGTGCCGCATCAGGTACTCGCGCGTCAGAAACAGGCAGTCCGGGTCGCTTCGCTCCGCCTGCACACGCCAGCGCTCGAAAGCCGCTGTCGAATGAATCGATTCGGGAACGCGCTCCGCGTAGAACGCGGCGATCGCGGCATCGTCGACCAGCACGTCCTGGCGCCGCGCCTTGTGCTCGAGCTCCATGACCTCCGCCACCAGCGCGCGGTTGTGCATGAGAAAGCTGCCGCGCGTGCGCAGCGCGCCGGGTACCAGCGCCTGCGCAATGAACACCGAGTGCGCGGTCGGCGGATCGATGGCGCCATAGGAGACCTGACGCCGTGCTACCAGCGTCATGCCGTAGAGCTGCACGCGCTCGCTGGCGACGACCTCGCCGCGTTTTTCCTCCCAGTGCGGCTCGAAGTAGTCGCGGCTGACGCGTTCGCCCGCCACCTCTTCGATCCATTCAGGCTCGAGCTTGGCCGCACAGCGCGCATACAGTCGCGACGTCTCGGTCAGCTCAGCGGCAAGGATCCACTTGGTCGCTCGACGTGCCAGCCCGGAGCCGGGATGCAGATGAAAGCGCAGCCCGCGCGCTCCCTGATAGTGATCGTCGGCGTCGGCCTTGACGCCGACGTTGCCCAGCAGCCCCGCGAGCACAGCCTTGTGCAGCTGCGTGTAGCGCGCCGCGTCGAAGGCACGCGGCAACGCAGCCGACCACTTCCAGCCGGCCTCCTCCAGCGTGGCGACGAGCTGGCGGTGGACATCGCGCCACTCGGTGAGCCGCAGAAAAGACACGAACTGCGCGCGGCAGGCGTCGACCTGCCGCCGGTGCGAGAGCTTTTGCGCCCCGAGTTCGACAAAGAACTCCCACAGCGCGACCAGCGACAGGAAGTCCGACCGCTGGTCGCGGAACTTGAGATGCGCCTGGTCGGCCGCCTGTTGCCGTTCGAGCGGACGTTCGCGCGGGTCGGGCACCGCCAGGGCGCTGGCGATGACCAGCGCCTCGGGCAGGCAGTCGCCGTCGCGCGCGGCAAGCACGATGCGTCCGATGCGCGGATCGAGCGGCAACCGCGCGAGCTCGCGCCCGAGCGGCGTCAGCGCGCGCGACGCATCGACGGCGCCCAGTTCGCCCAGCAGCGCAAAGCCATCGGCAATCGCGCGCGGCCCGGGGGGCTCGAGAAACGGAAAGTCGGCGACGGCACCCAGCTCGAGCGAGGCCATCCGCAGTATGACCGCCGCCAGCGATGAGCGAAGAATCTCGGGCTCGGTGAACATCGGCCGTGCGGCGAAATCCTCCTCCGAATAGAGCCGTACGCAGATGCCGTCGCGCACGCGGCCGCAGCGCCCCGCGCGCTGCCGCGCCGCCGCCTGCGACACCTTTTCTATCTGCAACAGCGTCGTCTTGTTGCGCACGCTATAGCGCTTGACGCGGGCCAGGCCTGCATCGATGACATAGCGCACGCCGGGAACGGTCAGCGAGGTCTCGGCGACGTTCGTCGCGAGCACGATGCGGCGGCCCGCACTTGGCGTGAAGATGCGCTGCTGCTCGGCAACCGACAGTCGCGCGAACAACGGCAGGATTTCGACGTCGCGCGCGTAGGGTCGGCGCGTAAGCGCGCGGCGCAAGAGCTCGCCGGTTTCGCGGATCTCGCGCTCGCCGGGCAGGAATACCAGGATGTCGCCGGAACCCGCGCGCCAAAGATCCTCGGTGGCGCCGACGATCGCCTCCTCGAGTTCCTCCTCATCGTCGGCCTGGTGCTCCGAATCCGAGGCGCCGACGTCGCTGCCGGTGGCGAGCGGCCGATAGCGGATCTCCACTGGATACGCGCGGCCGGACACCTCGATCACCGGCGCCGGACGCTCATCGGAGCCGAAATGCCGCGCGAAGCGTTCCGCGTCGAGCGTGGCCGACGTGATGATCAGCTTGAGATCGGGGCGACGTACCAGCAAGCGCTTCAGATAGCCGAGCAGGAAGTCGATGTTGAGGCTGCGCTCGTGCGCCTCATCGACGATGATGGTGTCGTACGCCGACAGCTCGCGATCACCCTGCGTTTCCGCAAGCAGGATGCCGTCGGTCATCAGCTTGACGTAGGCGTCGGGCCGCGTGTGGTCGGAAAACCGCACCTTGTAGCCGATCGCCTCGCCGACGGTCTGCCCCAGTTCCTGCGCAATGCGCGCGGCCACCGCGCGCGCAGCGATGCGGCGCGGCTGCGTGTGGCCGATCAACCCTCGCTCACCGCGTCCGGCGGCAAGGCAGATCTTGGGTAGCTGCGTGGTCTTGCCCGATCCGGTTTCGCCGCAGACGATGACGACCGGGTGGTCGCGGATCGCACGCTCGATTTCCGCCACCCGCTGCGCGACTGGCAGTTCCGGTGGATAGGACACCGGCGGCCTTGCCGCGGCGCGCGCTTCGCGCCGGGCGATCGAACGCTCGAGGTCGGCCGCGATCCGCTCCCGTTCCGCATCCGACTGCCGGTGCGCCCGCGCCCGGACGATGCGGC
This sequence comes from Burkholderiales bacterium, assembly GCA_020853025.1. Lineage (GTDB taxonomy): Bacteria > Pseudomonadota > Gammaproteobacteria > Burkholderiales > Casimicrobiaceae > VBCG01. The sequence goes on from JADYZP010000062.1 coordinate 31,705, forward strand.
GCGCGAGTCGCACGGCGTCGGCCGCCATCGCCAGCGGCAGCCGCGGGACCAGGTCTTCGAAGGCGGGTGTCATCGGTTGTGGTGCAATGGTGCGTCGGTGGGTACGGGCTTCGAAGCAGGCGGCAAGCGCCGGGGCCTCGAAAGTGCGGCGCGAATTCTACCGCGCGTGCCTCCGGGTTTGCGCATCGTGCGCTGCCGCGCGGGCACCGCGCCGGTGCGTCAGCGAAGCAACGCGTTGAATCCGCGTTGCGCCGCGTCACGATCACCCGGTCTTGCCGGATACCGACGATTGCGCAATCGACGGCACGCGCGGCGTGGCGAGATATCGCGTTACCGCCCACGCCAGCGCAACCACCACTCCGGTGTGTAGCGCGAATTCCACCCATGCCTGCCCGGTGCCCGCCTGCGCCGCGACCTTGACGGCCACCAGCACCAACCCCGTGGCAACGTACGCGGGTACCGTTGCGAGGTCGTAGCGCAGCACCAGCCAGGCGAATGCGAACATCACCAGTCCTTCGATGACCCCCTGCAGCAGCGCATGCTCGATCTCGTGTCCGGCGAGAATCGATGCCGCACCATCCAGCAGCACGAGGGCCAGCGCCGCCACCGGCAGCCGGCGTCTCCAGCCGGCGGTGCCGCGATCGATCGCAGACAGCAGAAACAGCGTCGTCGCGAGCGCCGGCAAGACCGACACTCCCGAGATTGCGGCACTGGCCGATGGCCACGCGGCCCGCAGCAGCTTCAAATCCGGCCACGCCGGCACCGTTGCCGGCACCAGCGTCGTCAACGTCGCCGCGATGCCGGCGGTCGCCAGCGCGGCCGCGACGCCGAGTGCCCAAGGCGGCATCGGTCCCGCCAGGCGCACCGGTGCCTGTGCCCTTGCGTAATACGCGGCAACGCCCGCCAGCAGTCCGAACAGCAGCGCCAACAGCACCGCGCCGGCGACAGACGACAGGATGCTGAGCACGAGTTGATTGGCGATCGGCTCCGTCGAACGCAACGAATACGCCACCATCGGCCAGTTGTTGGCGGCGCCTGCGATCACCATCGCGAATACCGCTGCCGCGACCCACGCGAACGCGCGCCGGTGGCTGCGTCGATTGCTCCACGCGATCACCGCGTAGACGAGTGCGGCGATGGCGATCGCCGCGATGATCGCAATGGCGGCGATCTTCGCGAACTGGCGGTGTCCGTCGCGCTCGGCTTCCGTGCGCTGCCACGCCTCGGGCACGAACAGCGCGCGCCCGACGGTCGCCACCTGTTCGCCCGCGACCTGAACCTGCACGCGTGCCTCGCCGCCTTGTCCCACGTCGACGCGCGGATCCGCGTAGGTGAAGGTCCAGTCGCGGCGGGCAGGACGCTGTTCCTGGTCCGCCGAGCGCAGGATCAGCGCACCGGCGTCGAGATCGAGCCTTGTGCGCAGCGCGCGCTCGGCGATCGCCTGCGCGTGTTCCTTGTCGAGCTGCGCACCCGGTCGGCCCTCGGGCAGTTGGTGCAGCACGCGGCGCACCCGGCCGTCGCCGGCAACGGCGACGCGCCATTCCTCGGCTCTGTCGGCAACGTCGCCGTCGAAACGCGCGAAGCGGACTTCCCAGAGCGGCGGCGCGAGCACCTTGCCGACAAGCGCACGGTAGGCAGCGGGGCCGGCCTCGCGCCAGACGAAGGTGTGCGCTTGCCGTTGGCTCGCGTGGTCGAGCGCCGCGTAGGGTACCGAAAGCATTTTCCATTCCGGCCCGAGCGCGGCGCCGCGTTCGGCGAGCGCCGCCACCGCGACCGCCTCTGCCGCCTGGCGGTTGATGGCCAATGGCGGGGCATCGGCGCGCAGCACGGTAAAGGCGATCCAGGCCGCGAGTCCGGCCACCCCCAGCGCCGGCAGCATCCGCTGCAACATTGCGGCACGCGCGCCTACCGCGTCGGCGGCGCTTTCGCGTTCCGGTGCCGCGGGCAACTGCGGCTGCGCCTGCCATCCCCGGTTCCACAGCGCTGCCGGCAGCGTTACCCACGCACCCGCCTGCACGCGTCGGAACACCACGATCAGCGCAGGCACCAACGCTGCCGCGATCACCAGCGCACGCTGCATCCAGGCGCCGGGAGCGTCGATGAGGAACAGCGGAATCGAGATCAGCGCCAGGTCGAAGAGTGCATGCAGCAGGATCGTCGGCAGCAGTCCGTAGCGCAGGAAGATCAAGCCCCACAGCAACGACGGCACGAAGAGCTCGACCAGCCGCGAATACGAGGGAAATCCCGGATAGTTGGCGTGTGCTGCGCCGAACACGATCGCCTGCAGCACCAACGCGAAGGCGATTCCAAGCGTGCGACGGCCGTAGCGCGCGCCGATCAGCGCGCCCAGCGCCAGCGGCACGGCGCGGAAGACACACTCCTCCATGAAGCCCGCCTGCAGCGAAATGGAGATCGGCGTCAACGCCGGGATGGCGGAGGCGAGGATGTTGGGATCGGTCAGCGATTCCGACGGCTGCCACCAGCCCAGCCAGCGGTTGGTGACAAAATAAAAGGTCGCGATCAGCGCGAGCTCGACCGGTACGAACAGGTAACCGCCGGCGGTGCGGCCGGCGACCTCGCGGCTGCCGCCCGCGCCGCGCGACCACAAGCGCCAGAGTTGGGGATGTTGCGGAAACGCCCGCCGCGACAAGCCTTCCGCGGCCATGAACACCTCGCCCAGCGCGAGGCCACCGCCGACGAAGACGAGCAGCGCGAGCCCGCCCTGGCGCACCCAGAACGCACTCTCGGTCTGCGCGGTCGAAAACACGAACCACGCGGTGGGCGAGTTGGCGAGGATCGTGGCCGCCAGCAGCGCACCGATGAAAAGGCCCGCGGCAAGCGGCGGCTTCCAGATCAACGCGTGCCGGCGCAGCAGCCAGAGCGCACCGAAGATGCACCCGACGAGACCATAGAGGATGCCGGCGGTGATGCCGGCGACGCCGGCGATCAACTTGTTCGCACTGCGCAGTTCCTCGAAGCGGCGCTGGAAGCTCTCGGGCACGTGCACGAAGCGCAGCACCTGCGTCAATTCGTCACCGGACACGACCAGCGCCAGTCGGATGCGCGCGTCGCCAACGCGCTCGCCGCGCTCGAAGATGAAGCGATGATCGACGCGACCCGTCGTCTGCGTCTGCTGCGACGAGTCGAGCAGCGCGTACGGTGCGAAGTCGACGTTCCAGTCCGCCACCGCCGACGTCCGGGCGAGTGCCAGCGCCGCCTCCTCCGATAGCGCCTTGGTCGCAGGATCGCGGACATACGATTCCGCGACACGGCGAGTGAATCCGTCGAGCGCGCCATCGGGGCGATAGCGGATCAGCGCCTCGTCGACCGCGCCTGCCTTGAATACCCGCACGTCCCACCAGTACGGAGAGTAGGCGCCGCCGGCCACCATCGCGGCGAAGGCCTGCTTGCCGCCGCCTTCGAGTTCGACGTAGCTCTGCGTCACCGTATCCTGGTTGAACACGACGGCGCTGCGCGCGCCGGCCGGAGCGAGTCCCCGCGCGCGCACCAGCGCCTCCGCCTGCGCGACGGCATCGGCGCGCGGCATCGTGATGTCGAGATGCACCAGCGGAATCGCCAGCGGAAAGAGCTTCCACGCGATCGCCAGCGACGCCAGCGCGAGCAGCGCGTAGCCGGCCCAGAACGCCGGCCTGCGGTCGAAGTTGATCACCACGGCGGCCGTGATTCGCCGACTATTCGAGCGCCTTGACGATGTCCTCGACGACCTTCTTCGCGTCGCCGAACACCATCATCGTCTTGTCCATGTAAAACAGCGGGTTGTCGAGACCGGCGTAGCCCGCCGCCATCGAGCGCTTGTTGACGATGATCGTGCGTGCGCGGTGCGCTTCGAGGATCGGCATGCCGTAGATGGGACTGCCCTTGACCTCGGCCAGCGGATTCACGACGTCGTTGGCGCCGAGCACCAGCACGACGTCGGTCGAGCCGAAGTCGCCGTTGATGTCGTCCATCTCGAATACCTGGTCGTAGGGCACTTCGGCTTCGGCCAGCAGCACGTTCATGTGGCCCGGCATGCGGCCGGCGACCGGATGGATCGCGTAGCGGACGTTGACGCCCTTCTCGCGCAGCGCATTCGCCATTTCCTTCACCGCATGCTGCGCGCGGGCCACCGCCAGGCCGTAGCCGGGAACGATGATCACCGAATCCGCGTTGCCCAGCATGAACGCGACGTCGTCGGGCGACCCTGACTTCACCTGTTTCTGCTCGGTGCCGGCGACCACGGTGCCGCCCTCGGCGCCGAAGCCGCCGAGGATCACGCTGATGAAGCTGCGGTTCATCGCGCGGCACATGATGTAGGAGAGGATCGCGCCCGAGGATCCGACCAGCGAGCCGGAAATGATCAGCATCGGGTTGTTGAGCGAAAAGCCGATGCCGGCCGCAGCCCAGCCCGAGTAGCTGTTGAGCATCGAGATGACCACCGGCATGTCGGCGCCGCCGATCGGAATGATGATCAGGAAGCCCAACAGGAATGCGAGCGCCGTCATGACGACGAACGGCAGCCAGTAGTGCACGGTCGGGTCGGCCATGAAAAACCAGATGCCGAAGCCGAGCATCGCGATGCCGATGGCGAGATTGAGCAGGTGCTGTCCGGAGAACACGACCGGCGCGCTACCGATGCGTCCGGACAACTTGCCGAAGGCGATGACCGACCCGGAGAAGGTGATCGCACCGATGAAGGTGCCGATGAACAGCTCCAGCTTGTTGCCCGCCGGAATCGGGTTCGGCAGGCCCAGCGCCGTCGGGTTATGGACGGCGGCGATCGCGATCAGCACCGCGGCCAAGCCGACCAGCGAGTGAAATGCGGCGACCAATTCGGGCATCTGCGTCATCTGCACGCGCCGCGCGATGACCGCGCCGATGGCGCCGCCGACGGCGATGCCGGCCAGAATCATCGCGACGTTCTTGGTCGCCGAGTAGACCACCGCCAGCGTGACCGCCACGGCGATCGCCATGCCAGCGATACCCAGCGCATTGCCGCGCCGCGCCGTCGTCGGATGCGACAGGCCCTTGAGCGCGAAGATGAAGCAGATCGACGCGACGAGGTACCAGAGGGCGACCTGATTGGCGCTCATCCGTCGCTCCTAGCGCTTGTCAGGAGCAGGCTTCTTCGGCTCCTTCTTCTTGAACATTTCGAGCATGCGCTGCGTCACCAGAAAGCCGCCGAACACGTTCACCGACGCCAACGCGACCGCCAGCACGCCGACCCAGCCGCCCCAGTCGAAGGCGGCCGGCCCCGCGGCGAGCATCGCACCGACCAGGATGATGCCGGAGATCGCATTGGTCACCGACATCAGCGGTGTGTGCAGCGCCGGCGTCACCGTCCACACGACGTGATAGCCGACGAAGATCGCCAGCGCGAAGATGATCAGGTTGACGACAATGGGATCGGGGGCGGTCATCGACGGTTTCCTTATTTACTGGTCACGACCTGACCCGCATCGCAGATCAGCGTCGCCTGCACGATCTCGTCGTCGCGCGCGAGCTTCCACTCGCCTGACTTCAAGTCGAGCGACAGTGCCAAAAAATTGAGTACGTTGCGCGCGTACAGCGCCGAGGCATCGGTGGCGACCAGCGCCGGCAGGTTGGTGGTGCCGACGATCTTCACGCCATTCGCCTCGACGATCTTCCCCGCCTCGGAACCTTCGACGTTGCCGCCCTGCTCGACCGCCAGGTCGACGATCACCGACCCGGGCTTCATCGCGGCAACGGTGTCCGCCTTCAAAAGCTTCGGCGCTGGCCGGCCGGGGATCAGCGCCGTCGTGATCACGATATCCATCTGCCGGCAGCGCTCGCTGATGATGCCCGCCTGCCGCGCCATCCACTCCGGCGGCATCGGCCGCGCGTAGCCGCCCACGCCCTCGGCGATCTGCCGCTCCTCGTCGTTCGCGTAGGGCACGTCGACCCACTTGCCGCCGAGCGACTCGACCTGGTCGCGCACCGAAGGACGCACGTCGGTGGCCTCGATGACCGCACCCAGCCGCTTTGCCGTGGCGATCGCCTGCAGCCCCGCGACGCCGACACCCATGATCAGCACCCGTGCGGCCTTCACGGTGCCCGCCGCGGTCATCAGCATCGGCATGAACCTCGCGTATTCGTTGGCGGCCAGCATCACCGCCTTGTAGCCGGCGATGTTCGCCTGCGACGACAGCACGTCCATCGACTGCGCGCGCGAGATGCGCGGCAGCGATTCCAGCGCAAAGCCCGAAACGCCGGTCGCCGCCAGCGCCGAAACGCCTTCGGTGTCGTAAGGATTCAGGATGCCGATCAACGCGGCACCGGATTTCAATCCAGGTAGTTCTTCCGCCGTCGGCGCACGCACCTTGAGCACGATGTCGGCCGCCAGCGCGTCGCGCGCGCTGCCGATGGCAGCCCCGGCGGCGGCGTAGTCGGCGTCGGGAATGCTCGATGCCACGCCGGCACCGGACTCGACGACGATTGCGTGCTTGCCGCTTGCCGCGAGCTTCTTGATCGTCTCGGGCGTGGCGGCGACGCGCGTCTCCCCCGGACGGGTTTCACGTGGAATGCCGATCAACATGGAACAATCCCCAATGGCTGCCACCGGCTACGGCCGATGCCGGGCCGGCACGCGATTGCTTGTTCGAGTTCGAGTTTGGCCGTGGCCTCTATCCTAACCCAGGCGCCGGTGCAAAGGGATTCGACCGCGCGCAAAACGCGTCGGCTGCGCTACAGCGCATCGGCGATCGCACGTCCCAAGTCGACGGTCGTCGCGCGCCCGCCCAGGTCCGGCGTGCGCGGCGTTCCCGCATCGCGCAGCACCGCTTCGATCGCCGCGACGATCGCATCGGCTGCCGCCTTGCACCCGAGGAATTCGAGCATCAGTGCCCCTGACCAGATCTGCCCGATCGGATTGGCGATCCCGCGGCCGGCGATATCCGGCGCCGAGCCATGCACCGGCTCGAACAGCGACGGATGCGTGCGCTCGGGATTCATGTTCGCCGACGGTGCGATGCCGATGGTGCCGCAGACCGCCGGGCCCAGGTCGGAGAGGATGTCGCCGAACAGGTTGGACGCCACGACGACGTCGAAACGCTCGGGGCGCTGCACGAAATGCGCACTCAGGATGTCGATGTGATACTGGTCGCAGTCGACGTCCGGATAGTCGGCCGCCAAGGCGCGGAAGCGCTCGTCCCAGTACGGCATCGTGATCGCGATGCCGTTGGACTTGGTGGCGGAAGTCAGATGCTTGGCGGCGCGGGTCTGCGCGAGGTCGAAGGCGAAGCGCATGATGCGATCGACACCCTTGCGCGAAAATACCGACTGCTGGACCACGATCTCGCGCTCGGTGCCCTCGTACATGCGCCCGCCCACCGATGAATACTCGCCTTCGGTATTCTCGCGGACGACGACGAAGTCGATATCGCCCGGCTTGCGGTTCGCCAGCGGCGAAGGAATGCCGGGCATCAGCTTGCACGGCCGCAGGTTGACGTACTGGTCGAAGTCGCGCCGGAAGGGGATCAGCGACCCCCACAGCGATATGTGGTCCGGCACGATCGCCGGGGCGCCCACCGCACCGAAGTAGATGGCGTCGAAGGGTGAGAGCTGCGCGAACCAATCCTCGGGCATCATCCTGCCGTGGCGGACGTAATAGTCGCAGCTCCAGTCGAAGGACGTGAACGCGAGATCGGCGCCGAACTTTCGCGCCGCCGCCTCGACCACACGCACGCCTTCGGGCATCACCTCCCGGCCGATGCCATCGCCCGCGATCACCGCGATCCTGTGCTTTGCCATGTCGCCTCCGCAATGCAAAGGACAAGTGTACGGAAGCTCGTCCGAAGTTCCTAACGTCGACGCCGTCGCGACTGCCCGCAACGGCGCGCGCGCGCGAATGGACCGGCCGCCTGCATTGCGCTAGAATTACCGGCTGATCGAGACCCTTGCCGCCGGTGTTCGCACAACAGCGAGGCCGGCGTTTTTTGTGGGTGCGCCCATACGCCGCACGCCGCCCTCCGCCATGACCGCAGCCGCACCCGTCGCCGACGCGCCGCACCGCCGCCGCGCCGTCGCTTTCATGATCGTCGCCGCCGTCTGCTGGTCGACCGGCGGACTCTTCGTGCGCCAGCTGTCGATCACCAACGCGTGGGAGATCGTGTTCTGGCGTTCGCTATTCATGAGCCTGTTCGTGTCCGGCGTGCTGCTGGTCATGCACGGACGCGCGATGCCGCGCGCCGTGCGCGCTGCGGGTTTGCCGGGCCTGCTTGCCGGAGCGCTGCTCGCCGGCGCCTTCTTCCTGTTCATCGGCTCGCTGACGCGCACGACCGTCGCCAACACCTTCGTGCTGATGAGCGTGTCGCCGCTGCTGGCGGCGTTCGCCGGCTGGTACTTCCTGCACGAGCGCGTCCCGGCGCGGACGTGGATAGCGATGGCCTTCGCGTTCCTGGGCATAGGCGTCATCGTCGGTGGCGGTGTCGACGCGGGTCAGCTCGCCGGCAACCTGATGGCGCTCGGGGTCTCGGTCTGTTTCGCGGCGCAGCTCACCGTGTTGCGCAAGTTTCGCGCGACGGTGGACATGCTGCCGATGGTGCTGATCGCCGGCCTGTGGGCGCTCGTTCCGGCGTGGCTGGTGGCCGGACCCTTTGCCGCAAGCGACCGCGACCTCGCCTTGCTCGCCCTCATGGGTTCCGTGCAATTGGGCACCGGCTGCCTGCTCGCGACGGCGGCGTCGCGCACGCTGCCGGCGTCGGAGCTCGCATTGCTGGCGCTGCTCGAACCCGTCCTCGGACCCCTGTGGGTCTGGGCGCTGATGGGCGAGCACCCGGGCCCGCGCGCGCTCGTCGGCGCCGCCTTCGTGCTCTCCGCGGTCCTCGCCAACCAGGCGTTGGCGCTTCGACGCGGTCGATCGACGGCGGCGCCAGCGCCACTTCCCGGCCCCTGACCCGCGTTGCCGGATACGTTCGGCCTCCGGCTGCGATGGCGGTCTCCGACTTGCCGCTGGGCTTCTATCGCGTTGCGCTGGGCCGACTCGCCTTCGGCCTGCGGCCGGTGAACGCGATCCGTCTGCTGCCGGGAATTATCGTCATAACCTTTACGCTGAATCAGCGGCTGCGGTTGTCGAGCTACACGCTGCTGCTGGCGACCGGCGGCAAGCTCGTCCACGACACGCTCGTCCACTGACGGGATTGCGCAGTGTGCGCTATGATGCGCGCCTGTTCCCGTCCGGCAGGCAAGCACGATGAAACAGACCTTCCTCGACTTCGAGCAGCCGATCGCCGAGCTGCAGCAGAAGATCGACGAGCTGCGTTACGTGCACGAGGATTCGGCGGTCGACATCTCCGATGAAATCGCGAGGCTCAGCAAGAAGAGCCAGCAGTTGTCCAAGGAGATCTACGCCAAGCTCTCCGCATGGCAGATTGCGCAGGTTGCGCGGCATCCGCAGCGTCCCTACACGCTCGACTACGTCGCGGGCATGTTCAGCGAATTCCGCGAACTCCACGGCGATCGCACGTATGCGGATGATCCGGCCATCGTCGGCGGGCTCGCCCGTTTCAACGGCAGGCCGTGCATGGTGATCGGCCACCAGAAGGGCCGCGACACCAAGGAGAAGATCCACCGCAATTTCGGCATGCCGCGCCCCGAAGGCTACCGCAAGGCGCTGCGGCTCATGAAGCTCGCCGAGAAATTCGGCCTCCCGCTGTTCACCTTCGTCGACACACCGGGCGCGTATCCGGGCATCGGCGCCGAGGAGCGCGGTCAGTCCGAGGCGATCGGCCGCAGCCTTTACGAAATGGCGGGACTGCGCATCCCGATCATCGTCACCGTCATCGGCGAAGGCGGCTCCGGCGGCGCGCTGGCGATCGCGATCGGCGACGTCACCTTCATGCTGCAATACTCGACGTATTCGGTCATTTCGCCCGAAGGCTGCGCGTCGATTCTGTGGAAGTCCGCCGAGAACGCGCCAGACGCCGCGGAAATCCTGGGTATCACGGCGCCGCGGTTGAAGCAGCTGGGACTCATCGACAAGGTCATTGGCGAGCCCGTCGGCGGCGCACATCGCGACCACGCGGCGATGATGGTGACGCTGAAAAAGGTGCTGACCGATTCGCTGCGGCACCTTTGCGACCTGCCGCTCGATACCTTGCTCGAGCAGCGCGGGGAGCGCATCCTGGCCTACGGGAAGTTCAAGGAAATCGCCGCCGGCTAGGCGGCGGCGACGCGCCCGTCGCGCACGCTCCGGCCGGCCGCTGCAACCCCATGCGGCGCTCCGACGACACCGATCCGGTACGCGCGCTGCGCGAAGTCGCAGCGCGCGTGCTGGCCGCGCACGTTCCCGCTGGCGCTCCCATCGCCGTCGCGTTGTCCGGTGGCCGCGATTCGGTCGTTCTGCTCGACGCGCTGGCGCACGTCGCGGCAGAACGGCAGCACCCCCTGAAGGCGATCCACGTGCACCACGGCTTGTCGCCGCATGCGCACACCTGGGCCGACTTCTGCGTCTCGCTGTGCGGGCGCCTGGAGGTGCCGCTCGACATCCGCGCCGTCACGGTGCCGCGCGCGCCGCGCACGAGCCTCGAAGGTGAAGCGCGCCGCCTGCGCTACGCGGCGCTGACCGCCGCCGCCGCCGCCGCCGGCGTACGCTTCGTGGCCCTCGCGCACCACCTCGACGACCAGGCGGAAACACTACTGCTGCAATTGCTGCGCGGCTCCGGTGCACGGGGCCTGGCGGGCATGGGTACGCTGCGCGAGGAACCGCCGGGTATTGCGTGGCTGCGGCCGCTGCTCGAAGTACCGAGAGCGCTGATCGACGTCTATGCGCACGCAACACAGCTCACCTTCGTCGACGACGAAAGCAACGCCGACACGCGCCATCGGCGCAACGCACTCCGGCACTCCGTCATGCCGGCACTTGCAGCGGTGGCTCCCGATCCGGCGCGCACACTGGCACGCGCCGCAGGGCATCAGGCCGAGTCGGCGCGGCTCGCCGACGATCTGGCCATCCTCGACGCAGGCGGCGACGCCGACGCGACGACGCTCGCGCGCGCCGTACTGTCCGCGCTGGCGCCGCATCGCGCCCGCAACGTGCTGCGCTGGTTTCTGCGCCGGCAGGGACTGCCGGCGCCGTCGACGGCGCGGCTTGCGGCCATGCTCGCGCAACTCACCGGCGCCCGCGACGACGCCCGCGTCAGCCTGATCCACGCCGGCGTCGAAATCGGCGTCCATCGCGGCCGTATTGCTGCCCACCTGCCGTCGCCGCCGCCTTTCGACCTCGAATGGCGCGGCGAGTCGGAACTCGTGCTGCAGCACGGCACGCTCGCGTTCGTCCATGGCCGCGGCGTGGGACTCGACACCGCGCGGCTTTCCTGCGCCGACGTGCACATCCGTTCCCGACGCGGCGGCGAACGGCTGCAGCGCGTGCCCGGTGGTCCACGCCAGGCGCTGAAGGAACTCCTGCGCGAACAGGGCGTTGCGCACTGGGACCGGCTGCGCCTACCGCTCGTCTATTGCGGCGATGCGCTGGCGGCGGTTCCCGGCGTCGGCATCGACGTCGCTTTCCGCGCTGAACCCGCAAGTCCGGGAGTTTTGCCAATCTGGCATCCGCGGCGGCTTTGACTTCGCGCAATAACGGCAAGAGCCGGAACGGTTGACAATCATGCCTTGGGAAAGGCCTAATGAAACAATAGTCTGTTGTCTATTCAAACCGGACCGCAGGATGCGGACCCGGTCAAGTGTCGACCGTCCCGGAGGTTTCATGAAATTCACCAAGACCATGCTTGCAGTCACGCTCGCCTGCGCAGCGTTCACGCTCGCCACCGGCCCCGCCATGGCCCAGGCGCCGATCGTCGTCAAGTTCGCGCACGTCGTCGCCGAGAACACGCCGAAGGGGCAAGGCGCGCTCAAGTTCAAGGAAGTCGCCGAGAAGAAGCTTCCCGGCAAAGTGCAGGTGCAGGTGTTCCCCAGCTCGCAGCTTTTCGGCGACGCCAAGGAGATGGAGGCGCTGCTGCTCGGCGACGTGCAGTTCATCGCGCCGTCGCTGTCGAAATTTGACCGCTATACCAAGTCGATCCAGATCTTCGACCTGCCGTTTCTGTTCGAGAATATCGAGGCGGTCGACCGCTTCCAGCAAGGCAAGGAAGGACAGGGCCTGCTGGCGTCGATGAAGTCCAAGGGCCTGCTCGGGCTCGCCTACTGGCACAACGGCATGAAGCAGCTGTCCACCAACAAGGATCAGCTGAAGGCCCCCGCCGACGTCAAGGGTCTGAAGTTCAGGATCCAGGCCTCCGACGTGCTCGAGGCTCAGTTCCGTGCGCTCGATGCCAATCCCCAGAAAATGGCATTTTCCGAGGTCTACCAGGCGTTGCAGACCGGCGTCGTCGATGGGCAGGAGAACACCTGGTCGAACATCTACTCGCAGAAGTTCTTCGAAGTGCAGAAGACGATCGCCGTCACCAACCACGGCGTGATCGACTACATGGTCGTCACCAACGCCAAGTGGTGGGACGGCCTGCCCGCGGATGTCCGCCGTGGCCTGACCGAGGCGATGGCCGAAGCGACTGCCCATGCCAACAAGCTCGCCAACGACCTGAACGAGGGGGACCGCAAGAAGATCGCCGAAGCCGGCAAGGCCAGGATCCAGCCGCTGACCAAGGCGGAACTGGTACCCTGGCAAAAGGTGATGGAGCCGGTGTGGAAGAAGTTCGAAGGCGCCATCGGCAAGGATCTGATCGAAGCGGCGAAGAAATCGAACAACTAGCCCCGCTCGACTCGAGGGGGCGACGTGGTCGTCAAGTGGTTGGAACGGCTGGAGGAAGGCCTGCTCGCCTTCCTCCTCGCCGTCATGACGTTGATCATTTTCGTGCAGGTCGTCGCGCGCTACGTCTTCAATTACAGCTTTACCTGGGCGCTGGAGTCGGTCACCTACCTGTTCGCCGGGCTCATCTTCCTGGGCATGGCCTACGGTGTCCGCGTCGGCGCCCATATCGGCATCGATCTGCTGGTGAAGTCGCTGGGGCCGCTGGGTGCCCGCATCGTCGGCGCCATCGCCGCGGCGTTGTGTGTCCTCTATTCGGGGATCGTGCTGTTCGGCAGCGTCTTGTACGTTGAAAAAATCCACTCCATAGGCATCCTGGCGCAGGACTTGCCGATCAAACAGTGGATTCCGCGGCTGGTGCTGCCGATCGGCTTCACGCTGCTGGGTTTGCGCTTTGTCGAAATTTTCTTCCGGATCGTCACCGGCCGCGAGAAGGGTCTGCACCTGGCCAACGAGGCGGCCGACGCGCTGAAGATGAACCTGGGCGATCCCACGCCGCCGGACGAGGCCGGCAAGCCGTGACCATCGCCGCGCTGTTCGGGATGCTGTTCGCGTTCATGCTGCTCGGCATGCCGATCGCCATTGCGCTCGGCCTGTCGTCGCTGCTCACGATATTGTTCTTCGGCCAGGATTCGCTCGCCTCCCTCGCGCTCAAGCTGTTCGAGACCTCCGAGCACTTCACGCTGCTGGCGATTCCGTTCTTCATCCTGTCCGGCGCCTTCATGACCACCGGCGGTGTGGCCAAGCGGATGGTCCACTTCGCCAACGCCAGCATCGGGCACCTGCGCGGCGGCCTGGCGATGGCGTCGGTATTGGCCTGCATGCTGTTCGCCGCGGTGTCGGGCTCGTCGCCGGCGACCGTCGTCGCGGTCGGCTCGATCGTCATCGCCGGGATGGTCCGTGCCGGCTACACCAAGGAATTCGCGGCGGGCGTCATCTGCAACGCCGGCACGCTGGGCATCCTGATCCCGCCGTCGATCGTGATGGTCGTCTACGCCGCCGCCACCGAAACCTCGGTCGGCAAGTTGTTCATGGCCGGCGTGATTCCGGGCATCGTGCTCGGCCTGATGCTGATGGTCGCGATCTATTTCCGCGCGCGCGCCCTCGACATCCCGCGGCAGCCGAAGGCGTCGCTGCGCGAGGTGCTCGACGCCGGACGCAAGTCGATCTGGGGATTGCTGCTGCTGGTCATCATCCTGGGCGGCATCTACGGCGGTATCTTCACGCCTACCGAAGCGGCCGGGGTAGCGGCCGTCTATGCGTTTTTCATCGCGGTCTTCGTTTACCGCGACATCGGCATGAGCCGCGTGCCGCACGTCCTGGTCGACGCGTCGAAAGTGACGGTGATGCTGATGTTCATCGTCGCCAATGCGCTTTTGTTCGCGCACGTGCTGACCACCGAGCGGATTCCGCAGGCGATCACCGAGCAGATCGTGGCGATGGGGATGGCGCCGTGGCAGTTCCTCGTCGTCGTCAACATCCTGCTGCTGATCGCCGGCAACTTCATGGAGCCGACCGGCATCATCCTGATCCTGGCGCCCATCCTGTTCCCGATCGCCACGCAGATGGGCATCGACCCGGTGCACCTCGGCATCATCATGGTCGTCAACCTGGAGATCGGCATGGTGACGCCGCCGGTGGGACTCAACCTCTTCGTCACCTCCGGCATCACCGGCATGTCGATCGTCGAGGTTGTCCGGGCCGCGCTGCCCTGGCTGGCGGTGCTGCTGATCTTTCTTATCATCGCCACCTACGTGCCGGCGCTGTCGATGTTCCTGCCGGACCTGCTGTTCTAGCCGGTCCCCGCCCGGCGTTCCTGCCACGGGTTCCGGAGGCTCCGCCGCCCGCGCGGCGTCGGCCCGTGTCCCCCTTCGCATGCTATGATTTCGGATTTATTCGCATATATTCATTCGGAGCATGGCAATGGCGGTCGAACGCACGCTTTCCATCATCAAACCGGACGCGGTGGCGAAGAACATCGTCGGGGAAATCTATTCCCGCTTCGAAAAGGCGGGGCTCAGAATCGCCGCCGCGCGCATGGCCTGGCTGTCCCGCGCAGAGGCCGAGGGTTTTTACGCAGTGCACCGCGAACGGCCATTTTTCCATGATCTCGTCGATTTCATGATCTCCGGCCCGGTCATGATCCAGGTTCTCGAAGGCGAAGGCGCCATCGCAAAGAACCGCGACCTGATGGGCGCCACCGACCCCAAGAAAGCGGCGGCAGGCACCATTCGCGCGGACTTCGCCGAGTCGATCGACGCCAACGCCGTGCATGGCTCGGACGCGCCGGAGACCGCCTGCGTCGAAATCGCGTACTTCTTTCCCGCGCTTGCGGTCTACGGCCGCTAGAGCGAAAAAACGCAAAGCGGCAATGACCAACCTGCTCGACCTGGCACCCGACGCGCTCGAAACCTTCTTCGCCGATCACGACGAGAAGCCGTTCCGCGCCAGGCAGGTGCTGCGCTGGATTCACCAGCGCTACGTCGATGACGTCGCCGCAATGACCGATCTCGCTCGACCGCTGCGCGAGCGACTGGCCGCCGAAACCTTCGTGGGCGGCCCTACGGTGATTCGCGACACGACGGCCGCCGACGGGACGCGCAAGTGGCTGCTCGACGCCGGCCGCGGCAACGCTGTGGAGTCGGTCTATATTCCGGAGGACGATCGGGGAACCTTGTGTGTATCGTCGCAGGCAGGCTGCGCACTCGACTGCGCGTTCTGCGCGACGGGCAAGCAGGGCTTCAACCGCAACCTGACGACAGCCGAGATCATCGGGCAGGTGTGGCACGCCAATCGCACGCTGATCGCCGACGGCGTGACGGGGCCATGGATCGAACACGGGCGGGCGCCGATCAGCAACGTGGTGATGATGGGAATGGGCGAGCCGCTGGCCAACTTCGACAACGTGGTGCCCGCGCTGCGGCTGATGCTCGACGATCACGCCTACGGCCTGTCGCGCCGCCGTGTCACGTTGTCGACATCGGGGCTGGTGCCGCTGATCGACCGCCTGCGCGACGAATGCCCGGTGGCGCTCGCTGTTTCGCTGCACGCGGGCAATGACGCGCTGCGCGATCGGCTGGTGCCGATCAACCGCAGGCATCCGCTGTCCGAACTGCTGGCGGCCTGCGCCCGCTACCTGCCGAGCGCACCCCGCGACTTCGTCACCTTCGAATACGTGATGCTGGACGGCGTCAACGACCAGCCCGTTCACGCCGCCGAACTGGTGGTACTGGCGCGCGAGGTGTCCTGCAAGTTCAACCTGATTCCGTTCAACGCGTTCCCCGGAACCGAATTCACATCCACCCCGCGTACACGCATCGTCGACTTCCAGAGGCGATTGCAGGACGCGGGCCTCGTCGCCACGATTCGCAGGACGCGCGGCGAAGACATCGCTGCAGCCTGCGGTCAACTCGCGGGTCAGGTCAAGGACCGCACGAAACGGCGGCTCGCCACCCGCATCGTTCCCGTTGCCGTGCACTGATCGTCCGACGATGCCGATGAATCCGATGCGCCTCTGCCTGCTCGCGCTGTCGCTGCTCGCCGCGGGATCGCTCATCGTCGGCTGCGAGTCGACGTCGTCGTCGAAACAGGCGGCACCGCAGGTGCCGGTCACGCCACCGCCGCCGCCGATCCAGGAGGCACCGGCACCGTACCGCGCGCAGCTGCACACCGAGATCGCGGCCGGATTCTACGAACGCGGACAAATGGACGTCGCGCTGCAGGAGCTCGCGGAAGCGGTCAAGCTCGATCCCAAGAACGCGAAGATCTACAACGTCTACGGACTCGTCTACGCGATGCTCGGCCAGGAGGCTAACGCGCAGAGGAACTTCCAGCAGGCGCTGGAACTCGCGCCGAACGATTCGGAGATCCGCCAGAATTGGGGCTGGTACCTGTGCAGCCACGGCCGCGCGAAGGAATCACTGCAGGAATTCGAACTGGCAGTGCGCAATCCGCTGTACCGGACGCCGGACGTCGCGCTGGTCAACGCCGGCAAGTGCGCGGCGGAGATCGGCGAAAACGCACGTGCCAACGACTACTTCAAGAGAGCTCTGGCGATCAATGCGAACAGCACAACCGCCGCGTACAACATGGCGCTGCTCGCCTACCGCCAGGGACAGTTCGATGAGGCGCGGGCGCTGATGAAGCGCGTCGGGCAGCAACCGAATCCTCCTGCGGAAGCGCTCTATCTCGGGATGTGCATCGAGCGCAAGCTGGGCGACCCTGCATCCGAGACGTCCTACATTTCGATGCTGCGCAACCGCTTTCCCGAGTCCGCCGAAACGAAGGCCATCTCGACCGGGGCCTGCGAGTGATCGGCGAGGCTGAATCCCCGATTCACGACCCGGCGCCGGAGCCGGAAGTCTCGACCGGGGCGCGCCTGCGGGAGGCGCGCAACGCGGCTGGGCTGTCGATCGACGCCGTCGCGCAGCAGCTCAAACTCGCACCGCGTCAGGTCAAGGCGCTCGAGGACGATGACTTTGCGTCGCTGCCCGGACGCACCTTCGTGCGTGGCTTCCTGCGCAACTACGCGAGGCTGGTGCGTCTCGACCCCGAGACCATCCTCGCCTCGCTACCGGATGCTGCCGCAACACCTTCGCTGGACCATCCTTCGTTGGCGCCGACCACGCGCGTGATGGGTGAGCTGCCGGCGGAGATGTCGGGCAAGCACTCTTCGGCACGCTGGGCCATTGCGCTCGCGCTGTTGGCCATCGCCGCCATTGCCGTCGTCTATCAGTACGCGTGGCCACTTGCCGACCAGGCACGCGGGCGGCTTGGCGGCAAGGCACCCGCGGTAGTCCCCGCGCCCGACGCCGCGGCGCCGGCAGCGCCCGCAGCGGGCGACGGCGCAGCGACTGCCGCAGGCGCGCCGAACCCGGCAGCGGCGACCAACTCGGCGGATGCGCAGCCGGCTTCGGCGCCCGAGGCCGCCGCCGACGACCGGCCGCTGGTCCTGGTCTTCCGTGGCACGTCGTGGGTCGAAGTGAAGGATGCCCATGGCGCGATCGTGCTGTCGACGATCGGCTACCCGGGCGCCACGAATGCGGTCGGCGGCGCCACGCCGCTCGAAGTGGTGCTCGGCAACGCCGAGGCGGTGTCGGTGACGTGGCGCGGCGCCGCGTTCGACATGGCACCCTTCGTCAAACAGAACGTCGCCAAGTTCGTCGTCAAATGATTCCGGCGAGCGCCTCGGACACGTCCACCGCCCGCCGCAGCACGCGACAGGTGCTGGTTGGGGGCATCAAGATCGGCGGCGCCGCGCCAATCGTCGTGCAATCGATGACCAATACCGACACCGCTGACATCGCGGCGACGGTCGCGCAGGTCAAAGCACTCGCCGAAGCCGGGTCCGAACTGGTCCGCGTCACCGTCGATACGGCGGCGGCGGCGGCGGCCGTGGCGACCCTACGCGAGAGGCTCGATGCTGCGGGCTGCCGGGTTCCGCTGATCGGCGACTTTCATTACAACGGGCACAAGCTGCTGACCGATTTCCCGGATTGCGCGCGCGCACTCGCCAAATACCGGATCAATCCCGGCAACGTCGGCCGCGGCAGCAAGCGCGACGCGCAGTTCGCCGTACTGATCGAAAAGGCGATCGAGTACGGCAAAGCCGTGCGCATCGGCGTCAACTGGGGCAGCCTCGACTCCGATCTTCTCGCGCGCATGATGGACGACAACGCGCGGCGCTCCGGCCCGCTGCCGGCGCAGGCGGTGATGCGCGAAGCGCTTATCGCCTCCGCGATCGGCAGCGCGCAGCGTGCGCAAGCGCTGGGACTGCCCGGCGAGCGCATCGTGCTCTCGTGCAAGGTGTCGGCGGTGCAGGACCTGATCGCCGTCTACGGCGAACTCGCGCGCCGCTGCGATTACGCGCTGCACCTCGGCCTCACCGAGGCCGGCATGGGCAGCAAGGGCATTGTCGCGTCGACGGCGGCGATATCGGTGCTACTGCAGCAGGGCATCGGCGATACCATTCGCGTGTCGCTGACGCCGGAGCCTGCCGGCGATCGCCGGCGCGAAGTCATCGTCGCGCAGGAGATCCTGCAGACGATGGGATTGCGCTCGTTCACGCCACAGGTCACCGCCTGCCCCGGCTGCGGCCGCACGACCAGCAGCTATTTCCAGGCGCTGGCGCAGCGCATCGAGTCCTACCTGCGCGCCGCGATGCCGGCGTGGCGCGAACGCTATCCCGGAGTCGAGAACCTGCACGTGGCAGTGATGGGTTGCGTCGTCAATGGTCCGGGCGAGTCGAAGCTCGCCAACATCGGCATCTCGCTGCCCGGTACCGGCGAAACGCCGGTGGCGCCGGTCTACGTCGATGGCGTGAAGACGGTGACGCTGAAAGGCGACCGCATCGCCGAGGAGTTCCAGGCGCTGGTCGACGACTACGTGCGTGCGACGTATGGCGACGGGACGCTTGCCGCGCATGCGAAGCCCGGGTTGAAAACGATCGCCGTCAAGGCCATCGCCTGAAGACGGCGCAGCATGGCGTCCGCATTGCAGGCCGTCCGCGGCATGAACGACGTGTTGCCCGACGAGGCGCAGCTCTGGGAGCGCTTCGAGGACAGCGCGCGCAGCGTGTTCACGCAATACGGCTACCGCAACATCCGGGTGCCGATCGTCGAGCCGACGGCGCTGTTCGTGCGCGGCATCGGGCAATACACAGACGTCGTCGAGCACGAGATGTATACGTTCGAGGACAAGCTGAACGGCGAGTCGCTGACGCTGCGCCCCGAGGCAACCGCCGGCATCGTGCGGGCGACGATCCAGCACAACCTGACTTACGAGCGGCCGCAGCGCGTGTGGACCGCGGGTCCGATGTTCCGCCACGAGCGCCCGCAAAAAGGCCGTTACCGCCAGTTCCACCAGGTGGACGCCGAAGCGCTCGGCTTCGCCGGGCCCGACGTCGACGCCGAGCAGATCGTGATGCTCGCGCGGCTGTGGAAGGCGCTCGGTTTGTCCGGCATCGATTTGCAGATCAATTCGATCGGCAACGCCGAAGAGCGACTCGCGCATCGTCGCGAGCTGATTGCGCACTTCGAGGGCAACGCCGACGTGCTCGACGTCGACGCGCGCCGGCGGCTGCACACCAATCCGCTGCGCATCCTCGACAGCAAGAATCCGGCGATGCAACCGATCATCGACGCGGCACCGAAGCTCGTCGACCGCATCGAAGACGCATCGCGCACGCATTTCGAAGGCCTGCAGACGCTGTTGTCCGAAGCCGGCATGCGCTTCGCCGTCAACCCCAGGCTGGTGCGCGGACTCGACTACTACAACCGCACGGTGTTCGAATGGGTCGTCACCGGCGATCTGCTCGGCGCGCAGGGCACGGTTGCCGGTGGCGGCCGCTACGACGGCCTCTTCGAAGTGCTGGGTGGCAAGCCGAATTTCGCCTGCGGCTTCGCGATCGGCGTCGAAAGAATGATTCTGCTGCTGGCGGCGCAGGACGCAAAGGGCAAGACGCAGTGCGATGCGCCGATCGCCTACGTCGTCCACGACGGAGCGGCGGCCGGGCAGCTTGCGCGACGCGTCGGCGAACATCTGCGCGACTCGGGCATGGCAATCGTCGTCAATGCCGGCGGCGGCAGCTTCAAGTCGCAGATGAAGCGCGCCGACGCCAGCGGCGCGCGCTTTGCGCTGATCATCGGCGACGAGGAAGCGACGGCCGGCACGGTCGCCGTCAAGCCGCTGCGCGCGGGCGGCGTACAGGTCGCGGTACCGGCGGACGAACTGCCGGCGCGGCTGTCCGCCCTCGCAGAATGAATGCACATCGAACGCCGGGAACAGACAAGGACTGAACATGGCCGTATACGACCTGGAAGAACAGGACAAGCTGGACGACCTGAAGGCATGGTGGCAGCGCTGGGGGAATCTGGTGACGGCGGTTGTCGTCGCCGTCGCGCTGGTGGTGGTGGGCGTGCAGGGCTGGCGCTGGTGGACTGCCAGGCAGGCCGAGGAGGCAAGTGCGCTGTTCAATGGACTCGCACAGGCGGTGCGCGCCAACGACCTGCCGAAGGCCAAGGACGCGACCGCGCAGCTGGAAGACCGCTTCCCGCGCACCGGCTACGCGCCACGCGGCGCGCTGGTGCTCGCCAAGCTGCTCTACGACAGCGGCGACAGTGCAGGCGCGCGTGCGCAGCTGCAATGGGCAATCGATCGTGCGGACGAGATCGAGCTGAAGGAGATTGCGCGCTATCGGATCGCCGGCCTGCTGCTCGACGACAAGCAATACGACGAGGCGCTCCGAGTGCTCGACGCCAAGCACGGTGAACCCTTCGCCGGACTGTATGCGGACCTGCGTGGCGATGCGCTGGCCGCCGCGGGCCGCACCGAAGACGCCCGCGGCGCCTACCAGGTCGCGCTGGCCAAGTTCGATTCGAAGTCGCAATACCGGAATTTCGTGCAGGTGAAGCTCGATGCACTGGGCGGCGCGCCGGTGGGCGGTGGCAGCAGCGCCATCGCGATACCGACGCCGCCGGCCGCGGGCATGGCCGCGCCCGCGCAGCCCCCCGCTGCGAAGCAATGATTCCGATGCGTCCGCTTTCCATGCGCTCCATGCACCTTTCGCGTCCGGCGCTGGCGGGGCTGCTGATCTTCACGCTGGCCGGCTGCCAGACAATCAACGAATACCTGCCGGTGCCCCCGGCATTTTCGCTGCGCTGGTTATGGAACAGCAAAAAGCCGGGGCCGCTGCCGGAGCTCAAGGCGTCGGCCACGGCGAGCGTCAACTGGCAGTCGCCGGTCGGCAAGGCGGTGCCGGGCTTCGCGCCCGTGGTGCTACCCGATGCGATCTATGCGGCCACCACCGACGGCAACCTGACACGCATCGATCCTGCCACCGGCCGCACGATCTGGAGTGTCAACGCGGGCGGCAAGCTGTCGGCGGGTGTGGGGGCGGACGACAACGTCGTCGTCGTCGGCACCGACAAGGGCAAGGTGCTGGCCTTCGACGGCAGCGGCAAGTCGAAGTGGACGGCGCAGGTATCCACCGAGGTCATCGCACCACCGCAGGTGGCCGACGGCGTCGTCGCAGTATTCGTCGGCGATGGCAGCATCCACGCGCTGGACGCGGCCGACGGCAGTACGAAATGGGTCAACCAGCGAACCGCGCCTCCTCTCACCGTGCGCAACTACGCCGGTGGCGTGACGTCGCGCGGCGGACTATTCGCCGGCACTCCGGGCGGCCGCCTGCTGGCGATCGATCTGAAGACCGGCATCGTCGGCTGGGACGCAACCGTCGCCAGCCCCAAGGGAGCGACCGAACTCGAACGCATCGCCGACGTGACGTCGCAGCCCTTGATCGACCAGCAGCAGGCCTGCGCGGTGGCCTACCAGGGTCGGCTCGCCTGCTTCGAGGTTATTCGCGGCACGCTCAACTGGTCGCGCGAGGTATCGAGCCTGCACGGCCTGGCGGGTGACGGAAAGAACATCTACGTCACCGACGCCAAGGGCGCCGTGCTGGCGCTCGACCGCTCGACCGGCGCGACCGTCTGGAAGCAGGACTTGCTGGCGCAGCGCCGGATCGGCGGTCCCCAGCTCGTCGGTGAACTGGTCGGTGTCGTCGACAGCGAGGGCTACCTGCACCTCATGTCGCCGGTCAACGGCGCCTACGTCGGTCGCATGGCGACCGATGGCACCGCTGCCACGTCACAGCCGGTACCCTTCGGCGGTAGCGCATTGTGGCAATCGGCCGGCGGCACGCTGTATTCGGTGACTGCGAAATAGACCGTCGATGCGAAGCCGATGCTGCCTACGGTAGTGCTGGTCGGTCGGCCGAACGTCGGCAAGTCGACGCTGTTCAATCGACTGACGAAGACGCGCGACGCGCTGGTCGCCGATTTTCCCGGCCTCACGCGCGACCGTCACTACGGTCGTGCGCGGCTGGGCGAGCAATCCTACTTTGTCGTCGATACCGGCGGTTTCGAGCCCAAGGCAACGTCCGGCATCCTGCATGCGATGGCACGGCAGACCCGACAGGCGATTGCCGAGTCCGACATCGTCGTCTTCATCGTCGACGGCCGGCAGGGCCTGACGCCACAGGACGCGACGATCGCGGATCTGCTGCGCCGGTCGGGGCGTCCGGTGGTGCTTGCCGTCAACAAGGCGGAAGGGCAGCTGCCGGAGCGCGTGGTGGCCGAGTTCCACGAGCTGGGCCTGGCGAGTCCCATCGCGATCTCCGCCGCCCACGGCGAGAACGTGCGACCGATGATCGAGCACGCGCTGCAACGGATCGGCGTGCGCGAAGCGGACGACGAAACGCCGCGCGCAGTGCCGCAGGATTCCGAGCGGCCGGACACGATCCGTGTGGCGATCGTCGGCCGACCCAACGTCGGCAAGTCCACGCTGGTCAACAGCATACTCGGCGAGGAGCGTGTCATCGTCTTCGACGAGCCGGGCACGACGCGCGACGCCATCCATCTCGATTTCGAGCGCGGCGGCCAGAAGTTCACGCTGATCGATACCGCTGGCATCCGGCGTCGCGGCAAGGTATTCGAAGCGATCGAGAAGTTTTCGGTGATCAAGACGCTGCAGGCGATCGAGAGTGCAAACGTCGTCGTGCTGCTGCTCGATGCCGAGCAGGCGATCACCGAGCAGGACGCGCATCTGGCCGGCCATATCCTGGAGGCCGGGCGCGCGGTCGTCGTCGCCATCAACAAATGGGATGCCGCAGGCCCTGACCGGCGCGAGCAGGCCAAACGCGACTTCGAGCGCAAGATGGGCTTTCTCTCCTTCGCCAGCCACCATTTCATCTCGGCGCGGGAAGGCAAAGGGGTGCCGGCGGTGCTGGCCTCGGTGCGCGAAGCCTTCAGCGCGGCGATGATCAAGCTGCCGACGCCGCGCCTGACCCGCACGCTGCAGCAGGCGGTCGAGCGGCAACAGCCGCCGCGCGCCGGACGGGTTCGCCCCAAGCTTCGCTACGCCCACCAGGGCGGCGTCAATCCGCCGCTGATCATCGTCCACGGCACCGCACTGCGCCACGTGCCGGATGCGTACCGCCGCTACCTGGAACATTTCTTCAGCGATGCGTTCCAACTGCGGGGCACACCCCTTAGGATACAATTCAAGGCCGGCATCAACCCGTTCGCGGATCCCCCCGCACGGCGTCGCTAGGGGTCCGGCATGCCCGGCTTTGCGCACGACGCCGCCGCAACCGGCCGTGGGCGTTCAATCGAATGCAACAACAGCGGAGCTCAACATGAGCAACAAAGGGCAAATGCTACAAGACCCGTTCCTGAATACGCTGCGTAAGGAACACATCCAGGTATCGATCTACCTGGTGAACGGCATCAAGCTCCAGGGCCAGATCGAATCCTTCGACCAGTACGTCGTTCTGCTCAAGAACACGGTTACCCAGATGGTGTACAAGCACGCGATGTCCACGGTCGTCCCCGCACGGCCGGTAGCGATGCCGCACCACGCTCCCAATCACGACGCCGAAAGCTGACAGGCGTCACCCGCAGCACGGGTGGACCGGCGCGCCAGCCGCAGCCGGCGGACGCTTTTGCGCCGCGCTCCGGCGGTCAACACGCGTCGCGCGCCAGGCCGATGTTTGAACGGCCGACCGGAGGCGATCGCGCGCTGCTGGTCGAACTGGATTTCGGCGCCGGCGATCTCCAGCATCGGCTGGCCGAACTCACTGCACTGGCCGAGTCCGCCGGCGCGCAGGTCGTCGGCACGCTGACCGGCCGCCGCGCGCGGCCCGATGCCGCGTTCTTCGCCGGCCGCGGCAAGGTCGACGAAATCGCTGCACTCCGGCGCGAGACCGCTGCGGAACTGGTCATCTTCGATCACATGCTGTCGGGCGTGCAGCAGCGCAACCTCGAGCAAAAACTCGAATGTCGGGTGGTGGACCGTGCGAGCCTCATCCTCGACATCTTTGCGCTGCGCGCGCGCAGCGCGGAGGGAAAGCTGCAGGTGGAACTCGCGCAGCTCGCCCACCTCGCCACCCGCCTTGCCGGCGGCTGGACGCACCTCGAGCGGCAGACGGGCGGCATTGGATTGCGCGGCCCCGGCGAGACCCAGCTCGAGACCGATCGCCGCCTGATCGGACAACGCGTCAAGCTGTTGCGCACGCGGATTGCGCGTGTGGCAAGGAGCCGCGCCGTACAAAGCCGGACCCGGCGGCGCGCCGACGTGCGCACCGTCGCGCTGGTCGGCTACACGAACGCCGGAAAGTCGACGCTGTTCAACCGCATGACCGGCGCCCGAGCCTTCGTCGCAGATCAGCTGTTTGCAACGCTCGATACGACGCTGCGAAAAATGCACGTTCCCGGCGGCGCGCCGATGGTGCTCTCCGATACCGTCGGCTTCATCCGCGACCTGCCGCACGATCTCGTCGCCGCGGTCCGCTCGACGCTGCACGAGGCAGCAGAGGCAGATCTCATCATGCATGTGATCGACGCTTCGTCACCGGAGCGCGATGAGCAGGTGGCAGCCGTCGATGCGGTGCTGGCCGAAATCCGCGCCGCCGAAGTGCCGCAGATTCGCGTGCTGAACAAGATCGACCTTGCCGAACATCGCCTCGCACCGGGCGTCGAGCATGATGGCTGTGGTAACATTTCAACCGTTCGCGTCAGTGCGCTGACGGGTGCCGGTTGCGCGGATTTGCGATATGCGCTTGCGCTGCGTTTTCCGGCCACGGACGGCACGATGCCGGCGCCGCCCGAGCGCAGCCACAATGACCAGGAGGCGACGCCTCGTTGCGCTTGAGTAGCCCGGCATCGCCCCCACCATTGCTTCTGTCACCCTAAATTTCCCAGTCCTCCGATGTCGCTCAACGATCCCCAATGGGGCAAGCGCGGGAACAGCAGCGGCCCGCCCGACCTCGACGAAATCTGGCGCAACGTCAATCGCCGGTTGAGCGAGCTATTGAACAGGCGTGGCGGCAGCGATGGCGGCGACGGCGGAGGTCCGCCTGGTCGCGGCATCGCGCTCGGCGGCGCCGGACTGCTGGTGGCGCTGGTGCTGGTCGTCTGGCTGGCGTCGGGCTTCTACATCGTCGACGAAGGGCGCCGGGGCGTGGTCACCCGCTTCGGCAAGTTCACCGAGACCACGCAGCCGGGCCCGCGCTGGCACCTGCCGTTCCCGGTCGAGGCCGTGGAGATGGTCGACTTCTCCCAGGTGCGAACCGTCGAAATCGGCTATCGCAATTCCACGGCGAACCGCAACGCCAAGGAAGCGACGATGCTGACCGAGGACGAGAACATCATCGACATCATGTTCGCGGTCCAATACAACCTGAACAGCGCCGAAGCCTTCGTCTTCAACAATCGCCGGCCGGAGGAAATCGTCAAGTTCGTCGCCGAATCCGGAATCCGCGAGGTCGTCGGCAACGCCAAGATGGACTTCGTGCTCTACGAAGGTCGCGAGCAGATCGCCGAGCAGACCCGCGAACTGATGCAAAAGGCGATGGATCGCTACAAGACGGGCGTGTTCGTCCAGAAGGTGACGCTGCAGAACGTGCAGCCGCCCGACAAGGTGCAGGCGGCCTTCGACGACGCGGTCAAGGCAGCGCAGGATCGGGTGCGCCTGATCAACGAAGGGCAGGCCTACGCCAACGGCGTCGTGCCGCGTGCCCGAGGCATGGCGTCGCGTCTGCTCGAGGAGGCGAACGGCTACAACACCGAAGTCACGCAACGCGCGGAGGGCGATGCGTCGCGCTTCAAGTCGGTGCTCTCCGAATATGCGAAGGCGCCCGGCGTCACCCGCGACCGCCTGTACCTCGACATGATGCAATCGGTGCTCGGCAATTCGAGCAAGATGCTGATCGACCAGAAGAACGGCGGCAATCTTCTCTATCTGCCGCTCGAGAAGCTGATGCAGCAAAGTGCGGCCGCGGTGGCGCCGGATGACGGCGCACCGCCGCGTGTCGTCACGGCACCGCCGCCCGAGCCCGCGGTCGATCCCACACGATCGCGCGAGAGCCTGCGCAGCCGTGAGCGCTAGGGGAATGCACGCATGAAGCTGACGGTACCCATTCTCGCGCTGATCGTCGCGCTGCTGCTGGTCGCGTCGCAGGCGATCTACACGGTCGACCAGACGAAGTACGCGATCAAATTCCAGCTGGGCGAGATCATCGAGGTCAACGACAAGGCCGGCCTCTATTTCAAGATTCCATTGGCGCACAACGTCCGCTATTTCGACCGCCGCAACCTGACGCTCGAAAATGCCGATGTCGACCGCGTCGTGACGTCGGAGAAAACTCCGCTGGAGGTCGATTTCGTCGTGCTCTGGCGAATCGTCGACGTGCGACAGTACTACGTCGCCGTGCAGGGCGATGAGGAGGCCGCACGGCGGCGGCTGTCGCAGACGGTGCGTTCGAACCTCGCCGAGGAATTCAACAAGGTGACGATGCACGAGGCGATCTCCACCGGTCGCGACCACCTCGTCAACCAGACGATCCAGAAGGCGTCGCAGGACGCGAAGCTCATCGGCGTCGAAGTCGTCGATGTGCGGCTGCGCCGGCTGGCGCTGCCCGGCGACGTCACCGGCCCCGTTTACGCACGGATGGAGTCGGAGCGCAGGCGCGTCGCCAACGAGCTGCGTTCGCTCGGTGCGGCCGAAGCCGAGAAAATCCGCGCCGATGCGGACCGCCAGCGCCAGGTGACGCTCGCCGACGCGTATCGCCAGGCGCAGAAGATCAAGGGTGAGGGCGACGGCAAGGCATCGGCGATCTACGCGCAGGCCTACGGGCAGAACCCCGATTTCTACGCGTTCTACCGCAGCCTCGAGGCCTACAAGGCGACCTTCCACAGCCGGAGCGACCTCCTGGTGCTCGATCCTTCCGGAGAGTTCTTCAAGTACTTCAAGCAGTCGGGGTCCGGCCGCGGCGATCGCGCGCCGGCGAAGTAGCCGTCGCAGGGTGCGCTGCGCCATGACGCCGGGTGTGGAGCGGTTCGCGTCGCCTGACACACCCATCCGCCAGCACTGAATTGGAAACAGCGTGGATTCACTGTGGGTGGCATTTGCCATGCTGCTGATCATCGAGGGCATCCTTCCGCTCGTCGCCCCCGGCTTCTGGCGCGACACCTTTCGCAGAATCATCGAGCTGTCGGATGGACAGCTGCGCTTCGTCGGCCTCGTCTCTGTCGCCACGGGCGTGATCTGCCTGCTGCTGCTGCAACATGCGTAACTGGCTGCTGCCGGAGGCGATCGAGGACGTGCTGCCCGCCGAGGCGGCGCGCGTCGAAGCGCTGCGCCGCGTCGTGCTCGATCACTTCCGCTCGCGCGGATACCGGATGGTGCAGCCGCCGCTGGTCGAGTTCCTCGATTCGCTGCTGACCGGCACCGGCCGCGACCTCGACCTCTTGACATTCAAGACCGTCGACCCGCTGTCGGGCCGCATGCTCGGCCTGCGCGCGGATACGACGCCGCAGGTCGCACGCATCGATGCGCACCTGCTGAACGAATCCGGCGTGACGCGTCTGTGCTATGCCGGCAGCGTGCTGCGGACCGCTGCCGCCGGACCCGGCGCTACGCGGCAAGTCGTGCAGATCGGTGCCGAGTTGTATGGCTACGCCGGCATTGCCGCCGATGCGGAGATCATGCAGCTGCACCTGTCCGCGCTCGGTGCGGCGCAGGTAAGCGGACTGCACCTCGACCTTGGGCACGTCGGAATCTATCGCGCGCTGGCCGGTACAGCGGGGCAGGACGGCAGCGGCGAAGGCAACGACGCGGCGCTGTTCGCTGCATTGCGCGACAAGGACATGCCGGCGATACGTGAGCTGACCGCGGCGATGCCCGAGCCCGCCCGCGCCGCGCTGCGCGCGCTGGCCACGCTCTACGGGCCGGCGGAAGCCACGCTCGCCACCGCACGCCAAGCACTGCCGGCGCTGCCCGAGGTCGTCGCCGCGCTCGACGCGCTGGCAATACTCGCGAATGTCGCCAGCGGTGTCGACGCGATCCACATCGATCTCGCCGACCTGCGCGGATATCACTACTACACCGGCGCCACCTTTTGCGTGTTTGCACAAGGCGAGCGCGGCGCGATCGTCGATTGCGGACGCGGAGGCCGCTACGATGGCGTCGGCCGCGCGTTCGGCCGCGCGCGACCCGCGACCGGATTTTCGCTCGACCTGCGGCGGCTGGCGGCACTGGCGGACAGCAACGGCACGCGACACGACATTGTCGCCCCGGCCGATCCTGATCCCGCTCTGGCCCGCGCCATCGAGGCCTTGCGCGCGCGCGGCGAATGCGTGGTCGTGGCGCTGCCGGGCGAGGCGGAGGACGGCAGGCGCAGGCTTGTACGCAGCGGCGGGCAATGGCGCATCGAGGAGACCTGATGGGCAAGAACGTGGTCGTCATCGGCACCCAGTGGGGCGACGAGGGCAAGGGCAAGATTGTCGACTGGCTGACCGAGAGCGCCTCCGGCGTCGTTCGCTTTCAAGGCGGGCACAACGCGGGTCACACGCTGTGGATCGGCGGCAGGAAGACGGTGCTGCGGCTGATTCCCTCCGGCGTGCTGCGTCGCGGCGTGGCGATCTTCGTCGGCAATGGCGTCGTGTTGTCGCCGGCCGCGCTGCTGCAGGAAATCGCGGAGTTGGAGGCCGCCGGTGTCGAAGTGCGTTCTCGCCTGAAGATTTCGCCCGCATGTCCGCTGGTGCTGCCGATCCACGTCGCGCTCGACCAGGCGCGGGAAGCGGCAATGGGCGAGACCAAAATCGGCACGACAGGCCGCGGCATCGGTCCTGCCTACGAGGACAAGATCGCGCGGCGCGCGTTGCGCGTGCAGGACCTCCTGGACCCCATGCGTTTCGCCGCCAAGTTGGAGGCGCTGCTCGATCTGCACAATTTCATGCTGGTCAACTATTACAAGCGCGACCCGGTGCCGTTTGCGCAGACGCGCGACGAGACGCTCGCGTACGCGGCAGCGATCGCGCCGATGGTCGCCGACGTGGCGGGCCTCCTCCACCACGCGCGGGTCCGCGGCGAATCGCTGCTCTTCGAAGGCGCGCAGGGCGCGCTGCTCGACATCGACCACGGCACCTATCCGTACGTCACGAGCTCGAACTGCCTGGCCGGCGCCGCGACGTCGGGAAGCGGTATCGGGCCACAGATGCTCGACTACGTGCTCGGCATCGTCAAGGCCTACGTGACGCGCGTCGGCACCGGTCCGTTCCCGACTGAACTAACCGACGACGTCGGCGCGGGACTCGCCGAGCGCGGCAAGGAATTCGGCTCCGTCACCGGACGCCCCCGACGTTGCGGGTGGCTCGATATTCCGGCGCTCACGCGCTCGCTGCAGTTGAACGGCGTCGACGGCCTGTGCATCACCAAGCTCGACGTGCTGGACGGCATGTCCGAACTTCAGCTGTGCACGTCGTATACGAGGGATGGCCGGTCGCTCGCGCTCATTCCCACGGGTGCCGAGGCCGTCGCGCAGTGTGTGCCCGTCTACGAGTCGTTGCCAGGATGGCAGGAATCGACGGTGGGGGCGAAGTCCTTCGACGCACTGCCTGCGAATGCGCGTGCATACCTGAAGCGGATCGAAGCGTTGACCGGCGTGCCGATCGCGATCGTATCGACCGGGCCCGACCGCGACGAAACGATCCTGGTCCATCATCCGTTTTCCTGAACCGCACGTACAGCGCCAACAACATGAACCTCATCGTCAGCTGGGACGAATACAACGTGCTGGTCGAGCGCCTGGCGCAGAACGTCCACGAATCAAGTTACGAGTTCAACCAGATCATCTGCGTCGCGCGCGGCGGTCTGCGCGTCGGCGACGTGTTGTCACGGATCTACGCGCAGCCGCTCGCGATCTTGTCGACGCACTCGTACACCGCCGACGGCGGAACGATCAGGGGCGAACTCGTCATCGCCGAGCACATGACGATGACCCAGCCACGATTGGGCGAGGACGTGCTGCTGGTCGACGACATGGTGGACTCCGGCCATACGCTGGCGGCGGTGCATCGGGAACTCCCCCGGCGCTTCCCGCACATCACGCAAATCAGGACTGCGGTGCTGTGGTGGAAGGCATGCTCGACCTTCAAGCCCGACTACTATGCCGAATACCTTCCGGACAACCCGTGGATCCACCAGCCCTTCGAGGTCTACGACGACATGACTCCGCAAGGTCTAAAGACCCGGCTCGCCACCGGATCGCGCTAAGCGCGCTTTCGCGCGGCCTTCTTCGCCGGCTTGCGCGCAGAGGCTTTTTTCGCAGGCGGGTTCACCGCCTTGGCCGCCGAACGGCGCAGCGTCGTGCCTGCTTTCTTCGACGCCTTTTTCACCTTCGCGGCACGCTTGCCGACTGCCGTCGATGCCTTCGCCACACGTTTTCTGGCCGCAGTTTTCACTGCTGCCGCCTTGCGCGCAGCGGTCTTCCCGGCAGCGCCAGACTTGCGCTTGACCGCCGCCTTCTTCACTCCCACCGCCCGCTTGACACGGCCGGCGACCTTCTCCGCACCTGCTTTCGCCGCCTCGGTTTGGCGCTTGACCGCGCGCGCGGCGCGGCCGGCGGCTTTCTCAGCGTCCGCTTTCGCCGCCTTCGCCCTGCGCTTGACGCTGCGCTCGGCCTTGCCGTAGGCCTTCTTGGCATCCGCTTCGACGGTCCTGGCGCGACGCTCGATGCTCGTCCGCGTCGCCCTCGCCTTCTTCGCCATGCTCGCCGTCGCGCGTTGTGTCTCGAGTTTGGCGTCGGTGGCCACCTCCTTGGCTTTTTTCGCGATCGAGGCGCCGACTTTCTGCGCCTTCTCGCTCGCCGCGTCCATTGCGTCACCGATCCTGGTCAGCAGTCCCTTTGGCTTGCTCATCGTCGATCTCCTGTCGGGTGGTGCCGGACCCGTGGCCGATGCGCGGCGGCTCTCTCGTCCTCACGTGCCTTCGCCCTCACCTCGCGCGTTGTCGTGGCGTGCACACCCCGAGCATAACAAGGAACGCGGCGGCGACAAACGCTTCCGTCGCCGCCGTCCCTGCGCTACCGTGTGCGTGGAACAGGGCTGCCCCGAGCCGTGGCGAACCATGCAATCCTTCCGATGAGGCAAACGATGATGCGACGACTGCTGCCCCTGCTGGGACTTCTGCTGATCGAGTCTGCGACCGGCCAGACGGGCTACTTCCAGGGCGTGACGCCGAAGCCGCCCGATCTCTATCCGCTGCCGGCGAGCCTGATCGTGACGCGCACCGCTCCGGCGGGCGGGGTACCCAACGTCGTACCTGCGCTGTACACGCACGTCACGACGCATCCCGAATCGCGCAGCTACGAGTGGGCCAACCTGACCATCCTCAACAATCCGTCCAACTACGGCGCCAATGTCGCGTCGTACAGCCAGGCGCAGAAGACCGGACTCGGTGCGACCTGGGCCGGAGTTCTGGAACTGCAGGACGCCACCGGTCACGGCGGCTTTCATGCGCTCGAGATCGACGCGTTCACCACGGGCCCCTCTCCCTGGCCCGGAAGCATGGACGGTGATCGGATAGGGATCGGCATCATCCTCGGCCGCGCGTTCAACACGGGACCGAAGGCGACTATCGACTACGGGGTGTTCATCGCGCCCCAAGCGCTGGACGACGACGTGGCCGACGTCAATTTCGGCATGATGGTGTGGTCGCAATGTCGCTTCGCCTGCTACGCGATGCGCGCCGGCAACAAGATCGCGTACGAGGAGTCCGGCGCGATCGCCAGCAAGTTCGACCCGAACACCGGGCGCTGGGGGTTGTACAACGGCGATGCGCCGTTGTTCGAGGTCGACGTGGCGACCGGGGAGTTGCGCGTCAACGGACGTCCGGTGCAGGTCACGTACAAGGACTGACAGCCGCAGCGCCGGGAAAATGTGGAACGCCCGCAATGACGCGGGCGTTCCGATAGATCTTTGCTCGACTGCCGATGTTAAAGTGGTGCCCAGGAAGGGACTCGAACCCCCACAGTGTTGCCACCGCTAGGACCTGAACCTAGTGCGTCTACCAATTCCGCCACCTGGGCAACCGCAACCGGCAATTCTACTTTTCGCAACATCCCTTGTCAAAAAAGCCCCATCTCTCCCGCCCTGCGGTTGAAACCCGATCCCGGCCCACCGCCACCCCCGGGCGTCGTAACGCGACCACGCCTGGCGCCGACGCGCAAATGCATGCGCCGCGCCGAGCGCGTCGCGGCGACATCGATCCCGAACTGCTGCCTACACGCGACGCGATTCTCGCCGCATTGAAGGGCGCCGGCGTTCCGCTGCCGGCGGACGAGCTCGAGCGCGCGCTGAGCGTAGCGCCGGTGGCACAGTCGGCATTCGCCGGCCGGCTGGCCGCGATGGAGCGCGACGGCCAATTGCTGACCAACCGCAAGGGCGAGCTGTGCGTTGTCGCCAAGCTCGATCTCGTCGTCGGCACCGTCCAGGGTCATCCGGACGGCTTCGGCTTTCTCGTCCCCGACGAGGGCGGCGACGACTACTTCCTGAGCGCGCGCGAGATGCACAAGGTGCTGCACGGCGACCGCGCTGTCGTACGCCGCAGCGGCACCGACCGTCGCGGCAGAGCCGAAGGCGCGATCGTCGAGGTGCTCGCACGCGCGAACCGCGAGGTTGTCGGCCGCATCTACGAAGAACGCGGTGTCCACTTCATCGTCGCCGAGAACCGGCGGATCAACCAGGATTTCCTGGTGCCCGGGGACGCGACCGGCGGTGCTTCGAACGGGCAGATCGTCGTCGCGCAAATCGTCGAGCAACCGTCCGAGCATCGCGAAGCGGTTGCTCGCGTGACCGAGGTGCTGGGCAGCGCGACCGACGCCGGCATCGAGATCGAGATTGCGCTACGCAAGCACGCGCTGCCCTTCGAGTTCTCGAAGGAGGCGCAGCGACAGGCGAAGCGGCTGCCCACCGAGGTGCGCCCAGCCGAACACAAGGGACGCGTCGATCTGACCGACAAACCGCTGGTTACCATCGACGGCGAGACCGCGAAGGACTTCGACGACGCCGTGTTCTGCGAACGCGGCGGCCGCGGCTTCCGGCTGATCGTCGCCATTGCCGACGTCTCGCACTACGTGCGCGACGGCGATGCGATCGACCGCGACGCGCGCGAGCGCGGCACCTCGGTCTACTTCCCGCGCCGTGTGATCCCGATGCTGCCGGAAGAGCTGTCGAACGAGCTTTGTTCGCTGAAGCCCGACGTCGACCGGCTGTGCATGGCCTGCGAGATGGAGATCGCGCCGCAGGGAGCGATCAAGACCTACAAATTCTATCCGGCCGTCATGCATTCGCGGGCGCGCCTCACGTACACGCAGGTGTGGGCCTGGCTGTCGGAGCCGACGAAGGGGAAAGGCGCAAAGGCCGATAGCGCGCAGGCGAAGGCGCTGCTGCCGCATCTGTCGGACCTGTACGCGCTGTACCAGGCGCTCGCCGGCGCACGCGCGAAGCGCGGCGCGATCGACTTCGAAACGCCGGAGCTCGAGATCGAGTTCGACGATCACGGCAAGATCACCGCAATCGCGCCTGCACCGCGCAACGATGCGCACAAGCTGATCGAGGAATGCATGCTCGCCGCCAACGTCTGCGCGGCGGACTTCCTGATCCGGCATCCGCATCCGGCGCTCTACCGCGTGCACGACCGTCCTCCACCGGACAAGCTCACGGCGCTGCGCGATTTCCTCGCCACGTCGGCGCTGCGCCTGGGTGGCGGCGACGCACCAAAGCCCGGGGACTACGCGAAACTGCTGCAAGGTGTGCGCGAGCGCGCCGACTACGACCTCATCCAGACGGTGCTGCTGCGCTCGCTGTCGCAGGCGCAGTACCGCTCCGATAACGAGGGCCATTTCGGCCTGGCCTTCGACGCCTATACGCACTTCACGTCGCCGATCCGCCGCTATCCCGACCTCCTCGTCCACCGTGCGATCAGGGCGGCGCTCGCCGGACAGCAGTACAAGCCCGGCAGCGCGACGTGGCAGCAGCTCGGCACGCACACGTCGATGACCGAGCGGCGTGCGGACGAGGCCACGCGCGACGTCGTCAACTGGCTGAAGTGTCACTACATGCGCGACCGCATCGGCGAGTCCTTCGACGGCACGATCAGCGGCGTCACCAGCTTCGGCATCTTCGTCACGCTCGACGGACTCGCAGTCGATGGACTCGTGCACATCACGGAACTGGGACGCGACTACTTTCACTTCGATCCGGCGCGCCACGCACTGATCGGCGAACGCAGCGGCGTCGTTTTCCAGCTCGCCGGCCGCGTGCGCGTGAAAGTCGCCCGCGTCGACATGGAGCAGACGAAAATAGACTTCACGCTGGATGAAGACGCGAGTGCTGCTAAAGGAGCGACGCCCAAGCAGGCGTCGCGTCCGGTGTTCGCGGAACCGTTGTCGCGCGAGAGCCGGTCTCAGAAGAGCAAGCAGCGGCGCTAGCGCGAACTCGCAACGACCCGATCAGTCGGCCTTCGCCTTCTCCTTCATTGCCGCTTCGAGCGTCTTGATGTCGGCCGGCGACAGCTGCGGTCGATCGACCTTGATCGTCAGTTTGTCGAGCTTGGCGGTCAACGCGAAGGGTGGTGTGTAGTCGGCGTCGTTGACGCCGGTCAGCGTGTCGGAGCCGATGTCGAAGCTCTCGTCCCACTGCAGGATGATCGGTAGCGTCTTTTCCATCTTCTTCGTATCGAGCACCTTGCCGTCGACCTTCAGCGTGCCGACGCCGGGGCGGCCGAGACCGCTGAAGCTGTTGTAGACCAGCGTGCCGACACCCAGGCCGTCGTACTTGAAGTCGAACTCCACCGTGTGCTTGCCCGGGGTCAGCGCTTCAGGACCCTCCCACTTGATGCGCTCGAGATCGAGCAGGTTCCACAGGAACACCGGCTTGCCCTTGAGCAGGTAGAAACCGTAGCCGGCGAAGCGCCCGCCCGAGGTCAGCAGCATGCCCTCGGCGCCGCCTTGCGGCACGTCGATGTCGGCGGTGATCGTGTACGACGTGTTGAGCAGCAGCGGTGAGTCGCCCTGCGGCAGCCCGACCATCGGGTGCGTATAGACGAACTCGCTGCGTCCGGCGGTGATATTCGGCCGCGGCGCGATGACCCGCGCCGCCACCGACGCGTCGAGCGGAAAGACATGGTACTTCTTCGCCTCGGCGATGAACTGCTTGCGCATCTGCGCGACCTTCTGCGGGTATTGCGCGGCGATGTCTTCGGACTGGCTGAAATCCTTGTTCAGGTTGTAGAGCTGGAACACTTGGTTGTTCAGCGGGTCGGTATTGGCGGCGCCGAAGGCCTGCCACGGCGCGCGGTCGACCTTGGTGCTGAGCAGCCAGCCTTCGTCGTAGAGCGCCCACTGGCCCATCATTTCGAAGTACTGGGTCTTGTGGCGCGAAGGCGCGTTGGCGTTGGCCGCGTCGAAGGTGTAGGCGAAGCTCGTGCCTTCGATCGGCTTCTGCCTGATGCCGTCGACCATCTCGGGGGCCTTGATGCCGGTGGCCTCGAGGATCGTCGGCACGACGTCGATGACGTGCATGAACTGCTGGCGCAACCCGCCCTTGTCCTTGATGCGCGCCGGCCACGACACGACCATGTTCTGATTCGTGCCGCCCAGGCGCGAGGCGTTCTGCTTGAACCAGTCGAAAGGCGTGTCGAAGGCCCACGACCAGCCGGCTGACATGTGGTTGTAGGTCTTGTCGGTGCCCCAGACGTCGTAGTATTTCTTGATCTGCACGTCCACCGGAATCGAGACGCCGTTGAAGAACGCCACTTCGTTGGGCGTGCCCAGCGGCCCGCCCTCCGCGCTGGTGCCGTTGTCGCCGTTGATGTAGATGATGAGCGTGTTGTCGAGCTTGCCGAGGTCCTCGAAGGCCTGGATCACGCGGCCGATCTCGTGGTCGTCGTAGGCGGCGAAGGCGGCGAAGACCTCGACCTGGCGAATGTAGAGCTTCTTCGCTTCGGCGCTGAGCGAGTCCCACGGCGGCAGCACATCCTTGGGCCAGGGCGCCAGCTTCGTATCCTTCGGGATCACGCCGAGTTTCTTCTGGTTCTCGAAAATGCGCTCGCGCAGCTTCTCGTAGCCGTCGTCGAAGAGGTGCATGGCGTGGATCTTGTCGAACCACTCCTTGGTCGGATGGTGCGGCGCGTGCGTAGCACCTGGCGCGTATTTGACGAAGATCGGCTTGGAGGGATCGATCTGGTGCATCCGCGTCGCCCAGTCGATGGCGTCATCGGCCATCGCGGTGATCAGATTCCAGGTGCCGGGGGGCTTGCCGACGAACGGATAGATCTGCGTCGTGTTGCGGAAGAGGTTCGGCTCCCACTGGTTGGCGTCGCCGCCGACGAAACCGTAGAAGTACTCGAAGCCCATGCCGGTCGGCCACTGGTTGAAGGGCCCCGACTGGCTGGCCTGGAAGGCCGGCGTGTTGTGGTCCTTGCCGAACCACGACGTGTTGTAGCCGTTGTCGAGCAGGATGCGGCCGATGGTCGCGTTATCGACGCCGATGATGCTGTTGTAGCCGGGGAAACCCGTCGACTGCTCGGCGATCACGCCGAAGCCCGCCGAATGGTGGTTGCGCCCGGTGATCAGCGCGGCGCGCGTCGGCGAGCACAGCGACGTCGAGAACATCCGGTTGTAGCGCAGGCCTTCCTTGGCAATGCGGTCCATCGCCGGCATCGGGATCACGCCGCCGAAGGTGCTGGGCACGCCGAAGCCGGCGTCGTCGGTAATGATGAGAAGCACGTTCGGTGCGCTCTTCGGCGGCACCACACGCGGCGGCCACCAGGGCTTGGACTGCAGCGCGCCGTCCTTGATGACACCGCCGAACTTCGGCGCCGGCGGCGGCAGCTGCTTGCCGGAAATGGTCGTGGTGGCGGCGGGCGAGCCCAGCGTTCCGGTGACCTGCTGCGCAGCGGCCGGGACACCTGCCCACAGCGAACCGATCAGCAGCAAACTAAGGCAAGCGCGGAGCGCGCGGTGGAGGAAGGCTGTGGCGGAAATCATGACGGGTCCCTCGAGGTTGGCCGGGCTCGCGCATCGCAGTCGCGAGGGCCTGCGGCAATCGTCGAATTTTATACCGGCAGCAGCGGCTGCGTCGATTTGACATTTGACAGTTCCGGACATAGCGCATCGAATGACGAGCATCGAAGCCATTCGATGCCGCGGCGTCCAAACGACGCACTGCTGGACAAGTCCCGACAGATAGGCGTCACCCAGGTCCTCGGCTCGGCGACCCCGTGCCCGACCGACGCGATCGCCGCCGTTCCTTCGCCACGGTAGGCGCGCTGCTCGCCGCCTGCGCGATCGCGTCGCGCGTCCCGCGTTCGCGACCCGTCGAGCTTCCAGTCGCGCGACCCCGGACGACCGAAGCGCGTATGATATTGCATTGCAACATGAGGCCGGAAC
This sequence comes from Burkholderiales bacterium, assembly GCA_020853025.1. Taxonomy (GTDB): domain Bacteria; phylum Pseudomonadota; class Gammaproteobacteria; order Burkholderiales; family Casimicrobiaceae; genus VBCG01. Next base: position 69,771 of record JADYZP010000062.1, read on the forward strand.
GGCGTCGCCGCCGACCGCATGGAGCGGCACCTCGAAGATCGAACCTTCCCTTACGCGAACGACGAATGGATATCGGCACCCCGCACTCGCCCACCGCCACGCGGGTGATGGTGCTCGGCAGCGGTGAACTCGGCAAGGAGCTGATCATCTCGCTGCAGCGGCTCGGCGTCGAGACGATCGCCGTCGACCGCTATGCGAACGCGCCGGGCCACCAGGTCGCGCACCGAACGCACGTCATCGCCATGACCGACGCCGCGGCACTGCGGCGCCTGATCGAGCAGGAGCGGCCGCAGATCATCGTCCCGGAGATGGAGGCGATCGCGACCGACGTCCTGGTCGACGTCGAGCGTGATGGTCTCGCCGCGGTGATGCCGTCGGCGCGCGCGGCGCGGTTGACGATGGATCGCGAAGCGATCAGGCGGCTCGCCACCGAGACGCTGGGCCTGCCGACGGCGCCGTACCGTTTCGCCGAAAGCCTCGCGGGACTGAAGGCGGCGATCGCCGGCGGCATCGGCTATCCCTGTATCGTAAAGCCCGTGATGTCGTCATCGGGCCGGGGGCAGACGGTCGTGCGCAACGCAAAGGAGGTCGCGCAGGCGTGGCAATACGCGGAGAGCACGGCGCGCGTGCGTGGCTCGCACGTGATCGTCGAAGGCTTCATCGATTTCGACTACGAGATCACGCTGCTCACCGTGCGCGCACGCGGACAGGATGGCGCGATCGCCACGCAATTCTGCGCGCCGATCGGCCACCGGCAGATCAACGGCGCCTACGTCGAGTCGTGGCAACCGCAGCCGATGAGCCGCATCGCGCTGAAGGCGGCTCGCGATATCGCGAGCCGCGTCACCGCGGAACTGGGCGGCTGCGGCGTCTTCGGCGTCGAGCTCTTCATCAAGGGTCGGGACGTATGGTTCTCGGAGGTGAGTCCGCGCCCCCACGACACCGGCATGGTCACGCTGTGCACGCAGCCGCAGAGCGAGTTCGACCTGCACGCACGCGCGATGCTCGGCTTGCCGGTCGACACCCGGATCGCCTCGCCCGGCGCGTCTTCGGCCATCTATGGCGGCACCGAAGCGCGCGGCATCCGCTACGAGGGCGTGGCCGATGCGCTGCGCGTACCCGGTTCGGACCTGCGGCTCTTCGGCAAGCCCGAGTCCTACAAGCGCCGGCGGATGGGGATCGCGCTCGCGCGCGGCGACGACATCGCCAAGGCGCGCGCACGCGCTGGCGAATGCGCGCGGCGCGTGCTGCTGCGCGCCTGACCCGTGAAGGCGCCCGGCCCGGACCCGGAAACCGATTTCGTCGTCCAGGCGCCGGTGATTGCGCCATCGACGATCGCGGCACTCGGCCGCCTGGCAGGAGCGCAGGCCATCATCCCTTTCGGGTCGGGCAGCCCCGCCGCCTACCGGCTTCCCGGAGTCGCCGGTGACGATGGCTTGGTCGAAGCGGCACGTGCGCAGGGATGCGACGCGGCCTTCGTGCCGAGCGACCACCGCCGCGAGCATGTCGGCGTCGTCGCCATCGACATGGACTCCACGCTGATCACCATCGAGTGCATCGACGAAATCGCCGACTTGAAGGGCATCAAGCCGGAGGTCGCCGCGATCACCGCGAGCGCCATGCGCGGTGAGATCGATTTCGAGCAAAGCTTGAGGCGGCGCGTCGCGTTGCTCGCCGGATTGCCGGTCGCAGTGCTCGAGCGTGTCTACGAGGAACGAGTGCGACTGTCGCCCGGTGCCGCGCGCATGCTGGCCCGCTTCAAGGCCGCGGGCGCGGTCACCGTGCTGGTCTCGGGCGGCTTCACATTCTTCACCGAGCGCCTGCAACAGCGGCTGGGCCTCGACGTCACCGCGGCCAACGTGCTGAGTGCCAAGGACGGCATCCTGACCGGTGACATCGAAGGCGACGTCGTCGACGCGCGAATGAAGGCGGAAGTCGTGCGCGCGCAGGTGAGCAAACATGCGCGCAACAGCCGATTGACCGTGGCAATCGGCGATGGCGCCAACGACCTGCCCATGTTCGCCGTCGCCGATATCTCGATCGCGTACCGAGCGCAACCCGTCGTTCGCGCGCAGGCCACGCATACGCTCGACTACTGCGGCCTCGACGCTGTGCTGAATCTGTTCAAGTGAGCGGCCCGCGGTCGGGATTCGCCGGTGGCCGCGCCGCCCTCCACACGCCGACCGCCTCGAACGTCAATCCACAGCGACCAGCACGTCGCTCGCCTTGATCACCGCATGTGCCTTCTTGCCCGGCGCCAGCCCAAGACTACGCACCGATTCGAGCGTGATCATGGCCGTGACATGAGTGCCGTTGACGTCGAGCGTCACCTCGGCGTTGACTGTGCCTTCCTTCACCGAAACAACGGTGCCGGCGAGCTGATTCCTCGCGCTGATCTTCATGCGTTCTCCCTTTGCACACTGAATGATGCATAGCACCCGCATTCGTCCTTCGAACGCGAATCAGACTGGCTCGCCCACCGGGACCTTCGGCGGCGGGACTCCAGCAGACGGGAGCCGAAGGTCCTTCATGACCGCGACTTCGGTCGGCGCCGGTTGCCGCTGCTGGCGCACCAGCTCGGCCAGCGTGATGCCGCCAAGGAACGAGAAAATATGTTCATTCAGGCTCGACCACAATTCATGCGTCATGCAGCGACGATCATCGTGACAGTTCTCGCGGCCGCCGCACTGTGTGGCGTCGATCGGCTCATCCACCGCGATGATGATGTCCGCGACCGACATCTGGTCGGACGGCTTGGCGAGGTGATAACCGCCCCCCGGGCCGCGCACGCTCCCGACCAATCCCGAGCGCCGCAGCTTGCCGAACAGCTGCTCCAGGTACGACAACGAGATATGCTGTCGCCCGGATACCGCTGCCAGTGTCACCGGACCCTCGCCGCCGTGCATCGCGACGTCGATCATTGCGGTCACTGCGAATCGTCCCTTGGTCGTCAAACGCATGATCTGGTCCTTTCGGATGGCGTTTGCCCGGACCCCTCCGCGCCCGCTGCGTGCGGGATCTGTTGCACGCGGAGCAATTCGTCCAGGACAATAACATTATGTTATACCCGAACGATTTAGTCAACTAAATCCACGGGAAGTTCAACGGACCCACTTGTCGATCTGCTGCGGGTCGAAGCGCTCGGCCGTAGCCTTGGCGTCCCCGCAGTCGACGCCGTCGCGCTGCAGCAAGCCGACCAGCCGGTTGAAGCGCTCGTCGGTCGCGGCAGCATGATCGAGCAACTGGTGGATCGCCTGCACCAGCGGATCGTTCATGTCGGCGGCTATTGCGTACGCGGAGAAACCGAGCTTGCTGGCCTGCGCTTCACGCCTTTGCTGGTCGTCCTCGGTCACGATGCGTGCCGGGATGCCCACCGCCGTCGCACCCGGCGGGACGTCCCGCACGACCACCGCGTTGGACCCAATCTTCGCGCCATCGCCGATCTGGATCGGGCCGAGAATCTTCGCGCCGGCGCCGATCACCACGCCCCGCGCCAATGTCGGATGCCGTTTGCCGTGATTCCAGGAAGTGCCGCCCAAGGTAACCCCGTGATAGAGCGTGCAGTCGTCGCCGATCTCCGCGGTCTCGCCGATCACCACACCCATGCCGTGGTCGATGAAGACGCGGCGCCCGATGATGGCGCCCGGGTGGATCTCGATGCCGGTGAACCAGCGGCTCCAGTGCGCGAGCCACCGTGCGAGCCAACGCAATCCCATCCGCCACAACGGATGCGGCGCCAGGCGATGCCAGACCAGCGCGTGCAGCCCGGGATAGCAGGTGAGCACCTCCCAGCGACTGCGGGCAGCAGGATCACGGTCGAAAACGACCGCGATATCTTCGCGAAGTCGTGTGAACATATCGGCTATTCTGGCCTTTCCGATGAATTTGCTCAACGATTGCCGCGGCGCCTTTGGCCGAACAGAAACGGTATTCCAGAATACGACTTTGCTAAACTCGACACTGTTGCTCGACGTCAAGACGGCGCCCAGCCGCACTCGTCGGCGTTGCGCAGGAGGAAAGCCATGCGTGTCCCGTTCAGATTCGCCGCCATCGCGCTGGCCGCCGCGGCCATCGCCAACACCGCTCTGGCGCAGGAGGTCGTGCTCAAGGTGCATCACTTCTGGCCGCCGGGGGCGATGCCACCATCGACGATCCTCACGCCGTGGTGCGACAAGATCGCAAAGGAATCCGGCAACCGGATGAAATGCCAGATCTATCCGGCGATGCAACTCGGCGGCACGCCGTCGAACCTGATCGACCAGGCGAAGGACGGCGTCGCCGACATCGTCTGGACGCTGCCTGGCTATACGGCCGGACGCTTTCCGATGATGGAAGTCTTCGAACTGCCGTTCATGTCGAGCAGCGCCGAGGCGACCAGCCAGGCCACGTGGGACTACTACACGCGCTACGCGCACAAGGAATTTCCGGGGATCAAGGCGCTCGCGGTCAACGTCCACGACAACGGCTATGTCCACACCAATCCGCGGCAGGTGAAGGTGATGGCCGACTTCAAGGGACTGCGGATGCGCGCGCCGACGCGGCAGACCAACAAAATGCTGGCGGCCCTAGGCGCGGCGCCCGTCGCGATGCCGCTGCCGGCGCTGGCCGAGGCGATCAGCAAGGGTGTGGTCGACGGCTACCTGCTGCCGTGGGAAGTGATTCCGTCGATCAAGGCACATGAACTCACCAAGTACACGAGCGAGACCGACCCCAAGTCGCGCGCGCTGTACACGGCGGTATTCATTCTGGCAATGAACCAGGCGAAGTACGACGGTCTGCCGCCGGATCTCAAGAAGATCATCGACGCCAACTCCGGCGCATCGCTGTCGAAATCGATGGGCAGGCAGTGGGACGCGTCCGCGCCGCCGGCGCGCAAGCTCGCTGTCGATCGCGGCAACACCTTCTACGTGATCCCGGCCTCGGAACTCGCGAACTGGGAAAAGGCCACGGCAAACCTTGCCGAGGAATGGGTCAAGGACGTGTCTGCCCGGGGCAACGACGGCGCGATGCTGCTGCGGACCGCACGTGAGCTGATCGCGAAGTACGAGAAGAAGTGACGAGGTGCCGACCGGGTACCGCGCGGCTGCCTGGCCGGCTGGCGATTGCCGCGCTGATGGCCACCATCCTCGCCGTGACGGGACACGCGCAAACCGCGCCGGTGCCCGGTAAACGGTGCATGAACGCGATGCGGAAGATCGATCGCGAAAGCGCGGAGATCGCGGCCAACGCCGAGCGCATCGCGCGCGATCGCGACGCGCGAGCCGTCTGTTCGTCGCGTCGCGCCTGCGCGCGGCTGGATGGCACGATCGATGACGCCGAACGCAAGCAGGCACGGCGCGAGTTGCGCCTTGCCCGCTTCCGGGAGGAAGCCAGCGCAGCCTGCGGGACGAAGTGATCAGCGAGGCATGATCGCCACGTCGATGAGCCTTGACACGCTCAACGCCGCAGACCGCGTGCGACGAACTGGTCGACACGCGCCAGGATGCCACGCAGGATGTTCACCTCCTCGCGCTCGAGGTCGGCGCGGCCGAACAGCCGGCGCAGTCGCGGCATCAGTTGCCGCGGCCGCGCCGGATCGAGAAAGCGCAGCGCCGCCAGAGTGCTCGCCGCATGCGCGTAGAGCGCTTCGACCTCGTCGTGCGATGCGCCGGCGAAGCGCGGCGCCGCCCACACGCGGTTTGCTCCGGCCGCGACGCGCACTTCGTAGGCGGCCACCTGTACGGCCGCGGCCAGGTTGAGCGACGAAAATTCGGGGTTGGCGGGTATCGTCGCCGCCGCCGCGCATTGCCTGAGTTCGTCGTTGGACAGCCCCGACATCTCGGTGCCGAAGACGAAGGCAACGTCGCCGTCGACCGTGTGCTGCAGCGCCTCGCACGCCGCGTCGCGCAGCGCCAGCGCGCGACCGGCGAAGGCGCGCGGTCGTGCCGACAGGCCAACGGCCCACGCGCAGCCGGCGAGCGCTTGCGAGAGTGTGGAAACCACGCGCGCGTCGGCAAGAACTTCCGTCGCGCCGGTGGCGCGCGCCGTCGCCTGCGGATCGGGAAAATGTTCCGGCGCGACCAGAATCAGCTGCGCGAGTCCCATCGTGTGCATCGCGCGCGCGGCCGCGCCGATGTTGCCCGGATGCGTGGTGCGGACGAGGACGATGCGCACTTGGGCGAGCGCGGCGGCGCTGCAGGAACCGGGATCGAGGGCTTCGGGGGACAAGGGGAGGGCAGGCAAGTGGATGCGCGTAAAATAGCCTGAATTCGCTCCCCTGACACGCGCGGCGAGCAGCAGCGTCCGCCGCATCCTTCCCGTCATCATGCATCCGATGCTCACGACGGCCGTGAAGGCCGCACGCCGCGCCGGCAACATCATCAACCGCGGCGCCCGCGATCTCGATCTGCTCACCGTCACCGCCAAGGGTCCCAAGGACTTCGTCAGCGAGATCGACCGCGGGGCGGAGGCGGCGATCGTCGACACGCTGCTCGCCGCCTATCCGGATCACGCCATTCTCGCCGAAGAGGGTACGAAAAAGGGCGAAAACCAGGAGGCCGACTACGTCTGGATCATCGACCCGCTCGACGGCACGACGAACTTCCTGCACGGCTTTCCTCAATACTGCGTATCGATCGCGCTCGCGCACAAGAACGTCGTCCAGCAGGGTGTCATCTACGACCCCGTACGCAACGACCTCTTCACTGCGACCCGGGGCCGCGGCGCGTTCCTCAACGACCGCCGGATGCGTGTGTCACGGCGCACGCACCTGCGCGACTGCCTGATCGGCACCGGCTTCCCGTTTCGCGACGGCACCTACCTCGACACCTACCTGGCGATGATGAAGTCGATGATCACGCACACGGCGGGGCTGCGCCGGCCGGGTGCGGCCGCGCTCGACCTGGCTTACGTCGCGGCGGGCTTCTACGACGGCTTCTGGGAAGTCGGATTGAATCCGTGGGACGTTGCTGCGGGCAGCCTGCTGGTGCTGGAAGCGGGCGGCCTGATCGGCGACTTGGGCGGCGACGGCAACTATCTGTTCGGCGGCCAGGTCGTCGCCGCCAACCCCAAGGTCTTCGCGCAGATGGTGTCGGTGCTGCAACCTTACCGGGCGGACATGGAACGCCACCGGTCGTCGGCCCTCACCGCGAAAACCTGACCTCCTGTCCGGTGACCGCTGGCGCAGCCGCCCGCTGTCGGCGTATGCTGACGGCATAGTCTGGAATCGCCGCTGGCACTGGCATTGCTTCGCCCTGCAAGACCTCGCCACCGGTACCGAAAATTGGGAGCTCGTGCAATGCCGTGGTCCGCCTGCCGTCGTATCCAGCTCGTCGTCTGCGCCGCCCTGGCGCTGGCTTATGCGCTGCCTGCTGCAGCCGAAGACGTCGCCAAGCTGCGTGTGATGCTGCATCCTTATGCCGCGGCGCCGGGCGAGTTTCCCGAGCAGGCGCGCGCGCAACTCGAAGCGCTGGCCGGCACGACGCTGACGCTGGTTGGAACCACGCGTACCGGCGCGCTGGAACTCGCGCTGCCGGCGCCACTGCCGGAAGAGGACGCCAAGTTGCTGGTGCGGCAGTTGCGCGTCGACCGCAGCGTCCTCTGGGCCGAGGTCGTGCCCGGCGCAGGAATCGAGCGCAAGTCCACCGTCATCGATCCGTATTCGGATGGATCGGGGCGGCGGCTGATGGTGCGCCTGAAGAACGGCGTCACACCCGATTGGACGCCGCTGCTCGGACGCCTGGGCGCGCGCATCGGCATGCCGCTCAAGCTGGAGCGCCAGATCGGCAGCATCTCGGTACTTTCGGTGAGCTTCGATCAATCGGCGTCGACGCTTGCGCAATTCGCGCAGTTGCTGCAGGAGGATCCGGAAGTTCAGTACGCCGACCCCGTGAAGCGCGCGTACCCGAAGGCGGCGCCGAACGATCCCTTGTATCCGCGCCAGTGGCCGCTGCATGGTGCGCAGGGCGGCATCAATCTGGAGACCGCCTGGACGCTGCAACCGAATGCGACCGGCATCACGGTGGCGGTGATCGATACCGGCATCCTGCCGCACCCCGATCTCGTCGACCGCGTGCTGCCCGGCTACGATTTCATTTCCGACCCCGGTCGCGCGCGTGACGGTAACGAACGCGATCCCGATCCGCGCGATGAAGGCGACTGGAGTGATGGCAACTGCGGCGCCAAGTACGACAGCTTCTTCCATGGTCTGTTCGTCGCGGGTCTCATCGGCGCCAACACCAACAACGATATCGGCATCGCCGGCGTTGCCGACGGTGTGCGTATCCTGCCGGTGCGCGTGCTCGGCGCCTGCGGCGGCACCTTCGAGGACGTTTTGGAGGGAATGCTGTGGGCGTCCGGCGTGCCGATTGCGGGGGTGCCGAAGAACACGACGCCCGCGCGGGTCCTCAACTTGAGCCTGGGCGGATTCGGCGCCTGCGACCAGGCGCTCCAGGAAGCGATCGACGATGCGCTGGCCATGGGTTCCGTGGTCGTCGTGTCGGCGGGCAACGAGACGCGCAACGTGTCGGACTTCACTCCGGCCAATTGCAGCGGCGTGATCGCGGTCGGAGCCCACGACGCGCAGGGCGGCCTCACCAGCTACTCGAACTACGGCCGGCGCATCGATCTCACGGCACCGGGCGGCACCCTCCCGCTGACCGATCTGATCGTCTCCTTGTCCAACAACGGCACGACCGTGCCGCAGGACCCGGACTACGGGTATGCGGCGGGAACCAGCTTCTCGGCGCCGCTCGTTTCCGGCACTGCCGCTCTCATGCTCGCGCGCGATCCGCTGCTGACCAGCGGCCGGGTCTTTGACATCATCACCGGAACCACGCGCAATTTTCCGGTCGGATCGAAGTGCACGGTACCCAATCTGTGTGGCTCGGGGATGTTGGACTCGGGTGCTGCCATCGGCAGCACGATCCCCGGCGGATCGCCGCCGCCCTACGCCTACCGCGTCGTCGAGTACTACCGCGCCGACATCGATCATTACTTCATCACAGCGGACCCGGCTGAGGCGCATTTCATCGATACCTTCCTGCGCGGCATTTTCGAGCGGACGGGACTGTATTTCTACGCGTACCTGAACCCCGACGTCGCGCCGCCGGGCGCACAATCGGTATGCCGCTTCTACGCGAGCTCCGCCGTGCAGATCAATTCGCACTACTACTCGGCCGATCTCGACGAGTGTCTGGCCGTACTGTTCAACTGGGCAGGCATCTGGGAGTTGGAGACCGCGACGGCGTTCTACGTCCAGGTTCCCGACAGCCATGGCAACTGCCCGCCGAAGACGCTGCCGGTCTACCGCTTTTTCAACAACCGGCGCGACGCCAACCATCGCTACACGGTCGACCTTTCGGTGCGGCGGGAAATGCTCAATCGGGCGTGGACGCCGGAAGGCGCAGGCCCGACCAGCATCGCGTTCTGCTCGGCCGTCTGAACGCCACGAGTCGCGCGGCCGCCGACGGCGTGCCGCCGGTCACGGCGGCGCATCGGCGCGCGAACCGCCCGCCGGCACCGCCCATTCCTTGACCAGCGCGAAGCCGAGCGCCAGCAGCACCGGGCCCAGGAACACGCCGATGAACCCGAAGGCGAACACGCCGCCGAAAACGCCGAGCATCACGAGGATGAACGGCAAGTCGCTGCCGCGGCTGATGATCATCGGCTTCAGCACATTGTCGACGGATGAGACGACAAGCGCACCCCAGATCAGCAGGAAGATGCCCCAGGCGGTCTCGCCTTCCGAAAAGATAAGCCAGAGGCCCGTCGGAATCCACACCAGCGGTGGACCGATCGGTACCGGCGACAGGAAGAAGGTCACCAGGCCCAGCAGCGGCGCCGCCCTGACGCCGACGATGTAGAGGCCGATCGCCATCAGCACCCCCTGTGCCAGCGCGGTGCCGAGAATGCCGTAGACGACGGCGCGGGTGGTCGCCGACGCCACCTCGAGCATATGCAGTCCGCGTTCCGGCGCGATCCGGGTCACGGCATCGCGCACGCGGGCCATGATCGCCTCGCCGTCGCGGTACAAGAAAAAGGCGATCATCACCGACAGCGTCAGCTGCAACAGGCCCTCGCCGACCACGGCACCACCCTTGAACACGAACTGCCGCAGCGGATCCACGAAGCGCTTGAGTTCGGCGAACAGCGCCGAGCCGTCGTGCGCGATGCCGGTCCAATACGTCGCGACGCTTTCGCCGACCAGCGGTACTGCGGCGACCCAAGCCGGTGGATCCGGCAAGCCGCCTTCGGCCACCGCGCGCGCAAAGGTTGCCAGCCGCTCGGCGTTTTCCGCAAGCGTGGAACCGACAATGACAAAAGGCGCAACGACCACCGTCAGGATCAGCAGCGTCATCAGCGTGGCGGCGAGTCCTGATCGTTTCCAGCGCCGCGCCAGCCAATCGTGCAGCGGCCAGGTCGTTGCCACCAGAATCGCCGCCCAGACGATCGCGGAAATGAATGGCTGCAGGACCAGGAACACGCCGATGACGAGCACGGCGAGCACGATCACCGTAATCATCCGGTCGATACGCGAAGGGGTCGTTGCTTGCATGCGCTAGGCCAGCGTGATGGCCGGGCGAGTCTAGCATGCAGGTCACGACCGACCGGCGCTGTCAGCCGGGTTGCAAACCCGCGGCATTGTGGGGGCGGTCGTCTCGCGCACTACCGCCGTGCCCTGCTTCGCCGGTTCAGACAGCGAGCCGCACCATGGTTGCGACATCGTCGCCGCCCTCCGGCGCGTCCTGCAAATACGCGGAAATCATTTCGGCGCCGACACCGGCACCGCGATTGAGCTGCCCCAGCATCTCCGGTGTCACCAGCGTGACCCCGCGGCGGGTGACGCGAAAGCCGCGCGCGCGGTCGGCGTCCGCATCGACGCCCGCGCAGAAGCCATCGGGCAATTGGCAATGGGAATCGATCACCGCCCGGCGCAGGATCACGCCGCGTCCGACGCAGACGTCGGGCAGTACGGCCGAGTCCTCGATGACCGAGTCGACCTCCACGCGAACCTTGGAGAACAACACCGAACGGCGCACCGTCGCGCCGGAGACGATGCAGCCGCTGGCGACGAGCGAGTCCGCGGCGATGCCGTGCCGGTCGGCAAAGTCGAAGACGAACTTGGCCGGCGGCAGCTGCGGTGGCAGGCTCAGGATCGGCCAGGCGTCGTCGTAGAGATTGAGCTCGGGCATGACCTTGGTCAGATCCATGTTCGCTTCCCAGTACGCGTCGATCGTGCCCACGTCGCGCCAATAGGGGCGATCGCCGACCATGTTGACGCAGCTGCGCGCGAAGCGGTGCGCGTGCACGGTGCCGTGGGCCACCGCCCACGGCACGATGTCGCGGCCGAAATCGTGCGTCGAATCCGGGTCCGCGGCATCGCGGGTGAGTTGCTCGATCAGGTAGTCGGCGTCGAACAGGTAGATGCCCATGCTCGCCAACGCATGCGCGGGTCGCTCCGGCACCGGCCGCGGTTCGGCCGGCTTTTCGTGGAAGGCGACGACGCGATCGTGGTCGTCGATGCTCATCACCCCGAAGTCCGAGGCCTCATCCAGTGGGACCTCGACGCAGGCAACGGTGAGCCGTGCGCCGCGCTCGACGTGTTCCTGCAGCATGACCGCATAGTCCATCTTGTAGATATGATCGCCGCCCAGCACCAGCACGTACTTGGGCCGCGCGTCGCGAAGGATGCCCATGTTCTGCCAGACCGCATTGGCCGTACCGCTGTACCAGCGCGCGCCGTACTGCTGCTGCGCAGGCACCACGTCGACGAATTCGCCCAATGTGGTGGCGAGAAAGCTCCAGCCGCGCTCGATGTGCCGGATCAGGCTTTGCGCCTTGTATTGCGTGAGCACGCCAATGCGGCGGAAATTCGAATTGACGCAGTTGGACAATGCGAAATCGATGATTCTGAGCTTGCCCGCGAACGGCACCGCCGGCTTGGCCCGCCAGGACGTGAGCTCGTGCAGACGGCTGCCCCGCCCTCCGGCGAGCACGATGGCGTAGGCCTGGTGGGTCAGATGGGTCTTGGCGTCAGGCGACCTCATGGCGTTCCTCCTGTCATCGTGCGCTCCAAAGCCACGATGAACCTTCGGTGCCAGGACCTTCTTGTGCGGGGTCAATCCACCGTGCGAAATTTGACAGCGGGGCCGCGATTTGCGGAGCTTTGTTCCCTTCGGCGCGCGCCGTGCGGGCAGGGCGACGCGTCGACGCGTACGTGATCTGCGCAAACCGCAAGGTCCGTGACGGGTGTGCCGGGTCCCGGAATGGCATGGCCGGGACCGAAATCGAACAGGCGAGGGGATAAGACAGGTGCCACAGATCGCGGCGGAGCAAGGGAAGATGGCGGAGAGCGAGTCCGCGTTCTGACGACATTACAACGCATTCCATCTCGTTTCAAACGCGCTCATTTTCATAGGGGAAACCGATCATTTCGTGGCATCAAAATCCTTTCAAACATTTTCTTGTCATTTCGTTTCACTGCACATATTATGAGGGTTGATATGTGGGGCGGGAGAAAACGGAATGAGACCAAAACGCAAGCAACATCCGCACAATGCACTGACGCCAATGGGGGTGCGCAACCAGCGCGAGCCCGGCCGCTACGCCGACGGTAACGGGTTGTACCTGGTCGTCGATCCGAGCGGTGCGAAGCGTTGGTTGCTGCGCACCGTCATCATGGGCAAGCGTACCGACATGGGGCTAGGCAGCGTGCGCCTGGTGCCGTTGGCCGATGCGCGCAAAAAGGCGATCGACTACCGCGGCGCCGCGCGCGACGGCGGCGATCCGATGGAAGCGCGGCGCACCGCAAGGCGCATAGTGCCCACGTTCGAGCAGGCCGCCGACGCCGTACACACAAGCCACAAAGCCGCGTGGCGCAACGCCAAGCATCGCGACCAGTGGATCAACACGCTGCGCCTGTACGTCTGCCCAGAACTTGGCAAAGTGCGCGTGGATCGCATTGGCACCGCCGATGTGCTGCGCGTGCTGTCGCCGATATGGCTCGCCAAGCCCGAGACGGCGCGGCGCGTGCGCCAGCGGATGCGCACGGTGCTGGATTGGGCCAAGGCGGCCGGCCATCGTACCGGCGACAATCCGGTCGATAGCGTCGAGCAGGGACTGCCGAAGCACGCCGATCGCGCCGAGCATCACGCCGCCCTGCCCTACGCCAGCGTCCCGATCTTTGCGATGCACCTGCAGGCGTCCGACGCCGGCGCGAGCGTCAAACTTGCCTTCGAGTTCGCGCTGCTGACGGCGGCGCGTACCGGCGAAGTGCTTGGTGCCCAATGGGACGAAATCGGCACCGACGCGATGGTGTGGACCATTCCCGCGTCGCGCATGAAGGCCAAGCGCGAGCACCGTGTACCGCTATCCCAGCGCGCCCTAGCGATCCTCGAAGTGGCGCGCGCCCTGGGTGGCAAGCCGTATGTATTCCCCGGCCGCAAGGCCGATGTGACGCTATCGAACATGGCGTTTCTCATGACGCTGCGCCGTCTGGAAACGGGCGCCACGCACAAGGATGGCGAACCGGAGACGTACGCCGAGCGGACCACGGCGCACGGCATGCGCAGCGCGTTCCGCGATTGGGCTGCCGAGCGTACCAATTTCCCGCGCGAAGTCTGCGAGACGGCGCTTGCCCACGCGAACCGGGACAAGGTGGAGGCCGCCTACCGGCGCTCCGACCTGTTCGAGCAGCGGCGCGCGCTCATGGGGCAATGGGCCGAGTTCGTGGGCACGCCATCCGAATCCGCGACCGTCCACACGATGCAGCGCAACGGCACCGCGGGGCGCGTATGACCGTCGACCTATGGGAACTGGAAATTGACTACATCGTTATGGAGACGCGCCGCACCCGCAATACGTGGCGCCTAGTCGAATGTTTGCGTGACGATCGACTCGAACTGCACCCCAAGTTGCGTGCCCTATGTGCGGATGTGCTATCCGGCAAGGTCAACGCATCGTATAGCGAGCCTCCATACCGGCCGCCCCAATGGCATGTGCGCCGGGAAGTGGAAATGTGGCGCAAGTTGTTAGCTGACGGCGACGCGCGCGTGATTCAGATCGTGCGGGAAAGAGGCATCGAAGGCGCGGACGACGGCCGAAGACGATCAACGATTGCGAAGACGCTGGCCGCAGAAGTCCTTGGCGTATCGGTCGACAAAATCGGCCGCATGCTGTTCCCTCGAAAGGACAGAAACAAGCCGTCTGTCTAAGATCGAGGCCGGATGAATCATCCAGTTGGCGCCGGTGCTTTTTTTCGCCGGCCGTTGCTTGCCGTCCCGGCCGGTGGTCTTGTCTGAACTGCGTGATTCACGCAGTTGCAGTACGAGTTGGTCGCCCACCCCGCACATTTCCGCAATCGCCCGGCTCGACAGATTCGAGAATTCGCGCGCAAAATAACTAGAAAACGTGCGCGGGTATCCGTAGCCGTTGATTGAGGCCACCTGCACTATCCGGAACGTGCTAACCGTTTCGGAGGTGCGAAGTGGATCAAGTCGACATCGTCATTCGCCGCCCGCGCGCGCTGCGCGAGTATCTCGATTGCAGCACCGTTACGGCGTGGCGCCGAGAACGGAACAATCCGAATTGGCCCCGCCCGGTAGACATGGGCGGCGGGCGCATCGGCTATAAGCTGTCTGAAATTCGCCGCTACGTCGAGTCGCTGAAGTTCGCACAGCGTGCGGCATGAGCGTCCAGAAACGACGAGAGCCGCTGGCGGGCGGCTCGACGGCGCAAAACGGAACGGTACAACGCAATACTACCGCATCTTCGCTACGCTGGGCTGTGCTGGCGATTAAATCCAGCGGCGCACGGATCGTGTTCAACACGTACGCCGACGAAATAGAAGCGTACCGCGTCGCCCACCAGTTGCTCCGCGTGAACTGCTACGCCCGCGTTGAACTGGCGCGGCGCGGCGACATGCCGGGACGGCAGCGGGGGTCGCGATGACCGCGGCAACGCTCGTTGACCGCTTGGACGGAGTCCGCCGTACCGGGCGTGACACCTGGCTCGCTAAGTGTCCGGCACACGATGATCGCCGGCCATCACTGTCCGTTCGCGAACTTGATGATGGGCGAACGCTGGTGCATTGCTTCGGCGGATGCACTGTAGACGCTGTTGTCGGCGCCGTGGGCTTGGAACTCGACGCGTTGTTTCCACCACGCGCCGCGACCATTTCGAGCCTTCCGGGAACGCGGCGACCCTTTCCCGCTGCGGACATCCTTCGCACGATGACGCATGAAGCGATCATCGTCCTCATCGTGGCGGTCAGGATCGATCGGGCCGAAGCGCTTGAGCCGGGCGAACGAGAGCGCCTCGCGTTAGCCGTGCGCCGGATTCAGTCCGCGGCTGATATTGCGTTGCCAGAGCGCGACCGGCGTAGGGAGTTTCGCCAGGCGGCGGCGATTGCGGAGCGTGACCTCGCGGACTGGAATGCAGCATGAGCGATGGAGTCGCCTACCTGGACGAGTATTTCTCGCGGCAATTTCAGGATCATACCGCGCGGTACGGTCCGCCAGAGGCCGATACAGTCGATAGCGCACTCGAGTACGAATTCGCGGATGCCTTGGGCGACGACGGCGATGAGGCCGACGAGCTGATCGAAGGCGTCGTTACGCGCGGCGCAATGGGTTGTCTGTACGGCGACAGCAACAGCGGCAAGACCTTCCTCGCGATCGACACCGCATGCGCCATCGCGCGCGGCATCCCCTGGATGGGTCGCAACGTCGAGCCCGGCATGGTCGTTTATCTGGCCGCCGAGTCGCCGGCTTCGGTTCGGCGCCGCTTGCGCGCCTACCATCGGCACCACGGCTGCAGAGTGCCTAACTTCGCCATCGTTAAGTCCCCGATCGACCTCTACAACGGTGCGGCAGATACGAAACGAATCATTGACCTGGTGGCCAAGCTTGAACAGGACACCGGCCAGAAATGCGCGTTGGTCATCGGTGACACCCTGTCGCGCTTGTGTGCTGGCGCCAATGAAAACAGCGGCGAGGACATGTCCATCGTCGTGCGTCACGTCGACCGGATCCGCGAGGCGTGCGGCGCGCACTTCCTGCTTATCCACCACACCGGCAAGGATGCCGCCCGCGGCATGCGCGGCTGGTCGGGAATGCGGGCCGCGATCGACACCGAGATCTCGGTGTCGATCGACGACGCCACTGGCGCCCACGCGGCCGAGATCACCAAACAAAGGGACATCCCCGGCAAGGGCGATCGCATCGGCTTTCGCCTTCATGTTGTCGAGATGGGCGTCGGCAAGTGGGGCAAGCCGATCACGTCGTGCGTCGTGACCAACGCTGACGCCCCGCCGAAGCCGGCCAAGGGCAAGCGAGAGTCCGAGATAGCAGGCGCGATCACCGAGCTTTTGACCAGTCGCGGCGCCGGAATGAAACGGGGCGCGATCGCCGATCACTTCGATGGACGGTATAGGGATACGTCCGTGTTCCGGGAAATCCGCAAGCTTCTGGAAACCGGACGTCTGCGCGAAGCCGTCGGCATCGTTGCCGTGGTGCAGCCTTGAGACTGTCCGTCTACTGTCCTCTGTCCTCTCATATAGAGAGAGGACAGGACAGGACAGTAAACATCCGGACGCTGTCTTGCTGTCCGAATGTGCTCTTGGACAGCGTTGGACAGTTGGACAGTAGCACGCAGGCGGGCCTCGATTTCTACGTCGACACCTTCCTCTACCCCATAAAAAAAGACTATGGCCGATGCACTGGTCATACACAGCGGCGGAGCGACACTCCGCCTAGCGCAACCCTAACTGACTGTTTTTACGATGGTCGTGACGATGCGCGCTATTTACCCCACACTTCAACCCACGAAGGGCAGCTATGAACGCGAACGTAAGTGCAGTCAACAGCACCAGCGTATTGACCGTGCCGAATCCCGGCGCCCGCGGCGGCGATTTCTACTTCGCCAAGCCGCAAGGCCACAATGCCGACATTCTCGGCGCCATTCACGCGATCCAAGAGGCGGCGACCAGCTTCTACCGCAACTGGTCCGACGTGCAAGCGGATCACGCGCCCGGCACGCATGCGCGCCAGGACAAGACCAACGCGTCATGCCGGGCGGCGCTAAAGGCGCTTGGCGCCCAGGTGCCACGGCTGGAGCGCGTGCGGTCGGAAATCGTTGAACGCAAGGCCGGCGTGTCGGTCGCGGCGGAGTACACAACTTCCCGGCCTTGGGAATGGGTTTTCGACTTGGCCACGGCTGCCCAGGTGCTCGCTATGGACGCCGGGCGGCGCAGGATGACGGTGCGCACGCTGGCCGATGATCCCGGCCCGAACTGGTTGCTTGGCGAAGCGATGGTACGCGTGCCAGTACACCTGACTGGCATCACGCTCGCCGAGCAGGACGAAATCGAAACGCGCATGTTCCAACGTCTGCGCCCTGACAAGTACAAGGCGCTGGTCGACGACATTGCAGACCTGAACGCAGCCAACGGGATGTTGCGCAAGCTCGCGCTGGCGATCGGCGGGCTATGCCTGGACACCGCCATCTTCGTCACGGAAAACGCAACGCTGCATCGTCACATCCTCACCGAGACACCGATTAGCTGGCGCTCCGGGCGGATTCTGGCCGACGAGGACGCGACCAACGTCAGCGAGCCGGCAGTGCAGGCTGGAAACGCGCTGGAAGTCTCGGATGCCGCGTAGAAGCGCCCGCGTGCCCCTCGTGGGCGCCCGTTGCGGGGCCACCCTTGTGGCGATCCATCTCCCGGCGGTTCAGTCCTTTCCTGACCCGATCACGATGCGCGAGGGGAATGTGCGTTGACCAAGCTTACTGGAAATCCTACTGGCCGCCCGCCGAAGGCGCCACCGCCTGATGCGGCACAGCGTATCGAATTGCTCGCTTCCGATGGCTTTTCCGTGCGCGGTATCGCTAAAGCGATGGGCGCCGCCTTCGAGACGCTGCAGCGTTGGTTTGACGATTATCCGGAGTTGCGGGAAGCCTTCGAGAATGGCCGCGAACAGGAGCGTTACACGCTGCACAACGGCCTGTATGTCGCCGCAACCGAAAAGGGAAATATGGTTGCGGCGATGTTCCTGCTCAAAGCACGCCACGGCTACCGCGAAGGCGACCAAGGCGAAACCGCGAACCGAGTTTCCATCAATTTCACGCTGCCGGGCGCGTTGAAGCCGGAGCAATTCACGATCGAACATGAGCCGACCGATCAACCTAAGCGCATTTCAGCAGCGCGCCCTACTCGTTCCTGAAGAATACGACCTGTTCCTGGGCGGCGGGCGCGGCGGCGGGAAGTCGTACACGTTGGGCGTGCTCGCGCTACGTCACGCGGAGCAGTACCGCGAGCGTGCGCGTATTTTGTATCTGCGGCGGACCTACAAGGGCCTGGCCGACTTCGAACTATTGACGCGTGACCTTTTCGGCGACGTGTACGGGATGGCCGCGCGCTACAACGCGGCCGAGCATGTTTGGCGCCTGCCGAACGGAGCCTATCTCGAGCTGGGGCAATTGGAGACGGCCGCGGAGTACGGGAAGTTTCAAGGCCGCTCGTTCACGCTGATGCTGGCCGACGAAATCGGGCAACACCCGATGCCGGACCTGCTCGACATGATGCGCTCGAACCTGCGCGGCGGGCATGACGTGCCGGTGCGCGTGGTGTTCGCCGCCAATCCCGGCGGACCTGGCCACTACTGGATCGCCAAGCGCTACGTGTTCATGGCGGCGCCGTGGAGTCCATTCCATGAGCCGAAATCAAATCGGCAATGGTTGTATGCGCCGAGCACGTTCGTAGACAACCAGTTCATTGACCGCGACCAATACCGCGAGCAATTGGGCAGCGCGTGCCCAGATGATCCCGAACTGTTGCGCGCATGGCTGACTGGTGACTGGACCGTGAACCGTGGCGCCTATTTCGCCGCCGTGCTGGAGGAGGCCCGCAACGCCATCGAGCCGTGGCCGGCGATCCCGGAGGGATGGGAGACGTGGCTCGCGCACGACTTCGGCAGCAGCGCGCCGAGCGTGACCTACATTTGCGCGCAAAGTCCCGGCGCTACCGTGGCCGATCGTTTCTATCCACGCGACAGCATCGTATTGGTGGATGAGCTGGCCGCGGTGCGCCGTGACAATCTGAACATGGGACTTGGTTGGACCGCGCCGACGACCGCGGAGGCCATCCGGGAAATGTGCGCAACCTGGAAAGTGCGCCCGGAAGGTGTTGCGGACGATGCCTGCTTTGCGAAGTCCGGACACGGCGCCGGCAGCATCGCCGACGAGTTCGCGCGGGCAGGCGTGCGCTTTCGCCCCGCGCAGAAGTCGGAGCGCATTCCCGGCTGGCAGAAGATGCGGCGCTTGCTGGCCGACGCCGGCAAGCCCGACAAGCCGGGCCTGTATGTGAGCCGCGGCTGCTCCTACTTCTGGGCGACGGTGCCGTATCTCGCGCGCGACCAGAAGCGCGTCGAGGACGTGGACAGTTCAGGCCCGGACCACGCGGCCGACGCGGTGCGCTACGGGTGCCTGCGCCGCGACCTGCGCCTGCAGCGCGTGGGGTTGGCCGGCATCTAGCGCCAAAATAATGAGGGGCGCAATGTGGGCTTTTTGATGATGCCGTTCTATTTTTGCAATATAAACAATGGCTTATACATAGTATTGGCGGAGAGCGAGGGATTCGAACCCCCGTCCGGGTTGCCCCGAAACCTGATTTCGAGTCAGGCGCCTTCGACCACTCGGCCAGCTCTCCGCTGAGCGCTGGATTATATCGTGCACGGCCCTGACGCGACAAAAACATCGTGTTCCGCGCGGTCATGCCAAAAAAATCGGAGGCCCGCGGGCCTCCGGGGAACTCCTTTGGCGCGATGCGTCGCGCGCTACTATTTCACGGCTGCGGGCATGCTGAGGTTCGCCGCCGGCGCCGCGGGCGCTGCGCCCGTCGGCGGCGGGCGAACGTCCTTGCCCTGGGCCTTCATTTCCGCGAAATAACGCGCTGCCGCGCGATCTTGGGCCTTCGCGAGCTGCTCCTTGGCGAGCGCCGCATTGGCGGCAGCCTTGGCTTTCGCCTCTTCTGCGGTGGCCTTCTGCGCATCGGTCATCGGCGGGGCCGGCGGCAGCTTCGCCACGGCCAGACCGAAGCTCGCCACCACCAGAGCGGCCCCGAACAACGCGCGGATCGTCTTCATCGCTTTCCTTCCTCCTCCTGCTAGTGCAGCGTTTCGCCCTAAGCGATTGCCGTAAAGCTAAACGGTGCGATGCTGCGCCGCCAGCGGTACCGCCCCCTCGCCCGCAGACTTGCCAGACTTCACTTCGTTGTACCAGTACTCGTGATGCTCCTTTGCCCAGGTCTCGTCGACGTACCCGGTGCGCATCGCGTCGAGTGCGCCGCGCATGCCGATGGTGCCGAGGTAGATGTGGCCGGCGACGAGGATGGTCCCGACCATGGCCGCAACCATGTGCACGATGTTGGTGATCTGCATCGTCTGCCGGGTCTGGTCGAAATTCGGGAAATCGAGAATCAGGCCGGTGACGCACAGCGTGATGCCGGAGGCGACGACCATCAGCCAGAACAGGAGTTTCTGCCCGGCATTGGCCTTGCCGGCGGGCACGTGCGTGCGGCTGAACATGCCGCCCGCTTTCTTGAGCCACGTCCAGTCGTAGGCGCGGAACAGGTTCGTGCGCAGGAACATGACGATCATGATCGGCAGCAAGACCACCAACACGAGGCCGACGAAGTTGTGCAACCACTTCGACAACGTGGCGAGCCACGAAAAGAGCGTGTAGCCGATCAGCGGCAGCAGCACTGCCTTGCCGAAGGTGACGACGAGGCCGGTCAGCGCAAGCGTGACGAACGTGATCGCAACCCCCCAGTGCACGGCACGCTCGACCAGCGTGAAGCGCTCGATCATGCGTCCGGTGGGCGGCGACTTCAGCGATATCGGCCCGCGCCACACGTAGAACACCGCGATCGCGACCAGCGTCAGCGCGAACAGAAATCCGCCGACAGCTGCCAGCGGTACGCGTGCCGCGCGCCACGTCTGGCCCTCCGGCTGAATCAGGACGTTCGTCTCGCGTCCGCGCACGCCCGTGATCTGCGGCTCACCCGAACGTACGGCGCTCCAGACCGGTTGGTTGTTGAGCGGCTGCACGCGTTGCTGCATCACCTGCTGCTTCGCCTGTTCGGCTTGCTGCGGGTTCAGTGCCGGCGACTGGGCGGCGGCGATGCCCACCCACGCCAAGCCGGCCAAAAGGACCAACGAACGAGCCACGGCAATGAGATCGTTGCGCATGCGCGTAGCCTCCTCTAGGAACCGATCCGCCGATATTCGTTCTGGTTCTGCGTGCGGTTGCGAATATCGCGCTCCCACAGCGCCTTGTCGCCGTTGAACGGAGCCGCCGCATACGGCGGTTGATCGGCCTTGCCCTGATACGTGCCCTGCTTGTAGCTGATCACCTGCGGCCGCTCGCCGCAGCCGGCGATCACCATCATGGCCGCCGCACCGAATGCCAGCGCCGCGATCTTGGTCTTCGGCGTCATCATGATTTGCCTCCCTGTGCCGGTGCGGCAGGTGCAGGCGACGAGCCGCCAGGTCCGGATTTCGGCGCCTCGGGTCGGCCGTAGGCAGTCACCCAGCCCCAGACTTCGCTGCCCTTGCCGCGTACCGTGGCGCGCTGCCTGAAAATGTCGGCGATGGTGTTACCGTCACCGGCAAGCAGCGCCTTGGTCGAACACATCTCGGCGCATGCTGGAAGCTTGCCTTCGGCCAGACGGTTACGGCCGTACTTCTTGAACTCGGCCTCCGAATTGTCGACTTCGGGGCCTCCCGCGCAGAAGGTGCACTTGTCCATCTTTCCGCGGACGCCGAAGGCGCCGGCCTGCGGAAACTGGGGCGCGCCGAAGGGGCAGGCGTAGAAGCAGTAGCCGCAGCCGATGCACAGGTCCTTGTCGTGCAGCACCAGGCCCTCTCCGCTGTGGTAGAAGCAGTCGACGGGGCAGACGGCCATGCACGGCGCGTCCGAGCAGTGCATGCACGCCACGGAAATCGAGCGTTCGCCGGGAACGCCGTCGTTGATCGTCACCACGCGGCGGCGGTTGACTCCCCATGGAACGTCGTTTTCCTGCTTGCAGGCGGTGACGCAGCCGTTGCACTCGATGCAGCGCTCGGCGTCGCAGAGGAACTTCATTCTGGCCATGGCTCGATCCTTCCTATGCCTTCTTGGCGACCTGGCACAGCGTCGTCTTGGTTTCCTGCATCATCGTCACCGCATCGTAGCCATAGGTGGTGTTGGTGTTCACCGCTTCCCCACGGACGATTGGTGCAGCACCTTCCGGATAGAACTCGAGCATGTCCTTGCCCTCCCACCATCCGGCGAAATGAAACGGGATGAACGTGGTGCCGGGGCCGACGCGGTTGGTCACCAGCGTCTTCACCGAGATCTTCGCACCGGAGGGCGAGTGCACCCAGACGTACTCGCCGTCCTGGATCCGGCGGTCGTTGGCATCCTTCGGGTTGATCTCGATGAAATTCTCCGGCTGCAACTCGGCAAGCCATTTGTTCGAGCGCGTTTCGTCACCGCCGCCTTCGTATTCGACCAGTCGCCCGCTGGTAAGAATAAGCGGGAACTTCTCGGACACCTTGTCGGCGACGTTCTTCTCCTGGACGCTCTTGAACTGCGTCGGCAGCCGCCAGAA
This sequence comes from Burkholderiales bacterium, assembly GCA_020853025.1. Lineage (GTDB taxonomy): Bacteria > Pseudomonadota > Gammaproteobacteria > Burkholderiales > Casimicrobiaceae > VBCG01. The sequence goes on from JADYZP010000062.1 coordinate 92,398, forward strand.
CGTCTTCTTGTCGTCGTGCGTCGGGTACTTGGCGACCAGGTCCGGACGCGGCGAGAACAAGGGTTCCCGGTGCTGCGGGACGGCGTCCGGAAAATTCCACACGACGGCGCGTGCTTTCGCGTTGCCGAACGGATGGCAGCCATGTTTCATCGACACGCGCTGAATTCCGCCCGAAAGGTCGGTTTTCCAGTTCTTCCCCTCGGCCGCCTTCTTTTCGTCGTCGGTCAGATCGTTCCACCACCCGAGCTTTTTCAAAAGAACGTCATCGAACTCCGGGTATCCGGTGGTGAGAGCACCGCCCTTCGGATACGAGCCGTCCGCCGCGAGCAGCGGCACGCCGTCGCGCTCGACGCCGAAGTTGGCACGGAAGCAGCCGCCGCCGTCCATCATGTGCCGGGAAGTCTGGTACAGGTTGGGAGAGCCCGGGTGCTTGATCTCCGCGGTTCCGTAGCAAGGCCACGGCAAGCCGAAATAATCGCCGTCGCAGGGACCACCTCGGGCACGCAGCGTCTTCACGTCGAAGGTCGACATGTTCTTCATGTGCAGCTTCAGTCGCTCCGGCGACTGGCCGGTGTAGCCGATCGTCCACGTGCCGTGGTTGATTTCCTTCAAAATCGACTCGGGTGTGGGCTCGTCCCAGCCGCCCTTGTCCTTCACCATTTCGTAGTTCTTGGTGAACTCCTTGTCGAAACCGAACTTCTTCGCAAAGGCGACCATGAGCGTGTGGTCGGGCTTCGACTCGAACAGCGGCTCGATCACCTTCTCGCGCCACTGCAGCGAACGGTTCGATGCGGTGACCGAGCCGGAGGTCTCGAACTGCGTACACGCGGGCAGCAGGTAGACGCCTTCCTTGCGCACCATCGCGCACATCGCCGCCGTCGCCGAAGGATAGGGGTCGATGATGACCATCAGGTCGAGCTTCTTCATCGCCTCGAGCATGTCCTTGCCGCGCGACTGGCTGTTCGGCGCGTGGCCCCAGTACACCACCCCCTTCACATTCGGACCCTGGTCGATCGTGTCGTTCGGGTAGACGACGGCATCGAACCAGCGCGACACCGTGGTACCGGGCTTGGTCATCATTCCTTCGGCATACTGCTTCTTCAGCCACTCGTAGTCCACATCCCAGACCTTCGCCCAGTGCTTCCACGAACCTTCGGCCACGCCGTAGTAGCCGGGAAGCGAATCGGGGTTCGGGCCGATGTCGGTCGCACCCTGCACGTTGTCGTGGCCGCGGAAGATGTTGGCGCCGCCGCCGGATACGCCAATGTTGCCGAGCGCCAGCTGCACGATGCACGACGCGCGGACCATCGCGTTGCCGATCGAGTGCTGCGTCTGCCCCATGCACCAGACGAGCGTCGACGGCCGGTTCTTGGCCATCATCTCGGCGACCTTGGCCATTTGCGCCTCGGGCACGCCACAGACTTCCTCGACCTTGTCGGGAGTCCACTTCGCCATCACGTCTTCCTTCACCTTCTCCATGCCGTAGACGCGGTCGCTGATGTACTGCTTGTCTTCCCAGCCGTTCTTGAAAACGTGATAGAGCACGCCGAAGAGGAAAGGGATGTCGGTGCCGGAGCGGATGCGCACGTACTCGTCCGCCTTGGCCGCCGTCCGCGTGAAGCGCGGGTCGACGACGATCATCTTCGCGCCGTTTTCCTTCGCATGCAGCATGTGCAGCATCGACACCGGGTGCGCCTCGGCCGCGTTGCTGCCGATGTACAACGCGCACTTACTGTTCTGCATGTCGTTGTAGGAATTGGTCATCGCGCCGTAGCCCCAGGTATTGGCTACGCCGGCGACCGTCGTCGAGTGGCAGATCCGCGCCTGGTGATCGCAGTTGTTGGTGCCGAAGAACGACACGAACTTGCGCATCAGGTACGACTGCTCGTTATTGTGCTTCGAGCTGCCGATCCAGAATACGCCGTCGGGCCCCGAGTCCTTGCGGATCGCGAGCAGCTTGTCGGAGACTTCGGTGAGCGCCTGGTCCCACGACAGGCGCTGCCATTTGCCGTTGACCAGCTTCATCGGCGTCTTCAGCCGATGCGACTGCTCGATGATGCCGTGTTCACGGACCGCCGCGCCCTTGGCGCAGTGCGAGCCCAGGTTGAGCGGCGACTCGAATACCGGCTCCTGTCGCGTCCAGACGCCGTTCTCGACGGTCGCGTCGACCGCGCAGCCGACCGAGCAGTGCGTGCATACGGTGCGCTTGACCTCGACCTTGGCGCCTTCCGTGGCGGCCTCGGCGGTCGCGATCGTGCCGTAGGGCAGCTGGCTCGCGAAAGCACCGGCACCGGCGGCCAGCCCCGAGCGCTTGAGAAACGTCCGGCGGTCCATCGTCGGCAACCTCGTTCCGGTGAGCCTCTTCAAGCGGGGCCCGGTGGCAGCTACTGCGTCGGTCTTTCGGGTCAGCAACATGGCGGCCTCCTCTGCCTAGATCCGGGTTGTCGCGTAGTAATCGCGCACGTGTTCGGTTTCGCGATATCCGCGCGCGGCATTATCCCCATCCGAGGTCGCCTGACCGGTGGTCGGTGCGGCGAGCGGCTGCGCCGCTGCCGCTGCAGCACCGACGCCACCCGCACTCAGGGCGAGCAGGAAACGACGGCGTTTGGGATCGGGGGACTGCGCCGGATGCGCCGTGACCGACGCTTGCGCTTCACGCTGGGAAGAGTGGCTCATGCGCACCTCCAAAAAAAAACGTTGCAACGTGACTGTTTTGTACATTGTACTCCCGCCGCGCGGGTTCGGTACATGCGTCGTCATTCGATGGCGAGCGAGTCACGTTCGACCGCCAGGAAGCAATGCGTGAATGATGCAACGTACCGATAATAGTCGGCAACCTGGCTTTCGCATATTGCACTGCAACAATCGAATACCCAGGGGCCGATCCGGCGCTCGAAGAATGCCTTTTGCGTTGCCACCGGCTCCGGTTGTCGGTCAGCGAGGCCGACGATCAGGATGCGCATGATTTCGCATAGCGCCGCCAGGTGGTCCTCATAGATGACAGAATCGCTTTGACGGGCGAGCCCCAGTTTCGCCAGGTCGGCGCGCACACCGACCAGCGGCCGCTGCAGCGTCGCCTCATTGATCCAGTACGACGCATACAGGTTGCACTCGCTCTTGCCGACGCCGATGAACAGACTTGTATATTCGTCATCGGCCGCCTGTGCGTCCATCGTGCGGCTGGCAAGCACAAGCCTGTTCCACGCGCCGGCAAGCGGGTTGACACCATCGTCGGTCCACGACTCCGTCGCCCCGAGATCGGCGAGCAGCGCAGCATCGGGTGGCCCCGCATACAGCCGCGCGAGCAGCGCGTAGAAATCGGCGCGAGCCTGGTCTTCCGGCGCGATCGGCCGTTGCATCGGCATCGGGGCTGTGGTCATCGGTTCCATCACAGCAGCCGTATGTCGGCGCTGTCTTCGTGCTGGATCAAGTCGACCACGCGGCAGTCCGCGCACATCTTCAGGCGATCGAGTGCACCCGGAGCCGACCACATCGAGTGCGCCGCGAGCCGGTCCAGCATCGCCTCGACCATCCTTTGTGTGCCGACCGGCTTGCCGCACTTGACGCAGGCGTAGATCGCCGCCTCGTTGAGCACGCGCGGCGTCTTCGCCGTGGGCGTCAGGTCGAGCTGTGGTATCAGCGTGATCGCATGTTCGGGACAGGTGGCCGCGCAGATCCCGCACTGGACGCACTTTGCCTCGATGAAACGCAGCTGCGGCGCCTCGGCGTTGTCGAGGATCGCGGACTCCGGGCACGAACCGACGCAGGCCAGGCACATCGTGCATGCGTCCTTGTTGATCTCGATTGCGCCGTACGGAGAACCATTAGGCAGTGCAATCCGCTGCTGTGGAACCGGCGCATGCGCGGCAAGATGCTCGAGCGCCATCGCCGCGGTGGTGCGCTTGTCGGCAGTCGCGGCAAACGAGCCCGGCACACGAACGCCCAGCGCGCGAGGCCAGCGCCAAAGCGCGTCGAGATCGTCGGCGTCGACCACGCGCAGGTGCGCGCCCTGGTAGCCCAGCGCATTGGCGATCGTATCGGCGACACGCATCTGGAATTCCAGCGCTTCGCGGTACTGCGGCGCCTCTTCGCCGGTGGCGATCACCGCGATCTGCGACGCGCCCCAGGCAAGTGCTGCCAGCCAGACGTCGAGGCCGACCGCTGCGATGTGATGAACCTCGAGGGGAATCATCCGCGCCGGCAGGCCCTTGCCGCGCCGCGCGAGGCGTGCGATCGAGTCGCGGCCGTCTTCGGCGTGGAACAAGAGGCAGGCGTCGCGTCCTCCGGCCTTCGTGTACGTCGCCAGCGCGGTCCTGATCCGCGCGCCAAGGTCGGGCGCCGATGGGTAGGTGTAGGTCAGAGCGCCGGACGGGCACACCGTGGTGCAGGCGCCGCAGCCGGCACAAAGATGCGTCTCGACGAAAACGCCGTCCCCATCGGCCCGGATCGCCAGCGTCGAGCAGACATCGATGCATTGCGTGCATCCGGTCTTCTGCGATCGACTGTGCGCGCACAGCGACGCCTTGTAATGCACGAACTTCGGCTTCTCGAATTCGCCGGTCAGGTTCGCGAGTTCGGTCACGGCCTTCGCTTGCACGACCGGGTCGGCGCCCGCGCCGAAATAGCCCTGCGGTGGCTGATGCTGGCGGAACCAGGCGCTGCGGTGAAGGTCCAGCACCAGGTCGAAGCGTTCGCTGCGCGTGCGATCGGCACGCGCAAAGTCGATCGCCCCCACCGCGCCGCAGGCGGTGACGCACGCACGATGACTCTTGCAGCGGTCGAGATCGATCTGGTAGCTGTCGTCGATCGCGTGCTCGGGGCAGACGCGAAGGCACGCGTTGCAACGTGTGCACAGATCGAGGTCGATCGGGTTGTCCTGCTCCCAGCTCGCCGTGAACGATCCGAGCCAGCCGGTCAACGCGGTCAGCCGTCCCGTGTACACCGGATAGGTGCGCTGCGCCGGCAGCGCCGCGCCGTTCGTGCGGCCGGTGGCCAGCACGGTCACGGCGAGACGCTCGTGCAGCGTGTCGGCCCACCCCAGCGCCGCATCGAGAGGGCCGGTGATCAAGAGCTGCCCCTCGGAGCGATAGCTGACGCTGGGTACAGGGTCGGGATCGGGTAACGCAGCCATGGCGAGCAAAGCCGCGATCTTGGGTGTCGCCTCCGACGCCTCTGCCGACCAGCCTGCGGCTTCGCGGATATTCACGAAGCGGATTTCCTGCGCGCGCCCACCCTCCTCCGCGGCGTCGCCGAGCAGGCGCTGTTCCTGCGTGCAGGCGACGAGCAGATCACCCTGCGCGCCGGCGACGAAGGCGGCGAGTTCGCGCTGGCAGAGCATCGTGTGCACGGGTGGCGCCGACGGCAGCGCAAGCGCGCGCGCCAGCGCCGGCGCATCGAGTGGCATCGTCTTGTTGCAGTTGCAGACGAAAAGTCTTTTGCCGGCGAGTTGCGCTTCTTCGGCGCTCATGAGGTCTTCTTCCTGTCGCTCACCGGCACCGCGTCGGCGTACGCTGGCGACTCGGTGTCGATGTTCGTTGGCGCCGACGCGTCGGCGTCGGCGGTCGCGAGCGCCGTTGGCGTGGATCCGGCAATGGGTGGAGACGCGGCCGCGTCTGCCGCGACGACTTCGCCATCGGTCACTGTCCGGTGCTGTTCATCACTTGCCAGTGCCGTGTACACCGCGTCGAGCTTGGCCAGCATTCCGGCTGGCATCGGATCGGACTGCGTGTAATCGCCTGTATAGATGTCGAGTCCATCCATCACGTTGAAACGTGAGTCGCTGAACAGCTTCTTGAGCGCCGCATGCTTGACGTCTTCATCGATCTGCGGCCGCATGAAGACGCTGAAATCCGATTCGATGGTCAGCGTTGCGACCGGCGGCAGCGGCGCATCCGCCTGCGTATCCGTGCTTGGCACGGTCGGCGCGACCGCTCCGCTCGCCGGCGAGGTGTCGACAGCGGCGGGCGCTACTGCGGCGGCCGGTGGCGCACCCCGCGCCGCGTCGAGCTTGCGACGCGACCAGCGCGACAGCGAGAACGGCTCCGGGGTCTTCGGGTCGTCGGCCACTGCGACGGTCAATCCTTCAGCGTCCGTGCCCGCCACGCGGACGGTCACGCACGAAGGCGCCATCGCGAAACGGGTCGTTGCGCCTGACCTTGCGCTTGGGCTCCGGCTTGTAGTGGAGCGCGACAAAGGCTGCAAGCCATGCGCGAATCGGGTCTGGCAGTGGCACGGGATCGACCCGCTCGCCGCCGTCCATGTACCGCCCGGCCTGGTTGTAGCTCAAGGTAACGATCTCCGGATACGCTGCGGGTTCGCTCCCATCTTCGCTGAAACGCCACATCACGAACACGATCGGGGTATCGGAGGTCAGATTGAGGAAATACCCTTCGGCCTCCGTGGGATGCAGTTCGATCGGCATTCGCGGAAAACGCCATGTCGTTCGCTCGGGTCCGTCGGCCACGCATTCGGGTACACCCGGTACCAGCGCGCCCTCGGCGACGGGAATGATGGACGCCGGCTGCCACTGCTCGCTGATCCAGCGATTGGCGAGCGGGATACGGTCCATCAGCACGTCGACTGAAAAGTATATTGGCAGCATGGGTATGGTCGCAACGCGCGCACACGACATATGAACCACGTCGGATCCTGCCGATCATACAGCAGACAGCAGCGACAAGCAGGCGTTCAACGCCGCCGTCTGCTACCATTTCCACTCACGTTCGAGTACACGATGGCGACCATTATTCCATTGACCGACGCGCGCGCCACCGGCGATGCCGAAGCGCGCGCGGCGCTGGTACGCGCAGCGGTGCAGGCACCGCCCGTGCCCGGCACACCCGCGGACCTGCGCGGTCGTCCGCTCTCCGATTTGCGCATTTCGGTGACCGATCGCTGCAACTTCCGCTGCGTCTACTGCATGCCGAAGGACGTCTTCGGCCGCGACTACCCGTTCCTCGCGCACTCGCAACTCCTGACCTTCGAGGAAATCACGCGCGTGGCGCGGGTCTTCGCCGGCCTGGGCGTGCGCAAGCTCCGGCTGACCGGTGGCGAACCGTTACTGCGGCGGAACGTCGAGCGGCTGATCGAGATGCTGCATGGCCTGGGCGAGCTCGATCTGACGCTGACGACCAACGGCGCGTTGCTGGCGCGCAAGGCGCGCGACCTGCGTGCGGCGGGGCTGTCGCGCGTCACGGTGAGTCTCGACTCGCTCGACGATGCGACGTTTCGCGCCATGAACGACGTCGACTTCCCGGTCGCCCGAGTGCTCGAGGGAATCGAAGCCGCGGCCGTCGCGGGCCTCATGCCGCTGAAGATCAACATGGTCGTCAAGCGCGGCGTCAACGAGGATTCGATCGTGCCGATAGCCCGTCGCTTCAAGGGCAGCGGTCACGTCGTCCGCTTCATCGAGTACATGGACGTCGGCGCCACCAACGGCTGGCGGATGGACGACGTCGTATCGGCGCGGCAGATCATCGACATGATTGGCGCCGAAATGCCGCTGGTGCCGGCCGATCCGCAGTACCGCGGCGAAGTCGCGCAGCGATGGGCGTACGCGGACGGCAGCGGCGAAATCGGTGTCATCGCGTCGGTCACGCAGGCATTCTGCCGCGACTGCACGCGGGCGCGGCTGTCCACCGAAGGCAAGCTCTACACCTGCCTCTTCGCCGACCACGGCTTCGACCTGCGCGAACTTCTCCGTGGCGACTGCGACGACGAAGCGTTGCGCCGCGCGATCGCGGCGATCTGGCGCCAGCGCGAAGACCACTATTCGGAGGTGCGCACCGCCGCCACCGTGCGTGCGCCGAAAGTGGAGATGAGCTACATCGGTGGCTGACAATGCAATATCGACCGAGTCCTACCGCCCGCTGCTCACCGACGCCGCGCGGCCGGCGACGTTTTTGGTCGCCGCGGTCGACGAGAAGGGCGAGCAGCGCGACGTCCCGGTCGCCGGCGAGCATCCGCTGACGATCTACGTCGACAAGCAGGAGTTGCTGACCTTGATGACGCTCGGCGGCGCGCCCGAGGCGCTCGCAATCGGCTACCTGCGCAATCAGCGCCTCGTCAACTCGATCGACGAGATCGTGTCGGTGCAGGTCGACTGGGATTGCAACGCCTGCGCGATCACGACGCGGCACGGCCTGGCCGACCTCGAGGCGAAGACCTCGAAGCGCACCAAGACCACCGGCTGCGGGCAAGGTACGGTGTTCGGCGACCTGATGGACGAGATCGACAGCGTGCGCCTGCCCGGCGGCGCCACGCTCGCGCAGACGACGCTCTACGACCTGCTCGACCGCGTGCGGCAGCACGAGACGATCTACAAGCAGGCGGGTGCCGTGCATGGCTGCGCGCTGGCGTCCAACGAGATTGGTGCCGCGCCGATCCTGATGTTCGTCGAGGATGTCGGCCGGCACAACGCCGTCGACGCGATCGCCGGCCGCATGTGGCTCGACCGCCTGGACGGCGGCGACAAGATCTTCTACACGACCGGCCGTCTGACTTCGGAGATGGTGATCAAGGCGGCGCAAATGGGTATCCCGTTCCTCGTGTCGCGTTCGGGTCTGACTCAGATGGGCTTCGAGATCGCGCAGAAGGTCGGATTGACGATGATCGGGCGGGCGATGAACAAGCACTACCTGCTATTCACCGGCAGGCAGCGATTTCTGCGCACGTGACGGACGCGCGCGGAAGTTGTCATTGCGAAACCCTGTGCTCGATCGCGACGCTGTTGTCGCACCGGCTGTCGGCGCTGAGGGGCGCGCCTTGACCATCGCCGCGGCCGATGTCACGGGCATCGTCCTGGCGGGCGGCATGGGCCGGCGCATGGGAGGTGTGGACAAGGGCCTGGTCCCGCTGTCGGGAAAGCCGATGGTCGCGCACGTGCTGGCGCGCCTGGCGCCGCAGGTCGGGGCGCTGGTCATCAACGCCAACCAGAATCGCGAGCAGTACGCGGCCTTCGGCTATCCGGTGGTTGCCGACGCCGTCGGCGGTTTCGTCGGGCCGCTTGCCGGACTGCACGCGGGCATGGCGCAGGCGACTACCGACTGGGTCGTCACCGCGCCCTGCGATTCGCCGTTCCTGCCCGAAGACCTGGTCGCGCGGCTTGCGGCGGGCATCGTTCGCGACCGAGCGCAGCTTGCCGTGGCGCAGACCTTCGCGCAGCAGCATCCGGTGTTCGCGCTGGTCGAGCGCAAGGTGCTCGATCATCTGCGCGCGTTCCTCGAAGGTGGCGGCCGCAAGATCGACGCCTGGTACGCGACGCTGAGGATCGTCGCCGTGACCTTCGACGACTGCGAAACGGCGTTTCGCAACATCAACACTGCCGACGAACTGGCCGCGGCGGCAGCGCGCGACGCTTCGTCGTCGTGAATGCCCCGGTGTGCGGCAACTGACGATGCCGCGCCTGGAAGCGCTCGCACACGGCCGCGACAACAACTTCCAGTTGCTGCGGCTCGCCGCCGCGAGTTTTGTCGTGCTCTTTCACAGCTACGCGCTGACCAGCCGCTGGACGCACGAGCCGCTGTGGAAGCTCGCCCCCCAACTCAATTTCGGCGCACTCGGCGTCAAGATCTTTTTCATCATCTCGGGCTTCCTGGTCACGCAGAGCTGGTTGGCGCGCCGTACCGCGGCCCCGTTCATCGCCGCCCGCGTGCTGCGCATCTATCCGGCACTCGTCGCCGCGACGCTGTTCACGATCGCACTCGCCGGTGCGTCGAGCACGTTGACGTGGGGAGCGTTCCTCGCCGATCCGCAAACGCTCGATTACGCGTGGCGCGTGGCGCTCGGCTGGGAGATCGTCTACCGGCTGCCGGGTGCGTTTGCCGCCAATCCGTTTCCGCACGACGTCAACGGCTCGCTGTGGACGCTGCCGATCGAGCTGCGCCTGTACGTCGCGGTGCTGGCGGCCGGCATCCTCGGCCTGCTGGCGCGGCGCAACGCGTGGCTTGCGTCGGTCGCGGCGCTGGTCGTGCTGTTCGCGGTTCGCCCGGACTGGTTTCCGCTGGCGCCCAACGAAGCAGTCGTCCGCGAGCTGGCACTGCTGTTCGCACTGGGCTCGCTCGCCTGGGTATGGCGCGCGGCGTTGCCGGTGTCGCTCGCCGGCGCCGTCGTCGCGGTCGCGCTGATCGCGTGGAATCCCGGTGGCTTGCCGCGCGGAGCGCTGTTCGCACCGCTGCTCGCCTACACCGTGCTGGTGGCCGCGTATCATCCAAGGCTGCAATGGCACGCGTTCAATCGCGTCGGCGACTATTCCTACGGCATGTACGTTTACTCGTTCCCCATCCAGCAGATGCTGATGCAGCGTTTCGCAGCGCTCGAACCGATGGGCCTGCTCGCGCTGTCGTTGCCTTTGACGCTCGGCGTGGCGGCATGCTCGTGGCACCTCCTCGAACGCCCTGCTCTTGCGCTGAAATCACGCTTCGACCCCGCCCGGAATCCGCCATGAACGCACCCAAGACTCTGCGCGAAGCCTCCTGCGCCGACGACTACGACCCGAACTCGATGGCGGTCGACCAGGCGCGCGCGCTGATCCGCCGATTCCTGATCCCGGTGACGGCAAAGGAGCGTGTGCACCTGCGCTTCGCGCTGAACCGTGTGCTGGCCGACGACGTGATCTCTCCCATCTGCGTTCCCGGCAACGACAATTCGGCGATGGACGGCTGGGCGCTGCGCTTCGCCGACCTGGCCGCCGACGGCGACACGGATCTGCGTCGCGTCGGCGACTCCTTTGCCGGCAAGCCGCACACCGGCGCCGTCGGTCCCGGCGAAACAGTACGCATTTTCACCGGCGCCGTCATGCCGGCGGGCGCCGACACCGTGGTGATGCAGGAGCGCGCAACCGAAGTTCCGGGCGGCGTGCGCATCGCGCGCGGCGCGGTGACCCAGAGGGGACAGAATCGGCGCCTGGCCGGCGAGGACATCAAGGTGGGCCAGGTGGTCGTCGGGCGCGGTCAGCCGATACGGCCTGCCGAGCTGGGCACCATCGCCTCGCTCGGCATCAACGAGGTCAGCCTGTTTCGCCGCCTGCGGGTCGCTTTTTTTTCCACCGGCGACGAACTGCGGTCGATCGGTACACCGCTTGGCGCCGGAGACGTCTACGACAGCAATCGCTACACGCTGTATGGAATGCTCGCGCGCCTCGATTGCGAGATGCTCGACATGGGTGTCGTCCCGGACGTGCCGGAGGAGCTCGAGCGCACCTTCGCGACGGCCGCAGCCAACGCCGACGTCGTCATCACCTCGGGTGGCGTGTCGGTGGGCGAAGCGGATTTCGTCAGGCAGCTGCTCGACAAGCTGGGCGAGGTCGTGTTCTGGAAAATCGCCATGAAGCCCGGGCGGCCACTCGCCTACGGCAAGATCGGTGGCGCGCACTTTTTCGGACTGCCGGGCAACCCGGTGTCGGTGATGGTCACCTTCTACCAGTTCGTTCGCGATGCGCTGCTCGTGCTGCAGGGCCGGCGCGACGTCGCACCGGTTCCGCTGTTCCGTGCGACGCTGGCGGCGCCGATCCGCAAGGCACCGGGCCGCACGGAGTTCCAAAGGGGCATCCTGTCGCCGGCGGCTAGCGGTGGCTTCGAGGTACGTACGACCGGCGACCAGGGGTCGGGCATCCTGTCGTCGATGTCACAGGCGAATTGCTTTGTCGTGCTCGGCACCGATACCGGCAACGTGGCCGCCGGCGAGCAGGTCGACGTGCAGTTGCTCGAGGGGCTGGTCTGAATTCCTCCTGAGCCGAACACCCAGCCCATGTCGTCCCTACAGCACTTGATCGATGCCAACCGCCGCTGGGCAGCCAGCGTCAACGATGCGACGCCGGATTTTTTTCAGCGACTCGCCGCGCAGCAGAACCCGCGGTACCTCTGGATCGGCTGCTCGGACAGCCGTGTGCCGGCAAACGAGATAGTCCACCTGCTTCCGGGCGAACTCTTCGTCCATCGCAACGTCGCCAACGTCGTCGTCCACACCGACCTCAATTGCCTGTCGGTGCTGCAGTTTGCAGTCGACGTTCTGCGTGTCGAGCACGTGATCGTCGTCGGCCATTACGGCTGCGGCGGTGTCCGCGCGGCGTGGCAGGGCAAACCGCTCGGACTCATCGACAACTGGCTGCGCCACGTGCAGGACGTCGCCGAGCAACACATCGCGTTCATCCGGTCGCTGCCGGACGAGGCGACGATCACCGACCGGCTGTGCGAGTTGAACGTCATCGAGCAGACGCATCACGTCGGGCGAACCACCATCGTGCGTGACGCCTGGCGGCGCGGCCAGTCACTGACGCTGCATGGGTGGATCTATGGACTGCGCGACGGATTGATCAAGGACCTTGGCATCGAATCCGACTCCGGCGACAGGCTCAAGGCGAACTACGCTGCGGCGCTCGAAGGCGTCTTTCGCACCGGCGCGTAACGACACGCCCGGCATTCCGATTCGCCTTGATCCATCTCGACCGTGTCAGCAAGCGCTTTCCGGGGCCCCGGCCGCGAACCGTCCTGGACGGCATCACGCTCGCGATTCCGCGCGGTCTGCTGGTCGCAATCCTCGGTGAGTCGGGCGTGGGCAAGTCGACATTGCTCAATCTGATCGCCGGGCTCGAACGCGCCGACGCCGGCAGCGTCACCGTCGCCGGCAGCGAACTCGACCGTCTCGACGACGACGCGCTGACCCGGTTTCGCCGCGAAAAGGTCGGCTTCGTGTTCCAGGCGTTTCACGTGCTGCCGTACCTCTCCGTCGCCCGCAATGTCGGCCTGCCGCTGGCACTGCTCGGCCACGATCGCGCGCCGGCCGAAGATCGGGTGCAGGCGATGCTCGCCGCCGTCGGGCTGGCCGATCGCGGTGAGAGCATGCCGCGCGAGCTCTCCGGCGGCGAGTTGCAGCGCACGGCCATTGCGCGTGCGCTGGTGCATCGGCCGGCGATCGTGCTCGCCGACGAGCCGACCGGCAATCTCGACCCCGACAGCGCCGCGGGTGTCATCGGGCTTCTGCGCGAGCGTCTGCACGAGGAAGGGGCGACCGGCGTGCTGGTCACGCATTCGCGCGCGGCAGCCGCCCGTGCGGATCGCGTCTACACGCTCAGCGCGAGCGGTCTCGACCCGACGTCGTTGTAATGAGTGCGGGATTGGCGATCGCATGGGCAGTGCTCGGCGGCGCTTTCGGCAGCCATCGCGGCCGCCTTGCGCTGTCGGTACTGGCGATCGCACTCGGTGTGGCGCTGGGCTTTGCCGTTGCGCTGATCAACGAGGCGGCGATCGCCGAATTCTCCGGCGGGATGCGGTCGTTGTCCGGATCGGCGGACCTCGTCGTCCGCGGTCCGCGCAACGGTTTCGACGAGGCGCTGTACCCGCGGCTGGCGCGCGATCCCGACATCGCGGTGGCGAGCCCCGTCGTCGAGGTCGACGCGCGCATTGCCGGACGCGACGACGCGCTGCGCGTCTACGGCGTCGACGCCTTTCGCGCGGCCGCGGTGACCCCAGCGCTGGTCGGGACCACAAAAGATGCACTCGACCTGCTGCGGCCGGGTACGGTATTCATGAGCCCGGCGGCCGCGGCTTGGCTCGACGTTCATCCGGGTGCCACGCTCAGGGTTCAGTCCGGAACGCATGCGCTGCCGCTGGCGGTGGCCGGCTATGTGCGCGCCGAAAGCGGCGAGCGATTTGCGGTGATGGACATCGCGGCCGCCCAGGACGCGTTCGCGCGCATTGGATCGCTGTCGCGGATCGACCTGCGGCTGCGCCCGGGTGGCGACGCCGCTGCGCTGCGCGAACGGATCGTGGCGGCGCTGCCGGCCGGTCTCGAGGTCGCGACCCCCGACGACAACGCTGCACTTACGCGCCGGCTGTCGCGGTCGTATCGCGTCAACCTCAACGTGCTGGCGCTGGTCGCGCTGTTTACCGGCGGACTGCTCGTGTTCTCGACGCAGGCGCTGTCGATCGTCCGCCGACGCTCGCAGTTCGCCTTGCTGCGTACGCTGGGGCTCAGCCGCACACGACTCATCGCGCTGCTGGTCGGCGAAGGCGCGCTGGTCGGCGCCGCCGGATCGCTGGCGGGCCTCGCCGGCGGCTACCTACTCGCCGACGCCGTGCTGCGCGTGTTCGGCGCCGACCTTGGCGCCGGCTTCTTTCGTGGTGTCGCGCCCGACGTGGCCTTCGACATCCGCGCAGCGGCCATTTTCGCGATGCTGGGCATTGTCGCGGCGCTGCTCGGAAGCTATCTGCCTGCACGCGAGGCCGCAGCCGCCACGCCGGCGGCCGCGCTGAAGGCGGGCGACGAACAACACGCCTTCGCGCGCTTGCGCTCTCCGCTGCCCGGAGCGGTGCTGCTCACCGCCGGTGCCGCGGCGGCCTGGCTGCCACCGGTCGGCGGCTTGCCGCTGTTCGGGTACGGCGCAATCGCGCTGCTGCTCTTCGGCACGCTGCTGCTGCTGCCACGGATCGCCGCCTGGGTCCTGGCGGCAATGCCGCGTCCGCACGCGATCGCACCGGCATTGGCGCTCGAGCAGCTGCGCGGTGCACCCGGACAGGCAGGTGTCAGCCTCGCGACGACAGTCGCCAGCGTGTCGCTGATGGTGTCGATGGCGATCATGGTCGCATCGTTTCGCCAGTCGCTCGATGACTGGCTGTTGCGCGTTCTGCCGGCGAACGTCTACGTGCGTGCGGCCGCGGCCGGCGATAGCGCCTATTTTTCCGTGGACGAGCAACGCCGCCTGGCATCGATCGACGCAGTGGCAAGAATCGCCTTCCTGCGCACGCAGGGCATTGTTCTCGAGGACGGGCAACCGCACGTGACGCTGCTCGCCCGCGATCTCCCTGCAGCTGATCCTTCTGCCGCGCTGCCGCTGGTCGGTACCGCGCTGTCGTTGCGCGCCGGCGACCCGCCGCCGGTCTACGTCAGCGAAGCAATCGTCGACCTCTACGGCATCCGACCCGGTGCCCGCCTGCACTTGCCGCTCGACGGCAAGCAGCGAAACTTCGTCGTCGCCGGTGTTTGGCGCGACTACGCGCGCCAGCAGGGCGCGCTGGTGATCGATCGCTCCGAGTACACGCGGATCACCGGCGACGCGACCGCCACTGACGCCGCGGTCTGGCTTGCTCCCGACGTCACCGTAGACGAATTTCGTCGACAGGTGGACGCGCGCATGCCCGGTGCGGCGCGGATGTCGATCGCGACCCCCGGCGAAATCCGCGTGCGCTCGCTCCGCATCTTCGACCGGACCTTCGCCGTCACCTACGCGCTGCTCGCGGCCGCGATCGTCATCGGGCTTTTCGGCCTTTCGTCGTCGATCGGTGCGCTGGTGTTGGCGAGAAGACGCGAGTTCGGCATGCTGCGCCACCTGGGGCTGACGCGCCGGCAGATCGCGGTCATGCTGGCCACCGAAGGCTTCGCCGTCAGCAGCATCGGTCTCGCCGTCGGCCTGCTGCTCGGCTTCCTGATGAGCCTCATCCTCATCCACGTCGTCAACCGGCAGTCGTTCCACTGGGGGATGACGCTGCATCTGCCGTGGGGCTCGCTGGCGGCGCTGGTGCTTGCATTGCTGGCGCTGGCGCTCGCGACCACCGTCGTCTCCGCGCGCCAGGCGATGGGACACGACGCGATCCGCGCTGTCAAAGATGACTGGTAGCCGGCCGGCGATTGCCGCGGTCCGCACCACTGTCCCGAACAGAACGTCCCGGAGAGCCGCATGGCCATCGACCGCCGACGCTTCCTCATCGCGCCCCTCGCCCTCGCCGCGACGGTGACGCGCGGCGAAGTCGTCTATCCGCAGGTCACGGCTGGCACAGCGCTCGCGTTCCCGCGCGATCACGGTGCTCATCCGGAGTTCCGCACCGAGTGGTGGTACATCACCGGCTGGGTCGACGACGGCGACGGCCGTGATTTCGGCATCCAGATCACGTTCTTTCGCACCCGGCCTGGCGTTGCCGAGGACGGCGGCAGCCGCTTTACGCCAACGCAACTCCTGTTCGCACACGCCGCCGTGGCCGATCCACGTGCGGGGAAGCTGCGCCACGACCAGCGCGCGGCGCGCAGCGGCATGGGGCTTGCCGAAGCAGCGCTGGAAACGACCGACGTGCGCATCGGCGACTGGTCGCTGCAGCTCGCCGGGCAGAAGTACACGGCGAACGTGGCCGCGCGCGATTTCGCCTTTGCGCTGACCTTCAGCGCACGACAACCGATCCTGCTGCAGGGCGAGCGCGGCTTCAGCCGCAAGGGTCCCCGTGCCGAGCAGGCGAGCTTCTACTACAGCCGGCCACAGCTCACCGCCGCCGGCGCACTGACGCTCGACGACCGCACGCTGCGCGTGAACGGCGGCGCGTGGCTCGACCACGAATGGTCGAGCGCCTTCCTGGCGCCCGGAACGCAGGGCTGGGACTGGATCGGCATCAATTTCGACGATGGCGGCGCGTTGATGGCGTTTCGCATCCGCGCCAACGACGGCAGTGTCCACGGGTCCGGAGGTACCCTGCGCACCGCATCCGGGTCGGTGCGGACCTTCGAACCGGCGGCGATCCGATTTACGGCGCTCAGGTACTGGCGTTCGCCGCGCACCGGCATCGTCTACCCGGTCGCGTTCCGCATCGAGGCGGGCAGTCTTGCACTGGCACTCGAGCCGCTCTTCGACGACCAGGAACTCGATTCGCGCGCGAGCGTGGGTACCGTCTACTGGGAAGGCGCGGTGCGCGCGCTGGAACACGGCCGCCCCATCGGCCGCGGTTACCTCGAACTCACCGGCTACGGTGGCGCGCTGAAAATCTAGCGCGCCGGCTTGCGGTCCACAGAACAGGATGGCGTGGCGGCGCGATCAAATCGTACATTTTGGATCGCGTCGTGCGGCTGCCTCTCGTTCGTCAGCGACGTCCGGCGCTGAGCACGCCTTTCACGTCACGCACCAGCGCCAGCGCCCGCTTCAGCGCGCCGAGGCTGCGCACCTCGATCGCGAAGGCCATTCGCGAGTGCAGGTTCCTGGTCAGCGTATTGGCCGCGGTGACGTTGATCTTCTCGCGCGAGAGGACTTCGGAGATGTCGCGCAGCAACCCCTGCCGGTCCATCGCCTCGACGATGATGTCGACCGGAAACACCTCGTCCCGCGGCGCACCCCAGTCGGCGGCGATCAGGCGCTCGGGCTCCTTGTCGCGCATGCGGGTCACGTTGCTGCACGATGCGCGATGGATCGTCACCCCCTTGCCGCGCGTCACGAAGCCCACGATCGGGTCGGGTGGCGCCGGCTTGCAGCAGCGTGCGAGTCCCGTCAGCAGCCGATCGACCCCGACGATGAGAATTCCGCTGCCGGAGCCTGCCGCCTTGCTCCGGTGCGTGGCCACTTCCGGTTCGGCGCGCGCCGTCGCCGTATCGGGCTGTGCGACGGCAAGTATCGCCGTCTGCACCTGCTTCGAGTTGATGTCGTCGCGCGCGAAGGCGGCGAAGAACTCCTCGGTCTTGTCGAAGCCGGCTTTGGCCGCGACGGCGTCGAGCTTCAACGCCGTCTGGCCGAGCCGGGCGAGCTCGCGGTCGACCAATGCGCGACCCTGCGTCACCGTCGCCTCGAGCTGCTGCGCCTTGAACCACTGACGCACTTTCGCGCGTGCGCGGTTGCTGTGGACGTAGCCCAGCTCTGGATTCAGCCAGTCGCGCGAGGGCCCGCCTTGCTTGACGGTGATGATTTCCACGCGCTGCCCGCTTTCGAGGCGAAAGTTGAGCGGCACCATCTGGCCGTCGACCTTGGCGCCGCGGCAGCGATGACCAAGGCCCGAGTGCACTGCATAGGCGAAGTCGACCGGTGTCGCACCGCGCGGCATTTCAATGATCTTTCCTCGCGGCGTGAGCACGTAGATCGTATCGGTAAAGAGGCTTTCCTTGAATGCCGACAGCCACTCGCCGGAGTCGGCTACCGCCTCCTTCCAGTCCAGCACCTGCCGCAGCCACGCTATCCGCTCGTCGAATGACGGGTCGTGTCTTCCACGATCCTTCGCGCCTTCCTTGTAGCGCCAATGCGCGGCGACGCCGTACTCGGAATGCTGGTGCATGTCGCGCGTGCGTATCTGTACTTCGAGCGGCTTCTCCTCGGGTCCGATGACCGCCGTGTGCAACGATCGGTAGTCGTTCGGTTTCGGCTTCGCGATGTAGTCGTCGAACTCGCGCGCCAGCGGCGTCCACCGGTGATGGACGAGGCCGAGCACCGTGTAGCAATCCTTGACCGAGTCGACCAGGATGCGCACGGCGCGAATGTCGTACAGCGTATCGATGCCCGACTGCTTGCGCTGCATCTTTTTCCAGATGCTGTAGATGTGCTTCGGTCGGCCGGTGACGTCGGCAGCGATGCCGGCATCGGCAAGTTCGCTCTTCAGCGCCGCGACCACGTCGTCGATATAACGCTCGCGGTCAATGCGACGCTCGTCCAGCATACCGGCGATCGACTTGTACACCGCGGGCTCCAGCGCGCGCAGCGACAGGTCCTCGAGTTCCCACTTCAACTGCCATACGCCAAGACGATTGGCGAGCGGAGCGAAAAGATCGAGCACCTCGCGCGCCGTTTGTGCGCGCGACGACGAGTTGCGTGCAACCTGGCTGCGCAGCGCCTGCGTCCGCTCGGCCAGCTTGATCAGCACGACGCGGATATCCTCGACCATCGACAGCAGCATCTTGCGCAGGTTTTCCGCCTGTGTCGCGCGCTCGTCCTTGTTGCCGCCGTCCGCACCGGCGCGAATGCTGCCCATCCGCGCCACGCCGCCGACCAGCGTGGCGACGTCGGCGCCAAAGCGCTGCTGCACGTCTTCGGCGTCGAAGGCGCCCGCGACCGGCAAGCCGAGGAGCAGAGCGGCGAGCAGCGAATCGGCGTCGAGCTTGAGTCCCCCCAGGATCGTCGCCGCGCCGAGCGCGCGATCGAGCACCAGCTCGCCATCGGCCATCGCTGCGTCGCCGCTACGCGCACGCGCGTAGTCGAATGCCGCGGCAAAGGACTCGCGTTCGGCAGCGGAATAATCGGAGGCGAGGATTTCGAGCCAGGCGGCAACCGCCTCGGGCGCGGCGGCTTGCGGCGCGGCGTGCGCGACGGCGACCATCGGCGAATTATACTTCCCGCCAGGTGCGATCGGCTCCAGCACGACCGACGTGATCTGGAGAATCTGATTGACCCGAAGACCGCGGAGTTGACGGCCAACGACAACAGCGTCTACGCCTTCGTCTGGCTGAGCTAAAGCGGCGCTCCTGCCGCGCGGGCGATCGTCTCGGCGAGCGCCTGCGCGCACGTCTGTGCCAGTTGCGCATCCTGTGCCTCGACCATCACGCGCAACACCGGCTCGGTGCCCGAAGGCCGCAGCAGCACGCGGCCCGCGTCGGCGAGCGACGCGACCGCTTCGCGCTCGGCGCGCATGACCGCTTCGCTGCTCTGCCAGTCCCAGCCGCGCCGCACGGGGACGTTGATCAGGCGCTGCGGAAACATGGTGACCGCGGCCGTGGCCTGCGCCAGCGACTGCTTCTGCTCGATCAGCGCGCGCAGCACGGCTAACGCAGCCACGATCGCGTCGCCGGTCGTGTGCTTGTCGAGGCAGATGATGTGGCCTGAGTTCTCGCCGCCCAGCAGCCACCCCTGCGCTTGCATCCGCTCCAGCACGTAGCGATCGCCGACTTTCGCGCGTGCAAGGGGAATCCCGTTGCGCTGCAGCGCCTGCTCGAAGCCCAGGTTGCTCATCAGCGTGCCGACGACTCCCGCGTTGCCGACGTGCCGGCGCCGGTAGTCGGCGGCGATCACGTACAGCAGCTGGTCGCCGTCGTAGAGTCGTCCGTGACGGTCGGCCATCACCAGCCGGTCGCCGTCACCGTCGAGCGCGATGCCGATGTCCGCCTGCTGCGCCAGCATCTGCTCGGCGAGGAACTGCGGATGCGTCGCGCCGCTGCCTGCATTGATGTTGAGTCCGTCCGGCTCCGCACCGACGGCGATCACCTCGGCACCGAGTTCGTGGAACACCGGCGCCGCGACGTGATACGCCGCGCCGTTCGCGCTGTCGACGACGATCCGCCAGCCATGCAGATCGAGCTCGGTCGGAAACGTGCTCTTGCAGAACTCGACATAGCGTCCCGCCGCGTCGTCGACGCGGCGCGCCTTGCCGAGCGCCGTCGACGACACGCAAGTCAAGGGCTCGTCCATCCTGCGCTCGATCGCCGCCTCGAGATCGTCGGGCAGCTTGGCGCCGGCCGCACCGAAGAACTTGATGCCGTTGTCGTCGAAGGGATTGTGCGACGCGCTGATGACGATGCCCGCCGACAGGCGCAGCGCACGGGTCAAATAGGCGATGCCCGGCGTCGGCAGCGGACCACAGAGGTAGACATCGACGCCGGCGGCCGAGAGACCGGCCTCGAGCGCCGCCTCGAGCATGTAGCCCGAAATGCGCGTGTCCTTGCCGATCAGCACCCCCGGACGGTCACCGCGGCGCGCGCCGTCGGCGGAGACGAGCGTGCGGCCGGCCGCCCAGCCGAGCTTCATCACGAGTTCCGGCGTGATCGGAGGCTCGCCGACCCGGCCGCGGATGCCGTCGGTGCCGAAGTATCTGCGTTGCATCGACAATTCGATTCCTCAGGAGTTTTGTTCCATACGCATCGCGACAAGGCAGAACGCGCCACGCGGCGCCACGAGTGCCACCGGCGTCAGCACTCGTCCGCACCGGTTTCGACAGCCTGCCACACTTTCAGCGCGTCGACCGTTTGGCGCACGTCGTGGACACGCAGAATGCGCGCACCGCGTGCCACGGCGGCCAGCGCCGCGGCGAGGCTGCCGGCCATGCGGTCCATCACGTCGCGTCCGGTGATCTGGCCGATGGTCGCCTTGCGCGACATCCCGACCAGCAGCGGATAGCCGACCGCGGCCAGCACCGGCAACGCGCGCAGCAGCGCCAGATTATGCGCCTTCGTCTTGCCGAAGCCGAAACCGGGATCGACGGCGATCCGCTCGTGCACAATGCCGGCCGCCTCGCAGGTCAACGCCCGCTGCACGAGGAAGTCGCGCACTTCGCGCACGACGTCGGTATAGCGAGGGCGCGCCTGCATGTCCGCCGGCGCACCCTGCATGTGCATCAGGATCACGGCGGCGTGTCCCTGTGCCGCGACTTGCAGCGCGCCGCGGCCTTGCAGCGCGTGCACGTCATTGATCATCAAGGCGCCTGCCGCGGCGGCTTCCCGCATCACCGCCGGCTTGCTGGTGTCGATGCTCACCAGCACGCCCTCGCCGGCCAGCGCTTCGACGACCGGCAGCACGCGCGCGAGTTCCTCGCGCTCGGACACGGGCGTCGCCCCCGGCCGCGACGACTCGCCGCCGACGTCGATCAGGTCGGCGCCGTCTTCCAGCATTCGCCGCGCATGGTCCAGCGCGCGCTCGGGGTCGAAATGCGCGCCGCCGTCGAAGAACGAGTCGGGGGTGACGTTGAGGATGCCCATCACCCGCGGACGCGAAAGGTCCAGGCGGCGGCGCCCGCAGGCCAGATACATGAAACCTCAGATGCGGGGCGCCGCGCGTCCCCGAGCCCAGAGGAAGCCTCCCCTCCAGTGCAAGCCCGGGTCCACGGGAAGTGTTGTCCTAGGTGGGGCTGGCCGCCGGTGCCGCATCGGGCCCCGGAGGCACGGATCCGCCGGCCGCGGAACCCGTCGGCTGCGCGGGCTTCGGGGGCCGCGGAGGCCGGCCGGCCATGATGTCGGCGATCTGCTCGGCGTCAATGGTCTCGAGCTCGAGCAGCGCCTTGGCCATCGCCTCGACCTTGTCCCGGTTGTCCTCGAGCAGCTTGCGCGCGACCGCGTACTGCGAGTCGATGATCTTGCGGATCTCCTCGTCGACCTTCTGCATCGTCGACTCCGACACGTTCTTCTGCGTCGTCACTGAACGGCCGAGGAAGACCTCGCCCTCGTTCTCGCCGTAGACCATCGGACCCATCTCGTCCGACATCCCGTAGCGCGTAACCATGCTGCGCGCGATCTCCGTCGCACGCTCGAAGTCGTTCGACGCGCCGGTGGTCATCTGGTTCATGAAGAGCTCCTCGGCGATGCGCCCACCGAACAGCACGGCGATCATGTTCAGCATGTGGTTGCGGTCCATGCTGTAGCGGTCC
>JADYZP010000063.1 GCA_020853025.1 Burkholderiales bacterium
CATCTACGAAGTGTTCCCGCTCCGCTGCTCCCAGTGTGGCGGTGCGATGCGCATCCTCGCCTTCGTCACCGAGGCGGCGACCGTGCGCGACATCCTCGCCCACCTCGGCGAGCCGATCGCGCCACCCTGGATCGCACCCGCCCGCGGCCCGCCACTGTGGGAGGCGGCCGATGCTGCGCGGGATTCGCCACCCGATCTGGTGCCCCAGCCCACCCCGGCCTACGAGTTCGATCAGCGCCTTACCTGGTAGCCAAGTCGTCAAGCAACGCCTGCGGACTCGGCACGGAAGCCGCTCGTGCCAGCCGCCGGGGCCCGCTCGAAGTTCTTCCGCAAAGTGCCCGGATCAGCCTGCTGCCGCCGAAAACCAACGGTAGACCCGCACGATCGAACCCCCAATACTCGGGCTCGCGTGATTGAAATGCCTATCCCTCACTACTGCCGCAGCGCGTCGATCCCCCGCGCGATACCCGACAGCGTGAGCGGAAACATCCGCGGACCGAGCTTCTGCAGCACGATCTGCGTCGAGCGCGTGTATTCCCAAGCGCGTTCGGGCTCGGGGTTCCACCAGGCGACGCGGCGGAAGTGCCCGAAAATGCGCGTCAGCCAGACGATGCCCGCCTCGTCGTTCATGTACTCGACGCTGCCGCCGGCCTGCACCAGCTCGTAGGGGCTCATCGCCGCGTCGCCGACGAAAATCGCCTTCCAGTCGGGCCCGTAGGTGCGGATCAGGTCGAGGGTCGAGGAGCGGTCGATGCGCCGGCGCCCGTTGTCGCGCCAGACGTGATCGTAGACGCAATTGTGGAAATAGAAGTACTCGAGATGCCGGAACTCCGCCTTCGCCGCCGAGAAGAGTTCCTCGCACACGCGCACGTGCGGATCCATCGAGCCGCCGACGTCGAGGAACAGCAGGACCTTGACGCGGTTGCGCCGTTCGGGCTGCAGCTTCAAGTCGAGCCATCCGGCGTTGCGCGCGGTGCCCTCGATGGTGCCGTCGAGGTCGAGCTCCTCGGGTACGCCTTCGCGCGCAAATCGGCGCAGCCGGCGCAGCGCGACCTTGATGTTGCGCGTGTTGAGCTCGACGTCGCCGTCCAGATTGCGGAAGCTGCGCTCGTCCCAAACCTTGACGGCGCTCTTCGAACCGCCGCCCTGCTGCCCGATGCGCACGCCTTCGGGGTTGTAGCCGTAGGCGCCGAAGGGGCTGGTGCCGCCGGTGCCGATCCACTTCGACCCGCCCTGGTGCCGTTCGCGCTGTTCGCGCAGCCTCTGCTTCAGCGTCTCCATCAGCTTGTCCCAGCCGCCCATCGCTTCGACCTGTTTCTTGTCCTCGTCGGAGAGGTTGCGCTGGAACTCGCGCCTCAACCATTCCTCGGGAATCTCGGCGCGGATGTCGAAAATCGTGTCGATGCCCTTGAAGTACGACCCGAAGGCCAGGTCGAAGCGGTCGAAGTGCTGCTCGTCCTTGACGAAGCAGGCGCGCGCCAGGACGTAGAAGTCGTCGAGCGACGAGGACACGACGCGCTTGTCGAGCGCTTCGAGCAGCGTCAGCAATTCGCGCGTCGACACCGGCAGCTTGTGCGCCTTCAGGTGCAGGAAGAATCCGGTCAGCATGGCAGCGTGCAGTTTAAACCGGCGCCGCTACGCTCCGTTATCATGGCCATCCGATCGACACCCGACCACCATGAAAATCTGCATCTACGGCGCCGGCGCCATCGGCGGTTTCATCGGCGCCCGTCTTGGCGCCCGGGGCCATGCGCTGACCGCCGTCGCGCGTGGCGCGACGCTCGCCGCCCTGCGTGCTCGCGGACTGCGGCTGGCCGCCCACGATCGCGTCATCGAAGTGCCGCTCGAGACGTCGGACGAGCCCGCGTCGCTGGGGGCCCAGGATCTGGTCGTCGTCGCAGTGAAGGCTCCGGCGCTGCCTGAAGTCGCTGCGCGCATCGCGCCGCTGCTGGGTCCCGATACCGTCGTGCTGACCGCGATGAACGGCGTGCCCTGGTGGTTCTTCTCCGGGATGCCCGGTCCCTGCGCCGATCTGCCATTGACGACGCTGGATCCGGACGGCGCGATCGCGTCGGCAATTCCGGTGCGCCGGATCGTCGGCTGCGTCGTCCACGCCGCCTGCACGTCACCCGAGCCCGGAGTCGTCCGCCACGTGATGGGGCAGGGATTGATCGTCGGCGAGCCGGCCGGCGGCGCGGCGCCGCGCGTCACGGCGCTCGCGCAAGCACTCACCGACGCCGGCTTCGATGCACGGGTGTCGGAACGCATCCAGCAGGACATCTGGTACAAGCTGTGGGGCAACATGACGATGAATCCGGTGTCGGCGTTCACCGGCGCCACGCTCGACCGAATCCTCGATGACCCGCTGGCCAACGCCTTCTGCCAGGCGGTGATGCGCGAGGCGAAGGCGATCGGCGACGCGATCGGCTGTCCGATCGAGCAGTCGACCGAGGACCGCAACGCGATCACGCGAAGGCTGGGTGCGTTTCGCACGTCGATGCTGCAAGACGTCGACGCCGGCAAGCCGCTCGAGATCGACGCGCTGCTGACCGTCGTCCGCGAGATCGCGAATCGTGTCGCGATCGCCACGCCGAACCTCGACGTGCTGCTCGGCCTGACACGCGTGTTCGCGCGCACACGCGGACTCTATCCCGCCTGAATCGCCAATCGTGGCCGGCCGCTACTGCTTCGAGCAGTGCAATTCGGGTTTGCCGATATCCCAGGAAAGCAGCGCCACGCCCTGGTGCTCCCAGAACCGGCGGTTGCCGCCGGTGTAGCGCGCGCCGCTCCCCGAAGGCGCAACGCGCATGAACTGCGTGACACCCGCGAACTCGACCATCGCCGTCGGCGGATCGGTAGCGAAGAATTCGGCGACCACCGGCTGCGGCGGCGTACCCGGGCACAGAAAGCGCCCGGTGCCCACCGGCTCCAGCAGCCGGTAACGCGCCTGCAACTCGGAGATCCGGTCGCGGTAGGCGCGCAGAACGCATGCGGGCATGTCGTTGGACTTCCAGCAGTCGTTGCGCGACACGACCCACGCGCGTTGCGTGGCGGTGAGATCCGGCGCGCCCTGCCCCGACTTCGCCTGCGCCGAAGCGTAGACCGCCGCGAGTTCCCGGTCGAGCGTGGCGAGCTTCAGGTCGCTGCAGATGTGGCGCTCGACCGAACGCGTGAGCTTGGCGCTGCAGTCGATCGAGGGTCCCGCATCCGCCGCAAAACACGGCGATGCGGCGAACGCGCCGCTGGCGAGCAACGCACGCATTCGCATAAGGGTCAGCGCGAACGCTCGAGCAGGAAGTGCAGGTGCTGGCGCACCGCCGGCCATTCGCCGTCGATGATCGAGTACACGACGGTGTCGCGCCGGGACCCGTCGGGCATCAGCTGGTGATTGCGCAGCACGCCGTCCTGCTTGGCGCCCAGCCGTGCGATGGCCGTGCGCGACGCGTGGTTGAACCAGTGCGTGCGGAACTCGACCGCGATGCAGGAAAGCGCGTCGAAGGCGTGCGTCAGCAACAGCAGCTTGCATTCGGTATTCACCGCCGTGCGCTGCACCTTCCGCGCGTACCAGGTATGGCCGATTTCCAACCGCCGGTTCTTCGCATCGACGTTGAAATAGCGTGTGCAGCCGACAACGTCGCCGGACGCCGCGTCGCGCACGACGAAGGGCATCGCGCCCTGTCGCTCGCGCATGTCGAGCGCGGTCGCGACGTATTCGTGCATCCGTTCCGGCGGCGCGACGCCCGTGTACCAGAGCCGCCACAGCTCGCCGTCGGCCGCCGCCCGCGCCAGCGCCTGCGCATGCCCGGCCGCCAGCGGCTCGAGCAGCGCCGCGGCACCGCGCAGCGTGACGGGCTCGACGAAGGGCATCGCCGGCTAGCGGCCGACGCGCGCCATGAAGGCGACGCGCTCGAAGAGGTGCACGTCCTGCTCGTTCTTCAGCAGCGCGCCGTGCAGCGGCGGAATGAACGCCTTCCTGTCCTGGCTGCGCAGCGCCTCGGGGGCGATGTCCTCGGCGAGCAGGAGCTTCAGCCAGTCGAGAAGCTCCGACGTCGAAGGCTTCTTCTTGAGCCCCGGCACCTCCCGCAGGTTGAAGAACACCTCGAGCGCCTCGGCCAGCAGCGCGCGCTTCAGCCCCGGATAGTGGACGTCGACGATGCGCTCCATCGTCTCTCGGTCCGGAAAGCGGATGTAGTGGAAGAAGCAGCGGCGCAGGAAGGCGTCGGGCAGCTCCTTCTCGTTGTTCGACGTGATGACGACCAGCGGCCGGTTTCGCGCACGGACCGTCTGCTGCGTCTCGTGGACGTGGAACTCCATCCGGTCGAGCTCGCGCAGCAGGTCGTTCGGGAACTCGATGTCCGCCTTGTCGATCTCGTCGATCAGCACCACCGCCGGCACCGTGCTGTCGAAGGCATCCCACAGCACGCCGTGCTTGATGTAGTGCGCGATGTCGGCGACGTGCGCGTCGCCCAACTGCGAGTCGCGCAACCGCGACACGGCATCGTATTCGTAGAGTCCCTGCTGCGCCTTGGTCGTCGACTTGATGTGCCACTGCAGCAGCGGCCGACCGAGGCTGCGCGCGACTTCCTCCGCGAGCAGCGTCTTGCCGGTGCCGGGCTCGCCCTTGATCAGCAGCGGACGCTCGAGCGCGATCGCCGCGTTGACGGCGAGCTTTAAGTCGTCGGTGGCGACGTAGGTATCGGTGCCTTCAAAGCGCATGGGTGCATTCCATTTCGGTCAACCGCAATGGTAGCCGAATTCAGGACCAAGCCCATTGCAGCAGCCACGGCGCGGCCATCCCGCCGCCGATTTCATCGCGCCGCTGCGGCGCGCTGTCGGGACGCGTAGAATCGACGCACCGCCTGCCGTGACGAGTCCCGAGACCCTCGGCCGCACACCGACCTCCATGCTCACCTGCGTCCTCGACATCAAGGCCAAGCTCGGCGAATGCCCGGTCTGGTCGACGCGCGAGCAGGTGCTCTACTGGGTCGACATCAACGCACCTTCGCTCAATCGCTTCGATCCGGCTTCCGGCGTCAACCACGCGATGCCGATGCCCGAGGCGATCGGCTGCTTCGCGTTGCGCAAGCCTGCCGGCTTCATCGTCGCGCTGCGCAGCGGCATTTTCCTGGCGGGGCCGGACGGCCAGCTCGGGAGAAAGGTCGCCGACGCACCCTACGATCCGGCGCATTATCGCTTCAACGACGGCCGCTGCGACCGCCAGGGTCGCTTCTTTGCCGGCTTCATGAACGAAAAGCGCGATGCTGCCAACGCCGCGCTGCTGCGCATCGACCCCGACGGAACGATGACGCAGATCCTCGACGGCATGACGATCAGCAACGGACTCGCGTGGAGTCCGGACGGGCGCACGATGTACCACGCCGACACGCCGACGCACACGGTCCGCGCCTTCGACTACGACACTGCGACCGGAACGCCGTCGCGGCCGCGGGTCTTCGCGCAATGGACGGCGGAGGCCGCCCGGCCCGACGGCGCCGCGGTCGACAGCGAAGGCAACTACTGGACCGCGTTCTTTCGCGGCGGCCGCGTGCTGCAGATCTCGCCGCGCGGCAAGACGCTGGCCGAATTCGAGGTTCCCGCGATGTGCCCGACAATGTGCGCGTTCGGCGGTGCCGACCTGAAGACGCTCTACGTCACCACCGCTCGGCAGATGCGCGAGAGCGCCGAGCTCGCGCGATTGCCGCACTCGGGCGGCATCTTCGCGATGCGGGTCGGCGTGCCGGGGTTGCCCGAGCCCGCGTTCGCCGGCTAAGCGGTCGGCGGTCGGCCATGTTCCTCGATCCCTCTGCCTACCTGCGGCTCGAAATCGAAGGCAGCCTCGGCGCGACCGGTACCGGTGCATCGTTCGCCACGTCCACCGGCGATATGCTGGAAGTCAGCGCCTACGCGGGCGGCGCATTCCGGCTGCGCCTGGGCCCCAACACGCGACCCGACTACGACCTCGTCGTCGGCCGCGCGCGCGCCTGTACGACGACGCAGCCGGAACCCGGCCTCTGGCGCATCGACAACGGCGATGCAGCACTCGAAATCAGCGGCGCGCCGCTGCGCCTTCGCGTGCTGTGGAAAAACGCTTCGGTGCTGACCTCGACGACCGACATGAATCTGCGGGGCGCAACGAGACTACCGACCTTCGGCCGCGCGCAGCGCGGCGGGCTGTGGACGGCAGCGCTGGCGCTGCAATCGGGAGAGTCCGTCTACGGCCTCGGTGGCAAATTCGGACGACTCGACAAGCGTGGACAGTTGATCCATTCGCAGGTCGAGGATGCGCACGGAGTGGGCACCGGCCTCGCGTCCGCGAACACGCCCTTCGCCTGGGGGCCGGGCATCGGCGACGGCGCATGGGGCGTGTTCGTGCATACGCCGGGCATGGTCACGCACGGGGTCGGACATCCGGACTGGTCGCATCGCAGCTATGCGCTGGTCGTCGACGACGAGGCGCTCGACCTCTTCGTCTTCGCGGCCGATACGCCGGCGGCGATCCTCGACGCGTATACGGCATTGACCGGTCGCGCGCCCGCAGTTCCGCGGTGGGGACTCGGCCTGTGGATGTCGCGCGGGTATTTCAACACTCCGGACGAAGCAGTCGACGTCGCGCGCCGGCTGCGTGAGCGGCGCATACCCTGCGACGTGCTGACGCTCGATGGCACAAGCGCCTGGCGTGCCGATACGCGCTTCGATTTCGCGTGGGACGAAGAGCGCTTTCCCGATCCCCGCGCGACGCTGGCGGCGATCCACGCGCAAGCGCTGCGCGTATGCGTCTGGGAATGTCCGTACGTTTCGGTGCATTCGCGGCTGTTCTCGCAACTCGCGCAGCGTGGGTTGCTGCTGAAGACGGCTGCGGGCGATCCTTACGTGCTCGGCGTGGCCGCCGTTTGCGCAACCGGCCCATCGGCCGACGGCACGACACCGGACAGCGGCATCTTCGATTTCACGCATCCCGAAGCCTTCGCGTGGTGGCGCGACGCGCACGAGGCGCTGTTCACCGCCGGCGTCGACGCCATCAAGAGTGACTTCGGCGAACACGTGCCCGACGACGCGGTCGCCTATTCCGGCGACTGGGGCCGGCGGCTGCACAACGTCTATCCGCTGCTGTACAACCGTTGCGCCTACGAGGCGACCAGGAAGTTCCAGCCGGCCGCGGCAGGACCGCCGATGATCTGGAGTCGCGCTGGCTGGACCGGCAGCCAGCGTACCCCGATCGTCGGCAGCGGTGGCGCGCAGAGCGACTGGGAAGGGCTCGCCGCATCGATCCGTGGCGGCCTCTCCTCGGCAATGAGCGGCAGCCCCTACCACGGCATCGATGTCGGCGGCGGCCATGGCCCCATGCGGCCGGACGCCGAACTCTACGTCCGCTGGCTGCAGGCCGCGGTGTTCTGCTCGCACGTGCGCATCCACGGCGCCGGCGACTGCGAGCCGTGGTCCTATGGCGCCGAGATCGAGGCGATCTGCCGCAAGTGGCTCACCTTCCGCTATCGCCTGATTCCTTACCTCGAATCGGTAATCGCAACCGCGGCGGCGACAGGCATGCCGGTGACGCGGGCGATGCCGCTCGCCTTTCCCGACAACGTGCTGCTTCGCGGCTTCGAGACGCAGTTCATGTGCGGCGACGCGCTGCTGGTGGCGCCTGTTATCCGCGAGGGTGGCGAGGTGGAGATCGCGCTGCCCGATGGCGGCTGGTTCGACCTCAACACGCGCCAGCGATTTTCCGGAGCGCAGGTGCTGCGCTATCGCGCGCGGCTCGACCGCTTTCCGGTATTCGCGCGCGAAGGCCACGCGCTGCCACTTGGCCGCGCCGTCCAGCATACCGGTGAAATCGATGCTGCGCACCCGCTCGAGTTGCTGTGGGTGTTCGGCGCGCCGACGGCAGAGCTCACGAGTTTCGCGCAGGCGCGCATCGACGGAACCGGCGGCGCTTCCTTCGCGATACGCGCCGCTCCAGGCGTCAAGGCCGAACTGTGGGGTGACGCGGCGCAGTTGCCGGTCGTACCGCTGTGATGGCGATGCTCGAGCGCCCGATCCTCGCGATCACGGCAGGCGAGCCGGCAGGCATCGGCCCGGAGCTGTGCGCGATGCTGGCCGTGCGCCATGCGCAGGCGCCGTTTCCCGCAAGGCTGGTGTTCGTCGGCGACCACGCGCTTTTGGCGCAGCGCGCGCAGCGCATCGGTCTTGCGCCGCGTTACGCCGAATACGATCCGGTCGCCTTCGCGCCGGCCGGCGGAGTCGTCGAAATCTGGCACCATCCGCTGGCAGCACCGGTAACCGCCGGCCATCCCGATCCGACCAACGCGTCGAGCGTGCTCGCGATGCTGCGCAACGCGACCGACGCCTGCGCGACGGGTGCATTCGCGGCGCTGGTGACCGCGCCCGTGCAAAAGAGCGTGATCATGGATGCCGGCATTCCATTCTCCGGGCACACCGAGTACCTGGCTGCGCGCACGCATACGCCGCACGTCGTCATGCTGCTGGTCGGCGGCGCACCGGAGGCTCCGTTGCGCGTAGCGCTCGTCACCACGCACGTCGCGTTGAAGGACGTGCCGGCTGCGCTGACGCGGGGCATCGTGCACGATACGCTGTTGATCGTCGCCAAAGACCTCACCTCGAAATTCGGCATCGCCACCCCGCGCATCGCCGTCTGCGGCCTGAATCCGCACGCCGGCGAGGGCGGGCACATGGGACGCGAGGAAGTCGACGTCATCGCACCGGCGATCGCCGCCGTGGCCAACCTCGGCATTGGCAACTTCACGGGGCCGCTACCGGCCGATACCGTGTTCGTGCCGAGCCATGCACGCAATTACGACGCCATCGTCGCCATGTACCACGATCAGGGACTGCCGGTCTTGAAGGCCGCGAGTTTCGGCCGGGGCGTGAACGTGACCCTCGGCCTGCCGTTTCCCCGAACCTCGGTCGATCACGGCACCGCGCTCGACCTGGCGCGCGACCCGGTGCTCTGCGCGTCCGCGGACTCCGGAAGTCTCGTGCATGCCGTCGACCTCGCGATCCTTCTGGCGCAACGCCACGCGCAGGAACGATAGTGCGGCCATGCACGGTCATCAGGCACGCAAGCGCTTCGGCCAGAACTTCCTCGCGGACGCGCACTACGTGCGGCGGATCGTCGCCGCCGTCGACCCGCAACCCGGCGACAACGTGGTCGAGATCGGCCCCGGCCTCGCCGCGCTGACCGGCGACCTGATCGAGCGCATCGGACACGTCAGCGCCGTCGAAATCGACCGCGATCTCGCCGCACGCCTGCGCGCGCGCTTTACACCCGCCCAGCTCACGCTGCACGAGGCCGATGCGCTCGCCTTCGACTTCGCGTCGTTCGGCCCGCGGTTGCGCGTCGTCGGCAACCTGCCGTACAACATCAGCTCGCCGCTGCTCTTCCACCTGGCCGAGTACGACTCGATGCTGCACGACCTGCACGTGATGCTGCAAAAGGAAGTGGTCGCGCGGATGACCGCCTCGCCGGGAACCGCCGACTACGGCAGGCTCACGGTGATGCTGGGCGCAAAATTCCGGATCACGCGCCTGTTCGTCGTACCCGCTGGCGCGTTCCGGCCCGCGCCGAAAGTCGAATCGGCGCTCGCCCGGCTGGTGCCGCTGCACGACGAAAAGCCCTCGCTCGACGACGAGGCGCTGTTCGCACGCGTGGTGGCCGCGGCCTTCGCGCAACGCCGCAAGACGCTGCGCAACGCGCTGTCGGCGCTGGCCTCGACGCAACAGCTGGAAGCCGCCGGCATCTTGCCTTCGGCGCGCGGGGAGACGCTGGCGCTGGGTGATTTCGCACGCCTCGCCAACGTGCTCGCGGCCGGCTCGGTGCTGTAGGTCGGACCAAAGGCCCTACATCCAATCGAGATCGGGCCGCGCGGTCGGCGCGACGATGCGCACGACTTTTCGGCGCGACGTCTGCCCGCGCAACAGCGCGACCTGCCGCAGCGGAACGTCGAAGGCATCGGCCAGGAAGCGCAGCAACTCGGCGTTCGCCCGGCCGTCGACCGGCGGCGCCCTGAGCCGAAGCCTGAGCGCGTCGCCGTGCCTGCCGCTTGTCTCGGTGCATGCCGCCCCCGGTTGCACATGCAGCGTCAGCACCAGCGCGCCATTTTCTTCGCGCCGCCACGGCACGCTCATCACCCGAGGAACATCGCCGTCACCGCGGTCTCGAGATAAGGCACCGCCGTCATCAGCAGCAGCTGCGCGACGACGATGACGACCAGCGGCGAGAGGTCGAGCGTGCCGCCGAGCGGTGGCAGCACGCGGCGGACGGGGCGCAGAAATGGAAAGGTCAGCGCGTTGAGCAGGCCCGACAGCGGACCGTCCGGCGCAACCCAGGAGAGGATCGCCTGCACCAGGACGACGATCACCAGCAGCCACAGTGCCGCCTTGACCAACGCCACCAGCGTGGCAGCGAGCAGAAAGGCGATGCCCGCACCCGCCAGTGTGAAGCCGCCAAAGATCAGCGCGTAGGCAAGCAGCCAAAGAAACTGGAACAGCACCGTGGCGGCGAGCGACGCCCAGTCGATGCCCTTCCAGCCGGGCAGGATCCGCCGCAGCGGCTTGACGATCCAGTCGGTCAGCGCGATCACCGCCTGTCCCAGCGGGTTGCGAAACGGCGCGCGCAGCCATTGCATCACGAAGCGCAGCAGCAGCGCGTAGGTCAAGAGCCCGAACGCAACGTCGAGCAGGTACTTGATCGCCTGATCGGCCATGTCAGTTCCGTGGGCAAGGCTTCGGCCTTGCGCGACATCGCGCCAGGCGGAAGCCTGACGCACAACCGGAACGCGAGCAGCAAGACCGTTTCATCCTTCGCCGCGGCCGAGTTCGTCGCCCAACTCCTGCGCACGCGCCGCCGCCGCCTTCACCGCGCCGATAAACCTCGCCTTGACGCCTTCCGCCTCCATCACCGACAGCGCGCGCTCGGTCGTGCCCCCCTTCGACGTGACCTGCGCGCGCAGGATGCCAGGCTCGAGATCGGAGGCCTGCGCGAGCCTTATCGCGCCGGCGAAAGTCGCATAGGTCAACTGGCGCGCATCGTCCTTCGAGAAGCCCAGATCGCGCGCCGCCTGCTCCAGCCCTTCGAGAAAATAGAACACGTACGCGACGCCGCTGCCGGACACGCCGGTCACCGCGTCGAGCATCTCCTCGCGCTCGACCCAGACGACGGCGCCCGCAGCCTCCAGCACGCTGCCGGCGAGCCTGTGCCCCGCCGGCGTCACGGCCGCGGGCGCAAAGGCGCCGCTGATGCCGGCGCCGATCAATGCTGGCGTATTCGGCATCGCGCGAACGACGCGCGCGTAGCCGCCAAGCCAGCGCGACAGGTCGGCGATGCGCGTACCGGCGGCGATGGTCATCACCACCGGCACGTGTTCGATGAACGGAGCGAGTGCCTGCGCGGCAACGCGCATCTGCTGCGGCTTGACGGCGATGACGACCAAGTCGGCGCCGTCGATGGCGCCCGCCGTCGCCTCACCGAAGATGCCGATACCCGGAAAGCGCGCGGACAGCTTGTCCTGCTGCTCGCGGTAGGGCTCGACCACCCGGAACTCGCGCGACTGCGCGCCCCTGGCAACTAAGCCGCCGATCAGCGCGGTCGCCATGTTGCCGCCGCCGATAAAGCTCA
Organism: Burkholderiales bacterium; assembly: GCA_020853025.1. Lineage (GTDB taxonomy): Bacteria > Pseudomonadota > Gammaproteobacteria > Burkholderiales > Casimicrobiaceae > VBCG01. Next base: position 11,633 of record JADYZP010000063.1, read on the forward strand.
GATTCATGCGCTGCGGTCTCCGAAGATGGCGGTACCGACACGCACCTGTGTCGAACCTTCGGTGATCGCCAGTTCGAGGTCGGCCGACATGCCCATCGACAGCGTGTCGACGGCGAGCCCGGCTTCGCGGCAGCCGTCGAAGCACTCGTGCAGCACGCGGAACTGCGCGCGCGCGACCGTCGCATCGGAGGTCGGCGCAGGGATGCCCATGATCCCGCGCAGCCGCAGTCGCGGCAGCCCGGCGACCCCCCGCGCGAAGGCCACCGCCGCCTCCGGCGTGACGCCGCTCTTGCTCGCTTCGCCGCTCGCGTTGACCTGCACGCACACCGACAGCGGGAGGCAAGACTCCGGGCGCTGGTCGGACAGCCGCTGCGCGATCTTCATCCGGTCGACGCTCTCGATCCAGTCGAAGCCCGCGGCTGCGATCGCGGTCTTGTTGGCCTGGAGCGGCCCGATCAGGTGCCACTCCACGTCAGCCAGGTCGGCCAGCGACTCCCGCTTGGCGGCAGCTTCCTGCACGTAATTCTCCCCGAAGGCCCGCTGTCCCGCCGCGTAGACCGCACGCACGGCATCGGCCGGAAACGTCTTCGATACCGCCAGCAGATGTACCGATCCTGCAGTGCGCCCAGCGGCGCGACACGCCCTGTCGATGCGCTGCAGCACGGCTTGCCACGCCTTCTCGTACTGGCTCATAATCGATTCGACACGTCCGGTGGAAATCCTTGGCACGCCACTTGCGTGCTACAACAGGTCAAGGTCGCCGCGACCCACGGGATTATAGATGGACATCACCGAACTCCTGGCCTTTGCCGTCAAGAACAAGGCGTCGGACCTGCATTTGTCGGCGGGGCTGCCGCCGATGATCCGGGTCCACGGCGACATCCGGCGGATCAACCTGCCGCCGATGGAGCACGAGGACGTCCACGCCATGGTGTACGACATCATGAGCGATGCGCAGCGCAAGACCTACGAGGAAAACTTGGAATGCGACTTCAGTTTCGCCGTTCCGAACCTCGCGCGCTTCCGCGTCAACGCCTTCGTCCAGCAGCGCGGCGCCGCCGCCGCGTTCCGGACCATTCCCGCCAAGGTGCTGTCGCTCGAGGAACTGAACGCGCCGAAGGCGTTCGCCGAGATGACCAACCGGCCGCGGGGGCTGATCCTGTGCACGGGCCCCACCGGCTCGGGCAAGTCGACGACGCTGGCGGCGATGGTCAACCACGTCAACGAGAACGAGTATGGTCACGTGCTGACGATCGAGGATCCGATCGAGTTCCTGCACGAGTCGAAGAAGTGCCTGATCAACCAGCGCGAGGTGGGGCCGCACACGCTGTCCTTCGCCAACGCGCTGCGCAGCGCGCTGCGCGAGGACCCTGACTACATCCTGGTCGGCGAAATGCGCGACCTGGAAACGATTCGCCTGGCGCTGACCGCTGCGGAAACCGGCCACCTGGTGTTCGGCACGCTGCACACGAGTTCCGCGGCCAAGACCATCGACCGCATCATCGACGTGTTTCCGGCGGCGGAAAAGGAGATGGTGCGCGCGATGCTGTCCGAGTCGCTGGTGTCGGTGATCTCGCAGACGCTGTTGAAGACCAAGGACGGTCAGGGTCGGCTCGCGGCGCACGAGATCATGATCGGCTCGCCGGCGATCCGCAACCTGATCCGCGAAAATAAGGTCGCGCAGATGTATTCGGCGATCCAGACGTCGCAGTCGATGGGCATGCAGACGCTCGACCAGTGCCTGGTGGATCTGGTTCGCCGCAACATGATCAATCTCGCCGAGGCGCGCAACCGCGCGGTCAACAAGGACCTGTTCATGGGCGGGTAGCCCCTATTCGTATGCCCGTGAAGGAGTAATACATGGAACGCGAACGCGCCACCAAGTTCATCCACGAGCTGCTCGACCTGCTGGTCAAGCAGAAAGGCTCCGACCTCTTCATCACGTCGGGCTTTCCGCCCGCGATCAAGGTCGACGGCAAGATCACGCCGGTGTCGAAGACGCAGCTCTCGCCGCAGCACACGATCGAGCTGGTGCGCAGCGTGATGAACGACAAGCAGGCAGCCGAGTTCGAAGGCTCCAAGGAGTGCAATTTCGCGGTCAGCCCGCCGGGCATCGGCCGCTTTCGCGTCAACGCCTTCGTCCAGCAGGGCCGCGTCGGGATGGTGCTGCGCACGATCACCACCGACATTCCGAAATTCGAGGAGCTGGGACTGCCGCCGGTGTTGAAGGACATCATCATGTCCAAGCGCGGCATCATGCTGTTCATCGGCGCGACCGGCTGCGGCAAGTCGACGTCGATGGCGTCGCTGCTCGGTTACCGCAACGAGAACAGCTACGGGCACATCATCACCATCGAGGACCCGATCGAGTTCGTCCACGACCACCGCAATTGCATCCTCACGCAGCGCGAGATCGGCGTCGACACCGATGACTGGCAGATCGCGCTGAAGAACACGCTGCGGCAGGCACCCGACGTCATCCTGATCGGCGAGGTCCGCGACCGGCAGACGATGGAGCATGCGATCGCCTTCGCCGAAACCGGCCACCTGTGCCTGACGACGCTGCACGCGAACAGCACCAACCAGGCGCTCGACCGCATCATCAACTTCTTTCCCGAGGAGCGCCGCGCGCAGCTGCTGATGGACCTGTCGCTCAACGTGCGCGCGTTTGTCGCGCAGCGGCTGATCCCCCGCCGCGATGGCCGGGGCCGCGTGCCGGCGGTCGAGGTGATGCTGAACTCGCCGCTGATTTCCGACCTGATCTTCAAGGGCGACGTGTCCGGCATCAAGGACATCATGAAAAAGTCGCGCGAACTGGGGATGCAGACCTTCGACCAGTCGCTGTTCGACCTCTACGAAGCCGGCCTCATCACCTACGAGGATGCGCTGCGCAACGCGGATTCGCTGAACGACCTGCGCCTCGAGATCAAACTGCACGGCAAGGAGGCGAAGAACCGCAACGTCTTCTCCGGTATCGGCAACATGGACATCGTCCCCGACGCGCAGAGCAACTCGATCGTCTAGCGCATCCGGCGGCATCCGGAGCGGGGTGCCCGCCGACGATTCCCGCGCCGGCCCGTTTCGGTGGCAAAATAGGCATCCCGCGCGCCACTGTTTCGCACCGGCCTTGACCCCGACCACCATACTTCTCCACCAGAAGTCGCGCGTCCTGGAACTCGGCTTCGCGGATGGCAGCGCCATTCGCCTGCCCTACGAGTTTCTGCGCGTGTATTCGCCCTCCGCCGAAGTGCGCGGCCACGGCCCGGGCCAGGAAACGCTGCAGGCGGGCAAGCGCGACGTCACGATCAGCGAGCTGGAGCCGATCGGCCATTATGCGGTCCGGCCCAAGTTTTCCGACGGCCACGACACCGGCATCTATTCGTGGGAGTATCTGCAGGAACTGGGGCTGCACCAGGACGAGATGTGGCAGCGCTATCTGGATCGGCTCGCCGCCGCAGGTGCGAGCCGCGACCCGGCGTGACGCCGTAATGGAAAACCCCACGCAGTTCGGCTTCCAGCAGGTCTCGCCCGAGGAAAAGTCGCGGCGGGTGCGCGGCGTCTTCGATTCGGTCGCCGGCAAGTACGACCTGATGAACGATGTCATGTCGGGTGGCTTGCACCGACTGTGGAAGCGCTTTGCCGTCGAACTCGCCGCACCACGGCGCGGACAGCGCGTGCTCGACCTGGCCGGCGGCACTGGCGATCTTTCACGGTTGTTCGCGCGTCGTGTCGGCGCCGACGGCACGGTCGTGCACAGCGACATCAATCACGCGATGCTGTCCGCTGGCCGCGACAAGCTGATCGACCGGGGGCTTGTCTTGCCCACCGTCCTGTGCAACGCGGAGACTCTGCCGTTTCGCAGTTCGAGCTTCGACGTCGTCAGCATCGCCTTCGGTCTGCGCAACGTGACGCGCAAGGACGTGGCGCTGCGCGAAATGCGCCGGGTGCTGCGCCCGGGCGGCACGTTGCTGGTGCTCGAGTTCTCGCGCGTGGCCGCACCGCTGGCGCCGGCCTACGACTGGTACAGCTTCAACGTGCTGCCGCGCCTGGGCCGGCTGATCGCGAACGACGACGCGAGCTACCGCTACCTGGCCGAGTCGATCCGCGTTCACCCCGACCAGGAAACGCTGAAGCAGATGATGGAACAAGCTGGCTTCGACCATGTCGATTATCACAACCTGGCGGCCGGTGTCGTCGCCGCGCACATCGGTCGCGTATATTGAATGCGGAAGCAATGCGCGCAATATTGATGCAGGCAGTCGATCGAAATTCAATCGGGAGTTGGCAGATGAACAAGGTGTTGATTGCATTGATGGCTTTGACAGCGGTCGTCACCATGGTCGGTGCCGATCTGGCAGACGCGCGGCGCTTGGGCGGCGGCCGCAGCTTCGGCGCGCAGCGTCAGTCCACCCCTCCGTCCGCGGCGAACACCGCACCTTCGTCGTCGATGCCATCGGTAGCCGGCAAGTCCGGGGCGGCGGCGACAGGCGCGGCAACGGCGGGCACGTCGCGCTGGCTGGGTCCGCTGGCGGGCCTCGCCGCAGGCCTGGGGATCGCCGCGCTCCTGTCGCACCTTGGGCTGTCCGAGGCCTTCGCAGGCGTGCTGATGCTCGCCCTGCTGGTCGGCGGCGGCATCCTGCTGCTGCGCATGCTGATGCCGCGGCGTCAACAGCCATCGGGGCCGTTGCAATACACCGGCGCTGACCCGGCGCAGGTCCGTGTCGAGCCGCGGATCAACCGCCCGGCGTCGCGCTTCGAGCCGGTCATGGGTGGGATGGCCACGGCGCCGGCCGCGTCCGGTACCCGCCCAAGATTCGCGCCGGGATTCGACCCCGCCCCGTTCGCCGAGCAGGCCAAGCATCAGTTTCGCAGACTCCAGGCCGCCTACGACAAGGCCGACCGCCGTGCGCTGTCCGAGGTCATGACGCCGGAGATGTTTGCCGAAGTCACGCAAGAACTCGCGCAACGCGGGTCGCACACGCCGACCGAGGTCGTGCGGCTCGATGCCGACGTGCTCGAAGCGACGACTGAAGCCGACCGCCACTGGGTAAGCGTGCGCTTCACCGGAGCGCTGCGCGAGGACGGCGCGGTGCTGCCGAAAGATTTCGACGAGATCTGGAACCTGACCAAACCTGTCGACGACTCAACCGGCTGGTTGCTGGCCGGCATGCAGCAGACGAATGAATTGGCCTGACCCCGGCGAGGTACCAATACGCCTGGCCAACCGGGTGTTGGCCGATCAGGACTGGGCGCGCGCTAAGCTCGCGCCCTTCGCCGGGCGGGTATTTTCGCTCGCCGTGGGTCCCTTGCTCGCTGTGTGGTCGATCGCCGGCGGCGGCACGCTCGCGCCGGCCCCGGCGGAAGCGTCCGCCGACCTCGAGCTCAGGCTGTCTCCGTTCGCCGTAGCGCCCTTTCTGGCCGATCCCGCGCGCTGGAACGAGTTCGTGCAGGAAAACGGTGACGCCGAAATGGGCGGCGCGCTAAAGGAGCTTGCCCGCACGCTGCCGTGGTTCGTCGAGGAAACGCTGGCCAAGGCGCTGGGGCCCATCGTCGGCCAGCGTGTCGCCGACACCGGTCGCAGGCTGCTCGCGTTTCCCGAATACGCGGCGCTGCGCGCAACCGAAAGCGTCGCCGCCTATGCGCGCGACGAAGCGCAGCTGCTGGCGCACGGCGCCGATTTCCGTCACTACCGGCAGGACATCGACGCAGTTGCCGCACGCATCGACGCGCTCGCCGATCGAATCGAGGCTCTGGCGCCGCGCGTACGCCCGATACGCTGACCGGCCACGCGCCGGAATTTCGCCAGGGGCCGGCGCCCACGCGAAATCGCCGCACGTACAATTGCCGGATGCGTGTCCTGCGCCTTATCCGGATTGCCCTGGTCTCGATGCGCTTTGGCTTAGACGACATCGTGCTGTCGCACGAGCGTCTAGCCGGTGTGCGCTGGGTCAATCGCATCCTGTTCTGGCGCGACCTCAGGCAACCGCGTGCGGTCCGGCTGCGCCTCGCGCTGGAGGCGCTGGGACCGATTTTCGTCAAGTTCGGACAGGTGCTGTCGACACGGCGCGATATCCTGCCCACCGACATCGCCGACGAACTGGCCCTGCTGCAGGATCGCGTGCCGCCGTTTCCGGCGGAACAGGTGATCGAGATCCTCGAGCGCGCGTACCGAAAACCGGTCGGCGCGGTGTTCGCGTCCTTCGACATCACGCCGATCGCGAGCGCATCGGTGGCGCAGGTGCACTTCGCCGAACTGCCCGATGGAACCAAGGTGGCGGTGAAGATCCTGCGGCCCGAGATCGAGTCGGTGATCGCCAACGACCTGGCGCTGCTGCAGACCGCCGCCACCGCGCTCGAGCGCGTGTCGGCCGACGCGCGTCGATTGCGTCCGCGCGACGTCGTCGCCGAGTTCGAGAAGTCGTTGAAGGACGAGCTCGACCTGACGCGCGAGGCTGCCAACTGCTCGCAGCTCGGCCGCAACTTCCGCAACTCGCGGCTCTTGCTGGTGCCCGCCGTCTACTGGGACTGGTGCAGCGAGCAGGTGATGGTCATGGAGCGGATGAGCGGGATCCCGGTGTCGCACATCGACCGGCTGGTCGCCGCGGGTATCGACTTGAAACGACTGGCGCGCACCGGCGTCGAGCTCTTTTTCACGCAGGTGTTTCGCGACGGCTTTTTCCACGCCGACATGCATCCGGGCAATATCTTCGTCGCCGTCGACGCGCCGCACCACGGCAAATGGGTCGGCCTCGACTTTGGCATCGTCGGCACGCTGTCGGACAGCGACAAGAGCTACCTCGCGCAGAACTTCATCGCGTTCTTCCGCCGCGACTATCAGCGGGTGGCAACCGCGCACGTCGAATCCGGCTGGGTGCCGCCCGACACGCGCGTCGACGAACTGGAGAAGGAAGTCCGGGTCGTGCTCGAGCCGATTTTCGCGCGGCCGCTGTCGCAGATCTCGCTTGGCCGCGTGCTGATGCAGCTCTTCCGCGCGTCGCGCCGCTTCAACGTCGAGATCCAGCCACAGCTCGTCCTGTTGCAAAAGACACTGCTCAACGTCGAGGGGCTGGGCCGCCAGCTCGATCCTGACCTCGACCTGTGGACGACGGCGAAGCCCTATCTCGAACGCTGGATGGACGAGCAAATCGGGCCGCGCGCGTTGCAGCGACGGCTGCTCGCCGAGGCGCCGTATCTCGTCGCCGCGCTGCCCGAATTGCCGCGGCTCATCCACCGGCGGCTGCTGGCGCCACCGGCGGCGTCAGATACGGCATTGCTCGAACTCGCGGCGGCGCAGCGGACGCGCAACCGCTGGCTGACGGCGGTGGCGGTGCTGCTGGTGATCGTCATCGTGCTGCTGCTGTATCGCCCCACCTAGCGCCGGCCGTTGACGCGAGCCAGCGGCGACAACTGCGCCGGCGAATCGTCGCGCCGGTTCCGGATCAGCGCCAGCGGCGCCCGCCGCAGGAAGCCGTTCGCCTCGCCCAGCATGAACTTGAGCATGTCTTCGAGCGCGGCCTCGTTGATTCCGTCCGGCCCGAATTCGAGCGACACGGACTCGAAGCGGTCGACATTGCGCAGCGTCACCGCGATCAGCTGCTGGTGGTAGTTGGGCTCGAGGCGCACCGACGCGGAAATCGCCGGCTGGATCTGGAACACGCCGTGGCGAACGACGCGCTTTTCGTCGTATTCCGTCTGATACTGGTACGGCAGCGTCGAAGCGCGCAGCCGCTCGTCGACGCCAGCCGCCGAAGCGGGATTGAGCCGCAGCGTGATCGGATTCGTCCCCTCGAGACGATAGAACATCTCGACGTGCTCGAGCACCTCCGTGCCGGCGAGCGCACGGCGGCGAAAAGTGACGAATCCGCGGTCGAAGCGCGGTGCTTCGATGCTGAGCAGGTTGCCCAGGTGAAAGATGTGGCCGACCCGCGGCCGGATGACCTGCAGATGGCCGATCGCCTCGTCCAGCCACCGAAACGCGCGCCAGAGGCAGCGATCGATGTCCTGCAGCGCCTCTTCCATCGGCTTGCGCGCCGCCTGATCCTCGGCGCGCAATGCCTCCGACTTCTGCCGCAATTGGTCGAGCAGTGTGGGTTTGGTCGAATCGGCCATCGGTGTGCAAATCCTTGCGTCGTCCTGGCCGGCGTCGTGAAATTATGACGGACGCATAATGCGCCGGCCGCGGCAGCGAGACCTCTTGCGTCACGCATGCAAAGCTCGTGCCGCCGCAGCGCGACGGTCGGAGGCAGGCGTCGGCGGGAGGCGGAAGGCCGGTACGCTGTTTCCTCTCCAACGTGGCGCGACGCCTGTCGGGCATCCCGGACGTCGATGTTCGTGGCGATGGTTTTGCGGTGCGGCAATTGCCGATACAATCCCCCGTTGCCCGCCAAGCCTTGCCCGGCTTTTTTCGATGGCGCACCTCGAAATCGTCGATGTCACGCGCCGTTTCGGCGACTTCCTGGCCGTGGACCGCGTGACGCTGTCGATCGCGGTCGGCGAATTCTTCACGCTGCTCGGCCCGTCCGGCTGCGGCAAGACGACGCTCTTGCGGATGATCGCCGGCTTCGACCAGCCCGACGGCGGCCGGATTCTCCTGGACGGAAAGGACCTCGCCGACCTGCCTCCGGAGGAGCGTCCGGTGCGCACGGTTTTCCAGAGCTACGCACTGTTTCCACACATGACGGTCCAGGGCAACGTCGCGTTTCCGCTGAAGATGGCGAAAACGCCACCGGCCGAGATTCCCGCCAAGGTCGCGCAGATGCTGGAAGGCGTGCGGCTTTCGGGCTTCGCCGGTCGCTTTCCACATGAGCTGTCGGGTGGCCAGCGGCAGCGGGTGGCGATCGCCCGCGCGCTGGTCACGCATCCGACGCTGCTGCTGCTCGACGAGCCGCTCGCCGCGCTCGACGCCAAGCTGCGCGAGGAGATGCAGATCGAGCTCATCAACCTGCAGCGCGACGTCGGCATCACCTTCGTCTATGTCACGCACGACCAGACCGAGGCTTTGGCGCTTTCACACCGGATCGCCGTCATGAACAAGGGTCGCGTCGAGCAGGTCGATGAACCGGATCGGCTCTACAGCTTTCCGCGGACGCGTTTTGTCGCCGACTTCATCGGCACCTGCAACCTGCTGGCCGGCCCCGTCACCGACACGACGGACGGTGTGGCGACGATCGCCGTGTCCAACCTGGGTCCGGTCGTCGTCGCCGCCGGCGTCGCTCCCGCGCAGGGTGCCGCGGGCGCCGTCGCCCTGCGTCCGGAGAAGGTGCGCCTGGCTGCGCCGGGAACGGCGGCAGCGGCTGCCAACCGCTTCGCAGGAACCATCACCGGCTTCCTGTACCAGGGCGACGTGACAATGTACATGGTGCGCGCGGCACAGGGCCATCCGATGGAGGCGCTGCTCGCCAACTCGGCGTCGGGGCTCGCCAAATTCTTCGAGGTCGGAGACGCGGTGGAAATGAGCTGGCCGGCGGACGCCGGCCATTATGTCGAGGACGAAACGCGATGACCCGGCGTCACTCGGGCCGATGGGGCAAGTGGCTGGTCGCCGGGCCGCCCCTCGTCTATCTGTTCGTATTTTTTGCGATCCCGGCGCTGATCATGGTCGTCGCGTCGTTTCGCACGCCCGGCGACTTCGGCGGACTGGCGCCGTTGGTCGGAGCCGACGGCGAGATCGATCTCAACCTCGAAAGCTACACGCGCTTTTTCGAAGACGCGCTCTACGCGCAGATCTTCGTGAAGTCGTTCTGGTATGCACTCGCGACGACGCTGATCTGCCTCGTCCTCGCCTATCCGCTGGCGACGCTGATCGCCAACAGCGAGCGCCGGCGCCGCGACCTCCTGTTGCTGCTCGTCATCCTGCCCTTCTGGAGCAACTTTCTGATCCGCATCTACGCGTGGATGATCATCCTCGGCCCGAACGCGGCGCTGGCGCGCACGCTCAACGGCGTGCTCGGCGCCTTCGGGCAGGAGCCGGTGTCGCTGCTGTTCAGCGCCTTCGCGGTCCTCGTCTGCCTGGTCTACGTCCACCTGCCGTTTATGGTGCTGCCGCTGTATGCGAATCTCGAGAAGCACGACCAGGCGCTGCTCGACGCGGCGCAGGACCTGGGCGCCAACGGCTGGCAGCGCTTCTGGCGCATCACCTTTCCGCTTTCGCTGCCGGGTGTCTATGCGGGATCGGCGCTGGTGTTCATTCCGGCCTTCGGCATATTCGCGATTCCCGACATCCTGGGTGGCCCGGACGACAGCCTGATCGGCAACGTCATCAAGCAGCAGTTCCTGGAAACGCGCGACTGGCCGTTCGGCAGCGTGCTTTCGATCGTGCTCACCGCGAGCGCACTCGCCTTCGCCGCGCTGGCGGCGTGGGTGGGCCGGCGCGGTGTCGGCCGTCTGGCGGCAGGCGATGCCTAAGCGCACGTTCTGGCTGGCGGCAGCGGCGCTGGTCGCCTACGCGTTCCTGTACCTGCCGCTGGTCATCGTCGTCGTCTATTCGTTCAACGATTCGCGGCTCAACGCCGAGTGGGTCGGCTTCACCTTCGACTGGTACCGCAAGCTCGCCGCCAACGAGGAAATGTTGCTGGCCGCGGGCAATTCGCTGCTCATCGCGCTCGTCGCCAGCGCCGTGTCGACGGTGTTCGGAACGCTCGCAGGATTGGCGATGCACCGCTACCGGCTGCGGCTGCTGCCGATCCTGGTCCTGGCGCCGATCGCGATACCCGAGATTCTGATGGGCGTATCGCTGCTCATCTTCTTCGTCATGCTCAACTTCACTCTGGGCCTCGTCTCGGTCGCGCTCGCACACATCGCATTTTGCATCGGCTTCGTCGCGATCGTCGTGCGTGCCCGCCTGTCCGGCATGGACGAGTCGCTGGTCGAGGCAGCCCGCGACTGCGGTGCTTCGCCCGCACAGGCATTTTTTCACGTCACGCTGCCGCTGATCATGCCGGGCGTCATCGCCGGAGCGCTGATGGCGTTCACGCTTTCGATCGACGACTTCGTGATTACGTTCTTCACGGCGGGTGCGGGGACGGTGACGCTGCCGCTGCAGATCTATTCGATGATCAAGATCGCAGTGACGCCGGAAGTCAATGCCGTGTCAACGCTGCTGATGCTGCTGACGTTGATGTTGATCGTGATCGCGTCGAAAGTGTCGCCCAGCCTGTTGCGCTCCGAACACGCATGAGCAAAATGAGCGAACTGCACCCATCTTCCGTAGGAGGTTCCCCGTCATGACAAGAATCCTCGCCGTCGTCTTCGCGCTGCTGTCGCTTCCGGCGCTCGCCAAGGACCCGCTGCACCTGTACAACTGGAACAATTACATCGCGCCGGAGACGGTGAAGCGCTTCGAGGAGCAATGCAACTGCGAGGTCGTGCAGACCTATTATTCGGACAACGAGGAGCTGCTGGCCAAGCTCGCGGCCGGCGCCAAGGGCTACGACGTGCTGGTGCCGACCGGCAACGCCGTACAGGCGCTGATCCGCGGCAAGCAGTTGCGCCCGCTCGATGCGAAGGCGCTGCCCAACATGAAGAACGTCGATCCGGCCTACCTCGACACGCCCTTCGATCCGGGCAACAAGTATTCGGTGCCCTACGCGATGTCGACGACGATCATCGGCTACAACGACGCGAAGATGAAGGAACTGGGGCTGCCCACCGACACCTGGGCGGTGATCTTCGACCCCAAGTATCTGGCGAAGGTGAAGGGGCGCGTCACCGTGCTCGACAGTCCCAACGAGCTGTTCGCCGCCGCACTCAAGTACCTGGGCTATTCGGCGAACGACACCGATGAAAAGCACTGGAAGGAGGCCGCCGACGTCATCAAGCGCGCGAAGCCGTACTGGGCGGCGTTCAATGCTTCCTCGTACATCAAGGAGCTGACGGTTGGCAATATCTGGCTCGTCCACGGCTACAGCAACGACATCTTCCAGGCGAATCTCGACGCGCAGGCGGCCGGGCGCAAGTTCCAGATCCTGCAGGGCATGCCGAAGGAAGGCGCGGTGCTCGCCGTCGACAACATGGTGCTGCACAAGGACGCGCCGCGCCCCGACCTCGGCCTCAAGTTCATCAATTTCATGCTCGACGGCAAGAACTCCGCCGAACTCACCAACCTGATCGGCTCCGGCAATCCGAACCTCGACGCCGCGAAATACATCAAACCTGAACTGAAGGCGTATCCGGCGATCTTCCCGCCCAAGCAGGTGCAGGCGAAGCTGGAACAGCTGCACGATCTCACGCCTGCGCAGCGCCGTCTGCGCAGCCGGATGTGGACGGAGATCAAGGCACGTTGATGTATCGAGTCGAACGTCTGACTCCCGCCCGCGGGGTGGACTACCTGCGCTTTTTCGACCACGAGCGCGGCCCCGCCTTTGCCGACAATCCCGAATGGGCGACGTGCTATTGCCATTACTACCAGGTGCCGCCGGCGCTGAAATGGGGTGATTTCGACGGCGCCGCGAACCGGCTGGCGATGACGGCGCGCATCGAGGCCGGCGAGATGGAAGGCTACCTCGCGTACGCGGACGGGCAGGTCGTCGGCTGGATGAATGCACAGCCTTACCACAAGCTGCAACACGCCTGTGCACGCATGCGCATTGGACAACCCGCTTTGCCGGTACCCGCGCACGACGCCGCCGCGATCGTCTGTTTCGTCATCGCGCCCGCGCATCGGCGGCAGGGCGTGGCACGGACGATGCTCGGCTTCGGACTCGACGACCTGCGCGCCCGCGGCCTGGCACTGGTCGATGGCTTTCCGTGGAAGTCGAGCCCCGATAGCGCCCGGCCTTCCGACCATTACCATGGGACGCTTTCGATGTTCGCCGCCGCTGGCTTCGTGCCTATCGAGGCACACGACACGCTGACCGTCGTGCGCAAGACGCTGCGTTGACGGCGATGGCCGCGGGCCGGCACCGTACGCTGCTGCCGCACGCGCTGGCCGCGATCTACGGACTGGCCATCGCTTACGCCAGCCTGCAGCCTTTCGCGCCCTGGATAGCCCCCGCACCGCACGCGCCATTCTGGCCTTTCGCTCCCTGGCCATTGCGCTGGACGCGCTTCGATGTCATCGCCAACGTCATCGCCTACCTGCCCTTCGGCATCTTCGTCGCATTGACGCCACGGCGCGCCACGCCACGGGCACGGGCCACGCTCGCTGTCGCCGCCGGCCTCACGCTGTCCTTCGTGATGGAGACGCTGCAGATGTTCATGCCGCCGCGCGACGCGAGCCTCGTCGACCTGGCGGCCAACACCTGCGGCGCACTGTTGGGCGGCATGGCCGGCGCGTCGCTGGTGCACGCCGAACGCACACGACACGCGCTGTCCGACGCGCGCCACCGGATCTTCGTCGGCGGCCGCCTGGGCGACGTGGGGCTGGCGTTGCTCGCGCTGTGGCTGGTCGTACAGGTCAATCCAGGAATCCCTCTCTTCGCGTTGACCTTCGATGCCGCCTCGAAGTCCATCGGCGAAGTGGCGGTAGCCGCCACCGTGCCAGACACCGCGAGCGTGCTCATCGAGGCCGCAGGATCGGCGTTGCAGCTGATCGGCGTCGGCCTCTTCCTGACGCTGCTGCTGCGCGAACGCCGTTACGTCGTCGGCGCCGTGCTGCTGTTGATCGGTACCGCGCTCTTGGCCAAGGGGCTCGCGGCCATGCTCGTGTTGAAGCCGGCAGTGTGGGAAACCTGGTTGAAGCCCGGCGTGTCGATCGGCATCGCGGCAGGGCTCTTGGTGTTGCTGTTCGCGGTGTTCCTGCCGCGTGCAGCGCAGGTCGCGACCTGCGCCATCGCGCTGCTGGCATCGCTGCTGCTGCCGGTGCTTGTCGTCGACGTGCCTTCGGCTCAAGTGCCGGTCACGCTGTTCAACTGGCGCTATGGGCACCTGCTCAATTTCAACGGCCTGACGCAGACGGTGCTGCTCTTGTGGCCGATCGCCGCAGCGGTGTGGCTATTCGCGCTGGCCGGCCGTCCGCGCTGGGGCGAGCCCGAACGAGGGTGTCGGCTATAATCGTTCAGCCGCCGTTGCGGCGCCGGAGCCACGCGGCTGCCGAGTGGTTGCCGCGCGGTTGTCACCCCCTCCCGCCATGAGTTACTACCACCGCCACGTCTTCTTCTGCTGCAACAAGCGCGAGCCTCCGGAGAAGTGCTGTTCCGGCGCCGGCGCAGCCGAAATGCAGGCGTATGCGAAGGAACGTATCAAGGCGTTGGGACAAAACGGCAAGGGTCGCGTGCGCATCAACAAGGCAGGGTGCCTCGACCGCTGCGAGGAGGGCCCGGTGTTCGTCGTCTATCCCGAAGCCGTCTGGTACACCTACGTCGACCGCGAAGACGTCGACGAGATCATCGACCGTCACGTCGTTGGGGGCGAGATCGTCGAGCGGCTCAGGATTTGACACCGAGCACCACGCGGCGGGCGAAGGTCGACGGTCCCAGCGGGCCGCTCGAGGTCGTGCTCAACATCCCCGAGCGGCCAGCCGAAGGCATCGCGCTGGTCGCCCATCCGCATTCGCTGCAAGGCGGCACGCTCGACAACAAGGTCGTGCAGACGCTGGCCAAGACTTTTTTCAGCCTGGGCTACGCGGCTGCGCGCTTCAACTTCCGCGGCGTCGGCGCTTCTGCAGGTTCCTTCGACGAAGGCGTCGGTGAAACCGACGATGCGCTGGCGGTGCTCGCCTATGCGAAGGATTCGCTGGGCGACGCGCTGCCGGTCGTGCTCGCCGGATTTTCCTTCGGATCGTACGTGCAGACGCGCGTCGCGCAGCACGTGGCCGCGCAACGAATGGTCCTGGTCGGCCCGGCAGTACGCAGGTTTCCGGTCGCCAAGGTTGCCGCCGATACGCTCGTCATTCATGGCGAAGAGGACGACGTGGTTCCGCTCGCCGACGTACTCGCGTGGGCGCGGCCGCAGCAGTTGCCGATCGTCGTCTTCCCGGGTTGCGGGCATTTCTTCCATGGCCGGCTGCCGCAACTGCAGCGCGTGATCAGCGGCATGTGGAAGCGTGCGACGCAGCCGACGCCGTGACGGCGACACCTTCGCCGGCTCCCGTCGAACGTTTCTTCGCTCCCTGCCCGCGCGGCCTGGAACCGGTGCTGGCGAACGAACTGCGCGGTCTCTTTGCCGTCGAAGTCGACGCCACGGACGGCGGTGTCGGATTCGGCGGGCCGCGCGAACTCGCCTATCGGGTAAATCTCGAATCGCGCATCGCCAGCCGCGTCCTGCTGCGGGTGGGCGGGGGTCCCTACCGCAACGAGCAGGCATTGTACGACCTGGTCAGGGCCATCGACTGGAAGGAGATTTTTCTGCCGTCGCGTCGCTTTCGTGTCGACGTCGCGGCGACCCGCTCGCCGCTGACCAGCCTCGAATTCGCGACGTTGCGCGTGAAGGATGCCGTGTGCGACCGCTTCCGCGCCGACGTCAACGTGCGCCCATCGATCGACAAGCGTGCGCCCGACGTGCGCGTGGCCGCCTACCTGACCGAGCGCGACGCGACGATCTATGTCGACACCTCCGGCGAGCCGTTGTTCAAGCGCGGTTACCGCCGCGACGCGGACGAGGCGCCGCTGCGTGAAAATCTGGCCGCCGGCCTGCTCGCACTCAGCGGCTGGAGTGCGGACGTGCCCTTGCTCGATCCGATGTGCGGCAGCGGCACGATCGCCGTCGAGGCGGCGTTGATCGCCGCCGGTCGCGCACCGGGACTCAACCGCAGCTTCGGCTTCCAGAAGCTCCTCTGGTACGACGGGCCGTCGTGGCAGCGGTTGAAACAGGCCGCGCGCGACCGCCTCCTCGCCGCGCCGCATGCACCGATGATTTTCGCCAGTGATCTCGCGGCTGGCGCGGTCGCCAAAGCGCGGTCGAACCTGCGCCTGGCACAGATAGACGGCTTCGTACAGGTCGAGCAGGCGGACTTCCTGTCGCGCGCCGCGCCGGCGAGCCACGGCGTGCTGCTCGCCAACCCGCCCTACGGCGTACGCCTCGACGACCAGGAGAGGCTCGCCCGCTTCTATCCGCTGCTCGGCGACGCGCTGAAGCAGCGCTTTCCCGGCTGGACGGCATTTTTCTTTACCGGCGACCTGCGGCTGCCAAAGCTTATTCATCTGAAGGTCGCGCGCCGTCTGCCGCTGTACAACGGCGCGCTCGCCTGCCGGCTGTTCGAGTTTCCGATCGTCGCGGGGCGGCATGGCCCGCCGGCGTGACCCTGCGATGCTAAAATCGTGGCGCTGACCTTCCGACCTGACGCGCGACGACCACCATGCCCATGCTTCCATCCCGGCACTACGTTTCCGACCACACGCTGTTCATCCGCAAGCTGATCGAAGACAAGCCCGACCTCCGGCAACAGCAGATCGAGGGCAGGCAGCTCTGGTGGGACAAGACGCCTGAAGAATTGGCGCGGCGCCGGCGAATGGACAAAGGCCGCGTCGCGCAGCCCGCCTACGTCTACTACCAGGTCGACTAGCGAGCGCGTCAGCGCCTTCCATTGACGGTTCACCCATCGGGCCGCCGTCGCCTCGGATGAGCTTCCTGCGCCGCGGAAACGGCGACGTCGGCGCATGCTGAACGATGCCCGTAGCGTCGCCAGACGCGGTTCACTTCGCTGGTTCCTGGCATTCCTCGCCGTCGTCGCCGGTATCGCCGGTTTCGAACTCTATTCGCTTGTCGCGCACCAGCACGAGCGAGCAAGCACGCCGGCAGCGGTCGCGACGCCGACACCTGCACCGCTGCCGGCGAAGACCGCAGCCGGACCTGTCGGCGCCATCGACGCCCCTGCGGGCGAGGCGGTCGTCGGTCCGCGGGTGACGATCTCCGGCTGGGCGCTCGACGCCGACGGCATCAAGAGCGTAGAAGTGCGCGTCGACGGACGCGTGTTCGCAGCGCGGACCGGCATCGCGCGCTCGGATCTGCACCAGGCGCGACCCGAACTTCCCGCCGACGCCAACGGCGGCTTCGAGTTCACCGGTGATTTCTCGACCTACCCGGCACCGGCAGGAGTCGACCGGCGCACGCTGGAGATCGTCGCCGTCGCGCGCGATGGTCGCGAAACCGTGCTCGGGCGACGCAGTCTCATCGATCCGGCCGCACTCGTGCGATGGGCCGCCTTCACGCCGAAGCACCCGCAACCATTCCATCTGCTTCCGGCGTTGTCCGGCATCGACCTGGGCGGCGCGTCCGAACTCGACACGATCTACGCGCCCTATCTCTCGGCAACGATGAAGACCGGCTTTCGGGTGCCGATTCTCTACCTGCGCATGACTCGCGGCCAGGAGCACGACTACGCCTTCGACCCCGACTGGGATCCCAAGCGTCGGTGCGGCGAGCGGCGCATCGGCGACGACTCGCTCAACACCGTTCTCGCGCATTCGATCGCGAAGCGACTGCCGGTACTGACCACGCTCAACGGCGGCATCTGGGCCGACGCCTACTGCGACGTGCCGCAATGGGACGTCAACGACCGGCTCGAACAGGACATCGCCAACTGCCAGTGGAACCAGAGCAACGAGGTGATGCCCGACGGATACCTGAAGGACCTGCCGGGATCGCAGGAAGCGCCGGAACTCGCGCGCTCGCTGACCTTCAACGTCTACGCCAGCGACGTGCGCCGCTACAAGAAGCGCAATCTGCAGCAGGCCGGCGCACGGCTGGCGGCGTTCGCTCGCGAACACCCCGATCTTTTTATCGGCATCAACCTCGACCCGGACACCTATCTCAATCCGTTCTTCAGCGAACGGCAGTGGTACGACTACAACCCGGGAACGCTGCGCCAGTTCCGCGAGTGGCTCGCGGGCAGCGGTCCCTACGCCGGCCGGCCAGCGCGCGGTGTGCCCGACCTGCGCAAGTATCGACGATCGCAGCCGCTGACGCTGTCCGAAGTCAATCGGATCGCCGGAGCGTCCTGGCGCTCATGGCGCGACGTCGACCCGCCGCGCGCATTTCCGCGTGACAAGACCAAGGGTGCGCATGCGTTCTGGGAGGATCCGTGGGTGCGCGAATGGGAGATCTTTCGCCGTCACCTGGTCCACCTGCATTACGACGAACTCGCGCAATGGCTGGTCGAGGCGGGTATCTCGCCCTCACGCATCTGGTCGTCGCAAGGATTGATGGCGCCGCATGGCGACGCGATGCCCTTCGCGATCGAGATCGACAGCGCGCCGCGCAACTACGATTCCGGTGGCATGTCGATCGCAGGCGCCAAACCGGCGCAGGGACACCTCGGCGTCATCCTCTACGGCGAGGCCGCCGTCAACGACGTGCCGATGGACAACGGCAAGTCGCTGTTTGCAACCCTCGCCGCGATCGATCCCCATTGGGCGGTGGTCGAATACAACACGGCCGACCTGCGCAATCCGGCTGTGCAGCCGACCTACCAGGCCGCATACCGCGGCTGGCGTGACCTGTGGAACTTCGGCGCGCGCTACGTCTCGCCGATGGCCTGGAACGGCAGCAACGGCCTTTTCGCCGGGAAGCCCGGATACTCGACGTTCACCGCGTGGCGCAACACGCCGCTCGAGGATGCGGCGCTCGATTTTCTGCTCGCGCGTGCCGGATTGCCGCTGGGTGCGCTGTTGTGGACTTTCGGCACGCGATCGCATGCCGACGACGATGGCTGGTCCGGCGATGTCGGTGCGCTGGCGCTCGGCCGCGGATACCTGACGCTGTCGCCCGACGCGAACGGTCGCGTCGCGCTGCACTCGGCAACGAGACTGCCGTCCACGGTCCGCGAGGCGGAGGAGTTCGTGATAGGGCTCGCTGCCGATTCTGGATTGAAGCGCGTGCGCGTACAGGCACGGCGCGGCGCAGACGGCGGCTGGGAGACGCTGGCCGACGCACCCGCGACGGCGCTGCGCACCACCGCGGCCGGCTTCGCGGTCAGTCGCTCGGCGGGCCCACGCAGCAACGCGTATGACCAGATCCGCATCGAACTCACCTTCGCTGCCAACACCCCGCGGCGGCTGCACCGGATCGCCGTATTGTGACCGCGGCGCAGCGGCTCATTTATCGTCGGTCTTGTACTCGACGTAGGCCTGGTCGCGGACCTGGCGCATGAACTCGGCGAACTGTTCGTCGGCCTTGCGCATCCGGATCGCGTTGCGCGCAACGTCGCGCTTGCGTTCTTTCGTGACGTCCTGCGTGCGGCGCTCCTCGACGACGATCAGGTGCCAGCCGAACGGCGTGCGCACGGGAGCCGATACCTCATTGGGCTTCAACTTCGCCATCGCCTGCTCGAACTCGGGCACGGTGTCGCCGGGGCCGACCCAGCCCAGGTCTCCGCCCTTGGCCGACGTACCGTCTTCCGAGTTGAGCTTGGCCTGGTCGGCGAATTTCGCGCCGCTGCCGATTCGATCCTTGATCCGCTCGATCTTCGCCTTCGCTTCCGCTTCCGACGTTGTTTCGTTGACGCGCACGAGGATGTGTCGGACGTGCGTTTGCTCGACCACGGTCGGTGCGTTGCGGCTGCGCGAGTCGTTGAGCTTGACGATGTGAAATCCCGCCGGACTGCGCAGGACATCGGAAACGTCGCCGTTCTTCATCTTGCTCACCGCGCTCGCAAACACGGCAGGCATGCGGGCCGGCGTGCGCCAGCCGAGATCTCCGCCCTGGACGGCGTCCTGCGCGTCCGAAAACGCGGCGGCGACTTCGCGGAATTCCTTGCCGGCCCTGATCTGCTGCAGCGCCTCTTCGGCTCGCGCCCGGCGCGCGTCGATCTGCGCGGGTGTGGCCTGCTCGGGTACGGCGACGACGATGTGCGCGAGCAGGTATTCCTGCTCGCCGCCCGCCTGCGCGGCAACGGTCGCCAGATAGTTGTCGACTTCGGCATCGGTGACCTGCACGCGAGAGTCGACCTCGCGCTCACGCAACCGCTGGATCGTCACCTCGCGACGGATATCCTCGCGATACTTGGCATAGGAAATCTTCTCGCGCTCTAGTGTGCGCCGCAACTCATCGGCGGTGATCTTGTTTTCCTGCGCGATGCGCAGGATCGTACGCTCGACCATCTGGTCGTCGACACGTATGCCGTTGTCCTTGGCAAACTGCAGCAATGCGCGATCGATGATCAACCGTTCCAGAACCTGCGACTCGAACACGTCCGGCGCCGGCGGGCGCACGTTCGATGCACGCATCTGCCCCAAGACGATGCGCTTCTGCTCGTCGAGTTCGTACTGCGTCAGCGCCTCGTCATTGACCACGGCGATCACCCGGTCGAGCGGCACCGTTGCCGTCGCCGACCGTGCCGCAGCAGGCGCCGCGGGCCGTGCTGGCGGCTTGGCGCCGACGCGCGGACCCGCGCCGGGCACCTCGATCCCTGGCGACGCCGGCTGAGCGAGCGCGATCGACGCGCAAACCGCCAGCACGGCGCCAAGCATCGGTGCCAGCGGACGGCGCAACACCATCGTCATCGTCATCGTCGTGAATGGTCAGGTCTAGAATTCGGGCAGCGGATCGGAGCTGTGGTCGCGCCGCTGCAGCGACGGGTCATTCGTACGCAGATAGCCGGGGACCGTGCGGCGCAACAGTTCAAGGGGGCTGGTACCCACCCGCGCGAGCCCGTTCAGTTCGAGTTGGACGAAAATGGAATTCGTCCGCGTCTCCGTCGTTGTCGTCAACTGCTGGCCCACCAAGCGCAGCGCCCAGCACCCCCCATTGTACTCCAGCCCGACGACGGCCTCCAGCGTCTTCCTGTCCGGAATCGAGTAGTTCCAGGCACCCAGGAACGTCCAATTCGCGGACAGTGGCCATTGCGTCGACAAATACGTCTGCTTCAGTTCCGATTGACCGCCAACCTGGTCGACGAGTTCCCGCGAGTACCGATAGGTGAGGCCAAGCACCCTGCCTGGTCCCGGCGAATAGCGCGTGCCGACGTTGAAACGTTCGAGCTGCGAGCTTCCAAAGTCGTACTGCATGAGTCCGATCAGCGTCCAGGCGTCGGCGAGCCTGCCTTCAGCGCCGACCAGGAAATCCGATGATCCCGCCTTTTGCGGAGTCGTTCCGGGCAGGTAGACTTTTTGATCCTCGAAATAGAAACGCTGCCCGACCGCCAGCCGCAGTTGCTCGGCACCGGTCGCCGGTTCGAGCAGGCGTGTCGTCACGGCGACTGCGAGCTGGTGGGTGTCGCCGACACGGTCGCCGCCGATGAAGCGGTTTTCACTGAACAGCTGCGTGAAGTTGAAGTCGTCCTGCACGGTGTCGAACACCGGCAGCTGGTTCTGTTCGCGATACGGAATGTACGTATACATCGCCCGCGGTTCGAGCGTCTGCACGAAGCTCTTGCCGAAGATGCTCCAGTCGCGTTCGAAGACGAGTCCCGCGTCGACGCTGGTCACCGGCACCGTGACGTCCGCCCGCCCATTCGCGACGCCCGGAATCGATTCGTCCAGATCGTAATGCCACGCTGCGAGCCCCGCGCGGACGTCGACATACCACGCGCTGCCCTGCCGCATCCAGTGTGCCGCCGGGTAGATCGACGCACGGGTGCCGGTCGGGTCCAGCGCCGACTGCGAAAACTGCACGTATTCGGCGGTACCGTCCCAGGTGAGACCGAGCCAGTCGGTGTCGGTCAATCGCGCTCGGACCTGCGGCAGCATGTTGTAGGGCGGTACCACCGCAGCCTCCGGATTCGGATCCTGCAGCGTCTGGAACGACTGCACGCGCACGAGCATCGAGAAGGGTCCGTGGTTGGCGATGAATCCTGCTTCCTGCGCCAGCGTCTTCTGCGACGTGACGGCGACGCTGTCGGAGAAATCCGCCAGATACGTCGCGTCCGACACTCGGTTGTAGTTGACGTAGCCACCCAGCCACGGCAGCAACTGCTGGTTGTGCCGCCACGAAAAAGCCCAGCGTGTGTCGCCGGTCACCCGGTCGTCGGGTACGACCTCCGCGATCGTCTCACCCGCCGCCACGTCGAACAGGTAGCGGCCCTGTCCGGCGAGCAGCAGCCCGCGGCGAGTCATGATCCGCGGCGTCAGCGTGGCGTCGTAGTTGGGTGCCAGATTGAAGTAATAGGGTGTCGAGACCTCGAAGCCGCGAGTCTGCGTCGAGCCTATCGTCGGCGTCAGGAATCCCGACTTGCGCTCGTTGGACAACGGAAACTCGAGCCACGGCGTGTACATGATGGGGACACCGAGAAAGTGGACGCTCGCCCCTCGCGCGGTTCCCACGTTGCGTCGCCTGTCGACCTCGATTTCGTCGCTGCGCAGATACCAGTCGCGATTGGGTGCGATGCAGGTCGTGTACTCGGCGTTGGTCGCCTCGTAGAGGTCGGGACCGGCAAAGCGGATTTCCTTCGCGTCGCCGGTTCCGCCGTTCTCGCTCATGTAGAACCGCGGCTGGTCGAACCAGCCGATTTCGCGATCGCGCTTGTACTTGACCTCCGGCCCGCTGATCCAGTCCAGGCCGCGGCGCAGCGTGACGTCGCCCTTCGCCCAGATTTCGTCGTCGGTAATGTCGTAGCGCAACCATTCGGCAAGTACAGTCTCACTCCGCGTGCGCAACTCGACCTTGCCCGATGCC
The DNA here is from genome assembly GCA_020853025.1 of Burkholderiales bacterium. Taxonomy (GTDB): domain Bacteria; phylum Pseudomonadota; class Gammaproteobacteria; order Burkholderiales; family Casimicrobiaceae; genus VBCG01. Next base: position 34,118 of record JADYZP010000063.1, read on the forward strand.
TCGATGTGCTTGTCCGCGATGCCTTCGAGTCGGTCGGACCGCAGGTACACGGCACCGCGCTCCTCCTTCGCCTGGGTGGGCGCAGGGCGCAGCACCGGAGCATCGACGCCGATGCCGGGCGACGCCGGAGCACGGCGATCCGGAGACTCGATTTCACGCGACAGCCGGAGCGAGGTTTCCTGCGCCGATAGCTGCAACGGCCACGCCGCGGCAAGCGCGATCGCGGCCAATGGACCAAGCAGCAGAAGGCGGCGGGAACGGCGATGGCTCATCGTGCTGCTGCGGGGGCTTTTGCTAGAATTCCACATTCTAGCTTGCCGATCCGCCACGATCTGCCCCTCACCGGCGCGCGTTGCTTCGTCCGCCCAGCCGACCCACCGCGCAACAGCGCCGCCGCCCCGATGAGTGAATCCCCTGCCGATACCCGCCTGGCGGCGCTGGCCGACTGGCTGGCCGCCGTCCTGGCGCCTGACGCATTCTCGTTGGCACCGGCTTCGTCCGACGCGAGTTTCCGCCGCTATTTCCGCGTCTTTCTCGCTGCGCCGCACGCGCTCGCGCCGGATGAATCCACGCTGATCGCCATGGATGCGCCGCCGCCACAGGAGGATTGCCGGCCCTTCGTGCACGTCGCGTCGCTGCTCACCGCCGCCGGCGTGAACGCGCCGCGGGTGCTGGCGCAGGATATCGCGCGCGGCTTCCTGCTGCTGACCGACCTCGGCAGCACCCCCTACCTCGATGTACTCGACGCGTCGAGCGCGAACCGGCTCTATGGCGATGCGCTGGACGCGCTGGTGCGCTTCCAGGTTTCGTCGCGCGAAGGCGTACTGCCGCCTTATGACCGCGCGCTGTTGCAGCGCGAGCTCGATCTGTTTCCCGTGTGGTACGTCGCGCGGCATCGGGCGCACGCGCTCGATGCCGCGCAGCTAGCCGCGCTCGACCGCGTGTTCTGCCTGCTGCTCGACAACAACCTGGCGCAGCCGCGCGTGTACGTGCATCGCGACTATCACTCGCGCAACCTGATGGTGAGTGCTCCCAATCCCGGCGTACTCGATTTTCAGGATGCCGTGCATGGTCCGGTGACCTACGATCTGGTGTCGCTGCTGCGCGATGCCTACATCGAATGGGACGAGGAGCTGCAGATCGACTGGGCGGTCCGCTATTGGAAAATGGCGCACGCGGCGGGCATTCCCGTCACCGCGGATTTCGGCGACCTGTGGCGTGATTTCGAATGGATGGGCGTGCAGCGCCAGCTGAAGGTGCTCGGCATCTTCGCGCGGCTATATCACCGCGACGGCAAGGCGGGCTACCTGGACGACATACCGCGGGTCATGCGTTACCTGCGCGGCGCCTGCGCGCGCTATCGCGAGCTCGGGCCGCTGCTTGCGGTTCTCGACGCCGTCGACGCGCAGGTGCAGGTACCGGCAACCGGCCACGGCGGCTGACGCATGACCACGGCGATGATTCTCGCCGCCGGGCGCGGCGAGCGAATGCGACCGCTGTCCGACGCCTGCCCGAAGCCGCTGCTCATGGTCGGCGGCAAGCCGCTGATCGTCTGGCAGATCGAGGCGCTGGCACGCGCCGGTTTCCGCGAGCTCGTCATCAACGCCGCGCATCGCGCATCGCAGCTCACGCAAACGCTGGGCGATGGTTCGGCGCTGGGTGTGCGCATCGCCTGGTCGCTGGAGTCCGAAGCCCTCGAGACCGCGGGTGGCATCGCGACCGCGATGCCGCTGATTCCGGAAGGACCGCTCATCGTCGTCTCCGGCGACATCTGGACCGACTACGATTATGCAAGCCTGCAGCCGCGTGCCGAGCGCATCGCGTGCGACAATGCCGCGCGGCGCGTGCACCTCGTCATGGTGCCCAATCCGCCGTATCATCCGGCCGGCGATTTCGCGCTCGACGGCGAGCACGTCCGCCGCGACGGTCCGAACCGCCTGACCTTCGGTAATATCGGTATCTACGACAGCGCGCTATTTCGCGAACTTCCACGCGGCGCCAAGCTCAAACTGCTCCCGCTGTACCACGAATGGATCGCGCAACGGCAGGTATCGGGCGAGCGCTTCGACGGCGCCTGGGTCAATGTAGGCACGCCCGCGGACCTGGCCTCGCTCGACTCCCGGCTTGCGGCTCGCAGGACGTGATCGGCTCTGTGCAGCAGGACTAGGACTCCACAATGCAAGCCAACGACAACCCGCTGCTCGATTTTTCCGGCCTCCCGCGCTTCGATGCCATACGCCCCGAACACGTCACGCCGGCGATCGACGCACTACTCGCCGACGCCCGCGCCACCGTCGAACACGTTGCGACCGCTGACGGCGCGCCGACCTGGGATACGCTGGTCGAGCCGCTGGAGGAATCGCTCGACCATCTCGATCGTGCCTGGAGCACCGTGCGGCACCTGAACGCCGTCATCAGCACGCCGGCGCTTCGCGACACGCACAACGAGAACCTGGGCAAGATCGTCGATTTCCACACCGGACTGGCGCAGGACCTGCGCCTGTACGCCAAGTATCGCGCGCTGCGCGAGCAGCCGGCGTTCGCGTCGCTGTCCGCCGCGCAACGCCGGCTGATCGACAACGAGTTGCGCGACTTCAAGCTCGGCGGGGCGGAGCTCGCCGACGCCGACAAGGCGCGATTCCGCGCGTTGCAGGAGGAACTCGCCGACCTGTCGACGCGCTTCGACGACCACGTGCTCGACGCGACCAACGCGTGGGCTCACTACTGCGACGACGAGCGGGAACTGGCAGGCGTGCCGGGCGACGTCGTGATGGCGGCGCGGGAGGCGGCCGAAGCCGAAGGCAGGGCCGGCTACAAGCTGACGCTGCGGATGCCATGCTATCTGCCGGTGCTGCGCTACGCCCGGAATCGCGACCTGCGGCGTCGGCTGCACGAGGCCAGTTCGACGCGTGCCTCCGATCTCGGCGCCAAGATCGAGTGGGACAACGGTCCGTTGATCGCGCGTATTCTCGAGCTGCGGCGAGAATCCGCGAAACTGTTGGGCTATGCCAACTACGCGCAGGTTTCGCTGGTCCCGAAAATGGTCGACCATCCCGACGAGGTCGTCGCCTTCCTGCGCGATTTCGCGCGACGCGCGCGCCCCTTCGCCGAGCGCGATTACGCGGAACTCGTCCGCTTCGCGCGCACCGAGCTCGACCTGGCGGAGCTGGCCCCCTGCGACGTCGCCTTTGCATCAGAGCTGCTGAAGGCGAGGCGCTACGCATTCGACGAACAGGAGCTGCGCCAATACTTCCCCGAGGACGCGGTGCTGGCGGGACTGTTTCGCGTCGTCGAGACGATCTACGGCGTGCGCATCACCGCCGCGCAGGCGCCGGTCTGGCATCCGACGGTGCGCTTTTTCGCCATCCACGACGGCAACGGCGTGCCGGTCGGCAGTTTCTATTTCGACCTCTACGCGCGCGAGGGTAAGCAGGGCGGCGCGTGGATGGACGACGCGATCAACCGCCGGCGTACGCGCGACACGCTGCAGCGTCCGGTCGCCTACCTGACCTGCAATCTGTCCGCACCCGTGGGCGAGCGACCAGCGACGTTCACGCACGACGAGGTCATCACCATCTTTCACGAGTTCGGCCACGGCCTGCACCTGCTGCTGACGCAGGTCGACGTCGCCGGGGTATCGGGTATCCAGGGGGTCGAGTGGGACGCGGTGGAGCTGCCGTCGCAGTTCATGGAAAATTTCTGCTGGGAATGGGACGTGCTTCGGCACATGACGCGGCACGTCGACAGCGGCGCGCCGCTGCCGCGCGAGTTCTTCGACCGGATGCTCGCCGCGAAGAACTTCCAGATCGGAATGGGGACCGTCCGGCAGCTCGAAATGGGCCTGTTCGACATGCTGCTGCACGATCAGTTCGACGGTACGCAGGATACGCCGTGGCCGACGCCGCAGGCGCTGCTCGACGCCGTGCGCCGCGAGGTCGCGGTGGTGCCGCGCGCGCCCTACGACCGCTTCATGCACGCCTTCGGCCACGTCTTTGCCGGCGGCTACGCGGCCGGCTACTACAGCTACCAGTGGGCCGAGGTGCTGTCGGCGGACGCGTACGGCATGTTCGAGGAGGAGGGCGTGCTGTCGCCGGCCGCGGGTGCACGGTTCCGCGACGAAATCCTGGCGCGCGGCGGCAGCCGCCCGGCGCTCGAGTCGTTCGTCGCCTTCCGTGGCCGGCCTCCCCAACTGGACGCGCTCCTGCGGCATAATGGCATGGTCGCATCGTCCTAAGGAGGCGTGATGGACAGCTTCGCCATTCGCACCGCGCTCGGCCTTGCGGCGCTGGCCGTCACGGTCACCGCCCTCGCGCAGGCGCCGCAGGTCTACCGCTATATCGATGTCGACGGCCGGATCGTGTACTCGGACCGCGCGCCTCCATCCAGTGCCAAGGACGTCCAGACCAAGCGCGTTGGCGCGAACTACGTCGAGACGAGCGTGCCGGGCGAGCTCGCCTCCAAGATCGCCTCCGACCGCTTTCCGGCAACGCTTTACACCTTCGAATGCGGCGAGGTCTGCCAGAACGCCGAAGCGCTGCTCAACCGGCGCGGTGTTCCCTTCACCACCGTCGACGTCCAGAAGGACGAGCAGGGCATGATCAGGATGCGCACGTTGACCGGGGAAGACCGCGCGCCCGTGCTGGCGCTCGGCGACAAGCTGATCGTCAACGGCTTCAACGCGGCGCGCTGGCAGGCAGCACTCGACGAAGCCGGATATCCGAAGACGCCGGCACCACGGCGCACGGGAACGGGGTCGCGGCAGGAAGCGCCACCGTCGGCGCCGGTCGAGGGTACCCGCTCGATGGCGCCGCCCCCACGCGGCGGCGACTACCCGAAGCAGTAGGGGGCCCCTCGCGCCCGGGCGTGCCGGCCGCGGCGCGCCTGTTCGTTCGCCCACTTTGCCCGCGTCATGATCCTCGCCGCCTGGAACGTCAATTCGCTGAACGTGCGGCTGCCTCGGCTGCTCGGCTGGCTGGAGGCGAATCGTCCCGACGTCGTCTGTCTGCAGGAAACCAAGCTCGAAGACGCGCGGTTCCCCGTTTCGGAATTGGACGCCGCCGGTTACAGCGCGCAGTTCTCCGGACAGAAGACCTACAACGGCGTCGCGATCCTCGTGCGCAGCGGCCTGCCGGTGACCGACGTGTCGATGGGCATCCCCGGCTACGACGACGTGCAAAAGCGCGTGATCGCGGCGACGGTCGCCGGCATCCGCACCGTTTGCGTCTACGTGCCGAACGGCCAGTCCGTGGGTTCCGACAAATATGCGTACAAGCTCGACTGGTACGCCGCGCTCGCGCAGATGCTGCGCGCGGAAATCCTCCACCACCCTTCGCTCGCGGTCGGAGGCGACTTCAACGTCGCTCCCGAGGACCGCGACGTGCACGATCCGGCCGCGTGGGCAGGTCAGGTGCTGTGCTCGGAGCCCGAACGCGCCGCCTTTCGCACCTTGCTCGACGTCGGACTGAAGGACAGCTTCCGGCTCTTCGACCAGCCCGAAAACACGTTCTCGTGGTGGGACTACCGGCAACTCGCCTTTCCCAAGAACCGCGGCCTGCGCATCGACCACATCCTGCTCTCCGAAGCGCTCGCCGCACGCTGCACGGCAAGCCGCATCGACCGCAACGCGCGCAAGGGAGAGAAACCGTCCGACCACGCGCCGGTGCTGGTCGAGCTTCGCGATTCCTGAGCGACTGCGCGCTCACCTACCAATCGCGCACTCGGTGAGGAGCGCCGCGGAAGCGCGACCGCCGATGGTGATGCCCGCGCCGCACGAGGTCGGTTGCCTGCAGCGTCGTGCACGATATCGTCGGTACGCATTTGCTAGACTCCGCGCGCCATGGTCTTCGCTTCGCCGATCTTCCTGTTCCTGTTCCTGCCGATCACGCTCGCCGCGTACTTCGCCGTACCGAGGACCTGGCGCAACGGCGTACTGCTGGTGGCGAGCCTCGCCTTCTATGCATGGGGAGAGGCGCCCTATCTCGTTCTCGTGCTCGGCAGCGTGCTGTTCAACTACGCGATCGGCAGTGCGATCGGCCGTACGCAGGATCCGCACCTGCGCAAGCGGTGGCTCGCCGTCGGCGTGACCGGCAATCTCGCCGCCCTCGCGATCTTCAAGTACGCGAACTTCGCGGTCGCCAACGTCAACGCGCTGGCGCCGGTGTTTGCAATCACGCCGCTGGCCGTCGCCGCGATCCCGTTGCCGCTGGGGATCTCGTTTTTCACCTTTCACGCAATTTCCTACGTCGTCGACGTCTACAAGCGCAACGCGCAGGCCGAGGGCAACCTGCCCCGCTTTGCGCTGTACATCCTGCTCTTTCCGCAGCTCATCGCCGGACCGATCATCCGCTGGCGCGATATCGCCGCGCAGCTTCCCGCACGCGAGCAAAGGATCGCCGACTTCGCCTACGGCGTGCGTCGCTTCGTGCTGGGGCTGGGCAAGAAGGTGCTGATCGCCAATACGCTGGGGCAGGTCGCCGATCGCGTCTTCGCGCTGCCGGCCACCGAGCTCACGACGCCGCTCGCGTGGCTGGGACTCGCCTGCTACACGCTGCAGATCTACTTCGATTTCTCCGGCTATTCGGACATGGCGATCGGCCTGATGCGCATGTTCGGCTTCCGGATTCTCGAGAACTTCAACTACCCGTACATTGCGCGCAGCATTCGCGAGTTCTGGCGGCGTTGGCACATCTCGCTGTCGAACTGGTTCCGCGACTACCTGTACATCCCGCTCGGCGGCAACCAGCGCGGCGAACGCCGCGCGTACGCAAACCTGGTCATCGTCTTCCTGCTGTGCGGGCTGTGGCATGGCGCGAGCTGGCCCTTCGTGCTGTGGGGCGCGTGGCACGGCGCGTTCCTCGTCGCCGAACGCGCGGGACTGGACCGGGTGCTGCGCCGGATCGGACCCTTCGCGCACGTCTACGCGCTGCTGTCGATGATGGGCGGCTGGGTGCTGTTCCGCTGCGAGACGCTGGCGCAGGCCGTCGGCTACTACTCTGCGCTGGTGGGCCTGGCGCATGGCGACGCGCTGCGGCGCCCGCTGGCCGAGTTGCTCGACCCCTACGTCGCGTGCACGCTGGCGATCGGCGCCCTGTTCGCGACTCCGCTCGCGCGCATGCTGGGGCGCTGGCGCGACCGCGTTGGCACGCGCGGCGGACTCTCGGGGGTGGCCCTGCTGGGCGCCGACGTCGGCTGGCTGGCCGCCGTGTTCGTCGTCGCGTCTACATTCCTGGCGGCGGGCACCTACAATCCCTTCATCTATTTCCGCTTCTGACCCGGCGTTGACCTTCGCGATGACCACCGACGCCCTTGCCCTCCCGCCCGTGCCGCCGGCCGCACCCGGCGACCACACGCGACGTGACCGCATCATAGCGGTACTGTTCGCGATCGCGATCGCCTGGCCGGCGCTGGCGCTGATCGCCACCTGGTCGCGCACGATGACGCGTTTCGAAAACCGCCCGATGGCGCCGTGGCCCGCACCGGCGCTGTCCCGCGAGTTCCCGCCCGCGTTCGAACGCGCATTCGCAGACCGCTTCGGAGGGCGCGACACGCTGGTGCGAATACATCATGGTTCGCTGCTGCGGATCTTCGGTGCGTCGAGCCTGCATACGGTGCTGCGCGGCAAAGACGGCTGGTTTTACTGGCTGGGCGAGGACGGGCTCTCGCTCGCGCGGCACTATCGCGGCACCACGCCGTTTCCGCAGAGCGAAGTCGACGGCACAGTCGCCGAGTTCGGCCGCCGTCGCGACTGGCTGGCCGCGCGCGGCATCGCCTACGTGGTCGTCGTCGTCCCGGAAAAGTTCAGCATTTATCCTGAGTTCCTGCCGGCGTGGGTCGCCAAGTCAGCGCAACCGTCACCCTACGACCGCATCCGCGCGGCGATGGAAAAGGATGGTCGCGTTCCGCTGGTCGACCTGCGCGCGCCGCTCTTGGCCGCCAAGGCGAAGCAGCGCGTCTACTACCGCACGGATTCGCACTGGAATTTCAACGGTGCCGTCGTCGGCTACCAGGAGCTGATGCGGGCGGTGCGCGCTGCGCTGCCGCCAGGCGCGCTGCCGGCGATCGCTCCGGCGCCGCGCCCCGCCTACACGCCCGGCGTCGACACCTACAGCGGCGACTTGGTCGGGATGCTCGGCCTGCCGTCAGTCATCAGCGAGGAGGACCTGGCGCCGCTGGGCAAGGTGCTCGCCGCTACCGACCGCTGCGCACATCGCGTCGACCGTGACGAACTTCCCGGCGTCGAGTTCTACGTCTGCGACCGGCCCGGGCTGCCGCGCGCGGTCATCCTCCGCGACTCGATGGCGATTCCGCTGATCCCGCTGTTGTCCGAGAACTTCAGCCGCGCCGTCTACGTCAGCAGCCGCAAGCTCGATCTGGCGTTGATCGAACGTGAAAAGCCCGACATTGTCATCGAGGAGCTGGTCGAGCGCTCGCTGCACGCGCCAGGGGCGTTTCCGATGCAATAAGTTAAGACCCCCCGAAGACGCCTGCGGCAGACTACGACTTCGGGCCCTTGCGCAGCTCCGGCTCGAGGCCCAGTTCGTGGATCTTGCGGGTCAGCGTGTTGCGCCCCCAGCCCAGCCATGCGGCGGCCTCCATCCGGTGACCTCCGGTATGCGCGAGCGCGCGCCTGATCAGCGTGCGTTCGAATTCCTGCTCGAGGCGGCTGCCGATGTTGCGCTCGCCGCGGGCCAGCGCCTGCGCCAGTTCGCGGTCCAGCGACAGCTTCCAGTCGGCGGCTTCGATCGCTGCGGCCGGACCCGGTACCGCGCGCACCTCCGGCGGCAGGTCGGCGGCGTCGATACGCTGCCCGGGTGCCATCACGGTCAGCCAGTGGCAGATATTCTCGAGCTGCCGCACGTTGCCGGGAAACGCGAACGCCGCGAGCACGTTCAATGCCGTCTCCGACAGGTTTTTCGGCTCGACGGCGAGGTCGCGAGCACTTTTGCGCAGGAAGTGCCGCGCCAGCGGCGCGATGTCCTCGACCCGCTCGCGCAACGGCGGCAGCCGCAGGCGCACGACGTTCAGCCGGTGCATCAGGTCCTCCCGGAACAGCCCCTGATGCACCCGTTCCTCGAGGTTCTGGTGCGTCGCCGCGATGATCCGCACGTTCGCGCGCAATGGCGCATGGCCGCCGACGCGGTAGTACTCGCCGTCGGCCAGCACGCGCAGCAGCCGCACCTGCAACTCGGCGGGCATGTCGCCGATCTCGTCCAAGAACAGCGTGCCGCCCTCCGCCTGCTCGAAGCGTCCGCGCCGCTGCGCCTGCGCCCCGGTGAACGACCCTCGTTCGTGGCCGAAGAGCTCGGACTCGAGAAGATCCTTCGGAATCGCCGCAGTGTTGATGGCGACGAAGGGCATCGCCGCCCGCGGACTGTGCCGGTGCAACGCCCGCGCGACCAGCTCCTTGCCGGTGCCCGACTCGCCGGTGATCATCACCGTGGTGTTCGATTGCGACAGGCGCCCGATCGCACGGAACACCTCCTGCATCGCCGGCGCCTGACCCAGCATTTCCGGCGTCTGCGCGACAGCCGGGGCCACGGTTGAAACGGCCTTCGTCTCCGAGGTCGCGCGCCTGATCAGCGCCAGCGCGTGATCGACGTCGAAGGGCTTGGGCAGGTACTCGAAGGCGCCGCCCTGGAACGAAGCCACCGCGCTGTCGAGATCGGAATACGCGGTCATGATGATCACCGGTACCTGCGGATGCCTCTCCTTCACTTTCGCAAGCAGCACCAGGCCCGATTCGCCGGGCATTCGGATATCCGAGACGACGACCTGCGGCTCGCTTACCGCGAGCGCCTGCAGCACCTCGTACGCCGTCGCGAAGGTCTTGTACGCGATGCCCTCGCGAGCAAGCGCCTTTTCGAGGACCCAGCGTATCGACCGGTCGTCGTCGACGATCCAGACGGCTTGGTCAGCATCGCCGCGTGGCGAATCGCAATCGTAGGCATACATCGCTGCACTCATTCCCTTCCCGCGTTCAGTGCGCCCCGCGCGTCACTTCCAGCGGGAGCACGATCGTGAACTCCGTTTGCCCGTCACTGCTCGTCCATTGGATCGCGCCGTCGTGTTGCGCAACGAAGGTTTGCGCAATGGTGAGGCCGAGCCCGCTACCACCTTCGCGGCCGGAAACCAGAGGAAAGAAAATCCTGTCACGCAGCTCGGCAGGTACACCGGGCCCATTGTCGGTGATCGACAGCGACAGCGCCAACCGGTGGCGCTTCTTCGCCAACGTGACGCCGCGCGCGATCCGTGTGCGCATCCCGATCTGCGGATCGTCGGTTGTGACGGCAACCGCCTGCGCAGCGTTGCGCACGACGTTGAGCACGACCTGGGTGAGCTGTTCCGGGTCTGCCTCGAATTCCGGAATGCTGATGTCGAAGTCGGAAGCGATGCGGACCGACGGAAACTCGGCCTGCACGACGCTTCTCACGCGCACCAGGATTTCGTGGATGTTCGTGCGGCGGTAGGTCGGCAGGCGGCTCGGTGTCAGCAGCCGGTTGACCAGCGCTTGCAGGCGGTCCGCCTCGCCGATGATCACCTGCGTGTATTCGGAGAGCTCCGGACGGCCGAGTTCGCCCTCGAGCAGCTGCGCGGCGCCGCGGATGCCGCCCAGCGGATTCTTGATTTCGTGCGCGAGGCTGCGGATCAGTTCGCGGTTCGCCTGCTGCTGCTCGGCCAGCCGTTCCTCGCGAGCGGCTTTGAGCTGCTGGTCGATGTGGCGGAATTCGAGCAGCAACGCGGCGTCGTGTGCATCCAGCGGCGACACCGTGCAGGTGAGATGCAGGCGGTTCCTGCCGCCGATGCCGAGTTCCAATTCCTGCTCGGTGTACGCAGCGCCGGCCAGCAATGCCTTGTCGATGGCGTTGCGCAGTCCGGGACAATCGCCGAAAAGCTCACCTGGTGTGTGACCGATGAACCTCGTCCGGGACTGCTCGAACAGGTTTTCGGCGGCGGGATTCACGTAGTCGACGCTTTCATCAAAACGCAGCAGCAGCACCGCGGCTGCGAGCAGCTCCAGTCCGGGATAGCGCCCGGCGGTCGCCGGCGCCGGAGTGCCGAAGGCGCGAAGTTTCACGACTTCGCCACACGTTCAGCGCGTGGCCCCGAGCTCCTTCTTGAGTGCCTCGATGTTGCGCTCGTGCAGTTGCACCGATTGCCGCAGGCGCGTGATGCGCTCCTGGTATTTGGCAGCGTTCGCCTGTTCCTCGGGAAGCGGAACCGGCGCACCGTTGGCGTAGGCGTTGCGCGCGTCGGCGAGCAGCTTTTCCTCAGCGGCGAGTTCATCGGAGAGCACGCGCCGACGCAGGTCGTCGCGGTTGCGCTGCGTTTCGGCGTCGACTTTCGGAAAACCGGCAGGCGTCGGCGTGTTCTTTGCCGAGCCGCCGGGCCTGCGCGACGATGCAGCATTGTCGGCACCTGGAACGTTGAAATACGCGGTTGCGCCCGACGCGGTCGTGCATCGGTACATCGAGCCGTCGATGCTGCGCGGCACATCGACGCATCCGGATTCCTTGGCCTTCGCGCCGACGCTCTGCGCGCCGGCGGTGTGGCAAGCGAGCGCGATCGCCGGCAGAAGTACCCAAGACCATGCCCGGAAATGGGCCTTCCCGATGATGAAAGCGCGAAGCGGCATCGCTGCCGAGTGTAGCGCACCCGAATGGACGCACGCAAAATCGATGCATGCAGGATCGACTCACGCGAGACAAACGGGGACGGACGCCACGCCCACCCCCGAGTGGCCGACAACGCACGCGCCGTGACGGGCGCCACCATCGCCGTTTCCGCTTAGAGGCTGTAGTACATGTCGAATTCGATCGGATGCGTCGTCATCCGAAAACGCGTCACTTCCTCCATCTTCAGCGCGATGTAGCTATCGACCATGTCGTTCGTGAACACGCCGCCGCGAGTGAGGAATGCGCGATCGCGGTCGAGATGGTCGAGTGCCTCATCGAGCGACGCGCAGGGATGCGGCACCTTCGCTGCCTCCTCCGGCTCGAGATCGTAGAGATTCTTGTCCATCGGGTCGCCCGGATGGATCTTGTTCTGGATGCCGTCGAGCCCCGCCATCAGCATCGCCGCAAACGCGAGATAGGGATTGGCGGTGGGATCCGGGAAGCGAACCTCGATGCGGCGGCCCTTCGGATTCGACACGTAGGGAATGCGGATCGCCGCCGAGCGGTTACGCGCCGAGTACGCGAGGTTGATCGGCGCCTCGAAGCCGGGTACCAGCCGCTTGTAGGAATTGGTGCCGGGGTTGGTAATCGCGTTCAGCGCTTTCGCGTGCTTGATCACGCCGCCGATGTAGTACAACGCCAGCTCGGAAAGCCCCGCATAGCCGTCGCCGGCGAACAGGTTCTTGCCGTCCTTCCAGATCGACTGGTGGCAGTGCATGCCGGACCCGTTGTCGCCGACGATGGGTTTGGGCATGAAGGTCGCGGTCTTGCCGTAGGCGTGCGCGGTGTTGTGCACGCAGTACTTGAGGATCTGCAACCAGTCGGCGCGCTTGACCAGCGTCTCGAAGCGGGTGCCGATCTCGCACTGGCCTGCATTCGCGACCTCGTGGTGATGGACTTCGACCTCGACGCCCATCTCTTCCATCGCGAGGCACATCGCCGAACGGATGTCCTGCAGCTGATCGACCGGCGGCACCGGGAAGTAGCCACCCTTGACCGTGGGCCGATGGCCCATGTTGCCGCCTTCGAATTTCTCCGCCGACGACCACGCTGCCTCGCTCGAGAACACCTTGCAGTAGCTGCCCGACATGTCGACTGACCACTCGACCGAGTCGAAAATGAAGAACTCGGGCTCGGGACCGAAGTACGCGGTGTCGCCTACCCCGGAGGACTTGAGGTAGGCCTCGGCGCGCTTGGCGAGCGAGCGCGGGTCGCGTTCGTAGCCCTTGCCATCGGAAGGTTCGACCACGTCACAGGTGATGAGCAGCGTCGTCTCGTCCATGAACGGGTCGATGTTGGCGGTACCCGGGTCCGGCATCAACAGCATGTCGGAGGCCTGGATGCCCTTCCAGCCGGCGATCGAGGAACCGTCGAAAGCGTGGCCGGCCTCGAACTTGTCCGTAGTGAATTGCCTCGCCGGTACGGTGACGTGGTGCTCCTTGCCGCGGGTGTCCGTGAAGCGGAGGTCGACGAACTTGACCTCGCTGTCCTTGATCATCTTCAGCACGTCGGCGGGTGTTGCCATGCAATTCTCCTGAGGAAGCGTTCCTGGGACAAAACGGGAAGGCGCGTCGCCATCGTACCGACGGCAAAGATTATTCTGGTCGGCCTCGCGGAAATCCAGCTATCGAATATTAGCGAGAACCGTGCCATTCCATTACTTCCATTAAATCATGATATTAAGGTGATGTTTGGCCCTTCGGCCGGGGGCAGCGCACATTTTGCACCGGTTCGGCGCGCCAATTCAAGCGTGGCGCACCAGTTCAGTGCGATGCTCGTCGACGCCTGATGTTCATGATTTCTTCTGCACCGTCGTCCCCGCGAAAGCGACAGAAAGCCTGTCGCTTCACCGCTACGGGAAGAACAGATACAGCCGGTACCCAGCCTGCGAAGTCGCGCTGGCGTCGATGAACAGCTTGACCGGAACTTCGCCATTGCCGGGGATGCCTGCAGCGGTGTTGGCGGTGCCGCTCGCGTAGTCGGCGGGCGCCAGAGCACGCCGCACCACCACCTGGTCGGCGGCATCGGTCAGCGTCAATTCCAGGTAGGGGTAGTCGACCGCGTGCCGGGCGCGATTGCGGATGGTCGCGGTGAGGGTCAGCAAGCCCTTGTGCGCGGGGTCCGCCTGCAGGTCCGACGCGTCGATCGACAGCGCCGTCACGTCGCGCAGTGGCCGGATCGCGCAGCCGGCCACCGCGCACAGCCGGACCAGTGCAGGCTTGCTGGCGGGCAGGTGCGCCGCCAGCACGTCACGAAAATGGAACAGCCCCTGCAGCACGAGCAACACGACCAGCGCGGGAACCGCGATCCAGCCGACGATATTCCAGACCCGTGATGGCGCCTTTTTCTTCTCCCACGCGAAGCGGTTCTCGTAGTCGGAGTGGACGACCGACGGCGGCGGTTCTTCGGGCGGTGGATCGAGCGCGTGGGCGCTGCGCAATGTGACCGTCGGTGGGCCCAACGCAAGCTCGTCGACTTCTTCTTCCGGCTCTCCATGCGCCGGCGGGTCGAGTGAAATCAATTCCTCGCGCCCGTTGAAGACAGTCCGGCAATGGCCGCAGCGCACCTGGCCCGCACGCAGCGCGAGCTGGGACTCGTTGACGCGAAAGATCGTCTTGCAGCCGGGGCAGCGAGTGAAAAGTTCGTCAGCCATCGTCGGTCGAGAGGGTCAGTCCCGGCTTTGCGCCGCCGTGGCGTCGCCGGTGAGAAGCACCCAGCCCTCGCTGGTCCGCCACGGCACGAGTTTAAACCAGCGCGCATAGGCATCGGCGACCGCCGGTGCCTGTTCCTCGAGAATCCCCGATAGCGCGATCCGGCCTCCCACTGCGACGCGCGCCGCAATCGCCGGGGCGAGCATGCGCAGCGGATTGGTCAGGATGTTGGCAACCACGACGTCGTAGCGTCCCGACGGCAGCGCATCCGGTCCAACGAAGGTGGCCGTCACCCGGTTGATCCTCGCGTTGTCGTCGCTGGCGCGCAGCGCCTGCGGGTCGACGTCGATCCCCGCGACACGGGCGGCACCGAGTCGTGCCGCGGCGATGGCAAGGATGCCCGAGCCGCAACCGTAGTCGAGCACCGATTCGCCGCCGGCGATCACGCCGTGCAGCCAGAGAAGGCAGAGCCGGGTGGTCGGATGCGAGCCGGTGCCAAAAGCAAGGCCGGGATCGAGACGCAGCGTGATCGCGGCCGGATCGGGGACCTGCGACCAGGACGGCACGATCCAGAAGTCACGCGCAACCGCGATCGGGCCGAATTGCGCCTGCGTGCGCCGCACCCAGTCCTCTTCCGCCACAGCGCGGGTCTGGTGCGGCGGTAGCGGCAGTTCGAGCCTGCGCGCGACGGCAAACAACGCCGCGGCCCAATCCGCATCCGCCGCAAACAGCGCCTCGACTCGCGACGTGGGCCAGCCGGGCGCGACGTCGACGCCAGGCTCGCCGTATATCGGCGCTTCGAAAGCGGTGCCGGCCAGCGTATCGGACACGTCCACCGAGGCCGCCCCGGCGTCGAGCAGCGCGTCGGACCAGGCATCCGCGGCGTCGGCCGGCGCGTCGAAGCTCAGTGCCAGATAGTGCGGCGCCGGTGCGCTCACGCAACGCTGCCGCGTTGGGACAGGCGCTGACCGGGAACGAACGAGGCTCGCGATGCCGCCGTCACCCGGAACCCTTGCGCTTCGCCATCCGCTCCTCGAGGTAGTGGATCGACGTCCCGCCGCGAAGGAACTTTTCGTCGAGCAGCAATTCCTGGTGCAGTGGGATGTTGGTGCGAATTCCCTCGACGACCATTTCGGATAGCGCGATGCGCATGCGGGCGATCGCCTGCTCGCGCGAGTCGCCGCAGGCGATCACCTTGCCGATCATCGAGTCGTAGTGCGGTGGCACGAAATAGTTCTGGTAGGCGTGCGAGTCGACCCGGATGCCGGGCCCACCCGGGGGGTGCCAGGACGTGATGCGCCCCGGGGACGGCAGAAACGACGTGGGGTCCTCGGCGTTGATCCGGCATTCGATCGCATGGCCACGCCGCACGACGTCGCGCTGGCGGAAGGCGAGCTTGCGGCCAGCGGCGATCAGGATCTGCTGCTGGACGATGTCGATGCCGGTGATCGCCTCGGTCACCGCATGCTCGACCTGCACCCGCGTGTTCATTTCGATGAAAAAGAACTCGTCGTTCTCGTAGAGGAATTCGAAGGTACCCGCGCCCCGATAGCCGATGCGCTTGCAGGCGTCGACGCAGCGTTCACTGATGCGTGTCAACGCACGCTGGTTGACGCCGGTGGCCGGAGCCTCCTCGATGATCTTCTGGTGCCGGCGCTGCATCGAGCAATCGCGCTCGTAGAGGTGGACCACGTTCTTGTGCTCGTCGGCCAGGACCTGGATTTCGATGTGGCGCGGATGCGTGAGGTACTTCTCGAGATAGACCGTCGCGTTGCCGAAGGCGGCCTTGGCCTCGCCGCGCGTCAGCGTCACCGCGGGCAGCAGCGCGGCTTCGGTATGCACGACGCGCATGCCGCGCCCACCGCCGCCGCCGGCCGCCTTGACAATGATCGGATAGCCGACGGCGCGCGCCATACGCACGATCTCCTTCGCGTCTTCGGGCAGCGCGCCGTCGGAACCGGGCACGCACGGCACTCCTGCCTTGGTCATCGCGGCCTTCGCGCTGACCTTGTCCCCCATCAGGCGGATGGTCTCCGCGCGCGGACCTATGAACACGAAGCCGGATTTCTCCACCTTGTCGGCGAAGTCGGCGTTCTCGGACAGGAAGCCGTAGCCCGGATGGATCGCCTGCGCGTCGGTGACTTCCGCGGCGGCGATGATCGCCGGCACGTGCAGGTAGCTTTGCGCCGAGGCGGGCGGTCCGATGCACACCGACTCATCGGCCAAGCGCACGTACTTGGCGTCGTGATCGGCCTCGGAGTGGACGACGACGGTCTTGATGCCCAGCTCGCGGCATGCGCGCTGGATGCGCAGCGCGATCTCGCCGCGGTTGGCGATCAGTATCTTGTCGAAGAGCTTGTCGGCGCCTTTGACGGCGGCTTTGGCGAGGACCACGTAGAGCGTCGATCAGCCGATGACGAACAGCGGCTGGCCGAATTCTACGGGTTGCCCGTTCTCCGTAAGGATCGCGGAGACAACACCTGCCTTGTCGGCCTCGATTTCGTTCATCAGCTTCATCGCCTCGATGATGCACAGCGTGGCACCTTCCTCCACGCTGTCGCCGACCTCGACGAAGGGCTTGGCACCCGGGGTCGCGCAACGGTAGAAGGTTCCGACCATCGGACTCTTGACGACATGTCCATCGGTGGCCGGCGACGGTGCGTTGGCAGCCGCGCCGGCGTTGATGGCGGTCGGCGCAGCGCCCGCCTGCTCGTTCGCACCAATGGGCGTCTGGCCCTGGCCGGAGCCGCCCGAGCGCGTGATGCGCACCCGCTCCTCGCCTTCCTGGATCTCGAGTTCCGCGATACCCGAGGTCTCGACGAGCTCAACGAGCGTCTTGAGCTTGCGCAGATCCATCGACGTCTACCCCCAGGGAAAAAGTTGCGCACGCGTCCGGCGTACCCAGGCGGCGTGTCTCTCTTCGAAATGTACACGCGATTGCGCGATTTTGCCGTCAATTACATAAAATTGTCCAGTGATGACGTAAATTCAGATTAAATAGCATCGACCTTTGATTACTCGCGCACCCGTTGCATCGGTCGTGCAGCCGTTGTCGTTTCGGTGCTGGCAGCTCGGAGGAGGTTCATGCGAGCATTTCGTGTCAAATGTTGACTTAGGCGAATTTGAAACTGGATCAAAGGAGTTGCCGCACGATACCATGAAGTTTATCCGGCTTGAGCACGCCAAGTTGCGTGTGAGCGATGGCGCCCTTGCGGTCGAGAATCACCGTGAACGGCAGCGCCATTAGCGTATTGCCGAGCGACTTCGACAACTCCATCGCCCCGAACCCACCGATCAGCGTCGGATAGTTGAGCCCGATTTCCGCCGCAAATTGACGTACTTTGTCAGCTTGATCGACGGCGATACCGACAAATTGCAGCCCTTTAGGGCCGAACTCGGTTTGCGCCTTCATGAATTCGGGCATCTCTTCGCGGCACGGCGCGCACCAGGTCGCCCAGAAGTTGACGACGATGACCTTACCCCGCCACTGATCGAGTCGCTGCTGCCTGCCCTCGGCATCCGGCAAGGCGAGGCCACCCAACGCGGCGGCGGCCGCCGGGTTCGACTCGGGCGTCCGGACGCCGAGTCCGAAATAGAGGCCGGCGCCCAGAGCCAGCACGGCGACACCACCGATAGCGACCCAGCGAGTCACAGAATTGGTCATGGACAGGCGCGCTTGGTGGTAGCAAGCACTTGCATCATAGAACTGCTTTCGACACAGCGACCGGATACATTCATTGGAACCAGCGCTTCTTTTTCGGGTGGGCCTCGACCACCGGCCCCGGCCCTTTGCCGGCCGCGGGCACGACCAGCGTGACCTGTTGCCGATTGACCGGGTAGCACACGCCAAGGTCCGCGCAGCCCTGCGAATCGGCCGTCATGACGATCGACTGCCCGGCCATCGAAACGGGTAGCGGGATCTTGACCACCACCTCGCCCCGGTAGGTCTCGACCTTGCCGAAGAATTCGTCGTCCTTGACCTTGCCCGGCGGCAGCGGCGGCGGCGCGTAGTCCCGCGGTTGCGGGTCGAGCGCGAATTTGAACTTGTCACGATACAGGTAGTACCCGTCGGCGACGGTGAAGCGGGCCTCCAGCACGCGGTCGTCCAGCGCACGCGCCGAGAAAGGGAACGCCTGCTCCGGCGGCAGCAATTCGGGCTCCGCCGCCGCCGCCGTCGCGGCGATGGCCAGCGCGCCGACCCACGCCGCCAACGTCCGTGGCCAGCGGCTAGGGCGAGAGCGTTTCACCGGTGATCCATTCGAGGTAGGGGGCGAAGCCATGCATGACGGGAACTGCGACGATTTCCGGAATTTCGTAGGGGTGGGCTGCAGCGATGGCCACTTCGACGCGCGGGTAGCATTTCTCGCGTGTCTTGACGACGACGACCACTTCGCGCGCGGTTTCGATTTGTCCGCGCCAATGATACATTGAGTCGACGGGCGCGCCGATAGTGACGCAAGCGGCGAGGCGTCCGGCCAGCAGCTTGCGGGCGAGCTCCATCGCTGCGTCGCGGTCGGGCATCGATGTCAGCACCAGGATCACCGCGTCGGACAAGGAGGCTCCATGCGTTTGTTGCTTCTCGTAATATTACTGGCATTTCCGGTCGCCGACCTCTACGTCACGACGCGCGTCGCGCGCTGGACCGGAATTCCGCTGTGGCTCCTGTTGGCCGGCTCGCTGGTCGCGGGGTTCGTGCTATTGCGCAACGAGCGCTACGCATTCCGGACGCGCACTGTCGCAGCGCTGCACGGCGAGCAATCGCTGTTGCGCGGAGTGCTCGACAGCGGGCGCAAGGTGCTTGCGGCGTTTCTGCTGATGCTGCCGGGGCTGGTATCGGACTTGATTGCGCTCACGCTGCTTGCGCTGCCGCTCAACGTTGGTAGCGCCTTCGGGCATCAACCGGCCGCCGTCGGCCGCTGGCCGCGTGCGACACGCGATTTCGACACCATCGACGGCGAGGCCCACCGCCTCGACTGAAAGCAAACGAATCCACGCCGACCCCTCCACGGCTTGTGGGTCCGGCTGCGGCCGGACGCGGCGTCGCGCAAGGCTGAAATCTGCCCACACGAGCATTGCATGCGCCGCGGGTCGTGCGCCGCACGGTGGGGTAACTGATTCAGGAGGGATCTACCGCAGCCGGTCGATGACGGTCGGATGCTGCTTGCCGGCGCGCCGATATGCCCAGACGACCATGACGACACCGGCGGCGGCCATCGGCAGCGACAGCCACTGCCCCATCGTCAGTCCACCCGCCAGGAGGCCGAGGAAATCGTCCGGCTCGCGCGCGAATTCGGCGGCGAAGCGCAATACGCCGTAGCCGATCAGGAAGGCGCCCGACACCGCGCCGGTGGGCCGCGCGCGGCGCGCGTACCACCACAGCAGCACGAACAGCAGCACGCCCTCGAGCGCGAACTGATAGAGCTGCGATGGATGCCGCGACAGCATGTCGACCTGCGGAAAAACCATCGCCCACGGCACGTCGGTGACGCGGCCGACGAGCTCTCCGTTGATGAAATTGCCCAGCCGGCCGGCGGCCAGGCCCAGCGGCACCAGAGGTGCCACGAAATCGGTGACGTCGAGCCAGCGCTTGCCGCGGCTGCGTGCAAACAGCCACAACGCCACCAGCACGCCAAGGAAGCCGCCGTGAAAGCTCATGCCGCCCGTCCACACCTGCAGGATTTCGAGCGGCTGCGCAGCGTAGTACAGCGGCTTGTAGAACAGCACGTAGCCCACTCGTCCGCCGACAATGACGCCGAACACACCGTAGAAAAGCATGTCGTCGACGTCGCGCGGATGCCATCCGGTCTGCAGGTTGCGGCGGGCGCGAACCTTGCCGAGAACGACGAACAGCGCGAACGCAAGCAGGTACATCAGTCCGTACCAACGCACGGCAAGCGGACCGATGTGGAACGCGATGGGATCGAACTGCGGATGCACGAACATGCGGACGCGGGCTCTTTCGGAATGCGCGGCGTGTCGCCGAAGCGTACACCGGATGCGCTAAAATCGGCCGATTATATGAATTCGGCGCAATGCGCTTTCCGCGAGGATCTTTCCATGCCACTCAATCGCCGTTCGCGGCTCATCACACAAGGCGTCGCACGCTCGCCCAACCGGGCGATGCTGCGCGCGGTCGGCTTCCGCGACGGCGATTTCGAAAAACCGATCGTCGGCGTCGCCAACGGCCACAGCACGATGAATCCCTGCAACGCCGGCATCCAGCCGCTGGTCGACCGCGCGATGGATGCGCTGCATGCGGCAGGCGCGATGCCGCAGGTTTTTGGTGTGCCGACCGTCACCGACGGCATCGGCATGGGCACGGAAGGCATGAAGTACTCGCTGGTGTCGCGCGAGGTGATTGCCGACGCGATCGAAACATCGGTCAACGGGCAGTGCATGGACGGCGTGCTGGTCGTCGGCGGCTGCGACAAGAACATGCCAGCCGGGATGATGGCGATGGCACGGATGAACGTGCCGGGAATCTACGTCTACGCAGGCACGATCAAACCGGGCCACTGGAAGGGCCAGGCGCTGACGATCGTGTCGCCGTTCGAGGCAGTCGGCGCGTTCATCGCGGGCACGATGTCGAAGGAAGACTACGACGGTATCGAGCACAATGCGTGTCCAACCGTGGGCGCGTGCGGCGGCATGTACACGGCGAACACCATGTCCTCGTCGTTCGAGGCGCTCGGCATGAGCTTGCTGGGTTCGTCGCAGATGGCCTCACCGGATCTGGAGAAGGCCGATTCCGCGGCTGAGTCAGCCCGCGTGCTGGTCGAAGCGATCAAGCGAGATTTGAAGCCGCGCGACATCATCACGCGGGCGTCGATCGAGAACGCGATATCGCTGGTGATGGCGACCGGCGGCTCGACCAACGCGGTGCTGCACTACCTCGCCATCGCTTCGGCGGCCGAGGTGCCGTGGACGATCGACGATTTCGAGCGCATCCGGCAGAAAGTGCCGGTGCTGTGCGATCTGAAGCCGTCGGGCAAGTACGTGGCCGTCGACTTCCATCGGGCGGGCGGTGTGCCGCAGGTGCTCAAGATGCTGCTCAACGCCGGGCTGCTGCACGGCGAATGCATGACGATCACCGGTCGCACGATGGCGGAGGAACTGGTCGACGTTCCGGGTGCGCCGCGTACCGACCAGGACGTGATCCGGCGCATCGACGCACCGATGTACGCGCAGGGCCACCTGGCGATTCTGAAAGGCAATCTCGCGCCGGAGGGTTGTGTGGCGAAGATCACGGGACTGAGGAATCCGTCGATTACCGGCCCCGCGCGCGTGTTCGATTCGGAGCCCGAGGTCATGGAAGCGATCATGGCCAGAAAGATCAAGGCCGGCGATGTGCTGGTCATCCGCTACGAGGGTCCGAAGGGTGGTCCGGGCATGCAGGAAATGCTGGCGCCGACGTCGGCGCTGATCGGACAGGGCCTGGGCGAGTCGGTCGGCCTCATCACCGACGGCCGCTTCTCCGGCGGCACCTGGGGCATGGTCGTCGGCCATGTCGCACCCGAGGCCTACGCCGGCGGCACGATCGCACTGGTCGAGGAAGGCGACTCGATCACCATCGATGCGCACCGGCTGCTGCTTGAACTCAATGTCGACGAGGCGGAGATCGCGCGGCGCCGCGCGGCATGGCGTGCACCGCCACCGCGCTACACCCGCGGACTGCTCGCCAAGTACATGCGGCAGGTGTCGACGGCGAGCAAGGGCGCGGTGACGGACCTGTGACGCGCGGTACCCCAGTAGCCGGCGTTCGCCCGCGCTCCAGCCGGTCTCCACGTGCCCTCCACCGACGCTGCACCGAAACGGTGTGCGTGACCTTCGGCCCGATCCGCGGGCGGATCGCCGCGGCACTGCTGCCGATCATCCTCGGCGCCTGCGCGACGTCGGCGACTGCGCCATCTTCCGCACCGATGTCCGCACCGGCGGCTGTCGCTCCGCTACCTGCCGCTACGGCGCCGGGCCCGCCAACCGTACCCGCCGGGAAAGTCGTCACGCTGGTAAATCCGGGTTTCGAGTCGACGAAAACCGGGCCGCGCGGCACTCCCGAAGGCTGGTTCTCGTTCCAGCATGCGGGCAGCCGTTCGTATCACTTCGTCGTCGACAACCACGCGCCGCATGGCGGCGAGCGCAGCCTGCGCATCGACAACGTCGGACCCGAGCCCTATGGCGCGATCGCGCAGATCATCGACGCCCGCCCCTACGCCGGCAAGGTCGCGCGACTGACCGGCTGGCTGAAGACGCGCGGCGCCGATGACAACGGCGCCGTGCTGACGCTGCTGGTACAGCGCGGCGGCGCGACCACCGCGCAGAACTTCATGCAGGATTCGCCGGTCAAGGGCAGCACCGGGTGGACGCGCTACACCATCACGTTGCCGGTGGCCGAGGGTGCCGAGCGGCTCGAGATCGGCGCGATGCTGCTCGGTCGCGGCACGCTCTGGCTCGACGACGCCGAACTCGAGTTCGTCTCGCCCTGACTGCTGGCGCGCAGGGCATCGGTGACCTTGACGGAGGCAGGCAATGGATCGTCGTAGCTTCATTCTCGCCGCCCCCGTGGCGCTGCTCGGATGCGTGTCGGTCGGCGGTACCGCGGGGCCGCCGGCGGCCGAGCCCATGTTTCGCGTCGGCGACCGCTGGGTCTACAACTGCGCGGACGGCTTTCGCGTTCCGGTGGCCTGGATCGAAACGCACGAGGTCATAGCGATGGACGCGACGGGAATCACCGTGCGCGTGATTGGCAGGGGCGGCGTGAACTTCGAGAGGATCGAGCTCCTGTCCTCACCAGGCGTGGTGAAGATCGGCGCTGTCTACGATCCCGACGAGACACGGAATTTCGATCCGCCGATGGAGCGCTTCCGATTTCCGATTACGCCGAGCACGCAGTGGTCGCAGAACCTGCGCAACCTCAACCCGAGCAACCAGCTCATGAGCAATATCGGCCGCTTCGTGCGCGTGGGCGGCTACGAAACCGTGAACGCGCCCGCGGGCACGTTCAACGCGATCACCATGCGCACGCTGATGAGCGTGGACGACAACAATCCGTTCCGCTGGCCCACGCAGTGCAACTACATGACGTGGTGGGCCGAGGATGCCGGTAACGTTGTCCGCATGACCAAGTACGCCACCTACCGCGAGCGCGGCGACGGCATCGACGGTATCGACATCCGCGCGCAGAACACGACCATCGAGCTCGCGTCGTCCTCGCGCGCGCACGCCTGACGCGTCACAGGGCGAGCCGCTGCCAGATCGTCGCCGTCAGCCCGGCGGTATTCAACGTGTAAAAATGCAGGCCGGGCGCGCCTTCGTCGAGCAGTCGCGCGCACAAGTCCGTGACCACGTCGAGCCCGAACGCGCGCACCGAAGCGGCGTCGTCGCCGAAACTCTCGAGCTTGCTGCGGATCCAGCGCGGGATCTCGGCGCCGCAGGCGTCCGAGAACCGGGCGAGCCGGTTCGCTCCCAGGATCGGCATGATGCCGGGGACGATGGGAATCGCGAGGCCCTGCGCGGCACACGCCTCGACGAAGCTCCAATAGGCATCGCGGTTGAAGAAATACTGGGTGATCGCCGAATCAGCGCCGGCGCGGACCTTTCGAGCGAAGTGGTCGAGGTCTTGCTGCGGCGTGCGCGCCTGCGGGTGGTACTCGGGGTAGCAGGCGACATCGATGTGGAACCAGTCGCCGGTCTCGGCGCGAATGAACGCGACCAGGTCGCTCGCGTAGCGAAACTCCCCGGCGGCGTCCGCCATCCCCGGCGGCAAATCGCCGCGCAGCGCAACCAGATGCCGAACGCCGTGCTCGCGATAACTGTCGAGCACGCGGCGCAGCGATTCGCGCGAGCTACCGATGCACGACAGGTGTGGTGCCGCCGGCATGCCCTCCGCCATGATCTCGAGGACAGTGGCGAGCGTGCCTTCGCGGGTTGAACCGCCGGCGCCGAAGGTCACCGAGCAAAACGCAGGCTTCAGCGCGGCGAGCTGCAGGCGTGCGGCACGCAGCTTGGCCGCACCGTCGTCGGTCCTCGGCGGAAAGAACTCGACGCTGTACTGGTTGTCGGGGTTGCGCATGGTAGCGCCTGCGCAGTTCAATACCGATAGCTATCCGGCTTGTACGGTCCTTCGCGGCGCACGCCGATGTAGCGCGCCTGCTTGTCGGAGAGCTCGGTCAGCATGGCGCCAAGCTTCGACAACTGCAGCCGCGCGACCTTCTCGTCGAGATGCTTGGGCAGCACGTAGACGCCCACCGGATAGCGCTTGCCGCCGGTCTGCGCGTCGCTCCACAGCTCGATCTGCGCCATCACCTGGTTGGCGAACGACGAGCTCATCACGTACGACGGGTGCCCGGTGCCGCAGCCCAGGTTCACGAGCCGCCCTTCGGCGAGCAGGATGATGCGCTTGCCGTCGGGGAAGATCACGTGGTCGACCTGCGGCTTGATGTTCTCCCACTTCAGCGCCTTCAGCGCCGCGACCTCGATCTCGTTGTCGAAGTGACCGATGTTGCAGACGATCGCCTGGTCCTTCATCCGCCTCATGTGCTCGAAGGTGATGATGTCGATGTTGCCGGTCGCGGTCACGAAAATGTCGGCCTTGTCCGCCGCGTAGTCCATCGTCACCACGCGATAGCCTTCCATCGCCGCCTGCAGCGCGCAGATCGGATCGATCTCGGCGATCCAGACCTGCGCCGACAGCGCGCGCAGCGCCTGCGCCGACCCCTTGCCGACGTCGCCGTAGCCGGCCACCAGTGCGACCTTGCCGGCGATCATCACGTCGGTCGCGCGCTTGATGCCGTCGACCAGCGATTCGCGGCAGCCGTAGAGGTTGTCGAACTTGGACTTGGTCACCGAATCGTTGACGTTGATGGCCGGAAATGCGAGCGCGCCTTCCTTGTGCATCGCGTACAGGCGCTTGACCCCCGTCGTCGTCTCCTCGGTGACGCCCCTGATGCCGGCCTTGATCCGCGAATAGAACGTTGGATTCTGCGCGAGCCTGGCGCTAACCGCGGCGAACAGCGCCGCCTCCTCCTCGTTGGCCGGATGTGAAATGCGTGCCGGGTCGGTTTCCGCCTGTGCGCCCAAGTGAACCAGCAGCGTCGCATCGCCACCATCGTCGAGGATCATGTTCGGCGTGCGTTCACCCCATTCGAAGATGCGATGCGTGTAGTCCCAGTATTCGGCCAGCGTCTCGCCCTTGTAGGCGAACACCGGAGTCCCGCCGGCGGCGATCGCCGCCGCCGCATGGTCCTGCGTCGAGTAGATGTTGCACGACGCCCAGCGCACTTCGGCGCCCAGCGCCTGCAGCGTCTCGATCAGCACCGCGGTCTGGACCGTCATGTGCAGCGAGCCGGCGATGCGCGCGCCGCGCAGCGGCTGCTCCGGCGCGAATTCCTCGCGGATCGCCATCAAGCCGGGCATCTCGGTCTGCGCAATGGCGATTTCCTTGCGTCCCCAAGCGGCGAGCGCCAGGTCGGCGACCTTGAAGTCGGCGAACGTACGGGTCTCGGTCTCGGCGTTCATTGCGTCACTCCTTGTCGAGCGACCGGCCGGCGGGAAATCGAAGCGGCGTGGAACGAAGCCTCGTCGTCCCGCGAGCGGATCGCGGATCAACGAGCGCGGTTCACGATAAGGGAACCCCCAAGCCTGGCCCGTCTGCAGCCGATGGCCGCGCAGGTTGCAGCGCTCCTCGGGGAAGCGCTCGTATTCTAGCCGATTACTGCCACCCGTGGACGTCAGAGGCGCGACTTGCCGAATCCGCCGCTTGCCGCCGGCGCGCTGGCTGCAATGCCGTTGATACCGAACAGCGCGTTGGCGAGGCTCGATTCACGCTTGTAGAAACCTTCGGTATGGAAGGTTTCGGGAAGCCCAAAATGCTCGTAGTCGAGATGGTGCAGGAATTCGTGAACGACGGTGCGCAGGAACGAGCGGAAGGCGACCACCTGCCGCTTCTGCGCCGTGCGCATCCACACCGAAATGCGCGCTGTCGCAACCTCCTCGTCGGGCTCGTACAAACCGTGCAGTTCGCCGTCCATGTCGGACGGTCGCACCGCCAGCACGCGGACATCGACCGGCGGTACGGCGAAGCCGAAGACCAGTGTGTCGATCAGCGTTTGCGCGCCCTTCTGTACGGTCGCGCGGTGGCCTAGGGACAGGCCGTCGCCGATCGCCAGCACCGGTTGGGCTACGGCAATTCCCGGCGGCAGGTCGAGCGTGGCGATCGCGTCGCTGCGGCGATAGATTTCCTTCCGTGCGGGCGACAGGCGATCGTAGTAGGCGAAGCGCATAGGATGGATGGTGCGCGGACGACATGCGAACAATGATGCCAAGCGCCGCAATAAGCAAAGGGCCGCGCGGTGGCGGCCCCTTGCTACGCACGGCGGCGCAATCGCCCGAGTCAGTTCTTCTTGATCTTTTCGAGCATCTTGAAAATGCCCTTCGGCGCGCCGACGAACATGCGCTTGAAGGTCTTCGGCAGGCAGCGCCGCTCGAGGGTGTTGCGTCGGGTACGGGAACGTTCGGCCATGCGAGCTCCTCGGCTTGAAGTCGGGAAACGCGAATCACGCGCTTCCCGGGGAAACAAATGTCAGAAGGCCCAGTATTTTACGGGATTCCGGGCATTCCCGCCAGTCGAAGTCGAGCCGCCCGGCGCGCCATCGATGCCGACGGTTCCGAACAGGTTGGTGACCAGCGGTAGCGGTGGACCGATCGTCACGTCGTAACGAACGGCTCGCTCCGGTGCGGGTGGCGCTCCGGGAGGCGAAGTCCAGACGAATTCGAGTGTTCCGGCACCCGGCGGCCCGGCACGGAAGCGAAACGCCGTCGTCTCCGCAACGCCGACCAGTCCGGGCGCCTTGGGCGACGGCGTGTAGTCCGCGGCGCCGACCAGACTGAGATTGGGACTGCCCGACTTCAGCACCCAGCCATAACCGGTCGCGGGATCGGGCGGCAGGCTCACCACCAGCGCGGTGCCCGTGCGCAGCGTGACCGCTCCACCGTCGGGGGGCGCGGCGACCTCGTCGCGTTCGAGCGTGGCACAGCCGGCGGCGGCCAGCACGACGGCGGGCAGCACGACGGCGGGCAGCGAAGCCCGGACGACCTTGTCCAAAAAATCTGGGGCCGCAAATCGAAAGATATTCATGCCTCTCGCTCCTGTCGCCTACACCCCGGCCGCGGCGCGCAACTCCTGCGCCTTGTCGGTCGCCTCCCAGGTGAACTCGGGCTCGTCGCGGCCGAAATGACCGTAGGTGGCGGTCTTGCGATAGATCGGACGCAACAGGTCGAGCATGCGGATGATGCCCTTGGGCCGCAGGTCGAAATGCGCGTTGACGAGTTCGGCGATTTTGTCGTCGGGGATCCTGCCGGTGCCTTCGGTGTAGACGGTGACGTTCATAGGCTTCGCGACGCCGATCGCGTAGGCGACCTGGACCTGGCACTGACGCGCGATGCCGGCGGCGACGATATTCTTCGCCACGTAGCGCGCCGCGTAGGCGGCCGACCGGTCGACCTTGGACGGATCCTTGCCGGAGAACGCGCCGCCGCCGTGTGGCGCGGCGCCACCGTAGGTATCGACGATGATCTTGCGGCCGGTGAGTCCTGCGTCGCCATGCGGTCCGCCGATTTCGAAACGGCCGGTCGGATTCACCAGAAAGCGCGTGTCCTTGAGCATCTCCGCCGGGAACACCGGCTTGATGATCACCTCGATCACGGCCTCGGCAAGCTTGTCCTGGTTGTCGTTCATCGACGGGTGGTGCTGCGTCGACAGCACGACGGTGTCCACACCAACGGGTCTGCCGTCGACATAGCGGACCGTCACCTGCGATTTGGCATCCGGACGCAGGAAAGGGAGCCGGCCGTCGCGCCGGACCTCGCTTTGCCGCTGCACCAGCCGGTGCGCGTAGTAGATCGGATAGGGCATCAGCGCCGGCGTCTCGTCGCAGGCGTAGCCAAACATCATTCCCTGGTCGCCGGCGCCCTGGTTCAGGTAGTCGTCCGACGCGCGATCGACCCCCTGCGCGATGTCCGGAGACTGGTGGCCGTAGCAGACCATCACCGCACAGCCGTCGGCGTCGAAGCAAAGCTCGGGGTCGTTGTAGCCGATGTAGCGCACCGTATCGCGCGCGACACGCGCATAGTCGACGTTCGCCGACGTGGTGATCTCGCCCGACATGACGACCAGGCCGGTCGACACCAGCGTCTCCGCGGCGACCCGGCCGGTGGGGTCTTGCTCTAGAATCGCATCGAGCACCGCGTCGGAGATCTGGTCCGCGACCTTGTCCGGATGGCCCTCCGACACCGATTCCGACGTGAACAGAAAATTGCTCATTCCCACCTCATCGCTATTGTCCCGCTGCGCTCGCATGGCGCGCATGGCGTGTCGCAAAAGCGTCGATTCTAGCAGTATGGACAGGCGCCTTCCCGGTCTGCCGCGCACGTTGGCAGGCAATGGCGGCGATTGGCGATGACGCCGGCGATCGTGCAGCCGACGCCGGACGCCATCGCGCGCGCGGTCGACTGCCTGCGCCGCGGCGAATTGGTCGCATTCCCGACCGAGACCGTATACGGATTGGGTGCCGACGCCGGCAATCCCGACGCCGTGCGCGCGATTTTCGCGGCCAAGGGCCGGCCCGCCGACCATCCGGTGATCGTGCATCTGGCCGAAGCCGCCGCGCTTTCGCGATGGGCGCGCGACATCCCGGACGGCGCACAGCGTTTGGCGGATGCGTTCTGGCCGGGCCCGCTGACGCTGATCCTGCCACGCTCGATGCAGGCCGGCGACGTGGTCACCGGTGGCCAGGATCGCGTCGGCGTGCGCGTGCCTTCGCATCCGGTGGCGCACGCGCTGCTGCATGCGTTCGCGGCCGCGGGCGGCTCCGGAATCGCCGCGCCGTCGGCCAATCGCTTCGGCCGCATCTCGCCAACGACCGCGCGACACGTCGCCGACGACCTGGGCGCGCGCGTCGCGCTGATCCTCGACGGCGGCGCCTGCACGGTGGGCATCGAAAGCACGATCGTCGCCTTCGGCGACGGTGCGCCGATGCTGCTGCGACCCGGAGGCATCCCGGCGCAGGACATCACCCGCGTGCTGGGCGAGACGCTGCGTACCGGCGATAAATCCGCGCCGCGCGCATCGGGAACGCTGGCTTCGCATTACGCGCCGCGCACGCCAGCGCGACTCGTCGACACCACGACGCTGTCGCGCGAACTGCGCTCGATCGCGCGGCCGGTCGCGGTGCTGGCGCGCACGGTCGCACGGCCGGCGGCAGCGCGCGACACGGCGTGGATCACCGCGGCGCCGGACGCGACCGACTACGCGCACGACCTCTACGCGAACCTGCGCGCGCTCGATGGCGGCAACGCCGCCGAAATGCTGATCGAGGCGGTTCCCGACGACCCCGAGTGGCAAGCCGTGCGCGACCGGCTGCAGCGCGCGACTTGCGGCGACGACGACGACCGCGGCTGACGTAGGGCCGCAGCGCCGCCACCCGTCACCGTACATTCGACCGCATCTTCATGCTGCGCATCGTCCTTGCCCCGGATTCGTTCAAAGGCTCGCTCACCGCGGCCGACGTCTGCGCGGCGCTGGCGCGTGGATTCGCGCGCGCGGTGCCGGAACTGGAACTGTGCATGCGCCCGATGGCCGACGGGGGCGAGGGCACGCTCGACGCGGTGCTGGTCGCCGCCGGTGCCGCCGCGCGACGTTGCGACGTCACCGTCCGCGGTGCGGGCGGCGCACCGGTGTCGGCATCCTACGGTCTGCTGACGCAGGGCAACGATGTGACCGCAGTCGTCGAAGTGGCGCAAGTCGTCGGCATCACCGATCCGGTCGCGATGGCCGTGCCCGTCGGCGAACGGTCGACGCATGGGGTCGGCGAGTTGCTGCGCACACTGCTCGACGCAGGTGTGCGCCGGTTCATGATCGGCTTGGGCGGCAGCAGCACCAACGACGGCGGGGCGGGGCTACTTGCAGCGCTGGGACTCTCGCTGCGGGACTGCGAGGCGGCTACGCTCGCGCCGACGCCCAGCGCGTTGCGCAGGCTGGCCCGCGTCGACGCCTCGGCGCTCGATCCGCGCCTCGCCGACTGCGAATTGCGCATCATGTCGGACGTCAACAATCCGCTGTCGGGACCGCAGGGTGCGACCGCCATCTTCGGTCCGCAGAAAGGCGTGACAGCGGACACGGTCGACGACATCGACACGACGCTGCGCCGTTTCGCCGAACTGACCGAGGCGGCCGTCGGACGTTACCTGGCGCAGCAACCGGGAGCCGGTGCCGCCGGCGGCCTGGGCTTTGCGTTGCAGTTGCTCGGCGGGACCTTCGCCTCCGGCGCTGAGGTCGTGGCCGGTCTGATCGGCCTCGACGCTGCGCTCGCCGAGGCCGATTGGGCGATCACAGGCGAGGGTAGGAGCGACCGGCAGACGCTGCTGGCCAAGGCGCCCTTCGTCGTCGCGCAGCACGCGGCTGCGCACGGCGTGCCGGTGACGCTCGTCTCCGGCGCGATCGACCCGGCGGCGCTGCCCGCGCTCGGCGCGCATTTTGCCGGCTGTTTCGGACTCCCGAACGGGCCCGTGCCGCTCGCGCAGAGTATCTCGGAGGCTGCGCGGTTTCTGGAAGACCGTGCCGAGCAGTTGGGACGGCTCTATCTCGCCGTGCGGGCGGGCGCGAGACGCCCTGTGGAATAATCGAATCGCCCGCATGCGACCGCTGCGGCGATCGACAATCCAGCGCGATGAACGCCAATCTCTACTCGCTTTTCGAGCGTCACTTTCCGCGGGGCACCGAACAGCCGTTCCTCGTCGTTCCGAATGGTCCGGTCGTCCATTACGACGAACTGGCGGCCACCTCGGCCAGGATCGCTCACGCGCTGGTCGGCGCCGGCTGTGTACCGGGCGACCGCGTCGCGGCGCAGGTCGACAAGCACTGGCACGTGCTGGCGCTCTATCTTGCCTGCCTGCGCGCCGGGCTCGTCTACCTGCCGCTCAATACCGGTTACCAACGCGCGGAACTCGGGTATTTCTTCGGCGATGCGCAACCGAGGGTGATTGTCTGCAATGCCGAACATCTCGGCGTGGTCGCAGTCCTCGAGCGTGACGCGACGGTGTTGACGCTTGCCGAACTCATGGACCGCGCGCGCGACCTGCCCGCGCAGTTCACGACCGTGGATCGAACAGCCGACGACCTCGCCGCCATTCTTTATACATCGGGGACCACCGGGCGGTCCAAGGGCGCGATGCTCACGCATCGCAATCTCGCATCCAACGGCCTCGCGCTGGTCGAGTCCTGGGGGTTCACGCGCGGCGACATGCTGCTGCACGCGCTGCCGATCTATCACGTGCACGGACTCTTCGTCGCCACGCATTGCGCGCTGCTGTCGGGTGCCCGGATGCTGTGGCTGCCGAAGTTCGACGCCGCGGAAGTGATTTCGCTGCTGCCGCGGGCCACGGTGATGATGGGTGTGCCGACCTTCTACACGCGACTGCTGGCCGACTCCTCGTTCACCGCCGATACCTGCCAGTCGGTGCGGCTGTTCGTGTCGGGCTCGGCGCCGCTGCTGGCCGAAACCTTCGACGCGTTTCGTGCGCGCACCGGACAGGCGATTCTCGAGCGCTACGGCATGACCGAGACCGGCATGATCACGTCGAATCCGCTCGACGGCGCGCGCGTGGGCGGCACCGTCGGGATGCCGCTGCCCGGGGTCGAGGTGCGCATCGTCGACGACCACGGTGGCACCTGCGACGCCGGCGCCATCGGCGGCGTGCAGGTGCGCGGGCCCAACGTCTTCGCCGGTTACTGGCGGATGCCCGAGAAGACGCGCGAGGAATTCGCCGCCGACGGCTGGTTCAGGACCGGCGACATAGGCCAGTGGGTCGGCGAGGGCCCGGCGCATGGCTACCTGCGCCTGGTCGGCCGCGCGAAGGACATGATCATCAGCGGCGGACTCAACGTCTACCCGACGGAGATCGAGGAGCTGATCGACGCCATCGACGGTGTTGCGGAGTCGGCGGTGATCGGACTGCCCGATCCGGACTTCGGCGAGGCGGTCGCCGCGGTGATTGTCCGCAAGGTGGGACATGCGCTTACCGAGCGAGACATCAGTACCGCGTTGCGCGGCGAGATCGCCGGCTTCAAGCTGCCCAAGCGGGTATTCTTTATCGAGGAACTGCCGCGCAACTCCATGGGCAAACTCCAGAAGTCTTTGTTGCGCGAACGTTTCGGTTCTTCCTGACGGCGGCACTTCCTATGCGCGCTTCGGCCGCCCCTGGCTCGCGCGCCATCGATCAAGAAGGTAGCCGATGAGGGGCCAGCACAGCAGCAGTATGGCCAGCGTCACGATCGATCCGACCAGCGCGTTGGCGAAGAAGATCGACATGCTGCCGCCCGACAGCAGCATCGACTGCCTGAAGCTCGTCTCGGCCATGTCGCCCAGGACCAGCGCCAGGATCAGCGGCGCCAGCGGATAGCGAAGCTTTTTGAACAGATAACCCATGACGCCGAAGCCCAGCATCATCACGACGTCGAACATGTTGTTGTGGACCGTGTAGGCGCCGATCGCGCAGATGACGACGATGACCGGCGCGATGATTGCAAACGGGATACGCAGGATCGCCGCCCACCACGGCACGGTCGTCAGCACGATCAGGAGGCCGGCGATGTTGCCCAGGTACATGCTGGCGATCAATCCCCAGACAAATTCCTTCTGCTCGACGAACAGCAAGGGACCCGGCTGCAGGCCCCAGATCATCAATCCGCCAAGCAGCACCGCGGCGGTGGGCGAGCCCGGAATGCCCAGCGTCAGCATCGGCAGGAGCGCGCTGGTGCCGGCCGCGTGCGCGGCCGTTTCCGGAGCGACGACGCCTTCGATCTGGCCTTCGCCGAACTTGTCGCCGTCCTTCGAAAAGCGGCGCGCCATACCGTAGCTCATGAACGACGCCGGCGTCGCGCCGCCCGGCGTGACGCCCATCCAGCAGCCGACGAGGCAGGACCGCAGAGAAGTCACCCACAGCCTGGGCAACTGCGCCCAGGTCCGGAGCACGACCGCCGGATCGATCTTGGCGCTTTTGCCCTTGAAGGCGAGTC
The DNA here is from genome assembly GCA_020853025.1 of Burkholderiales bacterium. Classification (GTDB taxonomy): domain Bacteria; phylum Pseudomonadota; class Gammaproteobacteria; order Burkholderiales; family Casimicrobiaceae; genus VBCG01. Next base: position 67,510 of record JADYZP010000063.1, read on the forward strand.
CTTCTTCCATGGTCAGGAAGATTTCGCCAAGACCGAAGAGTCCGATCACCGCGACCAGGAAATCGAAGCCTTGCAACAGTTGCGTCTGGCCGAAGGTCATCCGCAGCGTCCCGGTCATCGTGTCGAGGCCGACGGCGGCTAGAGCAAAGCCGAGCATCATCGCCGCAATCGTCTTCGCCGGTGGCTCGCGACCCATGCCGACGAAACTGCAGAAGGTCAGGAGCTGGATGGCGAAATATTCCGGAGGCCCGAACTTCAGCGCAAACTTGGCCACCAGCGGCGCCAGAAAGGTGATCATCAACACGGCGAACAGCGCGCCGACGAAGGACGAAGTGAACGCCGCGGTCAGCGCCTCTCCGGCGCGCCCCTGCTGCGCCATCGGGTAGCCATCGAAGGTCGTGGCCACCGACCACGGTTCGCCGGGTATGTTGAACAGGATCGACGTGATCGCGCCGCCAAACAGCGCCCCCCAGTAGATGCACGACAACATGATGATCGCCGACGTCGGATGCATCGTGAACGTCAGCGGCAGCAGGATCGCCACGCCGTTGGCGCCGCCCAATCCCGGCAACACACCGATCAGCACACCGAGCAGGATGCCGACGAGCATGAAAACCAGGTTATGCCACGTCAGCGCGACAGCGAAACCGTGCATCAGGTTGCCGATTTCTTCCAAGCGAACTCCCCGCTTACAAGGCGCTAAAGTTCAGACCGTCGTGCTGCGGGCACGCAGGCGCCCGCAGCCGCGGCGTTACGGGACGCTAATAGCCGAGCAGGTTCTCGACCGGACCCTTCGGCAACGGAACGAGGAACCAGATTTCGAACAATAGAAAGATCGCCACCGGGACTGCGATGGCGACCGCCAGCGACTTCAGCCAGCCGAACCGGCCCTGCACGCGCATGAACGCCCCGATGTAGATCATCGACGCGACGTAGATGCCGATCAGGGCGACCAGAGCGACGTAGGCGATGGTCGGCAGCAACATCTGCAGCACCGGTTTCAACTGCTCGCGCTCGACGAATACCTTGGACTCGAGCGACTTCCAGCGATATACGGTCTCGCCGACGATCCAGGCACCGACCGCCGCCAGGATCCAGCCGATGATGTTCGGGAAATAGCCGGATCTCGGGCCGTCGGGTGCCCAACCGACGCCGACGCGGTGGCTATCGAGAATGACGATGGCGCCGACCACCACCAGCGCAACCGCCACCCCGATCTCGACCCAGCGGGTCGCAATGGCGCCCGCCGGTTGTTTGCCGTTGCTCGCCACGGCTTACTTCGCGATGAAACCGGCTTCCTGCATCAGGGTCTTGTGCGTTCCCTCCGCCTTCGTGACCCATTCGACGAAATCCTTGCCGACCATGAACGTATTGTTGAACGCGCCGTCCTCGGTGAATTTCTTCCAGTCGGGTGTCGCACGCACTTTCTTGAAGAGGTCGATGTAGAAGTCGACCTGCTCCTGCGTGACGCCGGGCGGCATGAAGATGCCACGCAGCATCTGGTACTCGACCGCCAGACCCTGCGATTTGCAGGTGGGGATGTCCTGCCACGACTGCGTCGCCGTGATCTTCGTGGGGTAGGGCATCGGCGCGCTGTCGAACACGCATAGCGGACGCAGTGCGCCGGAGCGCCAGTGCGCGACCGCCTCGATCGGGTTGTTCACCGACGAGTCGATGTGCTTGCCGACCAGTTGCACGGCAACCGCACCACCGCCCTTGAACGGGATGTAGGTCATCTTGTTGCCGACGCTCTTCTCCAGCGCAACGGTGATGATCTGGTCTTCCTGCTTGGAGCCCGTGCCGCCCATCTTGAACTGACCCGCGCTACCGCCCTTGATGGCGGTCATGTATTCAGTCGTGGTCTTGTACGGCGACTCGGCGTTGACCCAAAGCACGAACTCGTCGAGTGCCAGCATCGCGACCGGTGTCAGGTCCTTCCAGTTGAACGGCACGCCGGTAGCCAGAGGCGTCGTGAACAGGTTGGACAGCGTGATGATGATCTTGTTGGGATCGCCCTTCGAACTCTTGACGTCGAGGAAGCCCTCGGCGCCGGCGCCACCCGACTTGTTGACGACGATGATCGGCTGCTTCATCAGGTTGTTCTTGGCGACTAAGCCCTGAATGAAGCGCGCCATCTGGTCCGCGCCGCCGCCGGTGCCGGCGGGAACGACGAACTCGACCGGCTTGGTCGGTTCCCAGGCGGCGGACGCCGCAAAAGGGGTGACGGCGAAAGCGGCGGCGACGCCGGCCGCGGCGAGACTCCGGCAAATCAGTTGACGATCCATGACTTCCTCCTGGTGACCTGCGGTTTACTTACGCGGAATCGCGCACTCCGCTCGCTGCCCTGCAGTCCAAACCGGTCGCACACCGCGCTCGTTGCACCGAGCATGAACCGGCGTCGCGGCCGTCCTCCCTCTAGCGAATCAATCCTGCACCACGCGCCCACTGATACTTCGCACCGAGGACCATGACGGGCATTTCGGTCGAATACGGGTACGCCGGGATGCCGTGGGCAAACAGGTACTCGGCGGCCTCCTCGACCTCCACGTCGCCCGCCAACGATGCGACGATCGGCTTCTCGATGCCCTTGGCCTTGAACTCGGCGACGACTTCGGCGACCAGTTTCGCAAACACCATCGGCGGCGTCACAATCGTATGCCAGTAGCCCAGGATTAGCGAGTGAATACGCGGATCCTCGAGCCCCAGGCGGATCGTGTTCTGGTAGGTCTTCGGCGGCTCGCCGCCGGTGATGTCGACCGGATTGCCGGCAGCGCCGAAGGGCGGGATGAATTTGCGAAACGCCGCGTCGAGGTCCGCGGGCATCGCCATCAGCTTCAGGTCATTGTCGACGCAGGCGTCGGAGAGCAGGACGCCGGAGCCGCCGGCGCCGGTGATGATGACGACGTTTTCGCCTTTGGGTGTGGGCAGCACGGGAATCGCCCGTGCGTATTCGAGCAGGTCGCGCAGCGCCTTGGCGCGGATGACGCCCGATTGCCGGAGGACGTCGTCGTAGATCTTGTCGTTGCCGGCGAGCGCGCCGGTGTGCGAGCTGGCGGCGCGCGCGCCCATGCTGGTGCGGCCGGCCTTCAGCACGACCACCGGCTTTTTCTTCGACACGCGCTTGGCGACCTCGGCGAAGGCGCGGCCATCCTTCAAGTCCTCGCAGTGCTGCGCGATGATCGACGTGTTGTCGTCCTGCTCGAAGAAGGTGAGCAGATCGTCCTCGTCGATGTCCGACTTGTTGCCCAGGCCGACGATCGCCGACACCCCCATCTTCGCCGAGCGCGAGAAACCGATGATCGCCATGCCGATGCCGCCCGACTGCGACGACAGCGCCGCATGACCCTTGACGTCGTAGGCGGTGCAGAACGTCGCGCAGAGATTCTTCCACGTGTAGTAGAAGCCGTAGATGTTGGGGCCCATCAGGCGCACGCCGTACTTGTGCCCGATCTCCTGGAGTTCCTTCTGGCCCTCGACGTTGCCGGTCTCGGCGAAACCGGAGGGGATCAGCACCGCGCCCGGGATCTTCTTCTCGCCGACCTCGATCAACGCCTGCGCGACGAACTTGGCGGGGATCGCGAAGACGGCGACATCGATGTCTTTCGGAACATCCTTGACGCTCTTGTACGCCTTCAATCCCATGATCTCGTCGGCCGACGGGTTGATCGGGTAGATCTTGCCCTGGTAGCCGCCGTTGATCAGGTTTTTCATCACCGAGTTGCCGATCTTGCCGGTCTCGCTCGACGCGCCGATCACCGCGACGGCGTCCGGCTTCATGATCCGGTTCATGTCGCGCACGATGTCGTCGTGCTTCGGCCGGAACCGTGCAGGCGCGGGGCTCCAGTCGACGACGATGCGCACGTCGGCCGCGATGGCATCCTTCGCCGTCGCGAAGACGGGGTTCAAATCCAATTCGCTGATCTCGGGAAAATCGGCGACGAGCTGCGACACGTTCCCGATCAGCGTGGCGAGCGCGTCGCGATCGACCGGCTCGGCGCCGCGCACGCCCTTGAGCATCTCCGCCGCGGCGATGCCGTCCAGCATCGACAGCGCGTCGTCGCGCGTCGCCGGCGCCAGCCGGAAGGTGATGTCCTTCATCACCTCGACCAGCACGCCGCCCAGTCCGAAGGCGACGAGCTTGCCGAACGAAGGGTCGGTGACCGCGCCGACGATGACTTCCTGGCCGCCGCTCAGCATCTGCTGCACCTGGACGCCGAGCAGATTCGCCTTCGCGTCGTAGTTCTTCGCGTTGGCCATGATGGTCGCGAAGCCACGCTCGGCCTCGTCCTTGCTCTTCACGCCGACCAGCACGCCGCCGGCCTCGGTCTTGTGCAGGATCTCCGGCGACACGATTTTCAGCACCACCGGGAAGCCCATGCCCGCGGCGAGGCTCGCCGCCTCCGCCGCCGACGTCGCCACGCCTTCCTTCGGCACCGGGATGGCGTAGGCGTCGCACACCTTCTTTCCCTCGGGCGCGGTCAGCGACAAGCGCCCGGCCGCCTTCACCGCGTCGAGGATTTTTCGTACTTCGGTCTTGTTGTGCGCCATGTTTGATCCTCGTGGATGACTAAATCGCGCCTGCGGTGCGCAGCGCTGCGATGTCGTCGCTGCCGTAACCCAGCTCGGCGAGCACTTCGTCGGTGTGTTCGCCGAGCAGCGGCGAGCGGGTGACTTCGGTCGGGCTGCCCGACATCTTGATCGGGTTACCGACCGTCAGGTACTTGCCGCGCTTCGGATGGTCGACCTCGACGACGGTACCGGTCGCGCGCAGCGACGGCTCCTCGGCAATCTCCTTCATCGACAGGATCGGTCCGCAGGGAATGTCGTGCTCGTTCAAGATGTCCATCGCCTCGAACTTGGTCTTGGTCTTGGTCCACTCCTCGATCTGGCCGAAGATTTCCATCAGGTGCGGCAGCCGTCCCTTCGGCGTTGCATAGCGCGGGTCGGTCAGCCACTCGGGACGGCCGATCACCTCGCAGATCTTTTTCCACACCGGCGCCTGGGTGATGAAGTAGATGTACGCGTTGGGATCGGTCTCCCAGCCCTTGCATTTCAGGATCCACCCCGGCTGGCCGCCACCGGACGCGTTGCCGGCGCGCGGCACCGCTTCCAGAAACTTGCCGTTCGGGTATTGCGGGTATTCATGCATGACGCCGGTGCGGTCGAGGCGCTGCTGGTCGCGCAGCTTGACGCGGCACAGGTTCAACACGCCATCCTGCATCGCCGCCAGAACCTTTTGCCCGCGGCCGGTCGTGTTCCGCTGGTAGAGTGCCGCAACGATACCCAGCGCCAGATGCAAGCCGGTGCCCGAGTCGCCGATCTGCGCGCCGGTGACCAGCGGCGGGCCATCATCGAAGCCGGTCGTCGACGCCGCACCACCCGCACACTGCGCGACGTTCTCGTAGACCTTGCAATCCTCGTAGGGCCCGGGACCGAAGCCCTTGACCGAGGCGACGACCATTCGCGGGTTGAGTTGCTGGATGCGCTCCCAGGTGAAGCCCATGCGGTCGAGTGCGCCGGGCGCGAAATTCTCGACCAGCACGTCGCACTTCTTCACCAGCGCCTCGAGCACCTCCTTGCCCTTCGCGTGCTTGGCGTCGACGGTGATCGAGCGCTTGTTATGGTTCAGCATCGTGAAGTAGAGGCTGTCCACATCCGGGATGTCGCGCAACTGGCCGCGCGTGATGTCACCTTCGCCGGCGCGCTCGACCTTGATCACGTCGGCACCCATCCAGGCCAGGAGTTGCGTGCACGTCGGCCCCGATTGCACGTGCGTGAAATCCAGGATGCGTACTCCGTCCAATGCCTTGCCCATCAGATTCCCCTATGCAAATCAGTGTTTCTTCGTTGCCGCCGGATTGAGACTCGTGATGCGTCCGCTCTCCGTACCCGCCTTTTCGTCGATGACGGCGTTGATCAGCGTCGGCTTGCGCGAGCGAATCGCTTCGTCCATCGCGGCGCGAAGCTCGGCCGGAGTCCTGGCGAGGACGCCGACGCCACCGAAGGCTTCCATAAGCTTCTCGTAGCGCGCACCCTTGACAAAGACCAGCGGTGACGGGTCGTCTCCTCCGCCGAAATTCACTTCATCGCCGCGGTAGACGCCGTTGTTGTTGAGGACCACCACGCACACCGGAAGGTCGTAGCGACAGATGGTCTCGACTTCCATGCCGGAGAAACCGAAGGCGCTGTCGCCTTCGACGGCGATCACCTGCTCGCCGCCGACCACGGCGGCGGCGATCGAGTAGCCCATGCCGATGCCCATGACGCCCCAGGTGCCGACGTCCAGCCGCTTGCGCGGCTTGTACATGTCGACGATGGCGCGCGTGTGGTCGAGCGCGTTCGCGCCTTCGTTGACGAGGAAGGCGTCCGGATTCGCCTTGACGATGTCGCGCACGACGTTCAGCGCGCTGTGGTAATTCATCGGCGTCGGGTTCTTCGCCAGCGACTCTGCCATCTTCGCGACGTTTCGGGTCTTGCGTTCGCGAATCGCGTCGAGCCATTCGGCCGGCGGCTTGGACCCGCTCGAAGCAAGCGCGCCGAGCATCGCCGCGACGCAGGAACCGATGTCACCGACCACCGGCGCATCGATGCGGACGTTGCTGTCCGCCTCCTGCGGTGAGATATCGATCTGGACGAACTTCTGGCCGCCCCAGGCCTTGGCGCTCTTGCCGCCCCAGGTCTTGCCCTTGCCCTGTGACAGCAGCCAGTTCAGGCGCGCGCCGATCAGCATCACGACGTCGGCTTCCGGCAACACGTACGAGCGCGCCGCGGATGCACACTGCTCGTGCGTGTCGGGCAGGAGACCCTTGGCCATCGACATCGGCAAATAGGGAATCCCGGTCTTCTCCACCAAGGTGCGGATATCCGCATCGGCCTGCGCGTACGCTGCGCCCTTGCCGAGAATGATCAACGGGCGCTTTGCACTCGCGAGCAGATCCAGCGCGCGCTGCACCGCGTCCGGTGCCGGAATCTGGCGGGGCGCGGGGTCGACGACCTCGATCAGCGAATTCTTCCCGATTGCCGCATCGATCGACTGCGGGAAAAGTTTCGCCGGCAGGTCGAGGTAGACGCCGCCCGGACGACCGGAGACCGCGGCACGGATCGCCCGCGCGACACCGACGCCGATGTCCTCGGCGTGGAGGACGCGGAACGCGGCCTTGGCGTGCGGACGGGCGATGGCGAGTTGGTCCATCTCTTCGTAATCGCCCTGCTGCAGGTCGACGATCTCGCGCTCACTCGATCCGCTGATGAGGATCATCGGAAAGCAATTGGTCGTGGCGTTGGCGAGCGCCGTCAGGCCGTTGAGAAAGCCGGGAGCGGACACCGTCAGGCAGATGCCCGGCTTGCCCGTCATGAAGCCGGCGATGGACGCGGCGTAGCCGGCGTTCTGCTCGTGACGGAAGGAAATCACCCGCAATCCCGCGCCCTGCATCTTCCGCGCGAGGTCGGTGATCGGGATGCCGGGCACCCCGAAGATCGTCTCGATGCCATTCAACTTGAGTGCATCGATGACGAGTTGAAAGCCGTCGATTTCGTGCGTTTGTCGATCGGCCTCGGCAACGCTGCCGGTCTTGGGCGTCGCTGCGACGGCGCCGGTTGCGGCCTTGACCGCGACGCTGGCGGTTTCGTTCATGGGATTTCTCCTCGAAGATCATCGACCGCGCGCCGGGCCCATAGAGACTTGCCCAAGCCTGCGCCGCAGCCTTTCGTTCGCCGTTGTTCGTGCCTCGATCTCGCTTGGCGATTCTTGATATTCGGCGTAACGTATGTGGTATATCAACAAAAGTCAACTTTTGATTCGACCGCTGATCGAGCCCAACCACCACAGCCCGAGAATCTCCTGCCATTGGCCCAAACGTCGCCGCCTTGATGGACACCTCGACCTCGCTGGCGCTGCCGCCGCTGCAGCCCATAAGCGCCTCCTTGAGCCTGCGCGACCAGGCCTACGCGGCGCTGAAGCAGATGATCACCGACGCCGACATCTACGCGCGGCGTGAGGAGATTCGCCTGGACGAGCGGCAGCTGTCGCAGGCGCTGGGGGTCTCGCGCACGCCGATCCGCGAGGCGATGACGCTGCTCGAACAGGAAGGCTTCCTGCGCACCTTGCCCCGGCGCGGCATCTTCATCGTGCGCAAGACGAAGAAGCAGATCATCGAAATGATCGAGATGTGGGCGGCGCTGGAGAGCATGGCCGCGCGTCTTGCCACGCAGAACGCATCCGACGCCGACATCGTCGCGCTGCGCAAGATGTTCGACGATTTCCGGTCGACGACGCCGGCCGAGCACATCGACGAATACTCGGATGCGAACATCGCCTTTCACCAGGCGATCATGCGCCTCTCCGGATCGCACCTGATGGGCAGGACCATCGACAACCTGTTCATCCACGTCCGCGCAATCCGCAGGCTGACGATTTCGCAGAGCGACCGCGCGGAGCGCTCGATCATCGATCACATGCGTATCATCGAGGCGCTGGAACACCGTGACACCGAGCTGGCCGAAAGGCTGGTGCGCCAGCATTCGCTCGACCTGGCCGCGTACGTCGACAAGCACTGCGATTTCCTGGACTGATACCCGATGACCGACTCCGCCATCATCGACATTTCCGCACTGCGCGCGCGCCGCGGCGCGCGCAGCCGGCCGAAGGGCCGTGCGCTCGATCCGCAGGCCGCCGCGGAGATCGCGGCGCTGTTGGGCGACGCGCCGCGCCGGCGCGATCTGCTGGTCGAGCATCTGCACCGCATCCAGGATCGCTACGGCAGCCTGTCGGCCGCGCACCTGGTCGCGCTGGCGGCCGAGATGAAGCTCGCGATGACCGAGGTCTACGAGGTGGCGACCTTCTACCACCATTTCGACGTCGTTCGCGAAGGCGACGAGGCGCCACCCGCACTGACGGTGCGCGTGTGTTCGACGCTGTCGTGCCAGATGGCGGGCGGCGACGCGCTGCGCCGCGAACTCGAGGGCCTGCGCCTGCGCGGCGTGCGCGTGCTGGCCGCACCTTGCATCGGCCGCTGCGAGCACGCGCCCGCCGCCGTGGTCGGACGGCACACCGTCGACCGCGCGACCGCCGCGAAGATCGCGGAGGCGATCGAGGCCGGGAGCACCGAGGCGGTCGCCCCACGCTATCTCGATCTCGCCGGGTATCGCGATGCCGGCGGCTACCGGGTGCTGCGCGAATGCGTGGACGGTACCCGCAGCGTCGACGCGGTAATCGCCGAAATGGAGCACTCGTCGTTGCGGGGCTTGGGCGGCGCCGGCTTTCCGGCCGGCCGCAAGTGGAAAATCGTCCGCGCCGAGCCTGCACCGCGACTCCTGGCAGTGAACATCGACGAAGGCGAACCGGGCACCTTCAAGGATCGTCATTATCTCGAGCGCGATCCGCACCGCTTTCTCGAAGGCATGCTGATCGCCGCGTGGGCGGTCGGGATCGACGAGATCTACGTCTACCTGCGCGACGAATACGCGTCGTGTCGCGCATTGCTGACCCGCGAGATCGCGGCGCTCGACGCCTACCCGCCCTGTCCGCTGCCGCGCATCCACCTGCGGCGCGGCGCGGGTGCGTACATCTGCGGCGAGGAGTCGGCGATGATCGAATCGATCGAAGGCAAGCGCGGCATGCCGCGGCTGCGCCCGCCCTACGTCGCGCAGGTCGGGCTCTTTGGCCGTCCGACGCTCGAGCACAACATGGAAACACTGTACTGGGTGCGCGACATCCTCGAGCGTGGCGCCGCATGGTTCGCCGGCCAGGGTCGCAACGGACGCCGCGGCCTGCGCTCGTTCTCGGTGTCCGGGCGCGTGCGCCGTCCCGGCGTGCATCTGGCTCCCGCCGGCATCACCGTGCGCGAACTGATCGCCGAATACTGCGGCGGCATGGCCGACGGCCACGAGTTCTACGGCTACCTGCCCGGAGGCGCGTCGGGCGGCATCCTGCCGGCGTCGCTGGGCGACGTGCCACTCGATTTCGACACGCTGCAGCCGCACGGTTGCTTCATCGGCTCGGCCGCCGTGATCGTGCTCTCGCAGCACGACCGTGCGCGCGACGCGGCGCGCAACATGATGGGGTTCTTCGCCGACGAATCCTGCGGCCAGTGCACGCCCTGCCGCGTCGGCACGCAGAAGGCGGCCGCGCTGATGCACGCGCCGCGCTGGGACCGCGCGTTGCTGTCGGAGTTGTCGCAGGCGATGGCAGATGCGTCGATCTGCGGATTGGGGCAGGCGGCTCCGAACCCGATCAGTTGCGTCCTCAGGTATTTCCCGCAGGAGATCGATGCATGAGTGCGCCAATGACGACAGCCGTCGAACCGGAGACGATCGCCTTCAGTCTCAATGGCGCTGAAGTGCTCGCCGCACCCGGCGAAACGCTGATCGAGGTCGCCGACCGCGTCGGTGTGGTCATTCCGCGTCTTTGCTACATGCCGGGAATGCGCGCCGACGGCAACTGCCGCGCGTGCATGGTCGAGATCAAGGGCGAGCGCGTGCTCGCGGCGTCGTGCTGCCGGCAGCCGACCGCCGGCATGGAGGTATCGAGCGACAGCGCGCGCGCCGTCCACGCGCAGAAGATGGTTGTCGAACTCCTGGTCTCCGACATGCCGGAGAAGGCATACCGGCTCGATTCGGAACTCGAGCATTGGCGGCACGCACTCGGCGTCGGCGAGCCGAGGTTCGCCGCGCGCGAGCAGCCGGCCACCGACGTCTCGCACCCGGCGATGGCGGTCAACCTCGACGCCTGCATCCAGTGCACGCGCTGCGTGCGCGCCTGCCGCGAGGAGCAGGTCAACGACGTCATCGGCTACGCGTACCGCGGTGGCCATTCGAGCATCGTCTTCGACCTCCACGATCCGATGGGCGAGTCGACGTGTGTCGGCTGCGGCGAATGCGTGCAGGCCTGCCCGACCGGCGCGCTGGCGCCCGCGAACGAAGCCTACCTGGTTCCGGTCGACCGCAAGGTCGAATCGGTATGTCCCTATTGCGGCGTGGGCTGCCAGTTGACCTATCACGTGCGCGACAACGAAATCGTCCGCGTCGAAGGCCGCGACGGTCCCGCCAACCGCTCCCGGCTGTGCGTCAAGGGTCGCTTCGGCTTCGACTACGTCGCGCACCCGCAGCGCCTGACGCGACCGCTGATCCGCCGCGAAGGCGTTGCCAAGTCGGCGGACTTCACGATGGACCCTGCCGATCCGCTGTCGGTGTTCCGCGAAGCGACCTGGGAGGAGGCACTCGCCTTCGCCACCGGCAAGCTGCGGCAGATTCGCGACACGCTCGGGCCACGCGCACTCGCCGGCTTCGGCTCGGCCAAATGCTCGAACGAGGAGGCGTACCTCTTCCAGAAGCTCGTGCGCACCGGCTTTGGCAGCAATAACGTCGACCACTGCACGCGACTGTGCCACGCGTCGAGCGTGGCGGCGCTGCTCGAGGGCATTGGTTCGGGCGCGGTCTCGAACCCGGTGATGGACGTGATGCAAGCCGACGTCGTGCTGGTGATCGGCGCCAATCCGGTCGTCAACCATCCGGTCGCCGCGACCTGGATCAAGAACGCGGTGAAGAACGGCACGCGGCTGATCCTCGCCGACCCGCGCCGCTCCGAACTCGCGAGGCATGCGACGCATTACCTGCAATTCAAGCCCGCCTCCGACGTCGCGCTGCTGAACGCGATGCTGCACACGATCGTCGACGAGGGTCTGGTCGCCGAAGGCTTCGTCGCCGACCGAACCAGCGGCTTCGATGATATCCGCCGCAACGTCGCCGCCTTCAGCCCGGAGGCGATGGCGCCGGTCTGCGGCATCCCGGCCGCAACCATCCGCGAAGTCGCGCGCATGTACGCGACGTCGCGTGCGGCGATGATCCTCTGGGGCATGGGCGTTTCGCAGCACGTGCACGGCACCGACAATGCGCGCTGCCTGATCGCGCTCGCGATGGCGACCGGCCAGGTCGGCCGTCCGGGCACCGGGCTGCATCCGCTGCGCGGACAGAACAACGTGCAGGGAGCCTCCGACGCGGGACTGATCCCGATGATGTTGCCGGACTACCAGCGTGTCGACAACGCCGCCGCGCACCAGCGCTTCGAGTCGCTATGGGGTGCGGCGCTTGACGACAAACCCGGACTCACCGTCGTCGAGATCATGGATGCCGTGCACGCCGGCACCATCCGCGGCATGTACGTGATGGGCGAGAACCCGGCGATGTCGGACCCCAACGTCCATCATGCGCGGGCAGCACTTGCCGCGCTGGAGATGCTGGTCGTGCAGGACATCTTTCTCACTGAAACCGCGTACCTCGCCGACGTCATCCTGCCGGCGTCCGCGTTTCCCGAAAAGACAGGCACCTTCACCAACACCGACCGCACCGTCCAGCTCGGCCAGCAGGCACTCGCACCGCCAGGTGACGCACGCCAGGACCTCGCGATTCTCGTCGATATCGGCCGGCGCATGGGACTGCCGTGGCGCTACGAGCATCCGCGCGACGTGTTCGACGAAATGCGCACGGCGATGCCATCGATCGCCGGCATCACCTGGGACCGTCTGCAGCGCGAGCACGCGGTGACCTACCCGTGCGAAAAAGAGGGTGATCCGGGCGAGCCCGTCGTGTTCAGGCAGACCTTTCCCACGCCCGACGGCCGCGCCAGGCTCGTGCCCGCCGTGCTGATCCCGTCCGACGAGCTGCCCGACTCGGAGTACCCGTTCGTGCTGATCACCGGCCGGCAACTCGAGCACTGGCACACCGGAAGCATGACACGCCGCACCGCGGTGCTCGACGCGATCGAACCCGCAGCCGTGGGATCGTTCAATCTCGCGGACCTCGTGGCACTCGGCGTGGTTGCCGGCGGCGTGATCACCGTCGAGTCGCGGCGCGGCTCGGTCACCCTGACCGCGCGCGCCGACAGCGGCATGCAGCCCGGCAACGTGTTCCTTCCCTTCTGTTACTACGAGGCCGCGGCCAACCTGCTGACCAATTCGGCGCTCGATCCCTTCGGCAAGATCCCCGAAGTCAAGTTCTGCGCGGTGCGGGTGAGCGCGGGCGGGCAGCGTGACGAACGCGTCGGCTACGGCGGCGAGCCGCAGACCGCCGCGCGCGCCGCGCAGGACGCGAAGATCTGATCGCTCGGCGTCGCGAGCGCGCGCGTCAGAGGTGGAACGCCTTCCACCACATGTACCCGCCGAGGATGAACAGCATCGCGACGAAGGCATGGCGCAGGCGCGCCACCGGCCAGCTGTGCGCGACGCGTGCGCCGACGGGCGCCAGCAGCGTGCTGGTGACGACAATTGCCAGCAGCGCCGGCACGTAGACATAGCCGATCGAATAGGGCGGCAGTCCAGTCTTGCGCAATCCGGCGAAGACGTAGCCCAGCGTCGCTGCCACCGCGATCGGAAAGCCGAGTGCTGCCGAGGTCGCGACCGCCGTGTGCATTTTCACGCTGCAGCGGGTCAGGAACGGAACCGCGAGAAACGCGCCGCCGGTGCCGACCATGCCGGCGATGACACCGATGCCGGCACCCACGCCGAACATCGCCGGCTTCCCCGGAAGCTCGCGCAGAACCTTCGGTGGACGGTTGCGGAACATCCGCGCCGCCGCAAACCAGATGAACGCGCCGAAGATTCCGGCCATCACCGCCACCGGCAGCGCACTCGCGATCTGCGGCCCGACCAGCGATCCGGCGATAAGCCCCGGCGCCATCGTCCGCACCACCGGCCAATGCACGGCGCCGCGTGAATGGTGCGCGCGCGCCGACGAAAATGCGGTGAACACGATCGACGCCGCCGATGTTCCGATCGCCATCGGCAACAGGTGCACAGTCGCGAATCCTTCGTGCCCGAAGACTTCCAGAAGCACCGGAACGATCGTGAAGCCGCCACCGATGCCGAGCAGTCCGGCCATGAAACCGACGAAGGCGCCCAGCGCCAGGAAAATCGGGATCAGCGCGAGGTTCAAGCGGCGCCCGCGCGGCGCGCCATCAGCCTCATGATCAGCTTCCACTCCTGCGCCGTCACCGGAGTGATCGACAGGCGGTTGCCGCGCTGCAGTATCACCATGCCAGCCAGCGCGGGTTGCACCCGTAGTTGGGCGAGCGGCACGAAGCGCGTCCTCTCGACCAGCTTGACGTCGACGTTGAACCAGCGCGGATGCTCGCGCGTCGCCTTCGGGTCGTAGTAGTTTCCCGTGGCGTCGAACTGCGAGACGTCCGGATGCGCGAGCTTCGTGATCTCGACAATGCCGGCGATGCCCGGTTCCGGGCAGCTCGAGTGGTAGAAGAATGCGCGATCGCGCAACTGCATCTCGCGCATGTAGTTGCGCGCCTGGTAGTTGCGCACGCCGAACCACGACGTCGTCTGCCCGCGCGCGCCGACGAGGTCGTCGATGCCGAACTCGTCGGGCTCGGACTTCATGAGCCAGTAATGCATGCCGTCACCCGCCATCCCGGCTTCAACCGCAGATCGGCCGCCGCGCGCCAGCGCGGCTTCCGCGCAGGTCGCTACGATTGAAGGAAAGCCCAAACAAGAGGTGTTCCCCGGTGATGCCGTGCCAGCCTCATCCTGAACCTGGGTTCAAGATTGGCCGCCTGCCGGAACCATCAGGCGCTTCCGCTTGGGAGCGCACACCGGCTCGCATGTGGCAAAGGCAGCCTCGCTACGAGAGCATTGGTTCAAGGAATATCTGGCTGGCTCGAACACCCCAGGGAACATGGACATGGGCAGCGACGCGTACCGCTGCATTTGTGCGTCAGATCAGCTTTTCCTGGCCGGCCAGCGCCTGGTCGATCGCTGTGTGCATCGATTGGATTCTACGCTGCGCGGCGCCGTCGTCAATCTCGCCCATGGATGTGGAGGTCGTCGCAACAGGCGCTGGGGGTACGGCCTTGCGCTCGCGCAGCAATTCATTGGCGATGTTGAGCGCGGCCATCACCGCGATACGATCCGCGCCTGCGGACTTGCTGGCGCCGCGGATTTCGCGCATCCGCTGATCGAGGAACGCTACGGCCTCGAGGAGATCGGCGCGCTCGTGCTCGCGGCAGGCGACCTTGTAGTCGCGGCCGAGCAGATGGATGTCGAGCTGGATGGCGCGGCCGCCCGCGTCGGTACCTTTGGCCGTCATGCGCGCATTCCCCGGGATGCAGGAGGATGCGGTGAAGACACGAAATCTGCCGCAGAGTTCATGAGAATTTCCGAAGCGGCGCCCTGGCGATCATTCCGCCGGTATCCGCGCGATCAACGCGTCGAGGCGGATGCCGGCCTGCTGCGTTTTGATGGCCATTTCGCGGTTGCGCTCGGTCGCCGCGGCCAGGTCGCGCCGCAAGGATTCGTTGGCCGCGCGCAGCGCTCGCGTGTGCGCGATCA
Source organism: Burkholderiales bacterium (assembly GCA_020853025.1). Taxonomy (GTDB): domain Bacteria; phylum Pseudomonadota; class Gammaproteobacteria; order Burkholderiales; family Casimicrobiaceae; genus VBCG01. The sequence goes on from JADYZP010000063.1 coordinate 82,839, forward strand.
GCGTGGCGAGCTTCTGTTCGAGCTGGGAGAGGTCGGGTTCCATCCTATGCGTCCGCATTGCAGCAACGTTCATATTGGCGTCGCGCACGTCGCCAGTCAACTACGCGAATGGCGCAATGACGCACCGCGTGCCCGCTCATCGCTTAGCCTGTGGCCGGCGGCGGGTAGCGAACCGCCGCGATCTCCAGTTCCTCGGTACCGCCGGGCGTGTGCAGGGTCACGGTATCACCTTCGCGCGCTCGGAGCAGCGCGCGCGCCATCGGCGACACCCAGCTGATATGGCCGCGTGTCGTGTCGATCTCGTCGACGCCGACGATTGTCAGCGTCCGCGATACTCCCTGGTCGTCGACGACGTCGACGGTGGCGCCGAAATAGACGCGATCCACTTCCGCGCCGTGAGCCGTCGGATCGACGACTTCGGCGCGGTCCAGGCGACGGACCAGGAACCGGATGCGCCTATCCACTTCGCGCAGCCGCTTCTTGCCGTAGATATAGTCGCCGTTCTCCGAGCGGTCACCGTTGCCCGCGGCCCAGGCGATGGTCGCCACCAGGTCCGGACGCTCGCTGCCGACGAGGCGCTCGAGTTCGGCCTTCAGGCGTGCGAAACCGCCCGGGGTCATGTAGTTCTTGGTGCCCACCGGGAGCACAGGCGCACTATCGGGGGCGCCGTCTTCTTCGGCGTCGTCGCTCTCGCGCGTGAAAGCCTTGTTCATCGTGACCGCACAGCCATGCATGGCGACCCGCCTGGGGTGGAACGCGAATTATAGGCCGAGCGGCACCGCCTGCCGCGCCGCCTATAATCGGCGGGTCCACCGCAGGAGGCGCTCCACTTGCACCGATCATCCCCGCTGCCGGTTCTGGCGGCGCTCGCGTTGGCGGCTCTCGCCGCGCTGCTGTTCGCACTCGCCGTCGGCAGCGTGGACGTGAGTTTGCTCAAGGTCTGGAACGCGCTGACGGGTGGGGCGCAGGACACCGCCGGCACCGTGGTTCGCGAGTTGCGTCTGCCGCGCGCAGTCGCCGCCTTCGCCGTCGGTGGACTGCTCGCCGTCGCCGGCGCGCTGATGCAGGTGTTGCTGCGCAATCCGCTGGCCGATCCCTACGTGCTCGGGCTCTCCGGCGGTGCGGCCTGCGGCGCGCTGGTCGCGATGCTGCTCGGCGCGGCGGCGCTGGTCACGCCGTTCGCATTCGTCGGCGCCGGCATTTCGACGCTGCTGGTGTTCGGGCTCTCGCGCGGCCGCGGCGCGTGGACACCGACGCGCATCCTGCTCACCGGCATCGTCGTCGCGGCCGGCTGGAGCGCGCTGATCATGTTGATGCTCTCACTGGCGCCGGAGGCACAGCTGCGCGGCATGTTGTTCTGGCTGATCGGCGACCTGTCGGGCGCCGAGCATGGCCCACTGGCGCTGGTGGCACTCGTTGCCGTGCTGGTGGCCGCGTTTGCGCTCGCACGCGATGCGACGCTGCTCTCCCGCGGCGACGTGACGGCGGCGACGGTAGGTGTTCCGGTGCGCACGGTGACCTTCGCGCTGCACGCGCTGGCGGCGGGTGCCACTGCGATCGCGGTGACCGTCGCCGGCAGCGTCGGCTTCGTCGGGCTGGTCGTACCGCATGCGGTGCGGCTGGTCGTCGGCAACGATCAGCGCGTGCTGTTGCCGGCATCGGCGCTGGCCGGCGGCGCGCTGCTGGTGCTGGCCGACACGCTCGCACGAACGCTGGTTGCGCCGGCGCAACTGCCGGTCGGCGTGCTGACGGCGCTGGCGGGCGTGCCGCTGTTTCTCTGGCTGTTGCGCAGGTCGGCGCCATGAGCGATGCGGAAGATCGACCCCTGACGATCGCCGACGTCGCGGTCGCGCCGGACGAAGCGCTGCTCGAATGCCGCAACGTCACGCTGGCGGTGCCGGGCCGCCGACTGTGCAAAGGCCTTTCCTTCGCCGTCCGTTGCGGCGAATGCTGGGTGCTGGTCGGTCCCAACGGCGCCGGCAAGTCGACGCTGCTCGCCGCGCTGGCGGGTCTGCGCGAACCTGCCGTGGGCGCCGTGCTGCTCGGCGGCCGGCCGATCCGCAGCTGGGGCGCACGCGAGCGCGCGAGGAAAATCGGGCTGCTGCCGCAGGACAGCTTCGACGCTTTTCCTGACACGGCGCTGGAAATCGTGCTGTCGGGCCGGCATCCGCACACGCCGCGCTGGTGCCGCGAAAGCGCGCAGGACGTGGCACTGGCGCAGGCCGCGCTCGCCGCCGTCGGCATGACACACGCGGCGGCGCGCAACGTGCAGACGCTGTCAGGCGGCGAAAGGCGGCGCGTGGCGCTGGCGCTGCTGCTGGCACAGGATCCCGACCTGATGCTACTCGACGAGCCGACCAATCACCTGGACGTCGCACACGAAGTACGCGCGCTCGATCTCCTGGGTGAGCGCGTGCGCGATGCCCGGCACGCGGTCGTGATGGCGCTGCACGATCTGGCGCTCGCCACGCGCCACGCCACGCATGCGGTGCTGTTCGGCGTCGATCAGGTGGTCGCGGGACCCGCGTCGGAACTGCTCACCGCCCCCCTCCTGTCCGCGCTCTTCGGCCAGCCGCTCGTTGCCATCGCACATCCGCGCGGGACGGTCTTCGTGCCGAATTGAGACCAACCGGGTCAGTCCTTCGCGCGCCTCCCGCGCGCTTTGTCGAAATCGGCGCACAGCGCCGCAACGCCATCGACAAAGCGTGGCCCGCTCCGGTGCAGCAGGTCGCCGTCGGCAGCGAGAAGATTGCCATCTCGTACCGCCGGAATGCCGGGCCAGCGCAGCCAGTCGGAAAGCCATGCGGGCCGTCCGCCGGCATCGTGGCCGCCGACGATGACTTCGGGCGCGGCCGCGACCACCGCTTCCACCGTCACCGCCGGAGCGGGCAGCGTCAGCGCGGCGAAGACGTTGTCGCCGCCGCACAGTGCAATGGCCTGCGAGATCAGATGGCGGCCGCCGATCGTGTACAGCGGCTCGTTCCATACTTCGTAGAACACGCGCAGTCGGCTCGCGCTCGCGTACTTCTCCCGCAGCGCCGCCTGCCGTCTGCGCAGTTCGTCGGCAGCGGCCTTCGCGACGCCGTGGCGTCCGGCGAGCGTGCCCAGTCGCTCGATGTCGTCGGCGATGCCGGCGATGGTCTTCGGATCGCTGACGAACACGGCGACGTTTTGCGCACGCAGTGCGGCGAGCTGTGGCGGCGCCGTGTACGGCCAGGCGATGACCAGATCCGGCGCCAGCGCGACGATGCCTTCCAGGTCGAGTGCGCCGGCATCGCCCACCCGCGGCAGCGCACGCGCCAGTGGCGGCCAGTCGCTGTGCGCGACGACACCGACGACTGCGGCGCCGGCGCCGGCCGCGAACAACAATTCCGTCGCATGCGGCGCGAGGCTGACGATGCGCTGCGCCGGACGCGCGAGCACCACCTCGTTGCCGGCATCGTCGACGGCGCGGACCGCGCCGACGGCGGCCCCGGCGAGCGCCACGCCGACGGCGGCGACCACCGCGCGCCAGGCGTTCACGGCTGCCAACGCAGCCCCGCGAACACGGTGGCGCCGCCGGTGGAATAATCCGCGGCGAGCTGGTAGTTCTTGTCGAACACGTTGTTGCCGCGCACGAGCAGCGACCAGCCGCGGGCAAACGGCCAGTCGAGCGTCAGGTTGACGATCCCGTAGCCGCCCATCTTCACCAGGTTGGCTGCATCGTCGTAGCGCAGCGACGACGCGACGAACTCGGCGCCGACTTGCACGGGACCCAGTTGCTGCAGCACCTGTGCTGCGCCATGTTGCCTCGCACGCCGCGGCAGCAGCGCACCGGTCGTGTCGTTCATCGGATCCTGCACGTCGAGCGACGCCTTGACGCGCGTATCGCGCCAGGTGAGATCGACGCCGAGCGTGACTCCCTTCAAGGTCGCGCGCTCGACGTTGTCGGGCCGGCAGTTGAAGGCGGCGTCGCAAGCGAACACGATCAGGTCGTCGACCTGGTTGTAGTAGCCGATCGCGCGCGCCTCCCAGCGTGCCTCCCCCGCCGCTGCGGTCCAGTAGGCGGCGACTTCGGTATTGCGCGCGGTCTCCGGCTGCAGATCCGGGTTGGAAAAGAATGGAAAATAGAGATCGTTGAACGACGGTGCCTTGAAGCCGGTACTGTAGCCTGCGGTCAGCCGCCACGCGGGCGAGGCCGTGTAGCCCAACGCGACGCCACCCGTCGTCTTGCCGCCGTACTGGTTCGACTGGTCGTGGCGCAGGTTCGCCTGCAGCGCGATGGACTCGTAGCGCAGGCGATACACGCCGGTGGCCGAATTCGTGTTGCGATCGGTGACGGCGAAAGCCTCGTCGGTGGCCAGATGCTCTTCGCGGCGCTCGAAGATCAGCGACAGCGCGCCCTTTGGCAACGTGAAGTCGTTTTGCCAGGTGAACTGGCGCTGCGTCGTTGCATACGGATAGTCGCCGTAACCGGTCTGCGACACCGAATCGTCGCTGCCTTCGCCCGCGGTGAGAACCGAAGCCCAGTGTTCGCCGAGCGCGTTGCGACTGGCGACCGACCAGGCTTCGAGCGTCGTGATCGTGCGGTCGTCGAAACCCGGGCCGCCGTCGTACTGGTTGTTCAGGCGATTGCGGAAATACTGCACGGCCAGTTCCTGGCCCTTCGCCCACGGCAGCACGGCGTTGAGGCCGGCGTTCTCGCTCGCATAGCCGTCGCGGTCGCCGTTGGCGCTGAAGTTTTGCGGATTGACGATCGCATCAAAGCCGCGGCTGCGCTTGCCACCCGCGGTCACCGAAAACCGCAACGGACCGAGTGCACCGCGCAGGCCGGCGCTCGCGTTGCGCGTGTCGTAGGTACCGTAGCCGGCCGCGGCGTTCGGCACGAATGCGGCGCCTTGCGCCTGTTTGGTGAACACCTGGATGACGCCGCCGATCGCATCGGCGCCATAGAGGCTCGACGCCGGCCCGCGCAAGATCTCGATGCGCTCGATCTGGTCGAGCGGAATCGCCTCCAGCGAAGTCGCGCCGACCGACGACGATCCGACGCGCAGGCCGTCGATCAGCACCAGCGTCTGGCCCCTATTGGCGCCGCGGAGGAACGCACCGGACGTGGCGCCCGGACCACCGTTGGACGTGATTTCCACGCCAGGCTGCCGCTGCAGAAGCTCGGTCAGGCTTTGCGCGCCGCTGCGCAGTATTTCGTCGGTGTCAATCACCGTCAGGTCGGCGAGCAGCTCGGCGATCGCCTGCGGATTGCGCGACGCGGTGACCGCCACCGGGTCGAGTGTCGCCGCGCGCGGAGTCGGGACGGGCACACCCTGCGCACGGGCGGTGACTGCAAGGGGACCGAGCGCGCAAGCGCAATACGCTGCGACAACGAGCGCGCGCCGCAGCACACGCACTACGAGGGAACGGAACATGAGCATCACTTTCGCGAACAACCGTGCTTCCCCGCACGGCAAGGGCCACAAGGTGCGGCGCGGAAGCGACAGTGATGCACGGATGGCGACGACAAGGCGCGACAGAGGCGCGCGCAGGCGACGCGTAGGCCGTGCGCAACGCCGCCCGCGTCGCGTTTCGCCCGTCGCGCGCCGCATGGATGCGATGCGCGACCGGTTCGCAGGCCGGTCTCCGGGCTTGACCTGTGGCCCGTCCGCCTTCCCGCCGCGTCGGATCGCGGCAGTGGCTTGTCGAACGGGCCTTGATAAGGCCTTACCGTTGCGGGGGCAGCCGCGGAATTCGACCCGTTTGCCGGTCGGCACCGCGTTCCCGTTTCACCCGCCGCAATAGAACTTGCGGCGGACACCTGCTCGTCGGATTATACGCCGCGGCTGCGCCGTTCATGCCGTTCATCGACAGGCGATTGAAGCGCTGGCCGCCGTCTGTCGGCAATCGTGCGACACTTCGATGTTCGGCAACCGACGGAGGGCATGGTGGACGAGGACACCTTCAACCTGAGCATCCGCAAGTTCCTGAAAATGGTCGGCATCCGCTCACAACGCGAAATCGAGCGCGCAGTCTCGGACGCGATCGCAGCCGGCGCCATTTCCGGCACCGAGACGTTGCCGGCGACGGTGACGCTCGAAGTCGAGGGCTTGAAGCTGCGCGCGACCTTCGACGGCGACATCAAGCTGCAGTAGCGTCCGATGCCGTCGTTCGAGCTTCGGCTGCAATTTCGCGGGCGTCGCGTCGAGGATAGGGACGAACTGCTGGAGGTCGAGGATGCGCTGTTCGAAATGCTGATCGACGGCGAGGAGCTCGACGGTCACGAAGTCGGCGCCGCCGTGTGCAGCATCAGCATCGTGACCACCGACGCGCAGGCGACGTTTCACCGCTTGCAGCCGTTCCTCGCCGAAGCGCAGCTGCTCGACCAGACGACCGCCGCCATGCGCCCGCTGTCGACGACCGGATACACGCTGCTGTGGCCGGTCGCCCGTTCGATCGTACCCGCTTCGGCGTGAGCGATCGGCGGCGGAGCAGCGCCGCCCGGCGTGCGGCCTGGTTTTCGACGATGGGATTAGGCGCCGCGGCGATAGCCCCCTACAATCGGGCACGTCAGGATCGCCGGCGGAATCCGCGCGCAGCGCGAAATAGGACCGTCGAGATCGCACCGGTCAGGTGACCGTTGCGGAAAGCCCGGGAGCACTCGCGACATCATGGCCAATATCTTCGTCACTCTCTTTGCCGTGACGTTGTGCCTGATCAACGCCGTTATCTGGGCGTTCGTCTCCGAGATCCTGATCGCCGGGCTTTTCTGGATCGGGGCGGCCGCCTTTTGCCTGTTCCTGCACAAATGGGGGAAGGGCTAGCGGCGAAAGGCATCCGGTTGAAGCCGGATCCACCATACCCTGCAGCCGTTCGACCAAAGCCGCACATGCAACTGGCGGGCGCCCGGGGACGCCTAGACGATCCGATTGAACCAGAGCAGCGACAGCGCCGCCGATACGACCGCCAGCAGCGCCGCTAGCGCGGCGAACAGCGCAGTGATTTCGGTTTCCTTGCGCTCGAGCGCGAAGCGCGTGTTCAATCCCTCGTAGATCTTTTTCAGGTCACCGGCGCTGGCCGCGTGAAAATACTCGGCCCGCGTGATGCCGGCGATGCCCTTCAGCGTCTCCTCGTCGAAGCGCATGAAGATCGACATGCCGTCGATGTCGACGCTGCTGCCCTCGGCGGAGCCGAAACCCACCGTGAATACGCGAACCCCGTGGTCGGCCGCCATCCGCGCTGCGTCGAGCGGATCGGGACCGGTGGTCCGGCGGCCATCGGTCAGCAGGATGATCGCGGCCGACGTGTACGATCCCGCAGGCACGGCGCTGAATGGCTTTTTTTCCGGTGGCGGCGGACGTTCGGGCGCGTTGCGGCGTGTGCTTTCGCGCGATGAAAAACCACGGCCGAACAGCGCCTGCTCGAGATCGATGCCTTCTTCGGGAAACAGCGTCGCCAGCGATACGATGATGCCGCTGCCGATCGCCGTGTGCCGCTGCAGCTGGAAACGGTCGATGGCCACCACCAGATCCTCGCGGTTCCGCGTCGGCGGCTGGACGACCAGCGCGGTGCCGGCGAAGGTGACGATGCCCGCGCGAATGTCCTGCGGCAACTCGCGGACGAAGGCCCTGGCGGCATTCTGCGCGGCTACCATCCGGTTTGGCTCGACATCGGTCGCGCGCATCGACAGCGACACGTCGATCGCGAGGATCAGCGTGCGCGCATCGGACGGCAGCGTGATCATCATGTTCGGCCGCGCCACCGCGACGAGCGCCGCGGCAATGGCGAGCAGGAACAGCAACGGCGGCACGTGGCGTCGAAAGCGCTGCACCGGACCGATTGCGGCCTTGACAAGCCCCAGGTCGGCGTAGCGCAGCGCGACCTTCTTTCGGCGCAGCACGGCGACGTACGCAACGACAAGTGCCGGCACGAGCAGCAGCAGCCAGAGGTACTGGGGCCACACGAATTTCATCCGACACCTTCCCGAACGGGCGCCGATCGACCGTGCCAACCGGCGGCGCGGAAACTGGCTCGCCGCCGCGCGTGGGAAGTCGCGGCGATGCGCCTACTCTAGCATCGAGCGCTCGGTCTGCGGGGGCCGCGAACACGACACTTCCGTCCGCCCGCGGTTCGCTGGCGTTTGGCGACGAACACGATCATCATCGTGGTTTTCTCTGCTCATTGCCGGAGTCGCGTCCCATGGTCCTGTGCCCCGTAGCGATCGCGGTCGGTTGCAAGAAGTGCCCGATCTTCAGCGTGTGCCCGGTCAAGGGTGCCATCGGCGACTACAAGAAGCCGGAGCCCGAGGAGCCCAAACCGGCGGCGGCACGCGGCAAGAAGGCGCGGCGCAAGAAGTGACCGCGGTCAGAATCAGGTGCTGATCAGCTTCCGATGCGCCTGCACGGACATCAGGATGCCCAGCCCGATGAACAGCGAGACCAAAGCAGTGCCGCCGTAGGACACGAGTGGCAGCGGTACGCCGACCACCGGCAGAATGCCGCTGACCATGCCCATGTTGACGAATGCATAGGTGAAGAACATCAGCGTCACGGAACCGGCGAGCAGGCGCGCGAATAGCGTCGAGGCATTGGCGGTGATGACCAGCGCGCGGCCGATCAGCAGCATGTAGAGCACGAGCAGCAGCGTGTTGCCGATGAGTCCGAACTCCTCGCCGAATACCGCGAAGATGAAATCGGTGTGCCGCTCGGGCAGGAAGTCGAGGTGCGTCTGCGTGCCGTTCAGCCAGCCCTTGCCGATCACGCCGCCGGAGCCGATCGCGATCGACGCCTGCGTCGAGTGATAGCCGGCGCCGAGCGGATCGCGCGTCGGATCGATGAAGGTCAGGATGCGCTCGCGCTGGTAGTCGTGCAGGTGGCTCCACAGGAACGGGACGGTGGCGCCGCCGACGGCCACGAGACTGGCAACGATCTTCCACGACAATCCGGCCAGGTACAGCACGTAGAAGCCGGAGGCGGTGATCAGCAGCGCCGTGCCGAGGTCGGGCTGCCTCTTGATCAGGTAGACAGGGACGACGATCAACAGCGCGGCAATCACGAAGTCCTTCCAGCGCGTGCGACCTTCGAACTTCTGGAAATACCAGGCGAGCATCAGCGGCACGGCGATTTTCATGAGCTCGGAAGGCTGGATACGCATCACGCCCAGGTTGAGCCAGCGGCGTGAGCCGTTCACCACCACCCCGAACAGCGCGACGCCGATCAGCAACGACACGCCGACCACGTACAGCGGCACCGCAACGCGAGCGAGCGTCTGCGGCGGCACGTTGGCGGCGATCCACATCAGGGCCAGCGCGAAACCGAGTGACAACAGCTGGCTGGTCATCCGCGCCGTATTCTGGTCGGCGGCCGAGAACAGCGTGACCATTCCCACCCCAACCAACGCCAGCGCGCAGGCGAAGAGCATGTTGTCGATGCGGCGCGTCAGCGCCTCCCAGACACGGCCGAGGAACTCGACGAAGGGCATCAGTCGCTCGCGTCCTCGGCATCGTGTCCGGGCACCGCGACCGCGGCACCCGGCTCGGTCGTTCCGAGCAGGAAGTAGTCGAGAACCTTGCGCGCGATCGGTGCCGCCGCCTGCGCACCGAAGCCGCCGTTCTCGACCAGAACGGCGAGCGCGATTCGTGGCTGGACGGCCGGTGCGTAGGCGATGAACCACGCATGGTCGCGCAGGCGCTCGTCGATCTTGTGCGCCACGTAGTTCTCGCCCTTCAGCGAGTATACCTGTGCAGTTCCGGTCTTGCCGCCGGACGTGTACGCGGCGCCGGCGAAAGCCCGGGCGCCCGTCCCCTCACGGTTGACGCCGACCATCGCGTTGCGAATGATCGCGATCTCTCCGGGCTTGGCGCCGATGCGGTGCGTCGGCTGCGGTGCCACGATGCGCTCCTCGCCAGTCTTCAAGTTCAGGATGTTCTTGACCAGGTGGGGGCGAAAGGCGACGCCGTCGTTGGCGATGATCGCGGTCGCGTACGCGAGCTGCATCGGGGTGAACGAGTTGTAGCCCTGACCGATACCCGCCGAAATCGAATCACCGAGATACCACTTGCGGTGCTCGTCGCGGTACTTCTCGCCGGCGAAGCGGCTGCGTTTCCAGTCGCGCGACGGGAGCACGCCCGTCAGCTCACCCTCGATATCGACGCCGGTTTTTCGGCCGAAACCCAGTGGCGACAGAAACCGCGCCGTGTCGTCGATATCGGTGTCGCTGGCGAGGACGTAATAGTAGGTGTCGCAGGAGGCGACGATCGACTTGTACATGTCGACCGATCCATGACCGCCCGGCTTGTCATCGCGAAAACGGTACGACGAGCCCGGAAGCTGGAAGAATCCCGGGTCGGAGATCGCGAATTGCGGCGTGCGCTTGCCGGAGGCCAGCGCACCCAGCGCGAGGAAGGGCTTGATCGTCGAACCCGGAGGATAGGCGCCGCGCAGCGGACGGTTGAGCAACGGCTTGTCGGGCGACTCGTTCAGCGCCTCCCAGTTGGCGGTGTCGATGCCCTCGACGAACAAATTCGGATCGTAGCCCGGCTTCGATACGAAAGCCAGGATATCGCCGGTCGCAGGATCGATGGCGACCAGCGCACCCCGGCGGTCGCCGAAGGCCTGCTCGGCGACTTCCTGCAACCGGATGTCGAGCGACAGCCGCAGGTTGTTGCCCGACACCGGCGGCAGGCGCGACAACGTGCGCACGGCGCGGCCGGCCGCATCGACCTCGACCTCCTCGACACCCGTCGTCCCGTGCAGTTCGTTTTCATAGGAAATTTCGACGCCGACTTTGCCGATGTAGTCGGAGCCCTTGTAATTGGCCGTCTCGTCCCAGCTGGCGATACGCTCCACGTCGCGCTCGTTGATCCGGCCGATGTAACCGATCACATGCGAGGCGATCTCGCGATACGGATACTCGCGGAACAGCCGCGCCTTGATGTCCACGCCCGGGAACCGGTAGCGGTTGACGGCAAAGCGCGCGACCTCCTGGTCGGACAACCGGGTGCGCAGCGGCATGCTCTCGAAGTTCTTCGACTCGTCGAGCAGTTTGCGGAAGCGCTTGCGATCGCGAGGGCTGATGTCGACGATGTTCGCGAGCTCGTCGATGGTCGCCTCCAGATTCGCGATCCGCGCCGGGGTCAACTCCAGCGTGTACGCTGAATAGCTTTGCGCGAGCACGATGCCATTGCGGTCGGTGATGACGCCACGGTTCGGCGCGATCGGAACGATCGCCACGCGATTGGATTCTGCCAGCGTCCGGTAGTGCTCGTGCCGATAGACCTGCAGATAGGAAAAGCGCGCGAACAGTCCGACGAAGGCCAGCAGCGCGAGTAGCCCGACGATGACCAGCCGGCGCCGGAACAGAAACACCTCGCGTTCGGTGTTGCGCATCTCCGGCGCACCAAAGCTGCGGTCGCCATAGTCGTTCTTGCGCGAGAAAAAGAGCCGCCGGCGTGCCATCGGTACGTCTAAAAATCGCCGAGCGAGCGCGCCGGCCGCTGCGGCCATTGCAGCAGCATCGAGAGCCACGGCCACAGCAGCGCACCCACGGCGGGCGGCACGAAGTAGGCCCAGTTCGGCATCGGTGCGCCGCCGACGATGCGCACCAGCAGCACGATCCCTGAGCACAGGTACAGCAGCACCGCGACCTGCGGCGCCTGCTGCCACAGCGGAAAGCGCAGCACGCGGCGACGGAAGTACTCGGCCGCGTAGGCGAGCACCGCATACGCCAGCGCATGCTGGCCAAATACCGTCGCATCGGCGACGTCCATGACCAGTCCCAGCGACCATGCGATACCGACACCGACGTAACGCGGCTCCTGGATACACCAGTAGAGGATCACCAGCGCCAGGAAATCAGGACGCAGCATGCGCGTCACCTCCGACGCGGGCGCGATGTTGGCGAGCAGCGCCAGGAAAAACGTGAGCAGGATGAACCACGGGTTTGCCTGTCGCAGGATCTCCTCCGGCCGGGCCGGCGTGAAGGCGGAGGCGCGTGCGAGCATCGTCAACCGCCCCGTCCGGGGCGGCGAGCAAAGCGAGCGTGGCAGTCTTTCATCTTCTGCCGGACCGTCCTTTGCCGCGTGCGCCTTTTTTCGCCGCGTCGCTTTCGACTGCCGCTTCCGGCCGTGGCGGCTGCGCCGCTGTCTGGCCCAGCACCAAGAGATACCTGCTGCGATCGGCGCCGGACAGCGGCCGCACGGTGATGCGCGCGAACACCTGTCCGGTCTCGCGATCGACCGTCTCGACCTGCGCTACCGCGAGCCCCGGGGGATAGGTGCCGTCGATGCCTGAAGTACGGAGCGTGTCGCCCGGCCTGATGTCGGCGGTCGGCGCCATGAACCGCAGCTCGGGCGGATGTCCGGCGCCGGCGCCGAAGTACACGCTGCGCACGCCGCTACGTTCCACGCGCACCGGAACCGCATGGTCCTTGTCGGTGACCAGCGTCACCTCGGCCATGTTCGGAAACACACGCGTCACCTGTCCGACGACACCCAGTTCGTCGATCACCGCCTCGCCTGCCTCGATTCCCGCATTCGTTCCGCGATTGACGAACACTTTCTGGCTGAACGGATCGCGTCCGGTGTAGAGCACTTCTACCGCTGTCGCCGACCCCGGATAGCGCTGCTGGATCTGGAGCAGCGCGCGCAGGTTGGTGTTCTCGTCGCGCAGGCGCGAGAACTCCTGCGACGACAGCGAGTGCGCGACCAGGTCCCGACGCAGCGCAGCGTTTTCGTCGGCAAGCACGCGCTTGCTCGCGAAATAGGCACCGACCCACGCGAGCGCTTCGCCGGGAAGCTGCACGGCGCGCTGCATCGGGTAGAGCACCAGCGCCGCAACCTGGCGCACACCCTCGAGATAGCCGAAGCGCGTGTCCGCGAACATCAATATGATCGACAGCAGTCCGAAGAAGGCGAGGCGCGCAACCGGGGAAGGCCCGCGATGAAAGAACTGAGGCGGTTCGGCGGGGAGGTGGCGCAGATCAGTCGCTCGTGAAAATGGTCGACAGCTTTTCCATGTTCTCCAGCGCCTTGCCGCAACCGCGGACGACGCAGGTCAGCGGATCGTCGGCGACGATCACCGGCAGCCCGGTCTCCTCCATCAGTAGCCGGTCCAGGTCGCGCAACAGCGCGCCGCCCCCGGTCAACACCATGCCGCGCTCGGCGATGTCCGCGCCCAGTTCCGGCGGCGTGCGCTCGAGCGCGCTCTTGACCGCCGACACGATGCTGTTCAGCGGGTCGGTCAGCGCTTCGAGTATTTCGTTGGAGGACACCGTGAAGCTGCGCGGGATGCCCTCGGCCAGGTTGCGTCCCTTGACTTCCATTTCCTTGACCTCGGATCCCGGGAACGCCGAGCCGATCGTCTTCTTGATGAGCTCGGCGGTGGTCTCGCCGATCAGCATCCCGTAATTGCGGCGGATATAGTTGACGATCGATTCGTCGAACTTGTCGCCGCCCACGCGCACGCTGCCCGAGTACACCATTCCGCCCAGCGAGATCACGCCGACCTCGGTGGTTCCGCCGCCAATGTCGACGACCATCGACCCGGTCGCGTCCGAGATCGGCAGGTCGGCGCCGATCGCCGCCGCCATCGGCTCTTCGATCAGGTAGACCTTGGAGGCGCCTGCGCCGAGGGCGGATTCGCGGATCGCCCGGCGTTCGACCTGCGTCGAGCCGCAGGGAACACAGATGATGATGCGCGGCGAAGGGGAAAACAGGCGCGAGTCGAGGACCTTCTTGATGAACTGCTTCAGCATCTGCTCGGTGACGGTGAAGTCGGCGATGACGCCGTCCTTCATCGGGCGGATGGCGGTGATGTTGCCGGGCGTGCGGCCGAGCATCTGCTTCGCCGCGACGCCGACCTCCTGGATCACCTTCCTGCCGTTCGGACCGCCTTCCTGCCGGATGGCGACGACCGATGGCTCGTTCAACACGATGCCCTTGCCGCGAACGTAGATCAGGGTATTCGCGGTGCCTAGATCGATCGCCAGGTCGCTGCCGAAATAACCTTTGAAAAACTGGAACATGTATGCGTGAACCTGAGAGGATGTGGGTGTCGATCGGACAGCAAGCTGCAGCTTTCGCGCCTGGAGCGGCAAGACTGGCAGCGCGCGCTCGAAAGGGTATTGATTATGATAGCATTCCCCCTTTGCCCTCCGCGCCGATTTGGCGCTGTTTTTCGCTCATTTCCTGGATTTCGGCCGCGTTGTCCGGGCTCTCCGGCCGCGCCGGCCGTCACGACCCGATGATCGCTTGTTGCCGCAACGGCTCCCCTGCTGACCGTTGGCGCCCACTTCCATGGCGCTGACCGTAGCCGACGTACACCGCATCGCGCAGCTCGCGCGTATCGAGATCGACGCCGCCGCCGCCGCACAAGTCCACGGCAAGCTGCTGGCGATCTTCGCCATGATCAACGAACTGCAGGCCGTCGACACCCGCGGCATCGTGCCGATGGCGCATGCGCAGGACGTGATGCTGCCGCTGCGCGACGACGCCGTCACCGAGATCGACCAGCATGCGCTCTACCAGAGCGTCGCTCCGGCGGTCGAGGATGGGCTCTATCTGGTGCCGAGGGTGGTCGAATGACCGGTGTCGCGAGCACGGGCACCGTCGCCGAACTCGCCGCCGCACTGCGCGCGCGCAAGCTGTCGAGCGTCGAGCTGACCACGGCGCTGCTCGCGCGCATCGAACAGGCGCAGAGCACGCTCAACACCTTCGTCACCATCGACGCCGAAGGCGCGCTGGAACAAGCTCGTGCGGCCGACGCGGTGCTCACCCGGCCGGATGAGCCGCCGCCGCTGGCCGGCGTCCCGATCGCGCACAAGGACGTGATCATGACTGCGGGGCTCCCGACCACCTGCAGCTCGCGCATGCTCGCCAATTTCATTGCACCCTACGACGCGCACGTGGCCGGCGGTCTCAGGACCGCCGGCACCGTCCTTGTCGGCAAGACGAACATGGACGAGTTCGCGATGGGCTCGTCGAACGAAACGTCGTGGTTTGGGCCGGTGCGCAACCCCTGGAACCGCGATTTCGTTCCCGGAGGCAGCTCGGGCGGTTCGGCGGCGGCGGTGGCGGCGCGGCTGGTGCCGGCGGCCACCGGCACCGACACCGGCGGCTCGATACGGCAGCCGGCGTCGCTGTCCGGCGTCTGCGGCTTGAAGCCGACCTACGGTGTGTGCTCGCGCTACGGCCTCGTCGCCTTCGCCTCGAGCCTCGACACCCCCGGCATGTTCGCACGCACCGCCGAAGACTGCGGCCTGCTGCTCAACGCGATGGCCGGTCACGATGCGCGCGACTCGACGTCGCTCGACCGCCCGCGCGAGGACTACACGCGCGATCTCGAGCTGCCGCTCGAGGGACTGCGCATCGGCATGCCGGCCGAGTATTTCGGTGACGGCATCGACGCCGACGTCGCCGCGGCCGTCGACCAAGCGCTCGCGCAATTCCGCAAGCAGGGCGCCACGACCGTGCCGATCGTCCTGCCCAACGTCCGGCTGTCGGTCCCCGTGTACTACGTGATCGCCTCGGCGGAAGCGTCGTCCAACCTGTCGCGCTTCGATGGCGTGCGCTATGGCCATCGCGCAAAGGACTACACGGACCTCGCCGACATGTACTCGAAGTCACGGGCAGAGGGCTTCGGCGCGGAGGTGAAGCGGCGCATCCTGATTGGCACCTACGTGCTGTCGCACGGCTATTACGACGCGTATTACCTGAAGGCGCAGCAGGTGCGGCGGCTGATCGCCGACGATTTCGCCCGCGCCTACCAACAGTGCGACGTCATCATGGGGCCGACGGCGCCGGCGCCGGCATTCCGCATCGGCGACAAGACCGACGACCCGGTGCAGATGTACCTGAACGACATCTTCACCATCGCCGGCAACCTTACCGGTGCGCCGGGGATCTCCATCCCCTGCGGATTCGACCGCCGGGGGCTGCCGATCGGATTGCAGATCCAGGCCAACTACTTCGCCGAAGCGAGGTTGCTCAACGTCGCGCACCGCTACCAGCTCGACACCGACTGGCACGCGCGGGTACCCGGGGGCTTCGCGCCCTGATGCGCGGCCCCTTTCGCACAGTCCCGCCATGTCGACTTCGAACCCGGCCACCGTGAATCGTTGGGAGACCGTCATCGGTCTCGAGACGCATGTGCAGCTTTCGACCGCCGCAAAGATCTTCTCCGGCGCATCGACGGCGTTCGGCGCCGCGCCGAACACGCAGGCGTCGGCCGTCGACATCGCGCTGCCCGGCGTGCTGCCGGTGCTGAACCGCGGCGCGGTCGAGCGCGCGATCCGCTTTGGGCTCGCCGTTGGCGGCAACATCAACCGGCGCAGTGTTTTCGCGCGCAAGAACTACTTCTATCCCGACCTGCCGAAGGGCTACCAGATCTCGCAGTATGAATTTCCGGTGGTCACCGGCGGCGAAGTGGGTGTCGCCTCGCCGACGCGCGGCGATCTGCGTGTGCACCTGCCCCGCGCGCACCTGGAAGAGGTTGCCGGCATGTCGCTGCACGAGGATTTCCACGGCATGACCGGCATCGACCTCAATCGCGCCGGCACGCCGCTGCTCGAGATCGTCACCGAGCCGGACCTGCGCAGCTCCGACGAGGCGGTCGCCTATGCACGCACGCTGCACGGACTCGTACGCTGGATCGGCATTTGCGACGGCAACATGCAGGAAGGCAGCTTCCGCTGCGACGCCAACGTGTCGGTGCGCCGCACCGGTTCCGACGTACTGGGCACGCGCTGCGAGATCAAGAACCTGAACAGCTTCCGCTTCATGCAGGAAGCGATCGACTTCGAGGTGCGACGACAGATCGAGTTGATCGAGGATGGCGGCACCGTGGTCCAGGAAACGCGCCTCTACGATCCCGACCGGCATGAAACGCGTTCGATGCGCAGCAAGGAAGACGCGCAGGACTACCGCTATTTCCCGGATCCGGACCTGCCGCCGCTGGTCATCGGCGAAGACTGGATCGAGCGGGTTCGCTCCGAACTGCCGGAGCTGCCGGAGGCGATGCGGGCGCGCTTCGTGCGCGATCATGCATTGCCGGCGGCAGACGCCGCCACGCTCACCGCCAGCCGCGAGCTCGCCGCATATTTCGAATCCGCAGCCAGCGCGGCCGGCGGCGAAGCGAAGATCGCCGCCAACTGGACGCTGGGCGAGGTGTCGGCGGCACTCAACAGAAACGATATCGACATCGCGCGCTCGCCGGTTTCGGCGCCACAGCTCGCGGGGTTGCTGAAGCGCATCGCCGACGGCACGATCTCGGGCAAGATCGCCAAAGAAGTGTTCGATGCGATGTGGGCAGGAGAAGCGGACGGCGACGCTGCGGCCGACACCATCATCGACCGCCGCGGCCTGCGGCAGATTTCCGACCAGGGCGCGATCGAGCGCATCGTCGCCGATGCGATTGCCGCCAACCCGGCGATCGTCGCCGAATACAAGGCCGGCAAGGAAAAGGCGTTCAACTCGCTGATCGGCCGGGTGATGGCCGCCTCCAAGGGCCGCGCCAACCCGGCGCAGGTCAACGCGATCCTGAAGCAACTGCTCGGCTGACCGCGGCGCCCGGGCGCAGACGCCAGCGGTGATGTGTGTCGCTACATGCGCCCGTAGCGCCAGCGCATCGCCTGCAGCTGCTCGGCGGCCGACACCCAGTCGCCGACGTCGATAGCGGAGGACACGAGCCGCAGCCGATGGATCATGTATTCCGAATCGGCCTTCGATATTCGCATCGAATGCGCATCCGTCAACAACTGATTGAGCGCGGCACGCGCTTCCGGCTCGGACTTGGCCTTGATGCCGGCCATGGCGGCGTCCCAATGCTGCTTCGACTCCGCGCTCGTCGGACTGGTCGTGGTCAGGGGCGCGATCAGGTTCGCCGTCGTCGTGCAGCCGGCAAGCGCCGCGAGCACGAACGCGAAGCCCGACGCAAGCAGTCGCGATCGGATTGTGGACATGGGCAATCCTTTGTGGATGAAGGCGTAACAGGCCGCTAGATTAACAGCGCCGGCGACCTTCGGGTGCGACTCACTCCGGCGCGGGCGGTCTGCGGACCCGGGGCACGCCTGCAAAAAAGCTCAGAGCGCCAGCGCGATGACGAACGCTCCGACCATCGCAAACGCGATCGCAACTTTCACCGCGGTGCCCACGAGCAGGCCGAGCCACGTGGCGACGCCCACCCTGCCGGCGCGCAGCGCGTCGCGCTGCGCGATGAACTCCCCGATCGCTGCCCCCGCGAGCGGCAGGAACAGGAGGCCGACGAAACCCGTGAAGATTCCGGCCACGGTACCGATCGCAGCACCGACGATCGCCAGTTTGCTCGCGCCCGCCTTCTTCGCACCCGCCATGGCGGCGAGGTAATCGACCACCCACGCAACCAGCGTCAGCACGCCGAACACCACCAGCAGCCACACCGGAATGCGCGCAAAGTCATCGATCCAGGCGCCGAGCAGGATCCCGCCGAACACCAGCACCGTACCCGGCATCGCCGGCAGCACGGTGCCGGCGATGCCGGCCACGATCAGCACGACGACGAGAATCCAAAGCACGACGCTCATTCGCAGACCTGAGAAAAATGCCGGGCGTCGTCCCCGCGAAAGCAGGTACCCAGCGGCATTCCTCGGCCAGGATCGCAAAACCAGAGATTCGGGGTCCTCGCCTTTGCGGGGACAATGGAAGTACCGAAGTCATCCGCTCGTGGCGTCATGGTGTTTGCCCATGCAAATCGATTACATCAGCGCTTTGTACCTGATGCGGCGCGGACGCGCGCCTTCGTCGCCCAGGCGCTTTCTCTTGTCCGCCTCGTAGTCCTGGTAGTTGCCGGTGTAGAACGTCCATTGCGAGTCACCTTCGGCCGCAAGGATGTGCGTCGCGATGCGGTCGAGGAACCAGCGATCGTGCGAGATGACGAGCGCGGTTCCGGCGAACTCGAGCAGTGCCTCCTCCAGCGCGCGCAGCGTCTCGACGTCGAGATCGTTGGACGGTTCGTCGAGCAGCAGCACGTTGCCACCTTGCAACAGCGTCGCGGCCAGGTGCAGCCTTCCGCGCTCGCCGCCGGAGAGCTGGCCGACGATCTTCTGCTGGTCGGCGCCCTTGAAATTGAAGCGCCCCAGATACGCGCGCGACGGCATCTCGAACCTGCCGACGGTCAGGATGTCCTGGCCGTTGGAGATCGCCTCCCACACGGTCTTGTCGTTGGGCAGCGATTCGCGCGTCTGATCGACGACCGCCATCTGCACGGTGTGGCCGATGGTGATCGTTCCCGCATCCGGCTTCTCCTTCCCAGAAATCATGCGGAACAGCGTCGTCTTGCCGGCGCCGTTGGGACCGATGATGCCGACGATCGCGCCCGGGGGGATGTGGAACGACAGGTTGTCGATCAGCAGCTTGTCGCCGTAGGACTTGCTGACGTTCTCGAATTCGATCACCTGGTCACCCAGGCGCTCGGCGACCGGAATGAAGATCTCGTTGGTTTCGTTGCGCCGCTGGTACTCGTAGGACGCGAGGTCGTTGAAACGCGTGATGCGCGCCTTGCTCTTCGCCTGCCGGCCCTTCGGGTTCTGCCGCACCCACTCGAGTTCCTGCTTCATCGCCCGCATCCGTGCCGCCTCCTGCTTGCCTTCGGTGCGCAGCCGCTGCTCCTTCTGCTCCAGCCACGAACTGTAGTTGCCCTTCCACGGAATGCCGTAGCCACGATCGAGTTCGAGTATCCATTCGGCCGCGTTGTCGAGAAAGTAGCGATCGTGGGTGACCGCGACCACGGTGCCCGGAAACCGGGTGAGGAACTGCTCGAGCCAGTCGACGCTCTCGGCGTCGAGGTGGTTGGTCGGCTCGTCGAGCAGCAGCATGTCGGGTTTCGACAGCAAGAGCCGGCACAGTGCGACGCGACGTTTCTCGCCGCCGGAAAGCTTGCCGATCACCGCATCCCATGGCGGCAGGCGCAGCGCATCGGCGGCGATTTCCATCTGCACGTCGGAGTCGGCACCGGACGCCGCGATGATCGCCTCCAGTCGCGCCTGCTCGGTTGCCAGCTGGTCGAAGTCGGCGTCCGGCTCGGCGTAGGCCGCGTAGATCTTCTCCAGACCGTCCTTGGCCGCCAGGACGTCACCCATGCCTTCGGCGACCGCCTCGCGCACGGTCTGCTTGGGATCGAGCTGCGGCTCCTGCGGCAGGAAGCCGATGTTGAGGCCGGGCATCGGCACCGCCTCGCCTTCGAACTCGCGATCCTCGCCGGCCATGATGCGCAGCAGCGTCGATTTGCCGGAACCATTCAAACCCAGCACGCCGATCTTGGCGCCGGGAAAGAACGACAGCGAGATGTCCTTCAGGATGACCCGCTTGGGAGGAACGGTCTTCCCCACGCGGTTCATCGTGTACACGTATTGGGCCATGGCGGCGCTCGCGCAATGAGGGCGAAAAGCGCGATTATCGCAGGCTGCAGTGGCGGCGGCGCCCTCGCGCGCTATCGACGACGCTTTCGCGAAGCGGGCGCTGGCTCCCCGGCGATGGCCCGACGCGCCGTCGCGCCGCGAAACGGGGTGCGACGAAAAAACTACTGTCGCGCGCTGATCGGCGTCGAACGCGGCATGCCGCCGCTCATCGCCTCGGTCGCGGCGCGCAATTCCTTCCACCGCTTCTTGTCGGCGTCGTAGCGCGCGTTGACCACCACGATCTCCTTCTGCTTGGCGGCGACGAGCGCATGCTGCTTGGCGAGTTCGTCTGCGATGTTCGCCAGCTCGCGTTCAAGCACCGCAGGCACCGGCTTGCCGGCGAGGTCGGCCACGCGCTTGTCGAGTTCCGCCTTGCGCTTGCCCAGCGTCGCGCTGTACGACGACGACGACTGCACCTGCGCGTCGATCGTCGTCAGCGCCCGCTTGCGGGCGAGGTCGATCTCGCTTTCCATCGTGTAGGTGGCGAGCAGCGCCCGGTCGCGGCGGTCGACGAGATCGCGCTCCCTGGCGAGTTGCTCGGCACGCGCCGCCTCCTCCGCCATCGCGCGCCGCTGCTCGGGCGTCAGCGCGGGCTCGGTCCGCTTGATCGCTACGCCCTGCTTGTCCAGCACGACGTTGCCCTTGTTGATGGCTTCCGGCGGAATCTTGTCGGTGTAGTGAACGACCCCCTTTTCGTCGACCCACTTGTAGGTCTGGGCGCGCGCTTCGGGTGCGGCGAGGCCGGCCAGCGCCAGAAGCCCGCACAGCGCGGCGGCGGCCGCGTTCGCTGCCCCGCTCCCCGTTTGCGACCGTCGATGGCTTCGATTCACGCCTTGCTCCCGCATCAGAAACTTCGGCCCACCACCCGGTCAACCGTTCCCGGCCACCGGTGCGATGCCGTACTGCGCGCGATACGCCTGCACGGCGCTCGCATGGACACGCAAATCCGGCATGCCCGCGATGAACGCCAGGAGGTCATCGAGGCCGGCGATCGCCACCACGGGAATTCCGAACTGTGCCTGCACTTCCTGCGCCGCCGACTGCGCGCCTGAGCCACGCTCCATTCTGTCCAACGCAATCAGGACGCCGGCGGGGTTGGCCCCATGACCGCGGATCATGGCGACGGATTCGCGCACCGAAGTACCGGCGGTGATGACATCGTCGACGATCAGCACCCGCCCAGCGAGCGGTGCACCGACCACGATGCCTCCCTCGCCGTGATCCTTAGTCTCTTTGCGATTGAAGCTGAACGGCAAATTGTGCCCTTTTTCGGCGAGGGCGACCGCCGCCGCGGCGGCCAGGGGTATGCCCTTGTACGCCGGCCCGAAAAGACCGTCACAAGCAATACCGGACGCCAGCAGCGCCTCCGCGTAGAAGCGTCCGAGGCGACGCAGGCTGTCGCCATCGTTGAACAACCCCGCGTTGAAGAAATATGGGCTCTTGCGCCCCGCCTTGGTGGTGAATTCACCGAATCGAAGCACTTCGCGTGCCAGTGCGAAGGCGAGAAATTTCTGGCGGAAATCGGACATGGCTCTGATTTTTCTTGGATTTCTGGCGAGTATACCGTGCGCGAACGGGGTACCGGCACGCCCCGTGGCAACCCGCAGCGGCGAATGGGCCCAGTCCCGGACGTCGTGTAAACTCGGCCGCTTTTTCCGGCGCGGCTGCTCCCGGCCGACCCAACATGCGTGTCGTCACCCTCAACGTCAACGGCATCCGCTCGGCGGAACGCCGCGGTTTCGCGCGCTGGCTATCGCGCGTCGAGCCGTGGGAAGTGGTCTGCCTGCAGGAGCTGAGGACGCTCGAGGACGACGTGCCGAAGAGCCTGCGCGCACCGCGCAAATGCGTGGCGTCGTTTCATCCCGCCGAGCGGAAGGGCTACGCCGGGGTCGGTGTCTACGCGCGGGCCGCCGCGACGTTCACCTCCGGCTTCGGCAGTCCGGAGTTCGATCGCGAGGGACGCTACCTGCGGGCCGATTTCCGTGAGCTGTCGATTGTCAGCGTCTACCTGCCGTCGGGCTCGAGTGGCCCGCACCGCCAGGCATCCAAGTTTCGCTTCCTGGCCGAGTTCCTGCCGCACCTCGCGCGACTGCGCGAGACCGGGCGCGAGATCATCCTCTGCGGTGACTGGAACATCGCGCACCAGCCGATCGATTTGAAGAACTGGCGCAGCAACCAGAAGAACTCGGGGTTCCTGCCGGAGGAGCGCGCCTGGCTCAGCGGCATCTTCGACGACCTGGGCTTCGTCGACGTCTTTCGCCGCATCGACCCTCGGCCCGAGCAGTACACGTGGTGGTCCAATCGCGGACAGGCGTGGGACAACAACGTCGGCTGGCGCATCGACTACCAGATCGCAACACCCGGCATCGCCGCCACCGCGCGCGCCGCGACGATCTACAAGACCCGGCGCTTTTCCGATCATGCGCCGCTGATCATCGACTACGACTACGATCTGCGCTGATCCCTCCCGCGTCGAGCAGCATGGCGCCGACCCCGATTCTCCTTTCCGTTCGTGATCCGCATCACAAATCTCAGCTTGAGCCGCGGCGTGAAGCGTCTGCTCGAAGGCGCCAGCCTGACCGTGCACGCCGGGCACAAGATCGGGCTGGTCGGCGCCAACGGCAGCGGCAAGTCGATGCTGTTCGCTGCGCTGCGCGGCGAAGTGTCGCCCGACGCCGGCTCGATCGACCTGCCCGCGGCATGGACGATCGCCCACGTCGCGCAGGAATCGCCGGCCATCGACACGTCGGCGCTCGACTATGTACTCGATGGCGATCGCGAGCTGCGCGACATCGAGGCCGCGCTCGCAGCGGCGGAGGCGAACCTGATGCACGACGGCACGGCGCTGGCCGAACTGCACCACCGCTTTGATGCCATCGGCGGCTACAGCGCGCGTGCGCGCGCGGCGACGCTGCTCGCGGGTCTGGGCTTCGCGGACGCGCGCCACGGCGATCCGGTCGGGAGCTTCTCCGGCGGCTGGCGGATGCGCCTCAATCTCGCGCAGGCGCTGCAATGCCGCTCAGACCTCCTGCTGCTCGACGAGCCGACCAACCACCTGGACCTCGACGCCGTGCTGTGGCTCGAGGACTGGCTCTGCCGCTATTCCGGAACGCTGCTGCTGATCACGCACGACCGCGACTTCCTGGACGGCGTCGTCGGCGGCATCGTCCACTTCGCCGGACGCCGTCTCGTCGGCTACACCGGCAACTACGCGCAGTTCGAACGCGAACGCGCGCAGCAGCTTGCGCTGCAGCAGGCGACCTACAACAAGCAGCAACGCCAGGTTGCGCATCTGCACGCGTTCATCGATCGCTTTCGTGCCAAGGCGACCAAGGCCAAGCAGGCGCAGAGCCGCATCAAGGCGCTCGAACGCATGGAGCTGATCGCCGCCGCGCACGTCGACAGCCCCTTCGAGTTTGCGTTCGCGCCGGTCGCCGCCACCGCACGCCAACTGGTCCTGCTCGAACATGCGAGCCTCGGCTATCCCGGCCGTCCGCCGGTGCTCGAACGCGTCGACTGGGGGATTCTTACCGGTGATCGCATCGGGCTGCTCGGTCCCAATGGCGCCGGCAAGTCGACGCTGTTGAAGGCCGTCGCGGGAACGCTTGCTCCGTTGCGCGGCGACCGGCGCACCGCGCAGGGGCTGCGCCTGGGTTACTTCGCGCAGCACCAGGTCGAGCAGTTGCGCGAAGAGCACTCGCCGTTATGGCACCTGCGCCAGTTCGAGCCCGGCACGCGCGAGCAGGAACTGCGCGACTACCTGGGTGGCTTCGACTTCCGTGGCGACATGGCAGCGTCGGCAGTCGGCCATTTCTCCGGCGGCGAGAAGGCGCGGCTGACGCTGGCGCTGATCGTCCGTCAGCGGCCCAACCTGCTGTTGCTCGACGAGCCGACCAATCATCTGGACATCGAAATGCGTGAGGCGCTGACCGAGGCGCTGCAGGATTATGGCGGCGCCTTGCTGGTGGTCGCGCACGATCGTCATCTACTGCGCGCGACGACCGACGCGCTGTGGATCGTCGCCGACGGGCGCGTCGCGCCTTTCGATGGCGACCTCGACGACTATCGCGACTGGGTGCTCGACGCGCGCAGGCGCGAGCGCGTCGCGGACGCAGGCAGCGACGCTGGCGCGCCTCCCAGCGTCGATCGCAAGACGCAAAAACGCGAGCAGGCGCAGCAACGCCAGCGCATCGCCGACGTCCGCAAACCGCTGCTCGCGAGGCAGGCCGCGATCGAGGAGGAAATGGCGCGCCTCGTCGCCGAGAAGGACGCACTCGAAACGTGGCTCGCCTGCGAAGCCGCCTACGCCGACGGCGCGCAGCAGGAACTCAAGCAGAAGATCGCGCGCCAGGGCGAGCTCGGCTGGCAGCTCGCGCGCCTGGAAACGCAGTGGCTGGAGGTTAGCGAAGCGGTGGAGCGCGCTGGCAGCGTTGCCTGAAGGCGGGGACCACTCTCACGAAACCTTGCCGCCAAGCGCCAAGCAGCCGCCCGAAAGTGCTCGGCATCAACCGATCCGCGCCCCGGGTCGGTAGAAGAGGTAGACGGCGAAACCGAGCGTATCGCGGCCCCAGCGCAGGTAAGCGTCGCGCCACTTGCGGATGCGCTCGAGCATCGCCGGCACGTCCGGGTCATCCGGCTGTTCACGTGCGTAGGCCTCGATCGACCGGCAATACGTCCACTGGTATTCGTCCCATTCGTCGGCGTTGGACGTCGAGGCATACATCGGTATCAGGCCCGCGTCGACGCCCGCCTGCACGTTGCCGCGATGGTCGAGGTGCTCGCCGCGCTCGGCGTCGAGCACGACAAGGTAGTCCGGATGCGGGCGCGTGCGCCAGTAACCCTCGCCGATCAGGATGTAGCCGCCGGCCCGGGTCCATGCCTTCAACTGATGGCAGATGCCGGACATGCCACCGGCGATGCCTCCGGCGCCCAGCATGACGCTCAGGTGAAAGGTCTCCGGATCCGCGCGGTAGTCGCGGATGTCGGTGTCGTCAAGGTGCAGCTTGCCCAGCGCACCGGTCCACTCGGCCCTTTCGCGCGCCTGGTCGAGCATCAGCGACGAGCGGTCGATGGCGATGACGGTGGCGCCGAAGCGTTCGATGATCCGCAGCGCGAGTTCGGCGCGCCCGCAGCCCAGGTCGAGGACGCGCGAGCTTTCGTCGAGCGGCAGCAGGTCCAGCACACGCTCGATCTTGGCGGCGGAAATCGGATTGCAGTAGTCGTGTTCACGATGCGCGATGGCGCTGAACTTGTACGGATTCATCGACGACCCTCCTCTCCGGCGCGCTCGTGCCACGGAGCAACACGCAAGAGTAATGCCATTCCGGGGATCGCCAGCGCCGTGCAGATCAAGAAAAAGTTGAACCAGCCGGTCTGTGCAACAATCCAGCCGGTGGTGGCGTTGACCACGGTGCGCGGAACCGCCGACAGGCTGGTGAACAGCGCGTACTGTGTCGCGGTGAAGCGCGGGTTGGTCGTGCGCGCGATGTAGGCGACGTAGGCGACCGTTCCCAGCCCGACACCCAGTGCCTCGAAGGCGATCACGACGCCGAGCGCGACGATGTTGGCCTCGCCCAGCCAGGCCAGCCAGGCGAAGCCCAGGATCGAGAACAACTGCACCCAGCCGAAAAGCCACAAGCCGCGGTTGATGCCGATTTTCACCATCCAGAGGCCACCCAGCATGCCGCCGATGACGCTCGCCCACAAGCCGGCGTTCTTGGCGACGACGCCGATCTGCGTCTTGGTGAAGCCCATGTCGAGATAGAACGGCGTGGCCAACGCAGTCGCCATGCTGTCGCCCAGCTTGTAGAGAAAGATGAACGCCAGCACGGTGAGCGCCTGCGACCAGCCGGCGCGGTCGATGAACTCCCGGAAGGGCAGGATGACCGCGTCGCGCAGCGTGCGCGGCGCGATGGCGCCGGCCGCCGGTTCGCGCACCACCAGCGTCATCGCGACGCCCGGCAGCATGAACAGCGCGGTGATGAAGAATACCGACGACCACGGCATGCGGTCGGCAAGGATCAGCGCCAGCGACCCGGGCACGAGGCTCGAGATCCGGTAGGCGTTGACGTGGATCGAACTGCCCAGACCCAGTTCGGCGTCGGGCAGGATCTCGCGCCGGAATGCGTCGAGCGCGATGTCGAGGCTGGCCGAAAAGAAGGCGACGGCCGCCGCCAGGTACGCGATGGCCCAGATATCCGCCTGCGGGTGCAGGAAACCAAGCGCGGGGATCGACACCAGCAGCGCGACGTGCATCGCGAACATCCAGCCGCGGCGGCGGCCGAGCCACGGGATCGCGAAGCGGTCGAGCAACGGCGACCACAGGAACTTCCACGTGTACGGTAAGCCGATCAACGCGAAGAGACCGATCGCCTTCAGGTCCACACCCTCGGAGCGCAGCCACGCCGGTACCAGATTGATCAGCAGGTACAGCGGCAACCCGGACGAAAAACCGGTGAAGACGCAGATCAGCATCCGCCGGTTGAACAGCGCCTCGCGCCAGGATTCCTGGCGCGGGACGGCGGGCGGGTCGGGATCGGACATCGCCGGATTGTACGGGGCTGCGAGTACCGCCTTGCAGCCTTCTGGCGTCCGCTGCTTCGAACAGCGCCCGGCGGCAGCCGGAGCCACACGGCAGAGGCCTAACGCACAACGGCCAGCCTCGCCTCACCGCGGACGAGCGGGCTCAGGCGCGCCGGAACCGGTAGATCGCCAGCTCGCCCAAGAGGTTGGGCAGCGCGCTCACCGGCCTGCCGCCCGCCAGCACGACGCGATTCTCGACGACGCAGTTGCGCTCGCGCAGGAAGGCGTCGAAGTCGGCCACCGTGCACAGGTGAATGTTCGGCGTGTCGTACCACTGGTACGGCAGCCGGTCGGACACCGGCATGCGTCCGTTGAAAATCTGCCAGCGATGCGACCAGTGGCCGAAATTCGGAAAGGTGACGATGACCTCGCGGCCGACGCGCAGCATTTCGGCGACGATCTCCTCGACGTGGCGCATCGCCTGCAGCGTCTGCGACAGGATCACGCAGTCGAAGGAGGCGTCGTCGAAGCCGGCCAATCCGCTCTCGAGGTCGCTTTGCAGCACGTTGATGCCGTTGCCGACGCTGGCGAGCACGCCCTCGTTGGCGATCTCGATGCCGTAGCCGCGGACCTGGCGTTCGCGCATCAGATAGGCGAGCAGGCTGCCGTCGCCACAGCCCAGGTCGAGGACCTGCGCACCCGGCGTGATCCATTCCGCGATGGTCGCGAAGTCGGCGCGGCTCGCCTGCCGCTCGCGTTCCTCCACCTTGCGCTTCACCTCGGCGCCGAAGCGAAACGTCGAATAATCGGCGTCGGAGGCGATGTTGTCGAAGTAGCGGCGCACCAGCGCGTGGTACTGCGGATCGTCGAGCAGGAATGCGTCGTGGCCGTGCGGCGCGTCGATTTCGGCATACGACACGTAGCGCCGGCGGTCGACCAGCGCTTTCACGATTTCGCGCGAGCGCGCCGGCGGAAAACGCCAGTCGGTGGTGAACGCGACAACCAGAAACCGGCATTCGGCCGGGGCCAGCGCACGCGCCAAGTCGCCTTCGGTGGCCAGCGCCGGATCGAAATAATCGAGCGCCTTGGTGATGCGCAAGTAGGTGTTGGCGTCGAAGTACTCGGCGAATTTCTCGCCCTGGTAGCGCAGGTAGGACTCGATCTGAAACTCGGGGGCGAACGAGAACTGCAGGCCGTCGCGCAGCGTACGCCCGAACTTCTCGTCCATCTGCAGATCGGACAGATAGGTGATGTGGCCGATCATCCGCGCGATGCGCAGCCCGCGCCGCGGCAGCGTCCCGACGCTCGCGAAATGGCCGTCGTGAAAGTCGGGGTCGGTCATGATCGCGGCGCGCGCCACTTCGTTGAAGGCGATGTTCTGCGCCGAAAGATTGGGTGCGCCGGCGATGACCAGCGCGTGGCGGATGCGCTGCGGATAGCGGATCGCCCACGACAGCGCCTGCATGCCGCCCAAGCTGCCGCCGATGACCGCGGCGAACTGCGCGATGCCCAGCCGGTCGGCGAGCCGCGCCTGCGACTCGACCCAGTCCTCGACGGTCACCAGCGGGAAGTCGCCTCCCCATGGCTTTCCGGTGTCCGGATTGATCGACAGCGGGCCGGTCGAGCCGAAGCAGCTGCCCAGGTTGTTGACGCCGATGACGAAAAACCGGTGGGTGTCGATCGGCTTGCCGGGACCGATCAGATTGTCCCACCAGCCGACGTTGTCGGGCTCGCCGGCGTAATGGCCGGCGACATGGTGCGACGCGTTGAGCGCGTGGCAGACAAGCACCGCGTTGGACGCGTCGGCGTTGCGCGTGCCGTAGGTTTCGTAGGCCAATTCGTAGCTCGGCAGCCACTGGCCGCAGGCGAGCTTCAGCGGTTCGCTGAACGAGGCGACCTGCGCTTCAACCAATCCGAACGAGTGCGACCGATCGGCACCTTCACGGCTGCCGCCGGTGGTTGCGGAGAATGAGGTCATTCCGTGGCGATGTCCGGCGCCGCGCAGACGCGCACTTCCACGACGATCGGGGTGAGCGCGGTCGGCCTCGCTCGTTTTCGGATGAATGGGTGCATCGGGATGTTCATGGCCATGGTCCTGGGGGAAGTTATAACAGGGTTGTCCCGGGAATGCGCGGCGCGGCAAGCGCCGGGGGTCGCCATTGCCGGTTGATCTCCCAGCGTCCGCGCTACGCCGATAACGTGCCGCGGCTCAGGGCGCCATGCGGCGCTGGATTCCGAGCACGCGCTCGACGGCGCGCGGGCCAATCGTCAGCCGGGGAGCCAACAACCATGCAAATCGCATGGAATTGAGCAAATATTGGTTGTTTGCCACAATATTCTTAGAACAACCGTCCATCGGATATTCCATGACAACAGGGTATGACAATGGAATAGGTTGCCGTACACTGAAGGGTCCCGACCCTGCCGCTGCCACGACAGGATTTGCCCGACCGCACGGAGATTGCCGGATGAAACACCCGCCTCGACTCGTTCTTGCCTTGTTGGCGCCGATTGTTCTTGCCTGGTCGGCGTCGGTCTCGGCAATACCCAATTGCGCTAACGGCAAAGCGCTCTACACAAAGACAAGTCCCGAAGTCGCAACCTCGTGTTCGAACTCGTCTTGCCACACATCCCATCCAGAGAACAATACGAACAATATCCAAGCCGGCGCGAATTATCCAAGCGCCATCGACAATATCCTCGACAACGGCGTCACGATGAAGCCGCTGCAATTAAAGGCCAATCTACCGCTTTCTCCTTCCGATATCGAGGACTTGGCGTCATGGATTTTCTACGCGCCGAACTGTCCGAGTCCCAACGTCGCCGCCAGTCCCCCCTCCGCATCGTTCGGCAATCAGGACGTCGGCTCTACCTCCGCCGGACAGACGATCACGATCACCAACAGCGGTGCCGCCGACGCGACCGGAATGAGCTATCCGGCTGCGCCCGCGCCATTTTCGCAAACGAAAACCTGCACGGCGACGCTCGCCGCCGGTGCTTCCTGCACGATCACCTTCACCTTCAGCCCGACCGCCGCCGGCAGCTTCACGCCGACGTACACCATCGCCGGCGACAGCAGCATCAGCGTGCCGATCTCACTGTCCGGCACCGGCGTCTCGCCGGCGCCCAACCTGCAGGCATCACCGTCGAGCGCGTCGCTGGGCTCGGTCGCCGTCGGAGCGCAGTCGGCCCCGAAGACGATCACCGTCACCAACACCGGCGCGCCGACGACCATCGCGTCGTTCACCAACCCGAACCCGGCGGAGTTCGTCGTCACCGGCAACACGTGTGCGAGTGGCGCGCTGGGCACCAACGCGTCGTGCTCGTTCAGCGTCGCCTACAAGCCGACCGCCGCCGGCTCCGACAACGTCAACCTGACGATCAGCCATAGCGGAGGCTCGCTCGCGATCCCTGCCAGCGGCACCGGAACCGCGGCACCGTCGGCGTCGCTGTCGGCATCACCGTCATCGCTGGCCTTCGGCAACGTCACCGTCGGTGCCACCAGCGCCGCGCGGGCGCTGACCGTCTCCAACACCGGCGGTGCGGCAGCCGCGGGTGTGAATTTCGCCAACGGCAACGCCGCCGAGTTCGTCGTCAGCGGCAACACCTGCGGCGCCTCGATCGCCGCCGGCGCGTCGTGCACGCTCAGCATCGCCTACAAGCCTTCGGCCGCGGATGCAGACAGCTCGAGCATCAGCATCACCTATAACGGCGGTTCGCCGGTCGTCGTCGCATTGAGCGGCACCGGCACGGCCGCGGCAACCGCCAACCTGCAGGCGGCGCCGCCGCTGATCGCGTTCGGCGACGTCACGGTCGGCCAGGTCTCCAGCGCGACGGTGGTCACGATCAGCAACAACGGTAACGCCGCGGCGACTGCGGTCGCCTTCGCCAACGGCAACGCGGCCGAGTTCGTCGTCAGCGGCAACAACTGCGGCGCATCGCTCGCCGCCGGTGCGACGTGTACGCTCAACGTCGCCTACGCGCCAGCCGCCGCGGGTGCGGTGAGCGCGACGCTGACGATCAACTACGCGGGCGGAAGCGCGCTGTCGATCTCGCTGTCCGGCACTGGCGTCGCTGCGCCGCCGCCGCCGCCTCCACCGCCGCCTCCACCGCCGCCTCCACCAGCGCCACCGCCGACCGGCGCGACCATCGACGCGATCGAGTACTACCACAAGGACTTCGACCATTACTTCATCACGGCCATCGCCGACGAGATCACCAAGCTCGACAACGGAAGCTTTGTCGGCTGGGCGCGGACCGGGCGTTCGTTCAAGGTGCCGACGGCGAAGTCCGGCGGCATGAGCAGCGTCTGCCGTTTCTTCAGCACGGCGTTCGGCCCGAAGAGTTCGCACTTCTACACCAACAATGCGCCGGAATGCACGGCTGTGAAAGCCAATCCGGACTGGCAGCTCGAAGACGAATCGGTGTTCGCGATCCAGTCTCCGGACTTCGACGGCAACTGCCCGGCCGCAACCCTCCCGGTCTATCGGATGTACAACCAGGGCCAGGGCGGCGCGCCCAACCACCGCTTCAGCACCGATTTCAACGTGCGCACGCAGATGCTGGACAAGGGCTGGATTCCTGAAGGGGCGGGCAAGATCGGCGTCATGATGTGCGCGCCGGAGTAGCCGAGGAATCGCACGCCGCGCGCTTTGCGGTCACCTACAGCGGATCGCTTGCGCCGCTATAGCTTGCGCGGCGCAGCCCGCCGTCGGCCGCGACGCCGAGCCACTGCACGTCCTGAGCATCGAGGAACGCTTCGGCGCCGTCTTCGAGCAGCATCGCGATCGTCGCGCAACTGCCGGCGACCACGCACAGCGGCGACACCACGCTGATCGATTGCCAGTGCGCCACCGGCATGCCCGTTCCCGGGTTGAGGATGTGGCAGTAGCGACGTCCGTCGATCTCGAAATAGCGTTCGTAGTCGCCGCTGGTCGCGAGCGCGCCCGCGGCGAGATCGAAGCCCGCCAGCGCCGCTCCGGTGTGCCGCGGATGCCGGATGCCGACGCGCCATGGCGTACCGTCGGCCTGCGGACCGATGGCGCGGACGTCGCCGCCTAGGTTGACAAGTCCATGGCGCAGGCCATGCTCGAGACAGATCGTCGCCACACGGTCAGCCGCGTACTCCTTGCCGATACCGCCGAAGTCGACCTCCATTCCGGCACGCGGCAGCCGGATGCACTTCGCGCTCCACTCGACCTCTGCCCAGCCGACCAGCGCAACAGCCTCCGCGAGGTCGCCGGGTTGCGGCAACGCCGGCGGCTCGCGCCGAAAGTCCCACGCACGGCGCAGCACGCCCGAAGTGATGTCGAAGAGGCCGCCGGACAGCGCGTGGCACTGGTCGGCGTAGCGCAAGAGCGCCGCGGTCTCGGTGTCGATGGGCACGGCGTCGCCGCCCGCCGCGCAATTGACGCGCGTGGTCACGCTGTCGTCGCGATAGCGGGAGTATTTTGCCTCGATGCGGCGCACGTCGGCGATCGCCGACCTCGCCGCACGGCGCGCGACGTCGATGTCCGCCGCCGCGAGCTGGATCTCGTTCTCGGCCGCCATCGCGCGAAACGTCTGGCGAAACAGTTTCATCGTCGAAGGATTGCAGGTCCGGCTGCAGCCGGTCGTGACATCGCGCACCGCTGAAGCCTTGCCCGCAACATCAAGCGGCGTAGCCCGCGGGATCAGAAATTCTTGGTCAGGTTGAGCTGGAACCAGCGCGCGGAAAAGGTCTGGATGCCGGGGCTGCCGCTGTCGAAGATCTGCCAGTCCGGATCCTGCCGGTACATGTCGGCGCGCAGCGCGATGCTCCAGCCGTCCCACAGCGTCTTGCCGACGATGATGCCGGCGGTGATGGCACCGAAGGACGCGAGCCGCGTGTCGGCGCTGTAGTGCGCGCCCTCGCCGCCATATCCCTTCGGCCACGGCGGGTTGAAGTAGAAGTCCGCCGCGGTCTGCGTGTAGAAGCGAAAGCCAGGCGTCAGCGTCCAGCCCCAGGGCAGCGCCTGCGCCCACGCGACCTCGAAGGTGTTCGACGTGCTGCCGAAGGAGTCGAAGAGCAGCCGGTAGCCGAGCTTCAGCGTCGCGTCCGCTTCGGGCACGTACTGGTTGTAGCGCGTCAGCCATGCCAGCGTCTGCCGCGTCGTCGGCCTCGTGTCGAGCGACTTGTACGGATCGGAGTAGTAGCCGTGGCCGGTGTAGTAGGTGAGGTTCGACTGGATGATCGAGTTGGCCGACAGCGCCTGCGTGACCCCGGCCACGAACTCCAGCGAGTTGCGACTGGAATTCGGTGCGATGCCGTTGGTCGCATTGATGCGATCGTTGGTGCCTGCGACGCCCAGCGTCCACGTCCGGTTGCGGTCGTCGCTGTAGAGCTGCACGGTGGCCGACGCGCCGCGTGACAGGAAGTCCTGCTCCGACGACACGAAGCCTCCGACGCTCACTGCGTAACTGCCAAAGTAGCGGGTGACCTTGACGTCGCCGGCGGTTCGGTAGTCGTAGATCGAGGCGCCCGAAAGCACGTTGAAGTACAGCGGTGAGGCTCCGGACATCGCGTCGTAGACGATGCCGCCCTCGACGACCCACGAGTCGCCGATGGGCACCAGCGCGTAAAACGCCGGCGCGTCGACGGTCATCCGGTTGTGTCCCGGCTGCCAGTCGCGGTAGCTCAGGTACTGCAGCTCGACAATGCCCTGGTCCGGCGCGGACTGCGCCTGCGCCGATATCGGCACGACGCCGGGCAGGGCGAGCGCTGCGGCTAGAAGCGCGCCGACCGGAGCGGCGTCCCGCGTCGCCGATCGCCCCGCGCGCGGTGGATCAGTTGCAGCCACAGCCGCCACCGCCGACGCCGTAGCCGCCGGTCGCCGCTTCCTTGCTGGTGTAGATGTGCTGCTGCGTCTTGGCGTCCAGCCGGTCGTAGTCGAACTGCATCTCCGGCCGCGCGAGGTTGCCGCGCTCCCACGGTTTCGGCGGCTCGATGCTCGCGCAGGCGCCGAGCGCGGCGGCGAGGATTGCGATGAATGCGACGCGCATGCGCGGTGTCCCCGTACCTCTAGTTCGTCGCAGTCGCCAGCAGCGCTGCGATGCGTTGCTCGAGGCCCGCCTTGTGCTCATCGACGAAACCGCGCTCGACATGAACGACGTTGCCGCGCGCGTCGATCAGGTACGAACTGGGCATTCCCTTGACCCCGTAGGTCGACGGTGTCGCCCCTGCGTCATCGTAAACCACGGTGAAGGCTGGCGGGGTCAGCGCCAGGAACTTCTCGGCGTCGGAGCGCTTCTTGTCGACATTGACGCCGACGACCGTGAAGCCGCGCGCACCGTACTTTTGCTGCATCTCGTTCATCCACGGGAACGAGCGACGGCAGGGCCCACACCACGACGCCCAGAAGTCGACGTAGACGACGCGTCCGCGCAGGCGCTCCAGAGCAACGACTTCGCCCTTGGCGGTCGACAGGCTGAACGCGGGTGCAGCCGCGCCGGCCTCGACGGCCTGGGCGAGCGGCGCCGATAGCACCAGCGCGACGGCCAGAAACAAGGTACGCACAATCGAGGCAGTTTTCATGACATTGGCATTATGCATGATGTGCGCCAACGGCGACACCTTCGGAAATAACGAAGCAGGAATCGCGCCCATCGGCGCCTGAAGCCGCTACAGCGCGTTCAGCCGATCGACCAGCGCCGCGATCTTTTCGGGGCCGTCGGCGCGGCGGATGCGCTCGACCAGCCCCTTCAACGCTGCCACCTCGGTGGTCAGCACCCGCTGCTTGACCGCCAGCAGGTGCGCCGGGTGCATCGAGAAGTGGCGCAGCCCCAGGCCCAGCAGCAAGCGGGTGAGGTCGACCTCGCCGGCCATTTCGCCGCAGACGGCGATCGGCTTGCGCGCTTTCTTCGCGGTGCCGATCGCCAGCGCCAGCAGGCGGATGATCGCCGGGTGCAGAGGGTCGTAGAGATGGGCGACCGCCTCGTCGGCGCGATCGACCGCCAGCGTGTACTGGATCAGGTCGTTGGTGCCGATGGACAGGAAGTCGAGCTTGGACAGGAACGCGTCCATCGCGAGGATCGCCGCTGGAATCTCGATCATGCCGCCAATCTCGATCGAGGAATCGAAGGGCACGCCCTGCTCGCGCAGATGCTCCTTCGCCTGCTCGATCATCTGCAACGTCTGGTCGATCTCCGACGACGACGCGAGCATCGGCACCAGGATGCGCACGCGGCCGTAATGCGACGCGCGGAGGATCGCGCGGAGCTGCGTCAGGAACAGGCGCGGCTCGGCCAGGCAGAAGCGCACGGCGCGCAGGCCCAGCGCCGGATTGGGCGCCACGCGTGACAAGCCGCCCAGGCCTTCCAGGTGCTTGTCGGCGCCCAAATCGAAGGTGCGAATGGTCACCGGACGTCCGTGCATGCCCTGCGCGACCGCTCGATAGGCCTCGAACTGCTCGTCCTCGCTGGGCAGCCCCTTGCGGTTGAGGAACAGGAACTCCGACCGGAACAGTCCGACCCCGGTGGCGCCGTTCTCGAGCGTCTGTGCCAGGTCCCCCGGCAGTTCGATGTTCGCGTACAGCTCGACGTGCTCGCCATCGATGGTCTCGGCGCGCTTGCTGCGCAGGCGCTTCAATTTCTGCCGCTCGAGATCGAGTTGGCTTTGCTTCAGCCGGAATTCGGAGAGCACGGCGCGGTCGGGATTGACGATGACCACGCCCGAGTCACCGTCGACGATCAGCATCTCGGTGTCGCGGATCAACTGCCGCGCGTTGTGCGTGGCGACCACGGCCGGCACATTCAGGCTGCGCGCGACGATGGCGGTGTGCGAGGTGGCGCCGCCGACGTCGGTGAGAAAGGCGCCGTAATGATGGCTCTTGAACTGGATCACATCCGCCGGCGACAGGTCGTGCGCGACCAGGATCGTCTGCTCCTCGGCGATCGGCGCGCGCAGCGTGCCGCGCATGCCCATCAGCCGCTTCAGGATGCGCTCGCCGACCTGCACGATGTCGGACTTGCGCTCGCGAAGATAGGGATCCTCGATCTGCTCGAACTGCTCGACCAGCACGGCAAGTTGTTGAGTGAGCGCCCACTCCGCGTTGCAGCGCTGCTCCAGAATGAGTCTCTTCGGCGCCTCGGACAGCGTCGAATCGCTAAGGATCATCCAGTGGACGTCGAGGAAGGCACCGAACTCGCCCGGCACGTCGCCGCCGGTCATCGCGACGTGCAGGCCCTCGAGTTCTTTCTGCACTTCCTTGACCGCGTTGGTGAAGCGCTCGATTTCGACATCGACCTTCGACGGTGAAATCGTGTAATGCGCGACCTCGAGCGTGGCGTGCGAGACGAGCTGCGCCCGTCCGATGGCGATACCGCTCGAGACGCCGACGCCGTTGAGCGCGAAGCTCACCATGCGGCAACGGCGCGCCTGGCGCCTCCCCAGGTTATGAGCGCTCCCCGAGGCCGTCGTGGAAAAGCGCGGCGATTTCGCGCATCGCCTCTGCTTCGTCGGGTCCGTCGATTTCCAGCCGCACCGTCGCACCGACAGCCGCGGTGAGCAGCATCACCGCCACGATGCTGCGGGCACTGGCGCGCCGACCGCGCACGACCAGCGATATGCGCGAACGGAATCGCGACGCGATGTTGACAATCCGCGCGCAGGCCCTGGCGTGCAGGCCGAGCGGGTTGGTGATGGAGACGGCACGAATCAGCATAGGACACCGCAGGGCGTTGATGGACAGCCAGCGTCGGCCACCGAACGAGGCGGCCACTGCCTTTGGGCGTCGAATCCGCGCGAAGGTTCCGCTTCGGGGTTCCGCCTCGGTGTTTTCTTTCGATTCGTCGCAACCGTCGCCACCCGCTTCGCTCTCGGGGTCGAGCGTGTTGCGTCATCGTGCCCGTTTCTCGTTGGGCATGCATGACATTTTTATGCTGCAATGCGCAATGCGGATCGGTCCCGCGGTTCGGCCGCCTGCGCCGACACGGCTTGGTGCGACTACCGGCTACTGGCCTTCGCCGAAGCAGTCCCCGATCAGTTCGACGATCGCCGTCATCGCGTCGCCCTCGTCGGGACCGTCGACCTCGATGGTCACCTTCGACCCCTTCCCGGCCGCCAGCATCATCACGCCCATGATGCTCTTGGCGTTGACCTTGCGGCCGTTGCGCGACATCTGCACCTCGCTCTGGTAACGCGCGGCGAGTTGCGTCAGCTTTGCTGACGCCCGCGCATGCAGACCCAGCTTGTTGACGATTTCAACCTCGCGTTGCTGCATAGATCGGATCCACTGCGACGCGCAGCACGCCGTCGCGGCCGCCCAGGACCGCCTTCGACAGCATGGTGTCCATGCCCTTCTCGCGGTAGGTGAACGCTCGCACCAGCATCGGCAGGTTGACACCGGCGATGACCTCGACACGGCCGGGAACCACCAGCTTGCAGGCAAGATTGCACGGCGTCGCGCCGTAGATGTCCGACAACACGAGGACGCCCTCGCCGGTGTCGACCTGACGCACACGTTCGCGCGCCATCGGTAACAGGTCGGTCGGATCGTCGGTGGCTGCCACCGACAACGTCTCGAGCTGCGGCGGCCGCGCGCCCAGCACGTGCGTGACGGCCTTGACCAGGCTGTCCGGCAGCGTGTCGTGGGCGATGATGAGGACGCCGATCATCCGGGGGATGTTAGCGCGAAGCCTGCGGTAGAGCTACTGGACGCTCGCCGCCTCCAGCAGCGCCTTCGTGTACGGCTCCCGCGGCGCGGCGAACAGCGCTTCCGCCTCACCCTGCTCGACGATCGCGCCGTCCTTCATCACCAGCACGCGGTGCGCCATCGCGCGCACGACCGCGAGATCGTGGCTGATGAAGATGTAGCTCATCGCGTACTTCTGCTGCAGCGCGCCCAGAAGCTTCAGCACCTGCTGTTGCACCGAGACATCGAGCGCCGAGGTCGGCTCGTCGAGCACCAGCACCTCGGGCCGCAGGATCACCGCGCGGGCGATCGCGATCCGCTGCCGCTGGCCGCCGGAAAACTCGTGCGGATAGCGCGTCAACACATCGAGGAGGCCATGCGCCTCCGAGAGGCCGACCTCTGCCAGCATGTCCAGGATGCGCTGGCGGCGCCCCAGCTTCGTAAGCTCGGGCATGTGCAGCGCGACGCCTTCGCCAACGATCTCTCCGATCGTCATCCGCGGCGACAGCGACGCGAAGGGGTCCTGGAACACCACCTGCATGCGCCGGCGCATCGCGCGCAGCGTCGCGCGGTCGGCGTCGTCGAGGCGCGTGCCTTCGAGGGTGACCTCACCGGCTGCGATGGTCTGCAGCGCAAGCAGCGCCATGCCCAGCGTCGTCTTGCCGGAACCGGATTCGCCGACGATGCCCAGCGTCTCGCCGCGCTTCAATTCGAGCGTGGCGTTGCGCACCGCGCGAAAGACCTCCTTGCCGAACCAGCCCTTGGCGGATACGAAATCGACCGATACGTCGTGCGCCGCCGCGAGGACCGGCGCATCGGCCGATACCGAAACGACCGCACGCTGCGGCCGGCTCGCGATCAGCTTGATCGTGTACGGATCGCGCGGACGGGTGAACACCTCGGCCGTCGCGCCCTGCTCGACCAGGCGGCCCTTCTCCATCACGCCGACGCGGTGGCAGAACCGGCGCACCAGATTCAGGTCGTGCGTGATGAACAGGATCGCCATGCCGTACTCGGCC
Organism: Burkholderiales bacterium; assembly: GCA_020853025.1. Classification (GTDB taxonomy): domain Bacteria; phylum Pseudomonadota; class Gammaproteobacteria; order Burkholderiales; family Casimicrobiaceae; genus VBCG01. The sequence continues at coordinate 121,423 of JADYZP010000063.1, forward strand.
TGCAGGTCGTCGAGCAGCGCGAGGATCTGCGCCTGGATGGTGACGTCGAGCGCGGTGGTCGGCTCGTCGGCGATCAAGAGCTTCGGCCGGCAAGCGAGCGCCATCGCGATCATCGCGCGCTGGCGTTGCCCGCCGGAGAGCTGGTGCGGGTAGGCGTCGACTTTTTTTGCCGGATCGGGAATACCGGTACGGTGCAGCAACTCGATCGCACGAACGTGCGCGCGTTTCCTGCCCAGCGACTCGTGGCGCTCCAGCACCTCGGAAATCGGGTTGCCGACCGTATACAGCGGATTCAGCGCGGTCAGCGGCTCCTGGAAGATCATCGCGATGTCGCGACCACGCAGCGCCTGCATGTGCCGCAGGTTCTTCTTCAGGACGTCGTCGCCGGCGAAGCGGATCGCGCCTTCGTAGGTCGCGGATTCGAGCAGGCGCAGGATCGACAGCGCGGTCACCGACTTGCCGGAACCCGATTCACCGACCAGCGCAAATTTCTCGCCGGCATCGACGTCGAAGGAAATGCGGTCGACGACGCGCGATGGCCCGAAATTGACGCAGAGCCGGTCGACCGAGAGCAACGGTGCGGCCATGCCTTCTAGCTCTTCCGCGTGTCGAAGGCGTCGCGCAGCGCGTCGCCGATGAAAGTGAGCAGCAGCAGCGTCAGCACCAGCACGACGAAGGTCGGCACCGAGATCCACCACGAGTCGAGGTTTTCCTTGCCCTGCCGCAGAAGATCGCCGAGCGACGGAATTCCGGTGACGCCCAGGCCCAGGAAGTCGAGCGAGGTCAGGAACAGGATCGCCGCGCTCATCCGGAACGGCAGGAAGGTGATCACCGGCGTCATCGAGTTCGGCAGCACATGGCGCCAGATGATCTGCCCGTTGGACAAACCCATCGCGCGCGCCGCCTTGACGAACTCGAGGTTGCGGTTGCGCAGGAATTCGGCGCGCACGTAATCGGACAGGCCGATCCAGCCGAAGAGCGCGAAGACGCCGACCAGCAGCAGCAGCGACGGCTGCAGGATCGACGCCAGAATGATCAGCAGGTAAAGCTCCGGCACGGCATTCCAGATCTCGATGATCCGTTGCGTGGCGAGGTCGATGCGCCCGCCGAAGTAGCCCTGCATCGCGCCGATCAGGATGCCGAGGATCGTCGCCACCGTCGTCAGCGCCAGGCTGAAGTAGATGCTGACCCGGAAGCCGTAGAGCAGCCGCGCGGTCATATCGCGGCCCGACTGGTCGGTGCCGAGCCAATGCGCGCGCGAAGGCGGCGACGGATCCGCCGCGCGCGCGTAGTAGTCGAGCGCGCCCGACCCCCAATCGTTGAACGTGTACAGCGCGAAGTTGCCGGGCTTGGCGAACTGCTCGCGGATGAACGGGTCGTCCCACTCGGTCGGCGTGGCGAAGTCGCCGCCGAACACCGTCTCCGGCTGGTTGGAGACAATGGGGAAGTACCACTGCCCGTTGTAGCGGGCGACGAGCGGCCGGTCGTTGGAGAAGAGCTCGGCAAAGGTGCCGACGACGAGCAGCGCCGCGAACGCCAGCAGCGACACGTAGCCCAGGCGGTTGCGCTTGAAGCGCGCCCAGGCGCGCTGGTTCGGCGACAGTGAAGTCGCCCGCGGCGCCGCGGGCGCGGCGCCCGCAAAAACGCCGTCGGCGTCGACCCCGGCTGCAGCCCTGTTCACGTGCGAACCCTCACTTCGCGACCGCGGCGAACTGGACGCGCGGATCGACGACGACGTACAGCAGGTCGCCGACCAGCTTGACCACGAGGCCCATCAGCGTGAAGAAGTACAGCGTGCCAAGCACGACGGCGTAGTCGCGGCGCACGATCGATTCGTAGCCCAGCAGGCCGAGGCCATCCAGCGAGAACAGCGTCTCGATCAGCAGCGAGCCGGCGAAGAACGCGCCGACGAAGGCAGCGGGAAAGCCGGTGACGATCGGTATCAGCGCGTTGCGGAAGACGTGCTTGTACAGGATGCGCCGTTCGGGCATCCCCTTCGCGCGCGCGACCAGCACGTACTGCTTGCGGATTTCCTCGACGAAGGTGTTCTTGGTCAGCATGGTGACGACGGCGAAGCTGCCGATCGCGTAGCAGATCAGCGGCAGCACCAGGTGCCACAGGTAGTCGGCGATGCGTGCCGGCCACGACAGGTATGCCCAGTTGTCGGAGGTGAGCCCGCGCAGCGGAAACCAGTCGAGAAAGCTGCCGCCGGCAAAGAGCACGATCAGCACCACGCCAAGCACGAAGCCGGGAATCGCGAAGCCGATCAGCACCAGCAGCGTGGTCGCGGTGTCGAAGCGACTGCCTTCGCGCACCGCCTTGGCGACCCCCAGCGGTATCGAGATCAGGTAGGAGATGAGGAAGGTCCACAAACCAAGGCTGATCGACACCGGCAGCTTCTCCTTGATCAGCGACCAGACGTCCTTGTTGCGCAGATAGCTGTTGCCCAGGTCGAAGCGCGCGAAATTGGCGAGCATCGAAAAGTAGCGCTCGAGCGGCGGCTTGTCGAAGCCGTAGAGCTTCCTCAGCTCCTCGACCTGCTTCGCATCGACGTCGCGTCGCGCCTGGAAACTCGCGGTGTCGCCTCCCGCCCCGGCACGCGCCTCGGCGAGAAGCGTCTCGACCGGACCGCCGGGCACGAACTGGATGACGACAAAGGTCAGCGTCAGCACGCCGAGGATCGTCGGGATCATCAGCAGCAGGCGCTTGAGGATGTAGGTCAGCATCGGGACTGGCGCGGCGGCGTCACTTGCGGGCGAGCGCGTTCTTGTCGGCGTCCTTCGCCCACCAAGCGGTGATCGCCCACTGCAGCCAGTCGGAGGGTGTGGCGATCGTGTAGTACTTGGGCACGACCTTGGGGATGCCAAAGCGATCCCAGCGCGACACCCGGTTGCTGCCGCCGTAGAGGTCGGGTACCTGGTAATAGCCGAAGATCAGCAGCCGGTCGAGCGCGCGCGCAGCGTCCGTCAGCTGCTGCATCGTCTGCGCCTTGTCCATCGCCTCCAGCACATGGTCGATCGCGCGGCTCTTCACGCCCCGGTAGTTGTCGGCACCCTGGATGTCGGCATTGGCGCTGCCGTACTGCGATTTCAGGTCCGCCGGCTCGGGCAGCGTGAAGTCGCCGATCTTGATCATCACCATGTCGAAGTCGTAGGTCTCCAGCCGCTTGCGAAACAGCGAGAAGTCGACCAGACGCGATTTCAGGCGAATGCCGATCTTGGCGAGATTACGCTCGAACACCGCCTCGGCGCGGCCGGGTGCATCGCCGGTTTCCAGGAACTCGAATTCCAGCGGCTCGCCCTTGGCGTTGCGCGCGATACCGTCTTCGCCGACTTTCCACCCCGCTTCCTGCAACAGCGCGCGCGCCTGCTTCAAGTTCTCGCGCAGCGCGTTCGGCGAGGTATCGCTGCGCGGCGGCACCCACGCCGGACCGAAGACCTCCGGCGGCAGCTCGCTGCGAAATGGCTCGAGCAGCGCCAACTCGCCGGGCCCGGGCATCCCCTGCATCGCGAAGTCGGTGTTCGCGAACACGCTGTTGGTGCGCTTGTACTGCTTGTAGACGTTGATCGCCTCGAAGTCGAAGGCGAGGTTGATCGCCTTGCGCACGCGCCAGTCGGAGAGCACCGGCCGGCGCGTATTCAGCACGTAGGACTGCAATCCCATGCCGAAGCCGTTCGGGAATTCATCCTTGACGATACGGCCGTCGGCCCACTTCGGTCCCTGGTGCTGCCGTGCCCAGCGACGCGCCGAGTACTCCATCAGGAAGTCGAACTCTCCAGCCTTGAAGGCCTCGATCGCGATCGCGTTGTCCTGGTAGTAACGGTAGACGATGCGGTCGAAGTTGTACTGGCCCTTCGCCACCCCGAGGTCTCGCGCCCAGTAGTTCGGGTCGCGGACGAACTCGATGCGGCGCGGCATGTCGACCTCACCGATCGTGTAGGGGCCGGTTGCGATCGGGACCTCCTGGACGATGTCGTCGAATTTCTTGGGCGACCCATCGTTGTTCTGCACCCACTTGCGGGAAAACACCGGCAGGCCGGCGGCCGCGAAAATGGCGTCGTCGGTGTGCTCCTTCAAGTCGAAGCGGATCGTACGGTCGTCGAGCACCGTCGCACGCTCGATACCGGCAAGCCTGACGCGCACACCCGGCGCCACGCCCTTGCCGGTCAGCGTCTGGAACACGACCTTCACGTCCTCAGCGGTGACCGGATCGCCGTTGGTGAAACGCGCCTTCGGGTGGATGCGGAACGTGACCGACGACTTGTCGGGTGCCACCCGCATCTCTTCGGCAACCATGCCGTAGATGGTGCCGGGCTCGTCGCCGGAACGGATGGCGAGCGACTCCAGCATCAGCGTGGACAATCCGGCCGGCGACTGTCCCTTGATCGTGTAGGGATTGAACTTGTCGAACGAGGACCGGCGGTCGGGGTTCTGCAGCTGCAGCGTGCCACCCTTCGGGGCATCGGGATTCACGTAGTCGAAATGCGCAAAGCCGCGCGGATACTTGGGCGTTGCGCCATACGACGCGTAGGCGTGCGACCAGGTGCCCGTCGCGGGCGTCGCGGATACGGCAGGCGATGCGGTCGTCGTGGGACCGGCGACGACGGCCGGGGAAGAGGAAGGTGCCGCCGATACTGCCATGCAGGCCAGTGCCGCGGCCAGCAGCGCGACGGGCACGCGGGCTTGGTGCAAGCAGCGTCGGGCGAACGTGGAAACGAGGGCGCGGTTCATCGACGGTCGAAGTTTCGGGAATATGCAGCTTTGTAACCGACGGGACTTAACTGCGGCTTAAACATGCCGGGCACGGTCTGCCCTCCGGGCCGGCGCGCGATCCTTGCGGGCGCTATTGTACGGCCCGCAGCAGCGCATCCGCGAACAGACCGGCGACGTCGAAACCGCTGCCCTGCGCGATCTCGACAAAGCAGGTGGGCGAGGTCACGTTCACCTCGGTCAGGCTGTCGCCAATGATGTCGAGGCCGACGATCAAGAGCCCTTGGGTCCACAGCGACGCGGCGAGCGCCTGCGCGATCTCCAGGTCGCGGGCGGACAGCGGCCGCGCCTCGCCGCGCCCGCCGACGGCCAGGTTGCCGCGCGTCTCTCCCGGTTTCGGGATGCGCGCCAAGGAAAACGGCACCACTTGGCCGCCGATGACCAGCACGCGCTTGTCGCCGTCGACGATCTCCGGCAGGAATTTCTGCACCATGACCGTCCGCCGGCCATGCTCCGACACGGTCTCGACGATCACGTTGCGGTTGGGGTCGGTGTCGCCGACGCGGAAGATCGACGCGCCACCCATGCCGTCGAGCGGCTTGACGACGACGTCCTCGTGCTCGTCGATGAATTCGTCGATCGATGTCGCGTCGCGGGTGACCAGCGTCGGTGCGATGAACTGCGGGTAGAGGCCGATCGCGAACTTTTCGTTGTGATCGCGGATCGCGCGCGGGCGGTTGAAGACGCGCGCACCTTCGCGCTCGGCAGCCTCGAGCAGGTAGGTCGTGTAGATGTACTCCATGTCGAAGGGCGGATCGACGCGCATGATCACCGCCGCGAAGTCGGCGAGCCGGCGCAGCGTGGAAGGAGCTTCGCGATACCAGTGTTGATCGTCATCGGTGACGTCGAGCGCGCGCACGCGGCCGCAGGTCGTGCCCTCGTCCCACATGAGATCGCCCTGCCCCAGCGCGTAAACGCTATGCCCGCGCCGCGAGAGCTCGCGCATCATCGCCACGCTCGAGTCCTTGTAAGCCTTGAGCTGGGGCAGCGGATCGAGAATGAAGGCGAAGTCCATGGGCGGTTGCGGTCCGGCGGGTGGCCTCGCATCCTAACGCATTGCATGAATCGGGCGAAATATGCGGCGATACGCAGGGTGACGCGCGACTTGCCGCGGCCCGCAGGTCGCGGCTACCATCGGGTATCGACAGCATCGACGGGAGCATGCGCGTGAGCGTTCGTCTGAACCTGGGCTGCGGCAGGCATCCGATCGAGGGTTGGGTCAACGTCGATATCGCCGCGCTGCCGGGTGTGGACGTCGTCGCCGATCTCGATGCGTGCCGGACGACGCCGCTGCCCTTTGCCGACGACAGCGTGTCGACGATGCTGATGACGCACGCGCTCGAGCACATCCACGACACGCTGGCGCTGATGCAGGAACTGCATCGCGTCGCCAAACCCGGCGCCCTGCTGACGCTCCGCTGCCCCTACGGATCGAGTGACGACGCCTTCGAGGACCCGACGCATTGCCAGCGCTTTTTCATGAACAGCTTCCTGTATTTCTCGCAGCCGGCGTACTGGCGTGCCGACTACGGCTATCGCGGCGACTGGGAGGTCGTCGACATCACGCTGCTGTTGCCGGCGAGCGAGAACGCCAACCTCGCGCTGGAGGCGATTGCGCAGCGGGTCCGGCAGCTGCGCAACACCGTGTTCGAGATGGTGGTCGTGTTGAGGTCCGTCAAGCCGCTGCGCGCCGCGGACCGAGCGCTGCAAACGGCGCCGACGGTCAAGTTCCAGCTCGTCTGACCGCGGGGTGCGCGGCAGCCTCAGGCCGGCGTTTCGCGGGAAAGGTCCTGCCACGGCATGACGTGGATCGCATCGGCGAACAACGACGCGCGCGCCGCGATGCCCTCCATCACGCCGTTGCGCCGCGCGACATGCGACGGCACGCGCAGCCACAGGAGTTCGCAGGAACCGGCGACCCGCAGCGCAAACGTCGTGTCCTCACCCAGCGTCACGCACTCGGCGACGGTGCCCTCGACTGGATTCTCGCGTTCGCCGCGCGAGGGTCGATCGCGCCGGTGCAGCAGCACACCCGACATCGGCACGCCAAAGCACACCGGCGCTCCGAGTTCGAAGGACGCGGGCACCGCCGCCTCGAGCTTCACACCGTTCCACACGAGGCCGCGTGCGCCGTTGCCATCGGTTGCCACGCGCGCCTCGAACACGTTTTTCATGTCGACCAGACGCGCGACCAGTGGATCGGCGGGCCTGGTCATCACGTCGCGCGGCGTTCCTGTCTGCAACGTGCGCCCTCGGTGCAGGATGCTCATGCGGTCGGCGAGCAGCGCCGCCTCGTCGAGATCGTGCGTGACCAGCACGATCGGCAGCGCGAGCGAGCGCCGCAGTTCGGCGAGTTCCCGATAAAGCTTCTGCCGGGTCACGCGATCGACCGCCGAGAAGGGTTCGTCCAACAGCAGCACCTGCGGGTCGCGTGCCAGCGCGCGGGCGACCGCGACGCGCTGTTGCTGGCCACCCGAAAGCAGCGCCGGTCGGCGCGTTTCGAGTCCTGTCAGGTGCACGCGCGCCAGCAGTTCGCGCGCGCGCGCCGCGCGTTCACCGGCTGGCCGGTGCCCCAGCGCGGCCTCGACGTTGTCCTGCGCGGACAGATGCGGAAACAGCGCGTAGCTCTGGAACACGAAGCCGGTTCCGCGCTGCTGCGGCGTGCAATCGATCCCCGCCGCCGCGTCGTACCAGGTCTGCCCGTTGCAGCCGATGCGGCCTTCCGTCGCCCGCCACAATCCGGCGATGCAGCGCAGGATCGTCGACTTGCCGCTACCCGAAGGCCCGACCAGCGCCAGCATTTCGCCGGGTGCGCAGGCGAGCGTCGCATCGAGCGGGATCGGCTGCTGCTGGACGAGGCGAACGCAAAGCCCCGCGGCTACGGTGTCAGTCATGGACGTGCCCGTGCGGCCGCGACGTCGCGTAGACGACGATCATCGCGCCGAACGAGCAGGCGAGCAGCGCAACCGCCATCGTCCCCGCACCGGCCAGGTCGAAGGCCTGCATCCGGTCGTAGATGGCGATCGAAATGGTCTTGGTTTCGCCGGGGATGCTGCCGCCGACCATCAGCACGACGCCGAACTCGCCCAACGTATGGACGAAGGTCAGCACCATTGCCGACAGCACGCCGGGCCACGCGAGCGGCAGCTCGATGCGGGTGAAGATGCACCACGGCGACATGCCGCAGCACGCGGCCGCCGCGCGCACGTCGGCGGGGATCGCCTCGAAGGCGCGCTGCATCGGCTGGATCGCGAAAGGCAGGTTGACGATCAGCGATGCCGCGACCAGCCCGGCGAAGCTGAAGGCGAGCGTGTGGCCGGTGAGCGCGACGAAGGCGCGGCCCGCCGCCGAATCGGCGCCAAATCCGACCAGCAGATAGAAGCCCAGCACCGTCGGCGGCAGCACCAGCGGCAGCGCCAGCGCGGCTTCGAGCACGCGCCGGCCGCGAAAGCGCCGCCAGGCGAGAATCCGACCGACGGCCAGACCCAGCGGCAGCAGGAGAGCAACCGACGCCACGGCCAGTTGCAACGACAGGCGAAGTGCTGTCCAGTCCAAGGCTCACTCGTCCGGCAGCACGAAGCCGTAGCGGCGGAACAGCGCACGCGCGGCCGGCTGCTGCAGGTACGCGTAGAACGCCCGCGCCGGTGCGCCGGCCGACTTCAGCAGCACCATGCGCTGGTGGAGCGGCGCGTGCATCGACGCGGGCAGCAGCACGTAGCTGCCGCGTCCGGCGACCGCCGGCGCCAGCGCCAGCGAGTAGGCGAAGATGCCGCCCTGCGCGGCGCCGCTGGTCGCGAACTGCGCAGCCTGCGACACGTTCTCGCCGTAGACCAGGTGCGGTTGCAGCGCGTCCCAGGCACCCGCGCGCTGCAGCGCTTCGCGCGCGGCGCGTCCATACGGCGCATGCTCGGGATTGGCGATGGCAAAGCGCCGGACGCGGCCATCGGTCACGGCGGACTTGAGGTCGGCGAGCGTGGCGTCGAGCGCGAGTGCGCCGCCGGCCGGAACGAAGAGCACGATGCGGCCGGTCGCGTAACGCACGCCGCCATCGACGGTATGACCTTCCGCCGCGAGCGCCGCGACGTAGCCCTCGTCGGCGGACAGGAAGATCTCGAAGGGTGCGCCCTGCGCGACCTGCTGCCGGAAGTTGCCTGAAGAGCCGAAGGCGAGCTTCACGTCGAGCCCGGTATCGCGCTTGTACGCGGCGGCGATTTCGGTCAGCGCGAACTGCAGGTCGGAGGCGGCGGCCACCTTCGGTGGCGGTGCGGCGGCCACCTTCGGCGGCGGTGCGGCGTGCGCGGGGACGAGTGCGAACGCCGTTGCGGCAAGCCATGTCGAAAGTAGGCGGCTTAATAGCGGAGTCGTCATTTCCGTAAGGCCTCGCCATGTAGGTCAGGCGTCAGCCTGACGCTTTTCGATGGTCCAATAGGCGCCCGGCTGTGGCCGGACGCACAGCGATCATCGCTCGCGCTGCCCACTTTGGAGTCAGCGACCGATGCGCGCATCGCCGGCCATTTCTTTCTAGCGATCATCGGTGAAGGCCGCCGGGTACAGGTCGCGCAGCAGTGCGCGCGCGGTGTCCCCCAACAGCGGAGCGAGCGCCGCAACAACGCGTTCGATTTCACAGTCGGCACCGCGCTGCGCCCAGACCGCAGCGTAGGCTTCGGCGCGTGCGGCGACCGCAGCCTCGACGCGCGCACGCCAGAAAGCGGGCGCCTCGCTCTCGACGTAGTCGCCGCGGCCGCGCCCGTAGTGCGCGACCGCGAGGTAGCGCAACAGCATCGAGGCGACCAGCCGCGACAGGAACGCGTCGTCCCAGCGCAGGCTGTCGTCGGTGCGCCCGCGGACGACGTTGATCGCACGCGCAACGCCGGCGCCGCCCAGCGCGCCGAGGACGGCACCGGTCAGCATGCCGGCGCCGAAGGTCAGCCCGCCGGCCGCGAGATCGGCGGCGAGTCCCGTCAGCGCACCGGACAGCACGCCGCCCACCGCTGCCGCTTCGCCCTCGCGGAGCGGCCCTTCGTGTTGCACGTCGCCTTCGAGCCGTGCCTCGATGCGGCCGGCGGCGTGACCTTCGAGATCGTGGATCGCGATCAGCCGGTCCATTGCCGCGCGCAGGTCGGTGTCGACGCGCTGCGCGAGTCCGCGCACTGCGCGTGCCTGGTCGGAAGCGGCGCTGTCGCCACCGACGCCGATCGCGGTTCCCAGCCGGCGCAGCATCGCCGGCCGCGCGACGACGGCACGCGCGCACACCGCCGCCGCCAGCGGCTGCGCCAGCGCCGCCATCGCGTCGTCGAACTGCGCCCAGCGGCGCACCCGCCACGCTTCTCCAAGCCGGGCGAACACCGCGCGCCGATGCGGCGGCAACGCGGCCTCCACCGCCGAAAAGAGCGCGAACTCCTGCACCCAGCAACGCGCGAAGGCATCGAGCGCGAGCACGTCGCGCACCTGCGGATGCGGCGCCAGCGCGGCGCGCCAGCGCGCGATGTCGGCGGCCTCCGCGCCGGCCGTGCGCGGCGGTCCCATCTGATTCAGCAGCACGAGCACCGGCTTGCCGATCCACGCCAGCACCGCAAGCTCTGGCGTCAGGTATCCGGCGTCGCCCGGATCCTCCGCCGCGTTGACCAGATAGAGAACGACGTCGGCGTGATCGCGCACGTTGCGCACTGCGAGCTGCGTGAGCCAGAACGACCGGTCCCGGTAGCGGTCCCACACCTGCGTCAGGAACCAGCCGACGGGGTTGCCTTCCTGCTGCAGTCGCCGCGCGAGGCGCGCGCTGTCGCCGAAGCCCGGCGTGTCCCACAGCGTCAGCGAGTCGCCGGCGGCCGATTCGACCAGCGTGAAGGCGGTGGACTCGGTCGTCACGTGCGGAGCGTCGCGCACATCGCCAACGTCGCGTGCGAGCAGCGTGCGCGCGAGCGTGGTCTTGCCCGCATTGGTGTGCGAGATCAACGACAACTCGATGGCGGCAGGAATAGGCGTCAAGGATCGAGTCACTGGACGGGGCCGGCGAACGCCGCGTCGAAGGCCGCCTCGGCGGCATCGACGTCCGGCCGCGCGAGGTCGACGAAGACGGGCTCGATCCGCTGCTCGACCGCAAGCTCGCGCCACAACCGGCGACGCTCGTCGCGCCGCGTGGCATCGTCGTTCCAGCGCGCGTTCCACGCCGACTCGTCGACGACGACGACGAACGGACGGCGCTGCGAAGACAGTGCGGAGAGGAAGCGGCCATGCGCTTCGCGCTCGGGCGTGGCGGTGGCGTTGAACAGTACGACCCGGAGCGCGCTGTCGTGATCGGACGCGAGTGCGGCGTCCTCGTCGCCGTAGGCCATCGTCGGCGCGAGTTCCACCGTCACGTTGCCGCCCAGCGAGCGAGCGAGGAGGATTTCCAGCGCTGCCGCGGCGGCCGGCGAGACGGCGAAGCTGTACGGCAGCGCACGGACGACGACGGGCCCCTGCTGGAAGCCGCGCAGCAGGCGCTGGTAATACGGGTCGTCGACAGCGTCGACCAGGTGCCGCGCACGATAACGTTCGACCACGCCCATGCCCGCTGCCAGCGCGAGCCGCGGCACGATGACGACGATCAGCAGCGTGGCCGCCATCAGGTGCAGCCAGTCCGCGGCATTTTCGCTGTCGGGCGCACGCATCGCGGCGATATGCGCGACGTCGGGCACCGGGACGCGTGTGACCAGCACCCCCGGCGCGTAGCCTGCGGCCAGCAGTGCGCGTATCCCCGAAGCGTCGAGAAACGTGCTTTCCCACGTGGCGCTATATTCGAGCACCAGGCCGCGCAGGTAGAAGCTGGCGATGACTCCCGCGGCCAGCGCTGCGGCGGCGAAATGCAGGATGCGCGCCGCACGCGCCGCGTACAGCGGACCCGCGCGGCCCGCCCAATCCTTCGACAGCGCGGCGAGCGTGCGGGCAACGGCGTCATCGGTTCGGCCGCTGCCGCCTTGCCGCGCCCGCGCAGCGACGGCGAGCCACGCGACGCAGCGCCGCAGCAGTCCAGGCGAGCCGGCATCGCCGTAGCGCAGCACGTAGCCCGCCGCGAGTGCGACGTAGAGCGCGAGGTTCCAGAGCACCAGCGGCAGCACCGGCGAATAAACGATGTTGATGCGCTGCGCGCCGCCGATCCAGTCGGTCGCCACACCGATCACGAAGCCCAGCGCGACGATGGCAACACCCACCCACGAACGCCAGCGCAGCGCGTCCATCAACCGCACCACGGCGTGCCGGCGTTCGCGCAACCGCTCGACCGCAAGCCGCGCCCGCCGGCCGACGAACGCGGCCGGCGGCGCGTCGGCGCCGACGACTTGTGCGGCGGCGCGGCTCGCCCATGCACGATCGTCGTCGCTCCAGTACGACCGCGCGCGATCGGCGGTCTCGACGGCGCGAAGCGTGCTTACGGCTAGGGCGGTGGATTCGTCCATATTGGCGTGCGGATCACTGCGGCACCCGGTTTCGGCGAAGTCTCCTGCTTCCGACCCCGACGCTACCGGAGGACAGTCGCTATTTTCGCGGCGGCAGCTTGCCGCGGACCAGACTCGGCTTGCGACCGAACTCGGGCACGCCGGGCTTCATCTTCTCGATCAGGTCGAGCGCGGTGGCAAGCGCCGTCTCGAGCTGCCGGTCGTGGCTGCCGGCCGCGTCCTGCGGCGCGTTGTCGACCTCGATCTGCGGGTCGGTGCCGTAGTTCTCGACGCCGAAGCCGACGTCGTTGAACCAGAACGAGAACTCCGGCTGCGTGGTCTCGGTGCCGTCGACCAGCGCGTGCCGCGGCCAGATGCCGATCACGCCGCCCCAGGTTCGCGTGCCCACCAGCGGCCCCAGCCCCATCAGCTTGAAGTTGTGCGAGAAGATGTCGCCGTCGGAACCCGCGTGCTCGTTGGTCAGTGCGACCACCGGCCCGGCGACCGACTCGTCCGGGTACGGCGACGGCCGCATCCAGCGCGACAGCGCGTAGCCACTGCGCTTGCGTGCGATCTTTTCCAGCAACAGCTGCGAGACGTGGCCGCCGCGGTTATAGCGCAGGTCGACGATCAGCGCGTCGCGATCGCATTCGGCGGAAAAGTAGCGATGGAACTCGGCGAAGCCCGCCGACTGCATGTCCGGCAGGTGGAAGTAGCCGACGCGGCGCTTCGATTGCGCGTGCACCCAATCACGGTTGCGCTCGACCCACTCGCGGTAGCGCGCAGGCACTTCGTCGGCCAGCGTGGTGACGAGCACGCGACGCGTGCCGGCATCACCGGCCAGCGTCAGCTCGACCTTGGTGCCTGCCTGGTGGACGAGCAGCGCCTGCGGCGGTACAGCGCGCGACACCGGCTGGCCATTGACCTCGATGATGCGCTCGCCGACTTTCGCCTCGACGCCGATCGCGTTCAGCGGCGAGTCGGCGCCCGGATCCCAGGGGTCGCCGGCGACGATGCCGACGATCTCGTAGCCTGCTCCGTCTGCCGCGAGCTCGACTTCGGCGCCCAGGTGTCCCAACGCCAGCGCCGGCGGCTTGCGATGATCGCCCCCCATCTCGTAGGCGTGCGAGGTGCCCAGTTCGCCCTGCATTTCCCAGATCAGGTCCGACAATTCGCCGCGCGTGGCGACGCACTCGAGCAGCGGCGCGTAGCGGTCGTACATCGCCTGCCAGTCCACCCCCGACATGTCGGGTGTCCAGAAGTGATCGCGCTGCAGGCGCCAGACTTCGCGCAGCATCTGCCGCCATTCGGCGCGCGGGTCGACGGCCACACGCACGCGCGTCAGATCGATCCAGCCACTCGCGCGCGATGGCTTGTCGTCCTTCGCGGCCTCCGGCTCCAGCTTGCGGTTGGCGGGAATCGCGCGCAGACGACGGCCGCCGCGGACTACCAGCGTCACGCCGTCGGCCGCAAGCGCGAAGTGGTCCGCCTTCTCCAGCAGAGGCTCGGTGCGCAGCGTGTCGAAATCGAAGAGCTCGAGTCGCGCGGCGGCGTCCTTGTGTCCACCGCGTCCGTGCGCGCCGACGATCGGCAGCAGCGTCCAGATCACCTTGTTGCCGGCAACGCCGGCGATCTGCCCGAACTTGCCCTCGGGCACCGGAAAGGCGGCGACGCGACGTGCGATACCGGGCAGATCCACGCACAGCGGCTTTTCGTCCTTTGGCGCATCCTCGGCGCCGCGGCGCGCCGATTCCTCGGCCTGCAGGCCCTTCGGCGCCGGATCGAAGGGCGGCGGCGTGCCGGCCTGCAGCGCGATCAGGTACGGACGCGCTGCCCGCGGGAACGAGAGCTCGAACTGTACGCTGTCGTAGACCGGGTCGAAGGTGCGGATCGACAGGAAGTACAGGTACCTGCCCTGCGGATCGAATGCCGGCGCGTAATCACGAAAGTCCGGCTGCGTCACCAGCGTCGCGGCATCCGCGGCCACATCGTAGAGCTTGATCGCGCAGTGGCGCGGGTCGGTCCAGAACGGGTAGGCGAGCCATCGGGCGTCGGGTGACCAGGAAAGATCCTCTGTGCGGCCGTCGTCGCTGCGGTCGGCCACCGTCAGCACGCCCGACTCGACGTCGCCGACCAGCACTTCGTTGCGATGGTTGGCGATCGCGACCTGCGTACCCTTCGGCGCGGCGCGCATCGCGACGACGCGGCCGACGTCCCAAGGCAGCGTTCGCGTGCCGTTGTCGGTGCACAGCTGCACGCGCTCCTCGCCGGTCTCGTCGCTGATCGCCACCAGCGTGCTCGCGTCGGCCAGCCATTGCGCGTGTCGATGGCGCGCGCCGTCGGCCAATCCGTGCTGGCGCACCGCGCCGTCCCACAGCCCGAAGGTGAAGAGCTTGCCGCGCACATCGACGGCGAGGCTGTGGCCGGCCGGGTGCACGTCGAAGTCGCCCAGGAACTCGGCGGCGGGCACGAACCTGCGCGCCGCCTGCGTGCGATGCGCGGGCACACGGATCGGGATCACCTTCGTCGTCGTCGTCGCCGGATCGAAGCACCAGATCTGCGCGCCGCACTGGTAGACGATGCGCTTGCCGTCGGTCTGCGCATGTCGCGCGTAGTAGTCGTCGTGGTCGGTATGCCGCTGCCGGTCCGAGCCGTCGGGCCGGCACGAATGCAGGTTGCCGACTCCGTCGCCGTCGGACAGAAAGTAGACGCGTTCACCGACCCACATCGGACTCGTGATGTTGCCTTGCAATTCGCTCATGCGACGAAACTGGCCATCACCGGTGGCGTCGATCCACAGGTGGCCCGCGGTGCCGCCGCGGTAGCGCTTCCAGCGCGCCGGATCCGCGGTGTTGCGGCCGATGAGCTTCGCGTTCCCCGGTCCGAACGCCAGGTGGTTCACCTGACCGAGCGGCAACGGTTGCGGCATGCCGCCCGCCGGATCGACCGTGTACGCACGGTAGTTGCGGAAGAACGGCTGGCCGTGCGTGGTGACGAACACGATGTGGCCTTCGGGCGTGAAGCCGCGCACCATCACGTCGGGGCCCAGCCACGTCATGCGCCGCGACGGGCCGCCATCGGCCGGCATCAGATAGACCTCCGGATGCTGCTCGTCGCGGCCGACGAAGGCGAGCCATTGACCGTCCGGCGACAGGCAGGGAGTCGAGGGCTCGCCCAGGCCCGCGGTCAGCCGGCGCGCAGTGCCGCCTTCGGCGGCCACACTCCAAAGGTCGTCGTCGCAGACGAATGCGACAGTGTTGTCGCGCAGCGTTGGCTGGCGCAGGTAGCCTTGGTCGGTCATCGCGAAGCGGTGGTCACGCGCGCGGCGTGCCGTGGATGCCGGCCAACGGCGCGCGGCGCAGGAACGCCGAGTCGCGGCCGAGGATGAACTTGACCAGATCCTCGAGGATCGGCTCCTCGATGTGCTGGCTGTGGAACTCGAGGCTGACGCGGTCGAAGCGGTCGACGTTGACCAGCGGCACGGTCACCAGCCCGCTCTGGTAATCGACGTAGAACGACACCTTGGCGGGAATCGCCGGCGGCACCGAGATCACGCACTTGCGCACAACACCCGACGCATCCTCGATGCGCCGGCACGTGTACTGCAGGCCGGCATCGTCGAGTGCTTTTTCCGCCATCGCCACGCCGCCGGGGGCGACCTCGATGTTGAGCGGGCGCGCCGCCGCGATTTCGTAGTAGATGTTGATTTCGTCGAGTACCGGGAAGCCGACAATCCGCCGCTCGTGCTGGCCGACGTAACCGCGGCCGAACTTGGTTTCCTCGAACACCAGTCCGTGGCCAACGTCGAAGCGGTGCGCGATCGGCGGCTTGACGCCATCGAGGTACGAAAAGGCCTTGTCGAGCCAAGTGTAGGCGACGCGCAGGCGCTTGTTGATCTGCTCGAAGCCTTCGACGTCGGAATGCGTATGCTCGGAGGTGCGCGCCGCCTCGTACTGGCCGCGCAGTTCATCGAGAATCGAGGGCGAGGTAGACATGGCGTCGGACTCCACTGGGGGCGCCGCACCGGTGCGAGGCCGGTACGGGCAGGGCGATCATTCTAATGCGAAGCGCGGTCCGTGCCGCGGTCCTCGGCCGAATCGTTGCGCAGGAACGTGCGCGCGTGCAGCCCGAACAGCCGCAGCCTGGAAAGCGCGGTTTCGGTGGCCTGATAGCCGACATACCAGCGATAACCGATCGCCAGCGCTACTCCGGCGAGCACCAGCAGAAAAGCGGCCGGTACGCGCAGCACCAACGCAGCACCCAGGATCGCCAATCCGGCGACCAGCCGCTGCGGCGTCAGGAAGATCGCGTTGACGCCATGGATTTCCTCGGTCTCGGCGAGCGCGCGCTGCGCCGAAAGACCCAGCGACGACAGCTTTTCGGTTACGCGGCGCAGGCCATCGAAGTCGGCGTCGGTGGTGCCCGAGCGCAACACGCCGTTGCACGCCTGCTGGAAACCGTTGAAACCATCGAGCAGCTGCGACACCGTCGCGGAAGACAGGTCCTCGTCGCCGGTCGGCGCCAGCGCGATCAATTCGGACAGCGATGCGCGCAGTGCGTCCTTCGCCTCGTCGAAGCTGCGCGCACGCGCATCGGCGCTGGCCGCCTGCCGACGCGCCTCCATCGCGGCGTCGTCCCGCGCCTCCGGCAGCAGCAGTCGCGCCGCGACGACGCCCACTAGGTCGGCCTGCGCCTGCTCCCAGAACGATTCGAACCACGGACACGATCCGGCAAGTTGCGCGAAGCCCGCCGCCACTTCGCCGCGCAGCGCGTCGACGTAGGACGCGTCGTCGAGTGCCAACAGCAGCGCTCCGTTGACCGTGCGCTGCGGCGGCAGCGCGAGCTTGCCGGTGGCCACATAGACGACGTCGTCGTAGCTGACCGCACGGCCGCCGCCCGAGCCGCCGACCTCGCGCGCCTGGCTGCGCCAGGCCGCCTCGGCCCGCTGAACGCCTTCCCAGCGCGCGACAAAATCGTTCCACGCTTCGCGCCAGCGCGCATCGAGCGTGCGCAGCGCATCGTGTCCGGCTGCGGCGTAGATTGCGAGCACGCCGTCATCCCACAGCGAACCGAGCCAGGCCTGCGCCCCTTCACCGTCGTTCGCGGCCGCCCGCGCGGCGGCCAGCACCGCGTTCTCGCTCACCGGCGCGCCGCGCCACACCGGCGGCAGGTCGGGCGCCGCAGCCAGCAGGAAGTGCAGCAGCCGTGCGTCGTCGCTCATCCCCTTCAGGTCCTGCAGGTCGCGCAGCATGCGTACCAGGTTGTAGGCGTGTAGCTCGTTCTCCAGCCAGCGTGCGACCTGACCTCTGGCCAGATCGCGGCGGCCATCGTCCCAGTGCCGGGCCAACGCCAGCGCCAGCTCGGCCCGCGTGGTCGCTTCGGTCTTGCCGAAGCGATACGGCCGCACGGCGCCGACTGCCGTCTCCGCCTCGTCGGCCACGGTCAGCGTCGCGTCGGCGGCGAGCCAGCGTTCCACCTCGGCGCCGCCCCAGCGCCGCTTGGGGTCGCGCAGGAGAAGGCCGCGGCAAAGCAAGCGCAATTCGTCGTCGTAAACGCCGCGCACGTCGATCGGCCGCGTGGCCAGCTGGAGGTTCATCACCTGCTCGGTCAGCCCGTCGAAGGGATGGCGGCCGCTGGCTGCCTCGAGGGCGATCATCCCCAGCGACCACCAGTCGGCCTTGGCGTCGAGCACGCCGGTCAGCACCTCGGGCGCCGCGTACTTGGTGGTGCGCGCGGCGGTGGTGAAGTGCTGCGTGGCCACCGACAGCGACGCGATACCGAAGTCGGTCAGCGCGAGTTCCAGCGGCGACACCTGCCGGATCAGCACGTTCTCGGGCTTCAAGTCGCGATGCAGGATCCGCTGCGCATGGATGCCGTTCAGCGCGTCGGCAATTTCCCGGACGATGCGCTTCACGTCCGACTTCGGCAGCGGCCCGGAGCGCAGCAGCGCTTCCAGTGTGCCGCCCGGGATGTATTCGAGCAGCTCGTAGGCTGCGCCGTCGGAGGTGCCGTGCGCGAGCACGCGCACCACCGCGTCGCCAACCGATTGCGCGAGGACGTCGAGCAGCCGGAAGTCCGGTGCGATGCCTCTTCGATACAGCTTGGCCACGCGGCGCTCGCCGCTGCGTACGTCGACGACGAGCAAAATGTCGGCCTCGCTGCCCGTTGCGGGGAACACGTCGACGACGCGGTAGTCGTCGCGCAGTGCCGAAGGCAGCGGCCGCGCACCGGCCACCGCAGACGATGGCGCGGCGAGCGGCCGATTGCAGTAGACGCAGCGCTGACCTCCTGGCGGATTCGGCTGTGCGCAGTCGGCGTAGGGGCAGACGATGCTCGCGGAGGGGGCGGCATCCGGCGTGGAGGGAGCGGTATTCGCGTCAGCGCTTTCGCCTGCAGGTAGCGCACGCTCCGGTGCTGCCACCGCGAATGCGGCAAGGTCGGTGGCCGCCGCAGGTGCCGACGATGCATCGGCATTCGCAACAGGCGCGTGTTTCAGCGAGAAATCGACGCCCGCGAGCGAGGCGCCGCAGCCGCAGCGCGCGCGCTCCGGCGGGTTCTCGCTTTCACAGACAGGACAGATCCGGACGTACTCTTTGGCCACGAGGCCGACTCTACCTGCGCCACGAGACATGCGTAAGGGCGAGTCCGCGGCTGGCGCACAACGTTTCGACCGCGGCCATGTCGCCGCGGCCGGGAATGCCGATCATCCACACGCGCCCGCCCTCGACCGCGGCCTGCATGCGCTTGCCCTGCCCGTCGGCAGCCGCATCGATGTGCGCCGCGTAGCGTGCGCGCCCTCTTTCGGACAACGCCACCAGCGGCTGGTTGCGCGAGCCGCGCCATACGTTGCCCTGCGGCAGGTCGTTGACGTAGGGCTCCGGGATGATCGCGTCGAGCAGTGCCAGTATCGCCGCGTGCCTGCGCCGTAACTTCGACAGCGGGATGCCGCTGTAGCAGAGCAGATCGAAGTCAAGGTGGTCGGCGCGCCGCCATGCAACGAGCGCGGCCAGCAACGCACGCAGTCCGGCCGGCTGCTCGAAGGGCTCACCCCCACTGATGGTGACGCCATCGAAGCCGCCCGCGGCGACCTTCCTGCACCACGCGAGCACGTCGGAAACGCGAATAGCCTTCGACTCGTCCTTCGGCCAGGTGTCCTGCGACACGCAGCCGGGGCAGTGGATCGTGCAGCCCTGCAGCCACAGCCCAATGCGCCGGCCGGGACCCAGCACCGTCACCGGCCAGTGCGCCTTGTTGACTTCGAGCGTGATCGAGGCCTTCATCGTGCGCAGTCCTTCGACCTCACTCCAGCACCACCGTCATGATGCGATTGTCGTCCTCGCGCAGATCGGTCACCTTGATCGAGTCGCGGTCGGCCAACGACAAGCGGAACATCGCGCGCGCCAGCGGATTGACGAAAATGGATTCGAGCTGGTTGCCGATGCCGCGGCCGCCGTTGGACAGGTTGTCGGTGCACAGGCGACGCAGCCGCTCGCGAACCGCGGCCTCGATGTTCAGGTCGACCTTATGCTCGTCGCGGACGCGATTGACGACATTGCGCAGCATGCCGTCGAAGATCTGCGCACCGACCTCCGGCGTGATGAAGCCGAAAACGATGATGTTGTCGCCGATGCGGTTGAGGATCTCCGGCCGCGACAGCCGGAACTTGAAATAGTCCTGGATCGCCGTGCGCACGCGCGTCTCGACCACCTCGTGTGAATCGGACGGCTGCACGCTCTGCACGCGGCGGCCGTGCTCGTCCTCGACGAAGATGCCGAGGTTCGACGTGAACACCAGGATCGCCTCGGAGAAGTACGCAGTCTCGCCGCGGCCGTCGGTCAATCGTCCGTCCTCGAGAATCTGCAGGAACTTGTCGAGGATGCGCGGATGCGCCTTCTCGATCTCGTCGAAGAGTACGACGGCGAACGGTTTCTCGCGTACGGCGTTGGTCAGTTCGCCGCCGGCGTCGTAGCCGATGTAGCCGGGCGGCGCGCCCAGCAGCCGCGCGCCGGTGTGCTCCTCGGCGAACTCGCTCATGTCGAAGCGGATGTACGCGCGCTCGTCGCCGAAGATCAGCTGCGTCAGCGTCTTCGCGAGTTCGGTCTTGCCGACGCCGGTGGGCCCCGCGAAGAACAGCACGCCGCGCGGCCGGTTGCCGGAGGAACGCGCCTGCGCGCCGGTCAGGCCCATCACCGAGCGCATCAGGATGTCGATCGCCTTGGTCACCGCCGGCCGCTGGCCGCGCACGCGCTCCTCGATGAACGGCAACGCGTCGGCGATGCGCTCGCGCAGGTAATCCTTCTTCCACGGGTTCTCGGTGACGCCGACCTTGTAGCACTGGACCGCGTCGTCGATGTCGCGAAAGCCGATCCCCTGTCGATCGGCAAGCTGCGCGATGTCGGCCATCGCGACCAGCGGCAGGCCGTCGGTCATCTGCGCGAAGTCGCGCGCGAATTTCACCTTGGCATCTTCGGCGCCCGCTTCGTGGCCGGTGAAAAGGTTGCCCAGGTGACGCGCGGCCTCGAGCCGCGTCTCGTAGTCGGGCAGCCCCAGCGTCAACAGCGCGACGCGCGTGGAATCGAGCGACAGCCACGACGGCAGGTCCTGCCCGCGGTTGACCAGCCACAACACCGGATTGAAGCACGCCTTGCCGATGGCGGTCGCGATGTCGGCACCCTTGGGCACGATCGGATGCGCGGTCAGCGAAATGCGTTCGGCGGCGACGAAGAATCGATGCTCGTTGGCGTCGAGATGGTCGGGCTGCCGCGTCAGGCGCGACGCGAAGTCGACGACCAGTGCGCAACGCGCCTCGCGCTGCGCCGCCACCTTGCGCATCACGCCGACCAGGTTCTCGAGGCTCATCGGCATCACGCCGTCGGCGAGCTTCAGCTCGAACAGTTGCGTGGCGAGCTCGACCGCGGCCGGTTCGTTCGGATACGGCCGCAGGCCCTCGACCGGGTCGAACACCAGCAGAAATCGATAGTCGAGCTGCGACAGGTGCGCCCACAGGCAGCGCAGCAGCGGTGCCAACGTCGTGCCCTGCTCGTAAGGCGTGAGGAAACTGTCGCGAATGTTGCCGGCAACGACGAACTGCGAGCGGATCGGCAACAGCCGCTTCAGGTCGCCGATCCAGCGCGGGCTGTTGTCCACCGCGCTCAAGGCCACCCGTGTGCGCGCGGAGCCTGGCGCGGCCGGGTCGCCTCGCCATCGGCTTCGTCGGCGCGTGCGGGCAGGCCCGCGCCGTCGACGACCTGCACCGGCACCTCGCCGGCTTCGAGGCGCCGCGTGACGTCGAGTTCGAGGCCGCGCGCGGCGAGCGTTTCCAGCAAGCGCGGAAACTCCGCGCACCAGCGATCCTCGGCCAGCGCATCCTGCCGCCTTCGCTCCGCAGTCTCCTCGTCGCCCTTCGCACGCACGACGTTGAAATTGGTCGTGTGCTCGCGCGGGTCGACGCGCAGCCGCACGTAGTAGCTGTCCCAGCCCTCGCGCCGAAAATGCACGGTACCGCCTTCGGCGAACAGCGTGGCCTCGATGTCGTCGACTTCGTAGCCCAGGTCGCGCAACGATTCCTGCAACACCAGCGCGGCGGCGGCCTGCGTCTCCTGCTCGCGGTCGGCGGCGGCGATGTCGAGTGCTGTTTGCGCCGCGTCGAGCAACGCGGTGTCCAGCCGCTGCACACCGGCCGCGACGTGTTCGAGCGCGCGCAGCAGCGGCGCCGGAGCGTTCTCGGGCAGTTCATCGAGCAGGCGCTTGGCCTGTGCGCTTTCTTCGACCTGCGCGGCCTGCGCCTCACGCTGCCGTTGGACGGCCAGGCGTAATTCGGAGGCCAGCGCCTCCGCGCGCTCGATTGTCGGCGCCATGACGATCGCCCTTGCCAGCGCTTCAAGTTCCGGCGGCAGCGTGGCGCCGTCCACCCGTTCGAGCCTGGAAAGCACGCGCGCGGCGGTCTGCCGGAAGCGTTCGGCTTCGGCGGCGGCGAGTCCCGATTGCATCTGCCGCTGCAGCACGTACGCCGACAGCACGTCGTCGATACCGGGCGTCGCCGACACGGCACCGAGCACCGCACGCACATGATCGCTGGCGGCGCCGCCGATGCCGGCGAGCAGCGTCTCCATCTCGCGCACCGCCGCCTCCAACAGGCGAAGATGCTCGCTCCACGCCGCGTCGTCGTCGCCCGCCGGCGCCGCCGGAACTTCGGCCGGCATGCGCTGTGCCAGGCCGGGCTCTTTCGCGGCCAACGAATCTCCGAGCGAGCGCAAGTGCGACAGGCGCGCCGCCTGCCTCGCCGCCTCGCCGCGTACCGCGGCGATCCGCTCCAGGCGTGCGTTGCGCTGCCCGGAGCGTGCCTCACCGAGCATGCGTTCGCGCTCACGCAGTTGCGCGAGCACCTGGCCGTATTCACAGCGCATCGCGCGCGCCTCGGCAAGTGCGCGCGCCGACAGCACGAGCACGCCGTGGACAATCACATAGCCTGCGGTGATGGGGCCACTCATGGCATTGAGGTCGTCGTCGTGCGCAAGGCGGCAGTGTGGTTGGTCGGCAGCAAGGAACCGAAAGATTAGCCGATTTCTCCCGCGAACGGCGCAGCGATGATCGCCGCCGCTTGCCGGTGGACGCCGAAGCGGACGATGACCGCGGCGGCGGCCTCGACAAGCATGCGCTCGTTGCGGTCGGCGAGCGAAGGCATGCAGTCGAGCGTCCGGAACGACAGCATCGGACCCGACTCGACGTTCAAACGTTGTCGGCCGAGGTGCCCTTCCTGCCAGACACCCGCTTCGCGCCGCGCTTTCCGCTCACTGCGCGCGCCGCGGGCCACTGCCAGTCGCGGACCTCGGGCAGGTCGTCGCCGTAACGCCGTATGTAGTCGTGATGCGCAAGCAGGCGGTTGCGCAGCTCCTGCTTCAGGTAGCCGACGCGGGCACCCAGCTGCGGCAGCTGGTCGATGACCGCGCCAACCAGATGAAAGCGGTCGAGATCGTTCAACACACACATGTCGAAGGGAGTTGTCGTCGTGCCTTCCTCCTTGAAGCCGCGCACGTGCAGGTTGGCGTAGTTGCTGCGGCGGTACGTGAGCTTGTGGATCAGCGTAGGGTAGCCGTGGAAGGCGAACACGATCGGCTTGTCGCGCGTGAACAACGCGTCGAAATCGACGTCGGTCAGGCCGTGCGGATGCTCGCGCGGCGACTGCAGCTTCATCAGGTCGACGACGTTGACCACGCGCACGCGAAGTTCGGGCAGCACCTGCCGCAGGTAGTCCGCGGCGGCGAGGGTCTCGAGTGTGGGCACGTCACCGCAGCAGCCCAGGACGACGTCGGGCTCCGAGTCGCGGTCGGTGCTCGCCCACTCCCAGATGCTCACCCCGGCGGCGCAATGCCGCACCGCCTCGTCCATCGTCAGCCAGACCGGTGCGGGCTGCTTGCCGGCGACGACGACGTTGACGTAGTTGCGGCTGCGCAGGCAATGGTCGGTCACCGAAAGCAGGCAATTGGCGTCCGGCGGCAGGTAGACGCGGATGACTTCCGCCTTCTTGTTGACGACGTGGTCGAGAAAGCCGGGGTCCTGGTGCGAAAAGCCGTTGTGGTCCTGCCGCCAGACGTGCGAGGAGAGCAGGTAATTGAGCGAGGCGACCGGCGCGCGCCACGGGATATCGTTGCAGACGTTCAGCCACTTCGCGTGCTGGTTGAACATCGAATCGACGATGTGGATGAACGCCTCGTAGCAGCTGAAAAAACCATGACGGCCGGTCAGCAGGTAGCCTTCGAGCCAGCCCTGGCACAGGTGCTCCGATAGCACCTCCATCACGCGTCCGTCCGGTGACAGGCGATCATCGGTGGGCAGGATCTGCGCGACGAAGCAGCGGTTGGTCACCTCGAGCACGTCCTGCCAGCGATTGGAATTGTTCTCATCCGGGCTGAACAGTCGGAAGTTGCCGTCGCGCAGGTTCGCCTTCATCACGTCGCGCAGGAACGTGCCCATCACCCGCGTCGCCTCGGCGATGGCAGCGCCCGGTTGCGCGGTGGGCACCGCATGGGCGCGGAAATCCGGAAGCCGCAATTCCTTCAGCAGCAGGCCGCCGTTGGCATGCGGATTGTCGCTCATCCGCCGCGTACCCTTCGGCGCCAGCGTGGCAATCTCGGGAAGCAGCGCGCCTTCACGGTCGAACAGCGCTTCGGGGCGATAACTCTTCATCCAGTCTTCGAGCACACGGACGTGTTCGGGCCGGTCCATGTCGCTCATCGGCACTTGGTGCGAGCGCCAGTAATCCTCGCATTTCTTGCCGTCGATGAACGCCGGGCAGGTCCAGCCTTTGGGCGAGCGCAGCACGATCATCGGCCATGCCGGCCGGCCGGAGAAGCCGCGTGTGCGGGCTGCGTGCTGGATGCGCCGAATCTCGGCGGTGACCGCGTCGAGCGTGGCCGCCATCTGCTGGTGCATCGATGCGGGCTCGTGTCCTTCGACGAAATGTGGCTGATAACCCATGCCTTCGAGCAGCTTGGTCAGCTCGTCGTGCGGAATACGCGCGAGAAAGCACGGGTTCGCGATCTTGTAGCCGTTCAGGTGCAGGATCGGCAGCACGGCGCCGTCGCGCACCGGATTCAGGAACTTGTTGCCGTGCCAGCCGGCGGCAAGCGGTCCGGTCTCGGCCTCGCCATCGCCGACCACCGCCGCGACGATCAGGTCCGGGTTGTCGAAGGCGGCGCCGTAGGCGTGCGCCAGCACGTAGCCCAACTCACCACCTTCGTGGATGGATCCCGGCGTTTCCGGCGCGACGTGGCTCGGAATGCCGCCGGGAAAGCTGAACTGCTTGAACAGCTTCTGCATGCCCTCGGCATCCTGCGTGATGCCATGGTAGCGCTCGGTGTAGGTGCCTTCGAGGTAGGCGTTGGCGACCAGCGCCGGCCCGCCGTGCCCGGGGCCCGCCAGGTAGATGACGTCGAGATCCTGTTGCGCAATGACTCGGTTCAGGTGCGCGTAGATGAAGTTGAGGCCGGGGGTCGTGCCCCAGTGCCCGAGCAGCCGCGGCTTGATGTGCGCGCGCTCGAGCGGCCGGCGCAGCAGCGGATTGTCGAGCAGGTAGATCTGACCGACCGAAAGGTAGTTGGCGGCGCGCCACCAGGCGTCGATGCAGCGCAACGCGTCGGCTGATAGCGGGCCCGCGGGCGTGCGGGAGCGGGAAGGGGTACGGGCAGGCGTTGACTTGCGGGGCATTGGCGCTCCTCGGGAACGGGCAGGACGCGGAGGACGCAGGCGCACGTGCGGGAAATGACGTGGCGTGCATGAGACGATTCGAGGCCATGGTAACGCGGATGCGGCTGCGGCGTCGCTTCGCGGCGCCGAGACAACGGCCGCCGCGCTGGCCGACGACGTAGCTACACGGTGTGCTGGCGCGGCCTGCGGCTATCGCCGCGTGTCGCGAAATCCGGCAGCTCGCGCGAGATCCGCCTTGACGTCTTCGCGGCTGCGCTCGTAGACGATCTCGCGGCCCATCGCGTTGCCGGCGTAGGCGTTGCCGTTGCGCGTGGGCGTCAGATCGCAGCGCACGCTGTGCACGCCCTCGCCCAGCACGACCTGGATCCGGTCGAGCCTCTTGTCGTAGACGACGACATCGAGCGTCTGGCCGCTGCCGGTGGCGCGGACGGTGATCTTCTCGGGGGTCATGATGGTGCGATCGTACAGCAAGCGCCAAAACGCCGGTGCGCAGTGCGATAATCGACCTGCCTTGCACTTGATCGACACCGGACTTCGGTCCATTAGAAATTCACCATGAAGCTCGACGACTCCGACACGCTGGAACCCGACCGCAGGATCGCGCTGCCCCCGCAGCCGATCTCGACGGAGGTTCTGCTCGAGAAATACGCGAAGGGCGCCGAGCGCACGATCGACGCCGTGCAGCACCGCGTCGCGCGTGCGCTGGCGGCGGTCGAGGCGCCGGAGCGGCGCGAGCATTGGGAGGGTTTGTTTCGCCGCGCGCAACGCGACGGCTTCATCGCCGGCGGACGCATCAATTCGGCTGCCGGCACCGATCTCAAGGCGACGTTGATCAACTGCTTCGTGCAACCGGTCGGCGACAGCATCTCCGGCGACGAGAACGGTGTGGGCATCTACGTGGCGTTGAACGAGGCGGCGGAAACGATGCGCCGCGGTGGCGGAGTCGGCTACGACTTCTCGCCCATCCGACCACAGGGCGCGCACGTGCGCGGCACCAACAGCCGCGCGAGCGGGCCGCTGTCGTACATGCGCGTCTTCGACCAGAGCTGCGAGACCGTCGAATCGGCGGGCTCCCGCCGCGGCGCACAGATGGGCATCCTGCGCTGCGACCACCCGGACGTCGAGGCGTTCATCCACGCCAAGGACCGCGGAGGACTATCGAATTTCAACATCTCGGTCGCAGTGACCGATGCCTTCATCGCCGCCGTGCGCGACGACGCGCAGTGGGACCTGGTGCACAAGGCGGCCCCGGCCGCCGATCTCCTGGCTGCAGGCGCGCACCAGCGCGACGACGAATTGTGGGTCTATCGCAGCGTGCGCGCCCGCGCGCTGTGGGACCAGATCATGCGTTGCACCTACGATCACGCCGAGCCCGGCGTGGTATTCATCGACGCGATGAATCGCGACAACAATCTGTCCTACTGCGAGACGATCAACGCCTGCAACCCCTGCGGCGAGCAGCCGCTGCCGGCGTATGGCTGCTGCGACCTGGGCAGCATCGACCTGACGCGCTTCATTGTCGAACCCTTCGAGCCCGGCGCGCGCTTCGACTTCCGCGGCTTCGCGGCGACGGTCGCCGTCAGCGTGCGCATGCTCGACAACGTGCTCGACCTCACCGCCTGGCCGTTGCCGCAACAGCGCGCCGAAGCGATGGACAAGCGGCGTATCGGCCTGGGCTTCACGGGTCTCGGCGACGCGCTGATCGAGCTCAACCTGCGCTACGACGCGGAGGAAGGGCGTGCGATGGCTGCGCGTATCGCGCGCGAAATGCGCGATGCCGCGTACATGGCATCGGTGGCGATCGCCAAGGAGAAGGGTGCGTTCCCGAAATTCGACGCCGCCGCCTATCTGGCGGCACCGCGCTTCGCGTCGCGCCTGCCGGAGCCGGTGAAGGAGGCGATCCGCACTCACGGCATCCGCAACAGCCACCTGTTGTCGATCGCGCCGACCGGCACCATCTCGCTCGCCTTCGCCGACAACGCGTCGAACGGCATCGAGCCCGCGTTCAGCTGGTACTACACGCGCCGGATGCGCATGCCCGACGACTCGATGCGCGAATTCCGCGTCGAGGATCACGCGTACCGGCTGTGGAAGGCGAAGCACGGCGTCGGCGACGACGTCGCGACCGCGCCTTTCGACGCCGACTCGGATCGCGTGCCTGGCGAGACGTGGTCCGACGCCGATGGCGTCCGCCGTGCGATGTTGGCGCCCGCGTTCGTCGGTGCACTCGAAATGAGCGCACGCGACCACATGCTGATGAGCGCCGCAGTGCAGCCGTACATCGACACGGCGATCAGCAAGACCGTCAACGTTCCCGCCGACTATCCTTTCGACGCCTTCGCAGACCTCTACATCGATGCATGGGCAGCGGGCTTGAAGGGCATCGCCACCTATCGCCCGAACGATGTGATGGGTGCGGTGCTGGAGGCGGTCCCGGCGCAGGCAGCGCCCCCCGCAGCCCCCGAGGACTTCGACTCCGCGAACCCCGACCGTCGCATCCGGCTCGACCGCACGACGCAGCCACCGCTCGCCAGCCTGCGTTGGCCGGGACGCCCCGAACTGCCCGACGGCAATCCCTGCTGGACCTACGTCGTACGTCATCCGTTGGGCGACTTCGCCGTGTTCATCGGCCATATCGAGAACCACGGCAGGTACCCGTTCGAAGTGTGGATCAACGGCGCCGAGCAGCCGCGCGGCCTGGGCGCGATCGCCAAGACGCTGTCGATGGACATGCGCACCGACGACCGCGCGTGGCTGGACATGAAGCTCTCCGCGTTGCAAAAGGCCGTCGGCGACGACGGCTTCGAGATGGCGATGCCGCCCGATGGCCGCAAAGTGCGCGTGCCGAGCCTCGTCTCGGGATTCGCGAAGCTGATCCGCTATCGCTGCAACGAACTCGGCGCGTTTGCTGGCGACGCCGCCGGCAAGACACCCGTCATCGATGCGCTGATGGGGCCGAAGGAGCCGAAGGCCGGCCCCGACGGCACGCTGTCGTGGACCGTCGACGTCATCAACCATGCCACCGGCGACGACTTCGTGCTGTTCCTGAAGGAACTGGTGATGCCCGACGGGCAGCGGCGGCCGTACTCGATGTGGCTGTCCGGCGAGTATCCGCGCGTGCTCGACGGATTGTGCAAGGCGCTGTCGCTCGACATGCGCGTCTACGACCCCGCGTGGATCGGCATGAAGCTGCGCAAGCTATTGAACTACGGCGAACCCAACGGCGCGTTCATGGCGCGCACGCCTGGATCGAACAAGTCGCAGACTTATCCGTCGACGATCGCCTACCTGGCACAGCTGATGATCCATCGCTACGCGATGCTCGGCATCCTCACCGAGGCCGGGTATCCGGTCGAGCACGCCGGCATCCTCGCCGTGCCCGACGCCGAACTCGCGCAACCGGCGCTGCGCGTGCTGCCCGGCAAGAAGTGCCCCGAATGCGGCAACAAGGCGCTGATCCGCAAGGATGGCTGCGACTTCTGCACCGACT
Source organism: Burkholderiales bacterium (assembly GCA_020853025.1). GTDB lineage: Bacteria > Pseudomonadota > Gammaproteobacteria > Burkholderiales > Casimicrobiaceae > VBCG01. The sequence goes on from JADYZP010000063.1 coordinate 150,298, forward strand.
GCGGGTATACGGGGGCGTGCGGCTGAGGGTCGGCGCGGCCGATTGCGTGTTCGAGCGTTTCATCGATGCGCAGGCGCCGGTGTTCGACCAGGTGATGGTGGAGCTCCGGGCCGGCAGAAAGACGACGCACTGGATGTGGTTTATCTTCCCGCAATTGGCATCGCTCGGCCGCAGCGCCACCGCCAGGTACTACGGACTCGCGTCGGTGGCCGAAGCCCGCGCCTACCTCGCGCATCCGGTGTTGGGCGAGCGCCTGATCGAGTGCACGCGCACGGTGTGTGCGCACTCGGACACGACGCTTCACGCGATCTTTGGCTCGCCCGACGATCTTAAGTTTCGCTCATGCATGACGCTGTTCGGCCTGGCGAAGCCGGAGGCAACGATCTTTCCCGAGGCGCTCTCGCATTTCTGCGAGGGCCGGCCCGATCCACTCACCGTCGCGGCCGTCGATCGAAACGAATAAGGCAACCTGACTCCAATACTTGCTCGGGGCTTTTTCACGTTGACGGTGGATGTTCATGGTCGGGTTCGCGCGGGCCCCGGCACCTCATCGAGCCAGTCGCGCAGCGTATCGACGCCGTTAACCAAGAATCCCCTTCGGCTATTACGACAAGACCGTCTGGGATCGCAGTGGCCGTTACGTTCTTGGCAACCAGGTCGCGATGATGGATGCCAACCTGACTCCGGAACTGAGTGCGCAGCTCGGGTATTTCGAGCTCACCGACAACGATCGATTTCAAGTCACCGACTAGACCACCGTGTGGAACTTGCAAATGAGATGCCAATTGCAGTGGCTGGAGGGCTCGTCGCAGCGAGAACCGAGGCCATCCTCGACGGCCTCTACATCATCCGCACCTCGATGCCGGCAGTGCAAATGGATGCACCGCAATGCGTGCGCAACTACAAATCGCTGTCCAATGTCGAGCGCGCGTTCCGCTCGCTCAAGACCATCGATCTCAAGGTACGTCCCATCCATCAACCGCCTGGCTGATCGGGTGCGGGCACACATCTTCCTGTGCATGCTCGCCTACTACGTCGAGTGGCACCTGCGCGAGGCTTGGCGTGAGTTGATGTTCGCCGACACCGACCAACCGGCCAAGGCTACGCGCGACCCTGTGGCGCCGGCCAAGCGCTCCAAGGCCGCGCTGGCCAAGACGGCGCGGCATACGCTCGACGATGGCACGCCGGTGCACAGCTTTGCGATCTTGCTGGGCGAACTCGCCACCCTCGTGCGCAATACCTGCCGCACACCACAAGCTGCACCCGATGCCCCGACCTTCGAGGTGCTCACCACGCCCAACGCGCAGCAGCAGCGCGCACTCGATCTGATCCAGCAGATTCGATTGTAGACAGAAGCTCGAACTCGGAACTTCGTTCAAGCATTTGTTGCAGAAGGACAAACTCGCTCGGAGGTGGCAGGAACTTCAGGTCAGCCGACGAGGAGCATCGGCCGCGGGCCCCAGCCCCTACTCCACCGTCACGCTCTTCGCCAGATTCCGCGGCTTGTCGACGTCGGTCCCGCGCAGCACCGCCGTGTGATACGCCAGGAGCTGCAGCGGGATCACGTGCACGACCGGAGACAGCAGTCCGGCGTACTCTGACACGCGGGTGACATGGATGCCGTCACCTCCGGTCAGGTGGCTGTCGAGGTCGGCGACGACGTAGAGTTCGCCACCGCGCGCGCGGACCTCCTGCAGATTGCTCTTCAGCTTTTCGAGCAATGCGTCGTTGGGCGCGATCGCGACGACGGGCATCTGTGCGTCGACCAGCGCCAGCGGGCCGTGCTTCAGCTCGCCAGCCGGATACGCTTCGGCGTGGATGTAGGAGATCTCCTTCAGCTTCAGCGCACCTTCGAGCGCAATCGGGTAGTGCAGGCCGCGGCCGAGGAACAGCGCGTGCTGCTTTATTGCGAAGGCCCGCGCCCAGGCGATCATGTGCGGCTCCAGCGCGAGCGCGCCCTGGATCGCCGCCGGCAGGTGCCGCAGGCCGCGCAGCCACTTCGCCTCGTCGGCCGCCGTCAGGCGTCCGCGCGACTTGGCGAGCGTCAGCGCGAGCAGGAACTGCGCGACGAGCTGCGTCGTGAAAGCCTTGGTCGACGCGACGCCGACCTCGGTGCCGGCGCGCGTGAGGAACGTGAGCGCGGTCTGACGCACCATCGAGCTGGTGGCGACGTTGCAGATGGCGAGCGTGTGCACATGGCCCAGCGATTTCGCGTGCTTCAACGCAGCGAGCGTATCGGCGGTCTCGCCCGACTGCGAGACGACGACCACCAGCGCCTTTGCGTTCGGCACGCTGACGCGATAGCGGTACTCGCTGGCGATCTCGACGGCGCAGCGAATGCCGACCAGCGTCTCGATCCACTGGCCGGCAACGAGGCTCGAATAGTAGCTGGTACCGCAGGCGAGGCTCAGCACCGAATCGACCTCGGCCAGTACCGCGGCAGCACCCGCTCCGAACAGCGACGCATCGATCCCTTCGATGCTATCGAGCGTATCGGCCACCGCGCGCGACTGCTCGAAGATTTCCTTCTGCATGAAGTGCCGATACGGTCCGAGTTCGACCGCGGCGGCGGTGGCCGGCACGTCGATCACCGTGCGCTCGACGCGCTGTCCCTGCGCGTCGTGGATCGCGTAGCCGTCGCGGCGCACGTCGGCGATGTCGCCTTCCTCGAGATAGACGACGCGCTGCGTGACGGCGACCAGCGCCGCGGCGTCGGAGGCGAGGAAGTGGTCGTCCGCACCCAGCCCGACGACCAGCGGGCTGCCCTGGCACGCGCCGACGACACGCCCCGGCTCGCGCACCGAAATAACGGCGATCGCGTAGGCGCCCTGGAACTCGGCGACGGCGAGCTGCACTGCCCGCAGGAGATCGCCGCCGCCCGCGCCGTGCCAGTGCGCGTGCACCAGATGCGCGATGGTCTCGCTGTCGGTCTGCGTCGTGAAGGCGTAGCCTTGGCTGCGCAGCCGCTCGCGCAGCGACTCGAAGTTCTCGATGATGCCGTTGTGCACGACGGCGATCTCGCCGCCGGACAGATGCGGGTGCGCGTTGACCGGTGACGGCGCGCCGTGTGTGGCCCAACGCGTATGCGAGATGCCGGTGGTGGCGAAGAGCTTGCGGGTCTCGACCTGCATGGCAAGATCGGCCACGCGTGCGGTCGACACGATGCGCTCGAGCGTCGCGTTGTCCGCGCCGCCGATCACGGCGAGTCCGGTCGAGTCGTAGCCGCGGTATTCGAGGCGCCGGATGCCGTCGATCAGGATCGGGACTACATTGCGGCTGGATGTCGCGCCGACGATGCCGCACATGGTCGCGAGGCCCCTAAAGACGCTCTATCCCCGCGTTCGCGGGGACGACGGAAGTTTCCGGACGCATCAGGGTACGGTCTTGCCGGGCTTCACCGGCCGCTTCCACGCGTCGACCGTGACCTGCCGCGGCCGCGCGACGGTGAGCGCGCCGGGCCGCGCATCCTGCGCGATCACGCTGCCGGCACCGATGGTCGCGCCTTCGCCCACGCTGACCGGCGCGACCAGCACGCAATTGGAGCCGATGCTGGCGCCATCACCGATCACGGTCCTGTGCTTGTTGGCGCCGTCGTAGTTGGCGGTGATCGAGCCGGCGCCGAAGTTGACCTGGCTGCCGACGGTCGTGTCGCCGATGTACGCCAGGTGGTTGGCCTTGGCGCCGCGACCCAACGCGCTCGCCTTCACCTCGACGAAGTTGCCGACGTGCACGTCGGCGGCGAGCGTGGCACCCGGCCGCAGTCGCGCGTAGGGACCAATGCGACAGCCGGCGCCGACGGTCGCATCGACCAGGTGCGAGTACGCCTCGACGACGGTGCCCGCCGCGATGGTCGTGTGGCGCAGCACGCAATAGGGGCCGATCGTCACGTCGTCGCCGAGCGCCACGTCGCCTTCGAAGATACAGCCGACGTCGATGCGCACATCGCGGCCGCAGGTCAGCGCACCGCGAATGTCGATGCGTGCGGGATCGGCGATCGAGACGCCGGCCGCCATCAGCGCGGCGGCACGGCGCGCCTGCAAGATGCGTTCGACGGCGGCCAACTGCGCGCGGTCGTTGACGCCGCGCACGTCGCGCTCGTCGTCGGCGAGCTGCGCGACGACGGGCACACCGTCGGCGATCGCCATCGCGACGATGTCGGTGAGGTAGTACTCGCGCTGCGCGTTACCGGGCGTCAGCGCCGCGACCCAGCGATTGAGGAGCGCCGTGGGCGCAGCCATGACGCCGGCATTGATCTCGTCCAGCGTACGCTGCGTTTCGGACAGGTCGCGCTCCTCGACGATTCCCTGCACGCGCCCGGCGGCGTCGCGCAGGATGCGGCCGAGGCCCATCGGGTCGGCAACGCGCGCCGTCAGCACGGCGAGCTGGCCGGACTCGGCGGCGTGCACGAGTTCGGCCAGCGCAGTCGCCGGCACCAGCGGAATGTCGCCGATGGTGACCAGCGTGACGCCATCCTTGGGCAGCACGACGAGCGCCAAACGCGTCGCGTCACCGGTCCCGCGCGGCGGCTCCTGCAGCACGAAGCTCAAGTCCGGTGCCGCAAGCGTCTCGCGCACCGCCTGCGCGCCGGCTCCAACGACGACGGCGATCGCGCGCGGTGAAAGCGTGCGCGCGGCATCGATCACATAGGCAACGATCGGCCGGCCGGCCAAAGGATGCAGCACCTTCGGCAGCGACGACCGCATCCGTTTGCCGAGGCCGGCGGCGAGGACGACGACATTGAGCGGTGAAGCCACGGGTACGTTGTTCGCTTGGGACCGCTGATGATACTTTACCGCGGCCGGAATTTCCCGACTTCGTCGTTCGCCTGCGCGCAGAGGGCGCTTTCGTGGGCACGCGTACCGATCAGCATCGCGAACGCCGGCCATTTCCTTGCGCGAGTCGCCCGATTAGGTATCCTTGCGCAAGATGTCGATCATCGCAGTATTCAATCAAAAAGGCGGCGTGGGCAAGACCACGACGGCGCTCAACCTGCTGGCCGCGATCGGGCAGCGCAAGCAGCGGCCGCTCGGGATCGACCTCGACCCGCAGTGCCACCTGTCGCACATCTTCGGCGTGCAGCCGAAGGCCGCCGACGAGTCCGTCTACAGTTTTTTCGTCAGGCAACGGCCGCTGGACGAAGTGGCGCAGGTCACGGCCAGCGGCGTCATCCTCTGCCCGGCGCACCTCGAACTCGCCAAGCTCGACACTCTGCTCGGCAAGGGTGTCAACGTCGTCACCCGGCTGCGGCAGGCGTTGCGCGCGCCGGGAGCGACGCCGGGACCGGTGGTCATCGACTGCTGCCCACTGCTCAACGTGCTGTCGCTGAATGCCATCTTCGCTGCCGACCTGCTGCTGGTGCCCGTGTCGGCCGACTTCCTGTCGCTGCAGGGGGCGGAGCAGGTGGAGCGCGCGCTGAACGCGCTGGAGCCGGTCTTCAAGCAACGACTGCCGCGCCGCTACGTGCTGACGCGTTACGACATGCGACGGCGGATGAGCGGTGCGGTCGTCGAGCGGATGGCGCAAATCCTGCGGCCCGACGAAATTTGCGTCACCCGGATCCGCGAAAACGTGAAACTCGCGGAAAGCCCGTCGGTGGGACTCGACATCTTCCGTCATGCGCCGGGCAGCCGCGGCGCGCGCGACTACGCGGAACTCTACGAGGAGCTACTGGGTGCCGGCCTTCTGCAATGACCGCGTACCGGCGCTGATCAGGCCGATGATGCCTTCGACGTCGAGCGTGTCGACTCGGCGCGGCACGCACTGCTCCTCGCACTCGACGATCTCGCAGTGGTGATACATCTGCCGCAGCCTGCGCTCGGCGTCGCCTTGCGTCGCGGCCATGATCAGGATGTTCTCGACGCGCTGGCCGTGCCTGGTTTTGATGTTGAATCCATAGCGAATCACGACTTGCCTCCCGGTCGGGTCCGTCCGCCTCGCGGCGGCGGGCGATCCTTGCCAATCAAAGCGTTGGCGACGATCGCTGATGCGCTGGGACATCTGCCGCACGCAAGACCCGTACCGATTGGGGATTTTTGTCGATGACCTCGTCAGTGCCGGTGTCCGCCGATTCTCCGATCGTCGCGGGTGAGAGCGAACTTGGCCGTGCCTTGGTTAGAATGGAGCTAGTGGGCGCCCACCAACTAATTCGGCTGATACCTTTGACTGGCGGCGTGTCGTCGGACATCTACCGCGCCGAACTGCCGTCCAGGGTCGTTTGCGTCAAGCGCGCGTTGGCCAGGCTCCGCGTCGCCGCCGACTGGCAGGTCCCCGTCGAACGCAGTCGCTACGAGGTCGAGTGGATGCGGGTCGCCGCGGCGATCGAACCTTCGGCGGTGCCCGCGGTCTTGGGCGAGGATCGCGAGGCGGGCGCCTTTGCGATGGCCTGGCTGCCGCCCGAGCGCTATCCGGTCTGGAAGACGCTGCTGGCGGCAGGTGCCGCGCCGCAGACAAGCGCCGCCCAGGTCGGCCGCGTGCTCGGCCGCATTCACGCGGCGAGTGCGGATCGCGCCGACCTGGGCTTGCGCTTTGCCACCGACGCGCTCTTTCACGCGCTGCGCCTCGACCCCTACCTGGTGACGGCAGCGCACGCGCATCCCGACCTCGCCTCGCGGCTGCACGCGCTGGTCGCCACCACCGCCGCGACGCGGCGCGTGCTGGTCCACGGTGACTTCAGTCCCAAGAACATCCTGATCGGGTCCGAAGGTCCGATCGTGATCGACGCCGAATGCGCGTGGTTCGGCGACCCGGCCTTCGACCTGGCCTTCGTCCTCAATCACCTGCTGCTGAAGGGCGTTTGGCGGCCGCAGTGGCGCGCCTCCTACGCGTCGATGTTCGGCGCGCTGGTCGACGCCTACCGTCCTCACGTCCATTGGGAAGATTGGCCAACGCTCGATGCGCGGACTGCGGCGTTGTTGCCCGGACTGCTGCTCTCTCGCGTCGACGGCAAATCGCCGGTCGAATACCTGAACGATCCGAAGGCCAGGGATGCCGTTCGCAACTTCGCGCGCGCCCATCTGGCATCGCCCGCCTCCACACTGGCCCGACTCGTGCAAACATTCGATCCATGACACCGACCACCATCACTCGCGTGCACGCCCGCAGGGTTTGGGATTCGCGCGGCCGCCCGACGGTCGAAGCGGAAATCCGGCTGGCAAGCGGAGTCGTCGGTCGCGGCATCGCACCGGCCGGCGCGTCGCGCGGTTCGCGCGAGGCGATCGACCTGCGTGACGGCGGCACGCGGCACGGCGGCTTCGACGTCGCACAGGCGGTCGCCAACGTTCGCGGCCCCATCGCCCGGGCGATCTACGGCATGGACGCGCTCGACCAGACCGATATCGACGCGAAAATGATCGAGCTGGACGCCACACCGAACATGGCGACGCTCGGCGGCAACGCCACCGTCGCCGTGTCGCTGGCGGTCGCGCAGGCGGCGGCACTCGCGCACGACATGCCGCTGTGGCAATACGTGGCCGGCGATGAGCCGGTCAGCCTGCCGCTGCCGGAGGTCCAGATCTTCGGCGGCGGCGCGCACGCGGGGCGGCGCATCGACATCCAGGACCTGATGGTGATGCCCGTCGGGGCGTGGAGCTTCGACGACGCGCTGACCATGGTCGCCGAGATCTACCGCGCCGCCGGAACGCTGATGCAGGAACAGGGCAAGCTCGCCGGCGTCGCCGATGAAGGCGGCTGGTGGCCCGCGTTCGCGTCGAACGAGGAGGCGCTGCAGATGACGGTGCGCGCGATCGAGCGCGCCGGCTGTCACCCGGGCGGCGACGCCGCAATTTCGCTCGACATCGCAGCCTCCGAGTTCGGCCGCGACGGCCGCTACACGCTGGCGCTGGACCAGCGCGAACTCGACAGCGACGGCTTGTCCGAGCTCTTGCTCGACTGGATCGAGCATTATCCGATCGTGTCGATCGAGGACCCGTTCGCCGAAGACGACCGCGACGCCTGGATCGCCTTCACCCGCGCTGCACGCCATCGCGTGCAGATCATCGGCGACGACTACCTGACGACCAGCGCGCAGCGCGTCACCGAAGCTGCCGCCGACGCCGCCTGCAACGCGGTGCTGATCAAGATCAACCAGGCCGGTACGCTGACCGAGGCGCGTGCCGCGCTCGACGCAGGCAAGGCGGCCGGCTTCGGCACCATCGTGTCGGCGCGCTCCGGCGAATCCGAGGACACCGCCATCGCGCACCTGGCGGTAGGCTGGAATGCCGGACAGCTCAAGGTCGGCTCCTTTGCGCGCAGCGAACGGATGGCCAAGTGGAACGAGGTGCTGCGCATCGAGGACGCCATGGGCAGCGACGCGCGTTTCACGGGTGCGGCGGTGCTGCCGCCGCGCAAATGATCGCGGCGGCCGATGCGGTAGGCCCGGCTTCAGCCTGGCGCGGCAAAGCGTCGGGCTGAAGCCTGACCCACAGACGATTTGCCCGCTACCTGCCAGCGTGCAGCAGGAAATCCGCGAGTTCGACGAAGCCCGCACCCGCCTCGGCCTGCGTCACGTACGCAGGCAGCGTCGCGATGCGGTCGGCGAAGCCGAGGATGTTGGCCACGCCGACCGAGTTGGGAAAGAACGCGAACATCGGGGCATCGTTCGGAGAATCTCCGGCGAACACGAAATGCGTGCGCTCGGCATCGAGATCGATGCCGAAGACTTCGGCGAGCAGCCTGCGCGTCATCGACAGCTTGTCGTAGCGCCCGAACCAGCCGTTGACGTGGATCGAGCTCACCTTCGCCGTCATGCCTTCGGCTTCCATCAGCGCGACGATGCGGTCGACGGCAGCGCGCGGCAGCGGCGCCACGTCCTCGCAGAAGTCGATCGCGAGGTCGGACTCGCGGTAGTGCTGGTCCGAGGCCAGCGCAGATCCCGGCACCGCGGCGAGGATTCTGGCTCCGATGTCGGCGAGCCGGGCACGGTCGCGCAGGCGCGTCGCATCGTCGGCGACGAAGCGGCGCACGAGCCGCCCGCGCGTAGCGTCGTGGTGCATGTAGAAGGCGCCGTTCTCGCCGACCACCGCGTCGACCGGCCACATGCGCGCGATATGGTCGCACCAGCCGGCGGGCCGGCCGGTGATCGGGATCACCAACAGCCGGGCCGAGTGCAATCGCGCCAGCGCCGAATATGCGGCGGGCGACAGCCTGCCGTGCGTGGTGATCGTGTCGTCGATGTCGGCCAGCACGCCGCGGATCGCCGCGCGCGTGGTCTGCGGCATCGCCCCCAGCGGCTGCATCAGGGACGCGGAGTCGGGGGAGGCTGCCATTGCTTCAGGCAGATGCGCTTCATGTCCGGCGCGCCATATAGTCGGCGACTTCGGCTTGCTGCGCCTCGCTCATCGGCAGGCCGCACTTGGTGCGCCGCCACAGCACGTCGGCGGCGCTCACCGCCCATTCTTCGGCGATCAGATAGTCGATTTCGTGCGCGGTGAGCTGCGCACCGAAATCCTGCCCGAGGTCCGCCACCGTCCGCGCGTCGCCGAGCACGCGAAGCGCACGCGTGCCGTGGCGCTGCGCCAGCGCGCGCAGGAGCGGCGCTGGCAGTCCAGGATAACGGCGGCAAAGTTCCGCAAACCACGCGTTGCGATCGCCGCCGGGCAGGTCGCCTCCGGGGAGTGCGGCATGCATTGTCCATGCCGGCTTCATGCCGGGGAAGAACGGCGCGAGTTCGGCCAGCGCGTGTTCGGCCAGCTTGCGATAGGTGGTGATCTTGCCGCCGAAGAGCGACAGCAACGGCGCGCGCCCGGGTCCGGGTGCGCCGGGCAGCGCTTCGAGCTTGAGCACGTAGTCGCGCGTGATCGCCGACGGGTCGGTCGCTCCGTCGTCGTAGAGCGGGCGCACGCCGGAGTAGGTCCAAACGACGTCCGACCTCGTCAACGGCCGGGCGAGATAGGCATTGGCCAGCTTCAACAGGTAGCTGATCTCGTCCTCGTCGATGTGCGGATGATCGAACGCTGAGACCGGAACATCGGTGGTGCCGATCAGCGAATAGCGCTCCTGGTAGGGAATCACGAAGACGATGCGGTTATCGGCGTTCTGCAGGATGTACGCGTGCGCCTCGTCGTGCACACGCGGGACCACGATATGACTGCCCTTCACGTGGCGCACCTGGCCCTCGTTGCGCTGCTCCGGGCGCAGGCTGTCCAGCACTTCCTTGACCCACGGTCCGGTCGCATTGACGATCGCGCGCGCGGCGACTTCGGTCGTGGCACCGTCGGCCGAGCGCAGCGTCACCTGCCACAGACCCTCGTCGCGCCGCGCCCCGGTGACGCGCGTGCGCACGCGAACTTGCGCGCCATGCGCCTGTGCGTCGAGCGCGTTGACGACGACGAGTCGCGCATCGTCGACGCGCGCGTCGGCGTAGACAAAGCCCTTGCGAAAGCGCGGACTCAGCCCCGCCGCCCAGCGGCTGTCGGCGAGGCCGACGCCAAACGATCCCGGCAGCGTTTTGCGGCGACCGATGTGATCGTAGAGGAAGAGTCCGATGCGGATCATCCACGCGGGACGCAGGTGCGGCTCGTGCGGAAGAACGAAGGCCAGCGGTTCGACCAGATGCGGCGCGTTGGCGAGCAGCACCTCGCGTTCGGCCAGCGATTCGGCGACCAGCCGGAATTCGTAGTACTCGAGGTAGCGCAAGCCGCCGTGGATCAGCTTGGTGCTCCACTGCGAAGTCGCGGCCGCGAGATCGTCGGCCTCGGCCAGCAGTACCGACAGGCCGCGCCCGGCCGCATCACGCGCGATACCCGCGCCATTGATGCCGCCACCGATGACCAGAAGATCGTAAGGACTGGAGTTCATGAGCGATTCGGCGTGCATTCTACCGGCAGGAGAACGCCTCACGCGCCTTCGGGGGATCGAACGCGTTGCAATGTGGGTAAGGCTGAAAGCCAGACCGACAGCGGATATGGATCCTAAGGCGTCGCGTGAAAATAACTTGACCATTTACGATTGTTGACTTTTAATGAGGATATGCAGGATGCGTCCGCGCTTCGCCAGATCAAATCGCGCTATCGAGCGCTTGCGCCGTTGATGGATGAGCGC
>JADYZP010000064.1 GCA_020853025.1 Burkholderiales bacterium
CCGTCGCCCGTCGCCCGTCGCCCGCCGCCCGTCGCCCGTCGCCCGTCGCCCGTCGCCCGTCGCCCGTCGCCCGTCGCCCGTCGCCCGTCGCCCGTCGCCCAAAGAAAACGCCCCGGCAGATTTCTCCACCGGGGCGTGCAATGAAGGCAATCTGCCCGATCAGTTCTGCTGAACGGCTATCGCGTCGGCCTCGAGGCCCTTGTTCGCGCTGCGATAGAAGAACAGCAGGCCATCCTGCGACGGCGAAGCGGCGTCTCCACCGGGTACCGCCATCACCGTGAGCGTGGCGAGGCCGAATGGATCCACCCCGGCCGCAGGTGGCGCCGACACGTCAAACTTCGGCAGCGACGGCGTGAAGATCCTGCCGTCGATGGAATCGGTCAGATTCCCCGTGAAGTAATTGTCGAACGCCAGCACCGATATGCCGAGCTGCGAGCTCGCGCTGATGCCAAACGGCGCCAGCGGCATCGTCATGATCACGTTGCCCGTCTCGAGATCCGTATCGGCGTAGAAATACGCCGCCCCGGTACCCGTGGTGAGGTTCACGATATTGACGAGTGTCTGGCCGGTTGCCGCGAACCCGCCCGACTCCGCTGTGTACATCACGAAGTCGTCGGTACCGTCGGCATTGACGTCGAGGTAGACGTCGAATTCCGCCGGATAGCTCGGATGCGCCCGGATGCCCCAGGTGCTGACAGCCACCTGCAGGCCGAGGCCGCCGAGACTTGCCGGGATACCAACGAGACGCGCACCGACCGCCTGCAGATCGACCACGGCGAAGTTGTCGCCGGGGCCCGGAAGCTGCGAGGCCGGGATGCGCGCGCTCGTGCCAAGGAGGGCAAACGGCTCGACCACACCCGCTTTCGCATAGGCGAGGTTGATCAGGCGCAACGGCGCGCTCGTCTTGCCGGCCGGAATCACGACCCGGTCGCCAAGCGCCTGCACCAGCGCCGCCTTCTTCGGCAGCACCTGCCAGGGCACGTGCACTTCGTCGGCACCGTCCTTCAGCGTGATGTAGCCGTCGTATTCGACCGACTGCAGCAGCGAACCGTTGCCGCCCTGCGAACCACCGCTGCCATTTGCCCATGGCCAGTCGCCGAGCCTGGCAGGATTGATCGCCACCAACACCTTGAAGGTCGCCGTGCCGTTGCCCCGCACAGTCACCGAGGATGGCGCCATCACCGTGACCGCCCCACTCGCCGCGTCGTCGTCGTACCGGAACGACTTGTGCACCGAGTAGCGGCGCGTCTTCGATGAGAAATTGCGCACCTTTACGGTACGGCTGAGCACCGTCGGATAACTGACGCTGTGGTAGCCGAAGGACAGCGCCGGCGTCTTCGTATCTTCGTCCCACATCGCCGTGCGGGCTGCAAGCGCGCGATTGACGCGCACTTCGCCGCCGCCGATGCGGGTGATCGGCGTGAGCACCTTGCCCTCACCGGTGAGCGCACGCTGGTAGATCTCCGGATCCGCATTGTTTGCAAGCAGCGCGCGGACCAGAGTTGGCGTGAGCGAGGCGTCCTTCGAGAGCAGCAGTGCCGCCGAGCCCGACACCATCGGTGCAGCGCCCGAAGTGCCGCCGAACGCTTCCTCACCCGTGCCGGTACCAGCGATAGCCGACACCGACGCGCCGGGCGCGCCGATTTCCGGCTTGATGGCTGCAAAGCTCGTGGATGGGCCACGTGAGGACGTACCCACGATCCAGCCCTTGCGGGACTGCGCGGCGGCGTCCGAGATCGTGACATTCACGGCGGAGCCACCGCTGATCGCCGCACGGATCGAGTTCGCGACAGTCTGCGTAATGACAAGGGTCGGAGCACAATCGCTGCCGTCCGGCGCGCACTCGCCGCCGTTCGAGAACGACACGGCGTCGCCCGCTGCGACCAGACCAAGAATAACCGCGGTCGCGCCGGCATCGGTCGCATTGCGCACTTTCTGACTGATCGCACACGCGCCGCGATTGATCAGCGCGACGTTGCCCGCGAGATTCGCCGGCAGCGCCTGGCCGTTGCACGCGAGCGTCGCGACTGGCACGACATCACCGGTGACGCTGTGACCCTCCACCGGCGCCCACTCGACGGTGGCTGTGTTGGTGTAGGTGCCGGCAATACCCGCCGGGGAGTTGACGACCAGCGGGAAGGCGAGCGCGCTCGGAACTTCCGTCTGCGCAACGCTCAAGACTTCGGGCGTTGCCGCCGGCGAGCCCGTGATGAATGGCCGGTCGGCGCTGTTGCCGGCCGACGCGACCACGACCACGCCCGCCTTGACGGCGTTCGCACTCGCGAGGGACAGATCGTCCTGGATCTGGCCGTAGCTCGATCCGAGCGACATGTTGATCACGTCGACGGCATCATCCATCGAACCGTCGCCGTTGGGATCGAGCATGTAGTCCATCGCCTGCATCAGCGCCACGCCATTGCAGGACGTTGCGACGGAACTGCACACCTTGGCGACGATCAGGCTTGCGCCGGGTGCAACACCCTTGTGCAGGCCGTCGGCCGAGTGTCCGGCGATGATGTCGGACACGTGCGTGCCGTGCCCCTGGATGTCGATCGGGTCGTCGTCTTCGACCGCCGGAGCGTCAGGCCACTGCTCGCCGATGAAATCGTGACCTTCGATCACTTTCGCAGTCGGGAAGAGGCCGTCGCGCGTCGTGTTGCGCGGATCGGTGATCGCCGTGCCGTACGCTGCCTCGTACGCGGCATCGGTGCCGGCGCCACCGAGGTTGTAGTGCGTGTAGTCGACACCTGAGTCGATCACGCCGACCGTGACGCCCGCGCCGGTGACGCCCTGCGCCTGCGCGATCGCAGCACCGATGTACGGCACGGTCTCGGACAGGTCCATGCTGTAATCGCGCGTCGGCCGTACGGAAACGACATCGCGGTAGCCCGCGACCGAGTACAGTTGCGCGGCATCGATGCGCACGATCACCGAGTTGTAGGCAATGCGGGTACGCGCGATTTCACGGCCGCCAAGCGCGAGGAGGCGCGCAAGCATCGCGTCCTGGTCACGCGCGAGTGTCGCGCCATGGGCGCGCTGCTGTGCGTGGGTGAGAAGGCCGCCGAGCCGCTTGGCGTTCTGTCCGTTCGCCACCGCGAGTGGCTTGCCGGCAAGTTGCACGATGACGTCGACTTCGCCCTTGACGCCCGACAGCGCCGGGTCGATCTTGCGCGACGCTTGCATCGGTGCTGCAAGCGCGAGCGACGTTGCATCGGGAAGTGAGCGATTGGAATTGACTGGTGCTGCGGTACTGTGCGCGGCAAGCGCCGAAAGCGCTGCGGCGGCCGCCAGCAAGGAGAACTGACGTTTCATGTATATCCCCCTGATTGCGATTATTGGCTGCCCCGGCCCCCCGGAAGCTGCATGCGCGTCAGCATAACAGAGCGGGAAGTCAAGGAAACATGTCGCAGAGGCGAGCTTTGCCATCCCCGCGCGTTAAGTTAAACCAGCGCCTGCTTTGCGCGGCAGCGCTTGGCCTGCTGCCGCTGTCGGTGGGTGCGCAGCATCCTGCGCTCACTGCCGCCATCGAAGCGCGTCTGGGCACTGCCGCGCCAGGGCAGGACTTTGCGCTACGGGGCGAGCATATTGCGGCCTCACGCGTGATCGCCGATTTCTACGCTCGCCGGGAATTTGCACCGGCGTGGACCCGCGCAGGCGACGTCGATGACTTGCTGCGCGCCATCCGGGACAGCGCCGACGACGGCCTCGATCCTTCCGACTATCACCTTTCGGCGCTCATCCGGCTGCGAGCTGTCGTCTCGCAAACATACGCCACGGACGTCGAACGCGCGGATTTCGAACTGCTGCTGACCGACGCGATCGTGCGACTCGGCTACCACCTCTGGTTCGGCAAGGTCGACCCGCAGGCCATCGACCCCGGCTGGAACATGAACCGCACGCTGC
>JADYZP010000065.1 GCA_020853025.1 Burkholderiales bacterium
AAGTGGATGGCCAGCGCATCGTCAGCTACGGCACGTCCAGCTACGGCTACGACGTGCGTTGCTCGCGCGAATTCAAGATATTCACCAACATCAACTCGACGATCGTCGATCCGAAGCATTTCGACCCTAAGAGTTTCGTCGACGTGGTCGCCGACGAATGCATCATCCCGCCAAATTCGTTCGCGCTGGCGCGCACCGTCGAGTATTTCCGCATCCCGCGCGACACCCTGGTGGTCTGCCTGGGCAAGAGCACCTACGCGCGCTGCGGCATCATCGTCAACGTCACGCCGCTGGAGCCGGAGTGGGAAGGCCACGTGACGCTGGAGTTCTCGAACACAACGCCGCTGCCGGCGAAGATCTACGCCGGCGAGGGCTGCGCGCAGGTGCTGTTCCTGGAGTCCGACGAGGTGTGCGAGACCTCCTATCGCGACCGCGGCGGCAAGTACCAGGGCCAGCGCGGCGTCACGCTCCCGCGCACCTGAGCCGCGCCGCTGCGGACCGGCCGGCAGCGGGGTCGCCGGCGCAGCCGGACACCATCGACCCCAGCCCGAGCAGACGGAGACCCACGCCATGACCGCATCCGCACCCCGCCGCCGTTTCACCCTGGCCGCCGCCGGCGCCGCGCTGCTGCCCGCCGTGGCTGGCGCGCAGGAGGCGTGGCCCGCCAAGCCGATCCGCGTCGTCGTGCCGTTTCCGCCGGGCGGCGCCACCGACATCATCGGCCGCGTGGTCGCGGCGGAGCTGGGCAAGGCGTTCGGCGTCTCGGCGGTGGTCGAGAACCGGGCCGGCGCCGGCGGCAACATCGGCTCCGAGCTGGTCGCGCGGTCGGCACCGGACGGCTTCACGCTGCTGATCGGCACGGTGGGCACGCACGGCATCAACACCTCGCTCTACTCGAAGCTGTCGTTCGACCCGGTCAAAGACTTCGCGCCGGTCACGCTGGTCGCAACCGTGCCGAACGTCCTGGTGGTGCATCCGTCGGTGCCGGCGAACAACGTGCGCGAGCTGGTCGCGCTGCTCAAGTCGCGGCCCGGCAGGCTGAACTACGCCTCGTCCGGCAACGGCACCTCGATCCACCTGTCGGGCGAGCTGTTCAAGTCGATGACCCGCACGTTCATGACGCACATCCCGGACCGCGGCAGCTCGCCGGCCGTCGCCGACCTGCTCGCCGGGCAGGTCGACCTGATGTTCGACAACCTGCCGTCGTCGCTGCAGTACATCAAGGCGGGCAGGCTGCGCGCGCTCGGCGTGACCAGCGCGAAACGCGCGGTCGCGCTGCCCGACGTGCCGACGATCGCCGAGGCCGGCGTGCCGGGCTACGAGGCGAGCTCCTGGTTCGGGCTGGTCGCGCCCGCCGGCACGCCGGCGGCGATCGTGCAGAAGCTGCAGCAGTCGCTGTCGAGGTCGCTGGCCGCGCCGGACGTGCGCGAGAAATTGCAGGGGCAGGGCGCCGATCCGGTCGGCAACACGCCGGAGGCGTTCGCGCAGTACATCCAGGACGAGATCGCGAAGTGGGCGAAGGTGGTCCGGGCCTCGGGCGCCAAGGTGGATTGAACGCCAGGCAGCGTGCGGTGAGCCGCGCGCAGGGCACCGCCGCGACTGCCGACGGGTTCGATCCCGCGTCGGTTGCGGGGGATTGACAAAGTCTTTATATTCCTTCGCATGGCTGATCGCATCGATCCCATCATCGCGTTCTCTGCTTCGCCGCTTCTGCCGGTGAAGTGCGGCCTGCTGCTCGGCGGGCTGCTACTGCGCTTCGCGCGCTGACTCCCCCTACCCCCCCCTTTCCGTGTTCCATATCGCTTCCCCACGAGGGAGGCAGACAGAGGAGTATCCCCATGTCCGACAAGCTGATCATTTTCGACACCACGCTCCGCGATGGCGAGCAGAGTCCCGGCGCCTCGATGACCAAGGAGGAGAAGCTGCGGATCGCCAAGCAGCTCGAGAAGCTGCGGGTCGATGTGATCGAGGCGGGCTTCGCGGCGTCGTCCGATGGCGACTTCGAGGCGATCAAGGCGATCGCCGCCGCGGTCAGGGACTCCACCGTCTGCTCGCTGGCGCGCACGAACGACCGCGACATCCAGCGCGCGGCCGACGCGATCGCCGCGGCGCCGCGCAAGCGCATCCACACCTTCATCGCGACCTCGCCGCTGCACATGAAGGTGAAGCTGCGCATGTCGCCCGAAGAAGTGCACGAGCAGGCGCGGCTCGCGGTGCGCTTCGCGCGCAACCTGGTCGATGACGTGGAGTTCTCGCCCGAGGACGGTTATCGCTCCGACATCGACTTCCTGTGCCGCGTGCTCGAGACCGCGATCGACGAGGGGGCGCGCACGATCAACGTGCCCGACACGGTGGGCTACGCGATCCCGGAGCTCTACGCCGACTTCTTCCGCACCTTGCGCGAGAAGATCCCGAACTCCGACAAGGCGATCTGGAGCGTGCACTGCCACAACGACCTCGGAATGGCGGTCGCCAACTCGCTGGCCGCGGTGCATTCGGGCGGCGCGCGTCAGGTCGAGTGCACGATCAACGGGCTGGGCGAGCGGGCCGGCAA
>JADYZP010000066.1 GCA_020853025.1 Burkholderiales bacterium
GAAGATCAAAAGCCAGAGCAACCGGACGACAATTTCAAGGTGGTCTGAGATGGTCGGCCCCGAGGCCGACTCTCACCGGCTTGAGCCGTCGAATGAAGCCATCGCCTTAAGGCGATGGTCGTTCACGTTGAACGGTCTTCGGGTACAATGCTGCGCACTGCTTCGCATTCTTCATGCTGCGTCCACGCAGCGCCAATGCCCCCGCAGACCTCAGGCCGCTCACGCGACCAACTGTGCGTTACAAGGGGCGAGACCATGCAGAATGCAGCCGCATCCGGCCACGACCGGCGCCAGCAGATCATCGATTTCATGTCGGGCTTCACGCTCGAAACCACGCCGGGATCGGCGGCCAAGGTGCCCGATTTTCGCGCGCATGTCCGGGCCGGTGCGACGATCTTCATCACCTTCCTCCAGGGCTCGGAATTCACGGATACCATCCGGGTCGCCCGGCGGCTCAAGGCCGAGGGGTTCAACCCGGTACCGCACATTTCCGCGCGCGGCATTCCCGACAGGCGCTACCTGGAGCAATCGCTCGCCATGCTGGCCGGGGAGATCGGCATTCGTGAGGTACTGTGCATCGCCGGGGCCAACTCCGACCCGGTGGGAGAGTACGGCGACACGATGCAACTGCTGGAAACCGGCCTCTTCGACAAGTACGGGATCTCGCGCATCGGTCTGGCCGGCCATCCCGAAGGAATCCCGGCGATTCCCGAGAAGGAGATCACGCAGGCACTCGAATGGAAGAACGCCTACGCCCGGCGTACCGGCGCGGCACTCTACCTGGTGACCCAGTTCTGTTTCGAGGCCGAACCGGTCATCGCGTGGGACAAGCTGCTCCAGACCCAGGGCAACCGCCTGCCGATTTACATCGGCATTCCCGGCCTCGCCACGATCCGCACGCTGCTCGGCCACGCGAAGGCGTGCGGCATCGGCCCTTCGATGCGTTTCATCTCCCGTCAGGCGATGAACGTCGCCCGGCTGATGACGATTTCCGCGCCGGACAAGTTGGTCGCCGAGCTCGCGGCCTACAAGGCCTCGGACGCCCGCTGCGGGATTGCCGGCGTTCACCTGTATCCGCTCGGTGGCTTGAAAAAATCGGCCGACTGGGCGTACGCCGTGGTCGACGGCAATTTCACGCTGAGCACCCGTAATGACGGTTTCGACGTCGAGGTGCCTCCAGCCTGAGCGGCGATGGGCGGGCGCGCCGCCGCCCTTACGCATGCGCCAGCACGATGATCGCCACCACGGTCGTCGCGACAGCAAGGAGCTTTCGCCGGGTCAGGCGCTCCATGCCTAACGCCACCGAAATCAACAGCGCTACCAGGAAGCTCATGTTGGCAATCGGCACCGCCACGCTCGCCTCGCCGCGCTCGAGCGCCAGCGCGAGGAAATTCGCCACACCGCAGATCAGCAGCCCGGACACGAAGGCGTACTTCACCTTTGTCCGGGTGAGGCGAAGCCGTCGTTCCCGAAGTAGCGCATAGGCGCCACCCGCGACGATCCACACCGGAGCATTGACCAGCAGCAGCATCTGCAGGTCCACGCCCTGCAATTCGGCCGCCTTGGCGACGATGCCAAAGCACGCCCGCATCATCGACGCCAGCACGGCCAGCCAGAAGCACTTCGCGAAGACGCGCGGGTGGTCGGCCGTGCTGCTACGCTTGTAGAGTAGCGCCACGGCGATCACGCCCAGCAGGACGCCGCTCGCCTTGGCCGTCGTGATCGGCTCTGCCAGGAGAAACGCCGCCAGGATCACCACGCCGATCGTGTTCAGCCTGTAGATGGTCGATGCCAACCCTACGTCCAGGTGGGTGAGGCTCTCGATCAGGCAGATGTTGGCCAGGGCAATCAGCAATCCAGCACCCAGGCCGAAGGCGATCGTTCGTGCATCCAGCCCGAGATCCCGGCCGGCGGCCAGCACGACGACGAGCTGGGATGCGCTCCATACCACGCCGATGCCCATGACATACATGCCCCGCGACCGGTCGACCCGGGCGTAGCGCCTGAACACCACGTCAAGCAGGCCTGCGAAGAGCAGGCTCAGCAGGGCGAAAGCGACGGTCACGTCAGGGTGGCCGCCTCGCCTCGGCCGCCGCCCCCCCCGCCGCGGCGAACACCAGAACGAGTGCCACGACCACTGCGGCCAGCGCGAGTATCGAGCTATCCATTGCCCTGCTATGCCGGCACTGCGGCGGCGCCACGCATCGTGGAGGGAGTGACACGCGATCTCCTCATGGCGCGCCCAGCCGGCAGGCTTCCACGAAGATGTCCTGGAATTCCGGGCGCGTCGCAAGCGCAACGTGCTCGATCTTGCGGGCAATCTCGAAGGAGAGTGCGCGCTCGGCTTCCGACATCAGCGCGAGCTGCGCGCCGAGCAACGCGGTGTTGCCGACATAGCTCACTTTCGCCGCCGGCACCGGAGGGAGCAGGCCGATGCGCACGGCGCTCTCGATGTTCACGTAGTTGCCGAAGCCCCCGGAGAGCATCACCTCCTCGATCTGGTCGTCGCCCACCCCCATGATCTTCTGCAGCATCATGACGCCGCCGTAGATTGCGGCCTTGGCGAGTTGCAGCTGGCGGATGTCGCCTTGCGTGAGCAGCACGTCTTCCCCCCGCCCGCCCTGCGCGGCATGGACGAGAACGAAGGCGCGGCTCTCGCCGTCCTTCACGATGCGCGCCTGCAGGCGATCGGGGAGAGGCCGGACGCCGGGCCGCCACAGGCGCCCCGCGGCATCGAGGACGCCGGCGTCGCGCATTTTCGCGACCGCATCGATCAGTCCCGAGCCGCAGATGCCGATGGCCGGTGCGTCACCGATGACCTGGCAGGTGACGTCCTCGTCGATGTCGACCTTCTCGATCGCGCCCACGGCGCCGCGCATGCCGTGCCTCACCTGGCCACCTTCGAAGGTCGGGCCCGCGGGCGCCGAGCAGACCAGCAGGCGTTCCCGTGAACCCAGCACAACCTCGCCATTGGTACCGATGTCGACGAGAAGGCGGATACCCTCGCTTTCGTGGATGCGGGTGGCGATGATGCCGGCGATCGTATCGGCGCCGACGAATCCGGCCAGGATCGGCAGCAGGCAGACGCGGGCATTCGGTGCCCGCTTGAGCGGGATCTCCCCGGCCGGGATCGCGATCGGATCGCGCACCACGGGTGCGTAGGGTGCCAACCCCACATAGCTCGTGTCGATGCCGAGGAAGAGGTGGTGCATGCAGGTATTGCCGGCGACGACGATCTTGTAGACGTGTTCCGGCGACACGCCCGCGTCTTTCGTCATCTTCTCGATGAAGTCGTTCACCATGCCGAGGATTCGGCCGCGCAGCACCTGGAGCTTCTTCGCATCGAACTGGGCGAAGGCGATGCGCGACATCAGGTCGCCCCCGTAGACCGCCTGTGGATTGACGGCGGCCATCGAGGCGAGCACTTCGCCCGTGCGCAGGCAATGAAGCGAACCGACGACGGTGGTCGTGCCGATATCGAAGGCGATGCCGAACTTTTTTTCGCTCGTGTTCCCGGCCTCGACGTCGATGATCGCATCGTGGAAGGCCGTCACCGTCATCTGGCCGAGTTCCTCGCGCAGGACGGTGGGCAACTTGCGATAGACGTCGAAAGGCACGTCGCGCGAAGTGTCGGCCGGAAGGCAGGCGAGGACCTGTTCGATGTCGGAGGTCTGGTGGTTCTCGTCCTGCGGGGCCTCGGCCACGATCACGCGCTTCTCGATGCCGGGGTCGAGCGCCAGCGCGCCGGGAGCGAAAGTTCCGGCGCCGGCGAGAATCTGGTGGCCGAGTTCGTCCGTCTCGGGCATCGCCGCGATGCCGCAGTCGGCCACGGCCGGCATCTGGCAGGACAGGCGGAAGCGCTCGCGGATACCGTCCGGACCCAGCTGGATCGTGTCCTGCAGGGTGGGCGGGGCAATCTCCCCCGCGAGCACCTTTACCCGGCAGGACCGGCATCGCCCACGCCGCCCGCAGGTCGCGGCGATCTCCACGCCGGCTTCGAGCGCCGCCTCCAGCACCGTCGTGCCGCGGGCGACGATGCAGTGGGCCAGTTCGCGCGAGTTTTCCGGGTCGAAGAAGGTGACCTTGACCGTTTGCGTCATTGCGTCCCGGTTCGCGACGCCGGCCTGCCTGTGCGGGAGGGCGAAGAGGTCCGGAACGCCGTCATATAGCGCAGCGCGTTTTCGTCCAGGCCGAGCACCAGGTCGGAGGCCAGCTTGAAGTTCACGAAGTCCTTGGGCGGGGTCTGTACCGGGTCGATCATCAGCGTGTCGCAACCGGCCAGCATCGACAGGATGATGAAGGCATTGTTGGCGATCTTGCGCTGTGGCAAGCCGAACGAGGCATTGCTGTGCCCGCCGAAGATGTGCACCTGCGGGTATCGCCGTCGGATCTCGCGCACGGCTTCGAGATAATGCGGACCGAACGTGCTCCCGGTGGACACTGGGAATGCCAAGGGATCGAGGTAGCGGTCGGTCATGGCGATGCCGGCCGCGTCCATCAACTGCATCAATTGCTCGAGGTTCTCGACCCGTTCGTGCTCATCCTGGGGCATGCCGTCGCGGCCGCTCGCGTTGGCGAACAGCAGGGCGTTGCGCGCCTTTGCCTCCTTGATCAGGTCCTGCCGCCCATCCTCGAGGTTGACCGAATTGATGGCGGGGCGGCTGCGGTTTGCGTCGTGCACCCGCAGGCCGGTCATGATGGTTTCCGGGTCGGAGGAGTCGATGGCGATGATCGCATCGGTGATTTGTTGCGCGACCGGGATCAGCCAGGCCATCACCTCGTGGCGCACGGCCGGATCGACGGCAATCTCGTCGACGCACAGGTCGATGATGTTAGCGCCCGCGGCGGTCTGCGAGTTGATCAGCCAGGCGATGTAGTCCAGGTCCTTGCGGCGAACGGCATGGGCGACGTGCGGGATCTGGAAGACGCGAAGTTTCGCCGGATCGGTCGGAAAGATGTCCGTCACGTCCATCAGGCGCCGGGAGCCGTCCGCGCCGGCATAGGAAACGCCGATCTTGCCGTCGTCGTGTACGACACGCGGACCCGTGACCTTGAGGCGGCGGGTGGTGTTGAAATTCTCGCCGATGATGTCCAGCACTCTCTCACTCATTGCGGGTCTTCTCCTGGGATGGTCCGGGTCGATTGCGATTGTTCAACGCGGCCTTTACGCGTCGGGAATGGGGTATCCGGGGACCGCGCGAAGCCCGAAGAGCCCGGTGCGCGACATCTTCGGCGTCATCGCGCAGCTTCCTTCCAGAAGCCGGGCGGGAGCGGCCTCGTCGAACAGAGAGAACAGCGCCGGGTGGTCCTCCAGCGACCATTCCACCTTCTGCCCGCCGACGCGCGATGTGTAGCCCGGCGCGAGGCGGCGCGTGAGTTCAAGGCCGTCACGCTTCGCCTCTTCATCGAGGCGATCCTTGAGCAACCGGGTCGCCTCCTCGATCCCCAGCCATCCGGCGATGTCCATCACATAGGCCTCGAGCGTCTTTCCGGCCGCGGACAGGTTCTTCTGGGTGCTGTCGAAACGCGCTCCCAGCGACAGGACGAACACCGCGACCTCGTCGCAGCCCGCGAGGTAAGCGGCGAATGTCGGCCCGCGCAACCGGGTCCCCGTGGAAAGGACCAGGCCTTCCGGCGTGCAGCGATCGATGGCCAGTCGGCGGTAGGTGGCGCGAGGCGTGGCGGCGGCTACCGCCAGCTCCGCCATGGCCTGCGCCGTGCTGCGAACCGCCGCCCTGGCCGGGGCATCCCGGCGGTAGCCGAGAACGCGAAGCACGCGCTCCGTTGAAACTTCCAACCCGGCCGGAGCAAAATCTCCCTGCCCCTGCTTGGCGTCGATGCCTGAGGCGTGGCCCTGAAATTCATATCTGGACGGCATCATCGATCGGTTCCCTGCGCTTGTGGTCGCCGATCAGCTGTTCGCGCAGGAACTTCGACAGGTAGTCGATCGCATAGACGGTGATGATGATGAGGATGATGATCAGGCAGGCCTCGCGCAGCTCGTAGGCGCGCAGGCGGTCGCCAAGCAGGAAGCCGATGCCGCCGGCGCCGACGATGCCGAGGATAGAGGCCGAGCGTACGTTGTGCTCGAACATGTAGAGCGTGTTCGACAGCATCATCGGCAGCACCTGCGGCAGGACGCCGAACCAGATCCGGTGCATCCAGTTTCCACCGAGGGACGTCACCCCGTCGATCTGCTTGCGGTCGAGGTTCTCGATCGCCTCCGAATAGAGCTTGATGAAGGTACCCGTCTCGACGATGGCGATCGCCATGATCCCGGCGAGCGGACCCAGCCCGACGGCACGCACGAAGATCAGCGCCCAGATCAGATAATCGAACGAGCGCAGCAGGTCGGCGAAGCGGCGCGTGCCGAACTGGACCGGGCGCGAACGCATCATGTTCTTCGAGGCCAGGAAGCTCAGGGGAAGCGCCCAGAACGCGCCCAGCAAGGTTCCCAGAAAGGCCATCGCCACCGTTTCGCCGATCGCCTTGAGGAAAATCGGCAGGTTCTCGTAACCCTCGGGCGGAAACATCTGGCCGACGACGGTGTCGCCGAATTTCGACACGCCGTGCAGGAAGTCGCCCGAAAGGAAACCGAACCGGTAGAGGCAGTAGCCCGTGAGGGCGGTCGTTCCACCCCATGCCATCCAGGCGTACAGGCGCTCGCCAAGCGGCGCACCGAATACGCCGGGGTTGCGCTCGCGCTCGGCGGCGATGTCTGCCTCGGTGATGTCGGTCAGGCGTGAGCTCATGGTCATTGTCTTAATGTGAAAAACTCGCCTTGCCGATGACGCCGTGCCGGATTTTCTCGCTCAGCATGTCGATGGCCATGATCGTCGCAACGATCATCAGCAGGATAGCGCCGACGTCGGCGAAGTAGAGAAGCTGCACGGCGGTGAAAAGGTCGTGCCCGATGCCACCCGCGCCGACGAATCCGACGATCGTCGCGCTGCGCACGTTCAGCTCGAAGCGCCAGAACGTGTACGACAGGTAGTTGGGCAGCACCTGGGGCAGGACGCCGAAGCGCATCTCGTGGAACCAGTTGCCCCCCGCCGATCGCAGGCCATCGATGGGCAGCGGGCTGATGTTCTCGTTCACCTCCGCGAACAGCTTTCCCTGCGCACCCAGCGTATGCACGGTGATCGCGAGGATACCCGCCACCGGTCCGATTCCGAAGGCGAACACGAACAGCAATGCCCAGACGATGTCCGGGACGGTTCGCGCGATCTCGAGAATCCTTCGCGCGATCCAGTAGACCGCGAAATTCTGCGCCAGATTGCGCGCCGCGAAAAAGCTGATCGCCCCGCCGATGAGCGTGCCGAGAATCGTGGCCAGGTAGGCCATCAGCAGGGTATTGAGCAGGCTGTGAAACCAGTCCCCTGCGTTCCAGTACCACGCGGAAAAATCCTCCGAGAACGAGTTCCAGTGCAGCGGCGGCAGCATCCTGGCGAGGAATTCAGTGGCGCGCGGCACGCCGTCGAGCAGCGTCCAGAGGCTGAACTTCGTCGTCACGATCGAGGCGATGAGGCACGCCACGAAGATCGTCCCGAAAGTCGCGGCGTAGATGCGCTTCTGGCGCCGGTACTGGGCGTATTGCGCCTCGAAACGCGCGGCCACGCCGCCGGTGCCTGCCCTGGATGGAGCTCCGGTCATCGCTATGGTACTTTCACGCATCGGTGGGAGTTTCCGGGGCGCAGGCCCGGGCTCTGCCCGGGCCTGCGCCTGGTTCGAATCGGCTACTGCTTCGCCTTCTTCTTGCGTGCCTCGCGCTCGTCGACTGCGGCCTTGCAGATGAGCGCGTAGTCTTCGTGCTTGATCGGAACCATGCCCTTCGTGCGGCCTTGGGCGATCGCCTCGGCGATCTTCATGTCGTGATCCTGCAACTCCACGAAGAGTTTCTCGAGGTCGGCGCGCATCGCCTTCGGCAGGTCCGTGCGGATGACCACCGGCGGGGACGGCAACGGGGGGGAGACCCAGATCACGCGGATCTGTTCGCGTTTGAGCAGGCCCTTGTTCATCATCGCGCGAAGGTTGCCGATGTTGTCGTCCTTCGAAGTCCAGGTGAAGGCGGCGTCATAGGTCCCCTTGAGCACGCCGAGCACCGCCTGCGGGTGCCCCCCCGCGAGCGGGCTCTTGAAGTATTCGTCGACCGGCTTGCCCATATCGCGAAACGCCGCAGTCGGGATCAGGTAGCCCGATCCCGACAGCGGATCGGTGCGCGCGACGACCTTGCCCTTCAGGTCCTCGATCGTCTTGTAGGGGCTATCGGCCTTCACGACGATGACTGCGTTGTAGCCCATCGAACCATCGGGCTCCATCGCCGCGACCAACGGCTCCACGCCGCCGTTGCTGTCCATGCGCGTCTGGCAGTAGGAGAATCCGCTCAGCCAGGAGAGGTGGATCTGCTTGGCGATCAGGGCATTCATCACGCCCGAATAGTCGCTGGCGGTGTAGAGCTCAATCTTCACGCCGAGTTCCTTCTCGGCGAGGTTGATGAACGCATCCATGCTCTTGACGGTGTTGCTCTGGGTCTCGACCGGGATGACCCCGTACTTGACGACCGGATAGTCCTTCTGCCAGCCGCCGATGTACTTGCCTGCCGCCGCGGCAGGGCCTGCCGACAAGCACAGAGCCGCGATCGCAACCGGGCCCGCAATCTGACGCAACATGGTGTGCATTTTCATCTCGTCCTCCGTGGGTTGCTCTTTTGACCGCCTTCGCAAGACCTCGTTTGTTTGGTGCAGAAACCGATTCGCTCGCCTCGCGCTTTCACCGCGGCAAGGTGCCTTACCTGCCCGTGCCCGCCTTTGCCTTCGACTCCGGCACGCTGTCCGCGGCCGATTCGGCGGTTTGCGTGGCCGTGAACGCAAGGTCGACTTCGTCGTCGGCCGGTTCACCCGCGCCATGTTCGCCGACGCCGTAGATATCGCGCGCCATCGCTTCATTGAGTTCCGACGGCAGACCGTCGAACACGATCTCTCCCTTGCGCATGCCGATGATCCGGTCGCAGTAGTCCTTGGCTGTCTGCAGCAGGTGCAGGTTGCAGATCACGGTGATGCCGTCGTCCTTGTTGATCCGGCGCAAGGCGTCCATCACGATCGACGCGTTGCGCAGGTCGAGCGAGGCGATCGGCTCGTCGGCAAGCAGGATCTTGGGCTCCTGGACGAGCGCCCGGGCAATCGCCACGCGTTGCTGCTGGCCACCCGACAATTCGTCGGCGCGGTGCAGGGCGTGGGACACCATGTCCAGGCGCTGCAGGGCGCGAATGGTGTAGGCGCGATCCTTCGACGTGAACAGCATCAGGAGGGTCCGCACGGTCGCGTGATAGCTGATGCGCCCCATCAGGACGTTCGTCATCACGGTGAGGCGGGGCACCAGGTTGAACTGCTGGAAGACCATGGCGCACTGGGCGCGCCACTTCCGCACGCGCGCTCCCTTCAACTTGCAGACATCGACATCGCCGTCGGCGAGAATGCGTCCCGACGTGGGATCGGCAAGGCGGTTGATCATTCGAAGCAGCGTGGACTTCCCGGCGCCGGATCGGCCGATGATGCCGATCATCTGACCCTTCGGCACTTCGAACGTCACGTTCCTGACCGCAACGAGGTTTCCGAAGGCTTTGGTCAAGCCTTGTACTTTTAGCGTCACGACCCCTCCTCTGGTGCAGCGTTACGCCGGTGTCCGGCGAAAAATCCGCCGATACCCGTTGTTGTTTGCGACCGACATTTCAGTCGCCAATCGGAACCCGTTCCACTCGGTGCGAACGCGCCGGATGGCCTCGCGCCGCCACCGCCGAGCGTGTCGATCGTATGCCGGAACGTGCCACGCGGCACGGCCGGGAACTGCGGGCCTGCATCAGGCCGCCACTTTCTCGGCCATCAGCCGTTTGACGAGGTCGACGGCCTCCGGCGCATTGTCCCCATAGCCGTTGGCGCCGATCTCGCTGGCGAACTCTCTCGATACCGGCGCCCCGCCGCAGATGACCGGAATCGTGAGGCCTTCCTTCTTGATCTGCGCGACGATCAGCTTCATGAACGGCATGGTCGTCGTGAGAAGCGCCGAAAGCCCGATGACGTCGGCGCCGACCTTGCGGGCCGTCTCGATGATCATCTCGGCCTTCACGTTGACGCCGAGGTCGATCACCTTGAACCCCGCACCTTCGAGCATCATGCCCACCAGGTTCTTGCCGATGTCGTGCAGGTCGCCAAACACCGTGGCCGTGACGATGATGCCCTTGGGCTCGGCCTTGGTTGCCACGATGACCGGGCGCAGGATTTCCACGCCTTTCTTCATGGCCCTGGCGGCCATCAGCATCTCGGGCACGAAGAATTCGCCCGTGGCGAAGAGATCGCCGACCTCGCCCATCGGCGGGATCAGGCCCTCGTCGAGGATCGTATTGGGCGAATTGCCCTCCTCGAGCGCCCTTGCGACCAGTTCGGCGCACCTTTCGCCCTCGAAATCCATCACGGAATCGTAGATCTCCTGCATGAGGGGCTTGCGGCCGACGGCGGCTTCCTCGCGGGCCTTTTCCTTGGCCCCATCGTTGGCGATGCCCATCCCCATGAAGCCCTTGCCGCCCGCCGATTCCATCGCCACGCCTTCCGGGCCGCTTAGCACCTGCCCGGCATAGGGCCGCTCCCCGGCGCGAAAGCTCTTGACCGCCTCGATCGCCGCACGGACATTCTCCACGGGCGTCTGCGCGCTGAAGCTGCAGAAATAGAGGAAGAATTTCTTGCCGTACGGGCCGCGGCCGCCCACCTCCATGTACTCGTGAACGCGGCGGGTGATGTCCTCGCGCGAGCCCTTCTGCAGCAGCAGGGTGCCCACGCCGAAGCTGAGCGCGCAACCCTTGGTGTCGGCGTACCGGCGAATGCGTTCCGTGCCGACGCGGAAGCAGTCGGCATCCTGGACCTTCAGGTACTGGGGGGTGATGTGCAGCTTGATGTCCCAGTACTTCTCGGCGTTCTCGGCAAACGCGTCACCCCACCAGTTGTCGCAGCGCAGCCCCGGCCGGTTGCCGGTGAGCGCGCGCAGCTTGTCGAGGTAAGGAACGGAGAACTCCTGCACCATCTTCTCCGTGATGAACGGAAGCGAGCCGACGGCATCCTTGCCGTTGGCCACGCTCGAACCCGGAATCACCTTGAAGTAGGTGTTGATGTAGGGGGCCAGCACCTCCTCGACCAGCCAGTTCATCACCTTGTGGACGAACTGCGGCCGCTCCTCCATGGCGACGACCATTCTCTCGAACTGCATCACCTGGGCACAAAGGTTGATCGGCGCGCAGTAATGAATGTGGTGCGCAAATCCGGTCAGCTCCTGGCAGATCTTGAGCGCTTCGAACACCCAGGGCATGCGTCCGGTCTTCAGCGGGTCCGGCGCCTTCATGGCCGCGAGATCCTTTTCGGTGGCGATCAGCACGCGCGTGTTGTCGAGGGCCGGGTAGAGGTCGTCGAACCAGGCCATGTCGCCACCGAGCGCCTCGGCCTCCACCGAGTAGACGTCCCAGACCATGTCGGGAATGTCGAATCCGAATTCCTGCTGGACATCGAGGCAGCCGCGCACGAAGAGTTCAGGATCGCTGAAGAAGCGCCGGCCATTGTGTTTGCCATAGGCCATGCAGAACTCGGCCATCTGGGTGGTGACGGGAATGAACTCGGCGTCCCTGCCATCCATGATCGCCTTGTACTGGCGAATGCCGGCACTGAAGTCGTACTGGTCGTACTTGTATTGGTACTCGGCCATCGGGGCTTCCTTCCTCGCAAGCCGCTTGCGCGGGATCGCCATGCGCGGCTTTCGCCACGCATGACAATACGTGTTGGGGAATTGAAGCGGGCTAATGGTCTTGACTGTGGTCCCCGTGGAACGGGATGCCAGAGTCGATGCCGGAACGCCCGATGACATTATTCAAGTGTGGCGGCCGGGTGGTGCTGGCGTCATACTTGAGCAAGTTCGGGCGATGGTAGATTCGGCTATCGCCCTTGTCAAGACATTCGGGCGCTTCTTTATTCCGGGCAGCATACTTGGAGGTGAATTCGATGGGAAAGCCATTGTGGGATGCGCAACGACACGGCGAATACGTCCGACAAAGGGACGAGGCGATCGAGCGCCGCACCGACCAACGCGAGGGCACTTCCGTGGCGCGCGAAATCGACGCGACCTGGGGTACGCTGCCCGCCGACGAACGCCAGGTGCTCGAGTACCTCGTGCTCTCCGACGCGCGCTCGTGCATCGGGCAATGCGCCGATCCCTTGCTGTCGCGCCTGGTCGCGAGGGGAATGCTGAGTTGGCCACCCGGCGTACGACCGGTGCTGGCCGACGACCTCGTGACCGCGTTCCAAGTGGTGCCCGCGCTCTGGACCGCGCTACGGGCGCGCCGCGACGAATTTTTCCCGACGGAAGGCGAGAAATCGCGCGTGCTCGATGACGCCGCCAGGCATTTTGGCAAGCGCGTGACGCCGATCACGTCGTCCGACGCCACCGACCCGAACCCGCTCCAGGCCTAGCGCAGCCGTGCACCGATCATGACCTCGACAATAATCGCCAAGGCCACGTTGCTGCTCAGCGCGCGGCTTGACGGTCCGGCCGATGCGCCGCGGCCCCTGTCGCTCTCCGAGTATCATCAGTTGGCCCGATGGCTGGTGCAGAGGGGCCTCACGCTGGCCGCTTTGTTGCGTGACGACGCCAAGTCTGTCCTCAAGCCGCACCCCGACGCCGATCGGATCATGCGCTTGCTGGGACGCATCGCGGATGTCGATTTTCTTCTCGACCATTGGGAGCGGCTCGGTATCTGGGTGCTGGGCGAACGCCAGCCGGAATTTCCCGGGCGTCTGCGCCAGCGCCTGAAGACTGCCTGCCTGCCCCTGCTGTTCGGCGCCGGCCCGAGGCTCGCTCTCGACCACGGTGGACTGTGTGTCGTCGGGTCGCGCGACAGTCCCGAGGAATCCCGCCGGTTCGCCCAGGCCGTCGGTGAACGCGCCGGCGGCGAAGGCCTCGTCGTGATTTCCAGCGGCATGCGCGGCATCGACCGGGATGTCATCTCGGCGACTCTCGACGCAGGTGGACGCGTGGTTTGCGTGCTCTCCGACAGCCTGGAAAAGGCGGTGGCAAGCAAGCGCTACCGGGAGGCATTGGCGACAGGGCGCGCATCGCTCGTGACGCCGTTCACGCCGGACATCCGATTCGCGGTCGCCAACGCGATGCGCGCGAACCGCTACCAGTATGGATTGTCGGATGCGGCCATCGTGGTCGAGACGCGCCAGTCGGGCGGCATCTGGTCGGGCGCGGAAGAAAATCGCAAGCACCGGTGGGTGACCGCATTCGTTCGGTCGGGCCCGAGTACGTCCCCGGGCAACAGCGCGCTACTGCATCTCGGCCTGCTGCCCATCACCCTGCGCGATATCGAGCAATGCGCGAGCCTCGCCCACTTCCTGGCCGAGCGCGCCTCCGCGCCCGTCGCGCCTGTCGCGCCGATCCCGCCTTGCGGGGTGCGCCAGGACCTGTATGCGATCTTCCTCTCGGAGCTGGCGCAACTCGATGAGACGATAACCTGCTCGGACGATTCTATCGCGCGGCATTTCGGCATCGAGGTCGAGCAGGCGCGAGCCTGGCTCGCGCGCGCGCCTCGCTGCGAGTGCCGGGAAGATTCGCCGAAGACTTGAGGATCGCCAGGCGTTTCACCCGGGCCGACCGGCAACACCGCGCGGCGTGGATCTACGCTCCCCGGTCGTAGGTTCGCTACCGCTGTTCGAGCGCCGGCGCGACCGACCGCCGACAGCGCGCGTTCGGAGAGCACGATCAGCGCGCTGGACGGAGGACTGCTCCAGCCCTTCTGCGGCGCGCTGAGCAGCACGTCGACGCCGCACGCGGTCATGTCGACCCAGACCGCGCTGGAGGCGATGCTGTCGAGGACGAACAGTCCTCCGGCCGCGTGCACGGCGTCGCCGATCGCGCGTACGTAGGCGTCGGGCCCTGAGCAATGTCTCTTTCCGGATCTGAAAATACGAAATCCCACTGGCGGCCGCAAAGGTTACGCGAACAATTTTTCAAAAACATGGGGTTTTCGGCCGGACACTAACTTTCGCGGGTATCCGACCAGATGTCTTCCATCGCCCGCACAAAGCGTTCGCGGATCGCCGAATCATTTCGGTGTGCGTCGTGGCGCAGCGTCCACCTTCCCGCGACCATGACATCGCGCCAACGGCCGGCAGGGCTCGAGAAGACGAGCGCATCCATCCGGCGTTCAAGTGGAAGGCCCAGTGCAGTGCCGCCGTCGACCTCGGCCACGAGCACATCGGCGC
This sequence comes from Burkholderiales bacterium, assembly GCA_020853025.1. Classification (GTDB taxonomy): domain Bacteria; phylum Pseudomonadota; class Gammaproteobacteria; order Burkholderiales; family Casimicrobiaceae; genus VBCG01. The sequence goes on from JADYZP010000066.1 coordinate 14,298, forward strand.
GCGCGCCGGGTACAAACCCCCAGACCGTCGCGCCGGCCGGCCGGGCACTCGACCGCAGCACGTGTCCGACAAGCCGTTCAGCCGTCGAGCTCACGCCAGCCTCGGGCGCGGCCGAAACGTTGCGTCGCCACAGCACCAGGCGCTGTCCGTATTCGAGCCAGCGCAGCTCTTCGCGCCAGTCCCGGGTGACGTGGCTGTCGGATCCGATCGACATCGGAACGCCGGCGGCAAGCCACGCCGGCAGGTTGGCAAATCCATCGCCGAGGTTTGCCTCGGTGGTCGGGCACAGCACGATGCCCGCGCCACTCGCGGCCACCGCGTCGATCTCTGTGGGTGTCGCATGCGTTGCGTGGACGAGTTGCCAGCGCCGGTCGAGCACGCGCGCCGACGCAAGCCACGCGATCGGCCGAGAACCGGTCGCCGCGACACAGTCGTCGACCTCGGCGATTTGCTCGGCAACGTGAATGTGGATCGGTCCGTCGAAGTCTCTCGCCTGCGCGGCCAGCGCGTGAATCGACTCGGGCGAGGCGGCTCTCAGCGAGTGGATCACCAGTCCGGCGTTGACGAGATCGCGGCGGCTCGACGCGATCCGTTGCGCTGAATTCCAGACGTCGAGCGCCGACGCCGAGAATCGCCTTTGGTCAGGACGCAGACTCTGCTCGGCGAATCCCGCGCGTTCGTAGAGCGCGGGCATCAAGGTGAGGCCGATTCCGACGGTATCTGCCGCTTCGGCCAGTGACCATGCCATCTCGAGCGCGTCGGGGTAGGGCTGGCCTTCCGGGTCACGCTGCAGGTAGTGAAACTCACAGACTTGCGTGTAGCCGCCTCGAAGCAACTCGAGGTAGAGCTGCGCGGCGACCGCGGAGAGTTGTGCCGGCGTGATTCGCAGCGCGACGCTGTACATGCGGTCGCGCCAGGACCAAAAGTCATCGGCCCCGGATTCGCGGCGCTCGGCCATGCCGGCGAACGCTCGCTGGAATGCGTGGCTGTGCGCATTCACCATGCCGGGCAGCAGCGGTGCGGCGAGCACGGTCGTACCGGCCGGAGGACGGCGGACGCCCGTTCGCACATCGTCCCAGCAGCCGTCTCCGTCGATGGTCAGCAGAACCTCAGCCCGCCAGCCGCTGGGGAGCCAGGCCCAGGGCGCCCAGAGTGCGGATGGTCGCTCTGCGCCGCGTGCAGGCGCATCAGGCATCGGGTTTCCAGACGAGCAGGGTCGTGAGCAATGACCGCAATACCGGTTGCAGACGCGCCACACGGAGAGGGTCGGCGGTATAAGGCGGGGCTTCGGTCATGTACGTCGACCAGCACATCTCGAGCTGAATCGCGTGCACGGCCTCCTGCGGTCGGCCGTAGTGGCGCGTAATGTAGCCGCCCTTGAAGCGGCCATCGATCACGTACCCGAACTCGGATTGTCCCTTAAGCGTCTGCGCGAGCAGGGCGCGTAGGCTTGGCGCACAACTCGTGCCTGACGCAGTGCCCAGGTTCAGGTCGGGCAGCCGGCCTTCGAAAAGCCAGGGCAGTTCGGACTTGATGCTGTGCCCATCCCAGAGGATCGCGTGAGCATGAATGTGCTTCAGGCGCGCCAGCTCGGCGACGATCGCATTGTGGTAGGGCCACCAATAGGTCTCGAGCCGTTCGGCGATCTGCGCGGCGCCGGGAGCACCACCATCGCGATAGATTGCGTCGCCGTTGAAGAAGCGCGTCGGACAGAGCTCGGTGTTGTTTGACCCGGGGTACATCGGGAGGTTGTCGGGCGGACGGTTCAGGTCGATCACGAAGCGCGAGTAGTGCGGAACGATCAGGCTCGCGCCGATCGCGCGCGCTATGGCGTAGAGCGTATCGAGGTGCCAGTCGGTGTCTTCGACGTCGAGGGCCCGCTCGACATAGGCTGGCTTCAACACATCCGGAATCGAACGCCCCGCGTGTGGCACGCTGACGAGCAGAGGGGCGGACCCGCGGTGCATCGTGAAGGTCGCCTGGGCGCCGTCGGTGCGGGTGGTGTTCATGGCCTGGTCTCCTCGCCGCCAACGATGACGCGCACGGTCGGATGCTGGCCGAATCCATGGACGAGCTCGTTCGGGTGCTCCACAGGCCAGATCGCGAAATCGGCTCGCTGCGCCGCGGCCAGTGTGCCGCGGTCGTGTAGGCCGAGGGCGCGGGCGCCGTTGACCGTCATTCCGCGCAGTGCCTCTTCGGGCGTCAGCCTGAACAGCGTGCAGGCCATGTTGAGCATCAGCAGTGGCGAGAGCGTCGGCGAGGACCCGGGGTTGTGATCGGTTGCGATGGCGATCGGCACACCCGCGGCGCGCAGGGCGTCGACCGGCGGCAGCTTCGTCTCGCGCAGGAAATAGAACGCGCCCGGCAAGAGCACGGCGACCGTGCCGGACGCCGCCATGGCGCGGATCCCGGCCTCGCTCGCATGCTCGAGGTGGTCGCACGACAGCGCACCGAAGCTCGCGGCGAGTTCTGTGCCGCCCTGGTTGCTCAATTGCTCGGCATGCAGCTTAACCGGCAGGCCGAGGCGCTGCGCCGCATCGAAGACGCGACGGGTCTGGGAAGGGGTGAACGCGATATGTTCGCAGAACGCATCCACGGCATCGACCAGGCCTTCGGCGTGGAGCGTCGGGAGCCATGAGCACACGGCGTCGATGTAGTCGTCGGCTCGACCCTCATACTCCGCAGGCAGCGCATGGGCTGCAAGGCAGGTGGTGCGTACGGTCAGGGCCAGTTCGCGCCCGAGCCGACGGGCGATGCGCAGGAGCCGCGCCTCGTGCTGCTCCGAGAGGCCGTAGCCCGACTTCACCTCGAGTGTGGTCACACCTTCAGCGGCGAGCGCGAGAGCGCGCGCTCGCGCGAGGGAATACAAGGTGTCGTCGTCGGCGCCGCGCGTCGCCGCCACCGTCGACCGGATACCGCCGCCGGCGCGGGCAATCTCCTCGTAGCTCGCACCGAGCAGGCGAAGCTCGAACTCGCGCGCGCGCTGGCCGGCGTAGACGAGGTGGGTGTGGCAATCGACGAGTCCCGGCGTGACAAGCGCGCCTTCGAGATCGTGCTCGTCCGCGATGTCGATCCCGGCCGGCAAATCGGCTTCGGGCCCGGCCCAGCGCAGGTGCGGGCTATCGACCAGCAATGCGCCGCGTTCGACGAGGCCCCACGACGCCCCCGCCGCGAGCGTGGCGAGGCGACCGTGACGCCAAAGCGTTGTCATGGCCGCTCCTCGGCCGGCGTGCAACGCAGCCACCACCCGACCGGTTTCCCCGGGCCGGACGCGACGAAGGTCAAGGAGTCCAGCGCAACGTCGAACCAGAGCAGCGCCCCGGCGGCGACGTCGATCCGGTCATCGTCGGCGTAGCAGCGCCCTTCACTCCGTGCAAACAGGCCGCATTGTCCAGCCGCAGGCCGCCACGCCGTGCCGTTGGCCGCGGGCTCGATCGTCCCACGGGCGCCGCGCAGCATCAGGTTCAGATCGCGGGTCGGGCCGTCCAGTAGCCGGCACGTCGTACGAACCCCGCCGTCGAAACAGAGCGGTGCGTCGCTGCGCTCCAGGCGGCGCGCGATACCTTCGATCGTCAACTCGACACCGCTGCCTTCGACGACGGCGATACATCGTTGTACGCCGGGATAATCGGAGAACGGCCCGTCAACCTCGATATCTGCAATGCTGATCCGGTATTGCCAGTTTTTTTCGTCCGGCCACGCCCGCAACACGCGGGTGCGGCCCCCGCCGTTGCGCCACGCCTGCGCGCAAAGGTCATTGCCGCGAACGATGGTGGCCCTCATGGCTTGAAATGGCCCTCGATCCGGTAGCTCGAACCGGGGTGCACGAGACGCGCGATGGTGACGGGCACGCCCCGGCTGACGGTCCGCCGCACGAGCACGAGGCAGGGATCGTCCGGATCGATTTTGAGCAGTCGCGCCTCCTCGGTCGTCGGAAGGCTCGCCTCGATGGAGAACTGCGCCTCCCAGAGAGGGGCAACCTCGAGCAGGTAGTGGGTTGGTGTCGTCAAAGCGAAGTCCACGCTGAGGTAGTCCGGGGCGCAAGCCGGGTTCACGTAGCGATCTTCACACTGTAGTGGTACTCCGTTCTCGTGGTGAACGATCAGTGTGTGGAAGATGGGTGCTTCGGCGTCGAGGCCGAGGCACTGCGCCAGCGCTGTGTCCGCGCTCTCCCGGCGGGCGACGTGCACCTCGGCGTGGTGGCGGTGGCCGCGCTCGGTGATCTCGCCGTGCAAGTCACGGATGGTCAGCGTCGATGACACCCGGTGCAACTGCGCGGCGAACGTTCCGACGCCCTGGACCCGCTCGACCAGGCCCTCGTGCTGGAGCTCGCGCAATGCCCGGTTGGCGGTCATGCGGCTGACGCGGAACTGGGTCACGAGCTCGGCCTCGGACGGCATCAGCGTCCCTGGTACCCAGCGCCCGCGGGCAAGCTCGTTCTTCAGGAAATGCTTGACCTTGGCGTACGGTGCCGACGACCCTGAACGTCGAATCGAATCTGCAGTCGAGCGACCCGACTCGGCGGGTCTTTCGGCGAGAGTCGGCCGGTTCGCGTTGACGAGAGGGTTCGCGGAAACCATGGGAGCAGCTTAGTTGACTGTACTTGTCTATACAAGTAGAGTTTGCCCGAGCCGAGGCTGGGTCGCCTCACGTCCGCCACTCCGCCGAGAGCACGCCATGACCGATCTCTCCATTGCCAAGCGCCCGGCCCAACCCCATCAGGTCCGGGCACCGCGCGGACCTCAGCTCTCCTGCGCCAACTGGTTGATCGAGGCGGCGTACCGAATGCTGCAGAACAACCTCGACCCCGAGGTCGCCGAGAACCCCGATGCGCTGGTTGTCTACGGCGGCATCGGCAAGGCGGCGCGCAACTGGGAGTGTTTCGAGAGCCTTCTGCAGAGCCTGCGCACGCTGAAGGCCGACGAGACCCTCCTGGTCCAGTCGGGCAAGCCGGTCGGCGTGTTCCGCACCCATGTCGATGCGCCGCGGGTGCTGTTGGCAAACTCAAACCTGGTGCCGAAGTGGGCCACCTGGGAGCACTTCGACAAGCTCGATCGCAAGGGCCTCATGATGTTCGGGCAGATGACCGCCGGCTCGTGGATCTACATCGGCAGCCAGGGCATCATCCAAGGTACCTACGAGACATTCGTCGAAGCCGGGCGGCAGCATTTCGGCGGCGACCTGTCGGGGAAGTGGATTCTCACCGCGGGGCTCGGCGGCATGGGCGGGGCGCAGCCGCTAGCGGCGAGCTTCGCCGGCGCGTCCTCGCTGACGATCGAATGTCAGCAGAGCCGCATCGACTTCCGCCTGCGCTCGCGCTACCTCGACAAGCAGGCCAATGACCTCGACGATGCGCTGGCCCGCATCGAGCGATGCACGCGCGAGAAGCGCGCGGTCTCGATCGGCCTCGTCGGCAACGCTGCCGAACTCGTCCCCGAGCTGGTGCGGCGCGCCGAGACCGGCGGTATCCGCCCCGACCTCGTGACCGACCAGACCTCCGCGCATGACCTCGTCAACGGCTATCTGCCGGCCGGCTGGAGCGTCGAGCGCTGGCGCGCCGCACAGGCCGATGCGAGTCAGCACGCTTCCCTGCGCGAGGCCGCAGCACAGAGTTGCGCGGTCCATGTGCAGGCGATGCTCGACTTCCGAAAAATGGGCGTGCCGACCGTCGACTACGGCAACAACATCCGCCAGGTCGCGTTCGACGCCGGCGTTAAGAACGCGTTCGATTTCCCGGGCTTCGTGCCGGCCTACATCCGACCGCTCTTCTGCCGGGGTAAGGGACCGTTCCGCTGGGTCGCGCTGTCCGGCGATCCCGAGGACATCCGCAAAACCGACGCCAAGCTGAAGGAGCTTTTTCCAGAAGACCGCCACCTGCATCGCTGGCTCGACATGGCGTCGGAGCGCATCGCCTTCCAGGGTCTGCCGGCTCGCATCTGCTGGCTCGGCCTGGGCGAGCGCGATCGCGCCGGACTGGCCTTCAACGAGATGGTCAGGAGCGGCGAACTGAAGGCGCCGATCGTCATCGGCCGCGACCACCTCGACGCCGGCTCAGTCGCCTCGCCGAATCGCGAGACCGAGTCGATGAAGGACGGCTCTGACGCAGTCTCCGACTGGCCGATCCTCAATGCCCTGCTCAACGCCAGTTGCGGCGCTACCTGGGTGTCGCTGCACCACGGCGGCGGCGTCGGAATGGGCTATTCGCAGCATGCCGGGGTCGTCATCGTCTGCGATGGCACCGATGCGGCTGCGAAGCGCATCCAACGGGTGCTGTGGAACGACCCAGCCACCGGAGTGATGCGCCACGCCGATGCCGGTTATGAGGATGCTGTCGCCTGCGCACGTGAGCAGGGCCTTGAACTGCCGATGGTGGGGCCGTCCCGTCGGCTTGAATGAAGCCGTCGGTCGGTATCCGAACGATCGCGGTACCCCGTGGTCCGCGATAGCAGACGTCGCCGAGGCCGTCGAATCGGCGGAAGCGACCGTTGACTTCGCCGAATGGTCCAGCGCGTTCGTGGACCCAAAGATAACGACGGCACTCCTAAACCGGCTCACGCACCACTGCCACATCGTGGAGATCCGCAACGACAGCTACCGCGTCACGCAGGCCACCGCCAACTCGAAGCGGCGCATCAGGGCTCGGGAGACCGAGCGCAAGGCCACCAAGATGCCACCATCGGAGACGCCGCCAGCAGACCCTGCATGCCGTTCGCCGCGCGGGGAAGCCGCTGCGGGCTACGCCCTTCGCGCCTTCCCCGCGCGACAAGACAGCCCCACAGCATGAGTAAAGGAGCAAAGAGCTGAAGTTTGGGAGCAACCGGAGGTGAACTGTTGGTCCGTAGGACGACGAACTCGATTCGGTGGGATGTGGCGGCGAGCTTGCTATCCCAAGGCGAAGCCTGGCAACACCCGGTACGGTGAAGTGGTGGACAAATCGATACCGGGGCGCATCACGTGGTTGGGAGACGGAACGACGGGAAGGTAAGCCGAGATAAGCAGAGAGACTTGCCGGTGAGGTGAACGCAGGCAGGAGTCAGAGTCCCAACAGTACCGGGCGCGGAGAATTTCGCCGTTCCCTATCCCTATCTTACTTCCATATTCTTCCTGACGCTCCCAATGACACTATGACGATGAACACCGTGCTGCTCGAACCCGGGCGGCTGACGCTGGACGCGATCGCCACGATCCACCGTGCTCCACTGCAGCTGGCACTTGCCGACGAGGCCCGCCCCGCGGTGCGTGCGAGCTGTGCACTGGTGCAGCGCGCCGCGCAGGGCGAGGCCGCGATCTACGGCGTCAATACTGGCTTCGGCAAGCTCGCGAGCACCCGCATCAGCACGGGCCAGCTCGATGCGCTGCAACGCAACTTGATTCGTTCGCACTCGGTCGGGGTCGGCGCACCAATGCCCCCGGCGGTGGTGCGGCTGATGCTCGCGCTGAAGGCGGCAAGCCTCGCGCGCGGCCACTCCGGCGTGCGCGAGGAGGTCATCGACACGCTGCTCGCGGTGCACAACGCCGGCCTCGTACCCTACGTGCCGGGCCAGGGCTCGGTCGGCGCCTCGGGCGACCTCGCGCCGCTCGCGCACATGACGCTCGCCTTGATGGGGGAAGGCGAGATGTTGCACGACGGCCGGCGCGAGCCGGCAGCTGCGCATCTGCAGCGCTGCCGCATCGCGCCGCTGCATCTTCAGGCCAAGGAAGGCCTCGCGCTGATCAACGGCACGCAGGCCTCGACCGCACTCGCGCTGCATGCGCTTGTCAAATTCGAGTCGGTGCTCGAGGCGGCGCTGGTCGTCGGCGCGATGACGGTCGATGCCGCGCGCGGCAGCGACGGCCCGTTCGACCCGCGCATCCATGCGTGCCGCGGCCAGCCCGGGCAAATCGACGTTGCCCGCTACTACCGCGCGCTGCTCGCGGGCAGCGCGATCCGGCTCTCACACCTCTCGGGCGACGATCGGGTGCAGGACCCGTACTGCCTGCGTTGCCAGCCGCAGGTGGTAGGCGCCTGCCTGGACCAGCTGCGCCACGCCGCGCTGGTACTGGTGCGCGAAGCGAACGCAGTAACCGACAACCCACTCGTTTTCACCGACGGCGCCGGCGCGATTATCTCTGGCGGCAACTTCCACGCCGAGCCGGTGGCGCTGGCCGCGGACGCATGTGCCCTGGCCATTGCGGAGGTCGGCGCGATCGCCGAGCGCCGGATTGCGATGCTAATCGACAATGGCGTGTCGCGCCTGCCGCCGTTCCTGGCCGCCGACCCAGGGTTGAATTCGGGCTTCATGATTGCCCACGTCACAGCCGCTGCGCTAGCCTCGGAGAACAAGTCACTCGCACACCCCGCTAGCGTCGACAGCCTGCCCACGAGCGCGAACCAGGAGGACCATGTTTCTATGGCCACTTTCGCCGCCCGGCGCCTGCAATCGATGATTGACAACACCGCACATATCCTCGGCATTGAGCTGCTCTCGGCGGCGCAGGGCATAGAGTTCCTGCGCCCGCTGCGCAGCTCGGTGGCCATCGAGGCCGCGCATGCGCTGCTGCGCGAACGCTGCCCGGCAATGATGCAGGATCGCCACCTAGCACCCGATATCGAAGCCGCCACGACGCTCATCACCGACGGGTCACTCGCCCGCATCCTGCGCGATATGCCAGGGCTGCCGGCACTGTGGATCCCCGCCTAAAGCCAAACGCCGAGTGCGATCGCGCACTTCGCCGCGGCGCAGGCCGATCGCATCGAGCCGCGTCGCACTCTTGCGCGGACCGGCTAATCGCTCATGGCTGTAACGCGCGACCTTCAGGCCGCGAGATGATCGAGGACGCCCTTGCAACCGACGACGTGGCGCGATAGTGCCAGCTTCTCCGGCGCAAGTCCCATTGCTAGTCCAACGAGCTGCGAGACATGCAGCACCGGCACCTGGAATTTTTGCTTGAGCTCGCTTTCCATGCTTGGCTGGTAGGCATCGAACACGGTATGGCATAGCGGGCAGGGCGTCACCACGCACTGCGCGCTCTCTGCCTTGGCATTGGCGAGATGCGAGCCGCCCATGTGCACCGCAATCCGCTCGTCGGTACTCACCACATGAAAGCCGCAGCACTTGTCCGCGCCTTGGTATTCGACGACTTCCGCGCCCAGCAGCCGGCACAGCCTGTCGAGTGCGGGCGCCTCACCGGCGGCATCGTTTTCGTGCACCGTTGCCGGGCGCTGGATGTGGCAGCCGTAGAAGGGTGCGACGCGCAGTCCGCGCAGCGGCCGTACCATGCGCTCGCGCAGGTGCGCTTCGCCGACGATCCGCGCCATATCCCTGATCAGTTGTGTCATCTAGTGCGCCCCGTGCGCTGCCTGCCCGTGCCGGATCACCGCACGGCAAGGACTTGTACCTAGCCAGACATCGCCGATTGCGGCGGCCTGTGGCTCGAGCGTGTGGCCGATGGCCACAAGGTCGTCGACGTGGCGGCGGCGGAGGGCCGCCTCGGCGTTCGCTACCGCTGTTCGAGCGCCGGCGCGACGACCGCCGACAGCGCGCGTTCGAGGGTCTCGACGCTGCGCGTGACGTCGGCCCACTTGTCGAGGCCAAACAAGCCGACACGGAAGGTCGAGAAGTCCGCCGGCTCGTCGCACTGCAGCGGCACGCCGGCGGCGGTCTGCACGCCCTGCGCGATGAATTTCTTCGCCGACTGGATGTCGCGGTCGTCGGTGTAGCTGACGACGACCCCGGGCGCCTTGAAGCCCGGAGCTGCGACGCTCGGGAAGCCGGCGCCTTCGAACAGCGCGCGCACGCGCTCGCCGAGCTCGATTTGCGCGGCGCGTGCACGCTCGAAGCCGAACTGCTCGGTCTCCTTCATCGTGTCGCGCAGCGTGGTCAGCGCATCGGTCGGCACCGTGCCGTGGTAGGCGTGACCACCTTTTTCGTAGGCTTCCATGATGCCGAGCCAGCGCTTCAAATCAATCGAGTAACTCGTACTGGCCGTATCGTCGATCGCCACGCGCGCGCGTTCGGAGAGCACGATCAGCGCGCTCGACGGAGGACTGCTCCAGCCCTTCTGCGGCGCGCTGATCAGCACGTCGACGCCGCACGCGGTCATGTCGACCCAGACCGCGCCGGAGGCGATGCTGTCGAGGACGAACAGTCCTCCGGCCGCGTGCACGGCGTCGCCGATTGCGCGTACGTAGGCGTCGGGCAGGATGATGCCGGACGCGGTTTCCACGTGCGGCGCGAAGACGACCGCCGGCCGTTGCGCAGCAATCGTCGAGACGACCTCGGCGATCGGCGGCGGCGCGAAAGGCGCGTGGCGGCCGGTATCCGTGCGGCGAGCCTTCAGCACGATCGACTCCGACGGAATGCCGCCCATGTCGAAGATCTGCGACCATCGGTAGCTGAACCAGCCGTTGCGAATGATCAGCACCTTGCGACCGGTCGCGAACTGGCGTGCCACCGATTCCATGCCGTAGGTGCCGCCACCGGGCACGATGACTGCCGACTTGCCGTTGTAGACGTGCGTCAGCGTGCCGGCAATGTCGCGCATCACGCGCTGGAAACGCTCCGACATGTGGTTCAGCGACCGGTCGGTGAACACGACCGAGTATTCGAGCAAGCCGTCGGGGTCGACGTCGGGTAGGAGGCCTGGCATGGTTAGCTCCGGAGAAGAATGGGGAACCGAATGGGGAACCGAACGGAGAACCTCGTGCGATCGATGAGCTTAGCACGCTTGAAAACGGGAGCTATTCTGACCCCATTTTCGTCGGCGATTCAATGAAAGTCCCGCGATCGGGTGGGCAGCGCTCCCAGCATCGGTGACAGGTCGACGAGCCGGCCGGCGACGAGGTGCACGATGTCGCCCTCGCGCTCGACGCGGCCGTAGACGGCCATCAGACGCGACCCCAGCAACTCGCGCCGCTGGCGGTCGGACAGGTCGCGCCAGACGATGACGTTGGTGGTACCCGTCTCGTCCTCCAGCGTCACGAAGACGACGCCGCTGGCGGTGTCGGGCCGCTGGCGGCCGATGACGAGGCCGGCGGTGCGGCCACTGCGCCCGTGCGGCGTGCGCGCGATGTCGGCGGCGGTGGCGAGGCGCCTGTCGGCGAGTTGCCGGCGCAAAAGCGCCAACGGATGGCGGCCGAGCGTGAGGCCGAGCGTGCGATAGTCGGCGACGATGTCCTGGCCTTCGGTGGGCGCGGGGAGGGCGGGCAGGGCTTCCGCGAACGTGGAACCGGTGAGGATCGGTGGCAGTTTCTCGACGCCCGCGACCTCCCAGACCGCGGCATGCCGGTGGCCGGCGAGGGACACGAGCGCGCCGGCCGCGGCGAGCGCGGTGAGATCGCGGCGGTCGAGCCGCGCGCGATGCGCAAGGTCGGCGACGTGCGCGAACGGCCGCTCTGCGCGCGCGGCGACGATGCGCGCGGCGGAGTCCTCCTTCAGCCCGGAGATCATCCGCAGGCCGAGGCGCAGCGGGGGGGAGGGCGCGGGAGCGGGATGTTTCCGGGCATGCCCGCGGCCGATCGAGCGGCCTTCGCCGGCAAGCGAAGGCGCGCGCTGTAACGGATGTTCGCAGTGACGGAAACGTTGAGGATCGATCGCCTCCTCCAGCGTGCAATCCCATTCGCTCACCGTGACATCGGCGCTGCGCACGTCGACACCATGTCGCCGCGCATCGGCCACCAGCTGCGCGGGTGCGTAGAAGCCCATCGGCTGCGAATTGAGAAGCGCGGCGCAGAACGCCGCGGGCTCGTGCAGCTTCAGCCACGCCGACACGTAGACCAGCAGCGAGAACGATGCCGAGTGCGACTCGGGGAAGCCGTACTCGCCGAAGCCCAGGATCTGCTGGTAGATCTGCCGCGCGAAGGATTCCGACAAGCCGCGCGCGCCCATGCCGTCGATCAGCCGCTGCTCGAACTTCTCGAGGCCGCCTTTCCTGCGCCACGCCGCCATCGAGCGGCGCAGATGGTCGGCCTCCCCCGGCGAGAAGCCCGCGGCGACGATCGCGAGCTGCATCACCTGCTCCTGGAAGATCGGCACGCCGAGCGTGCGCTCGAGCACGCTTTTCACCGCGGCGCTCGGGTAGGTGACCGGCTCCAATCCCTGCCGGCGCTTCAGGTACGGATGCACCATGCCGCCCTGGATCGGGCCGGGCCGGACGATGGCGACCTCGATGACCAGGTCATAGAAGCACGCGGGCTTCAACCGCGGCAGCATCGACTGCTGCGCGCGCGACTCGATCTGGAAGACGCCGATGGTGTCGGCGCGCTGGCACATCGCGTAGACGGCGGGATCCTCGGCCGGGATGTCCTGCATCCGCAGCGCGACGCCGCGGTACTGCGACACCATCGCCAGCGCGCGGCGGATCGCCGACAGCATGCCCAGCGCCAGGCAGTCGATCTTGAGCAGGCCCATCGCGTCGAGGTCGTCCTTGTCCCACTGGATGACGGTGCGGTCGGCCATCGCCGCGTTTTCCACCGGCACCATGCGCTCGAGCGAGTCCCGCGCGATGACGAAGCCGCCGACGTGCTGCGACAGGTGGCGCGGGAAGCCCTGCAGCGCTCCGGCGAGCGTGACCAGCCGCATGATCAGCGGATGGTCCGGATCGAAGCCCGCCTCGCGGATGCGCGCCGGGTCGATCCTGCGTCCATCCCACCAGGCGAAGACGCCGGTGAGCCGATCGACCTGCGCAAGATCGAGGCCGAGTGCTTTGCCCACATCGCGCACGGCGCTCTTCGGCCGGTAGGTGATGAGCGTGGCGGCCAGCGCGGCGCGCTCGCGGCCGTACTTGCCGTAGATGTACTGCATCACCTCTTCGCGCCGCTGGTGCTCGAAGTCGACGTCGATGTCGGGCGGCTCGTTGCGCTCGCGGCTGATGAAGCGCTCGAAGAGCATGCTCATCCGCGCCGGATCGACCTCGGTGATGCCGAGTGCGTAGCAGACCGCCGAGTTGGCGGCCGAGCCGCGGCCCTGGCACAGGATCTCGCGGCTGCGCGCGAAGGCGACGATGTCCTGTACGGTGAGGAAGTACGGCTCGTACTTGAGCTGCGCGATCAGCGCCAATTCGTGCTCGATCAGCTCGCGGACGGAGGCGGGTGCGGCACCGCTGCCGTAACGATGGGCGAGGCCCTCATCGACCAGCGCCCGCAGGTGCGACGCCGGCGTGGCGTCCGGCGGCACCAGTTCCTCCGGATACTCGTAGCGCAACTCGTCGAGCGAGAATGCACAGCGCGCGACGATGTCGAGCGTCGCGTCGGTCAGCTCGCGCGGATAGAGCGTGGCCAGGCGCGCGCGCGAGCGCAGGTGACGCTCGCCGTTGGGAAAGAGCGCATAGCCGCATTCGGCGAGCGGCGTGGAAAGGCGAATGGCGGTCAGCGTATCCTGCAGCGCGCGCCGCGCCCGGGCGTGCATGTGGACGTCGCCGGCCGCGACCAGCGGCAATCCCGTCGCACGCGACAGCGCCTGCAGCGATTCGAGGCGGGCACGGTCGCCGCTGCGCGCGAAGAGTTCGGCGGCGATCCAGGCACGACCGTCGAACACGTCGGCGAACCAGCAGGCGCCGGCAGCGGTGTGGTCGGACCCGGGCAGCCACAGCGCCAGGCAGCGCGGCGCGAGTCCCGCGACGTCCTCGCGCGTCAGCGCGTAGCTGCCCTTGGTCGCATTGCGCCGACCGCGCGTGACGAGTTGCGCGAGGTCGCCGTAGGTCGCGCGATCGGTCGCGTAGAGCGCGAGCTTCAGGCCATCGGCCAGCGTGAACTCGCTGCCGATCACCAGCGGCAATCCGGCGTCCTTCGCAGCCAGATGCGCGCGGACGACGCCGGCGAATGAGCACTCGTCGGTCAGCGCCAGTGCGGCGTAGCCCAGCGCCTGCGCGCGCTCGACCAGTTCCTCCGGGTGCGACGCGCCGCGCAGGAACGAGTAATTGGACAGGCAGTGCAGCTCGGCATAAGGCGGGAGCATGGCCCGCGCATTATACCGTTTATTTATACGGTATTCGCCGGAACTACACCTAACTCCCGTCGCGAATCACGCGGCACGACGCGATGTCGTAGGGCGCGGCGCCGATGGTCAGCGCCGTCTGGTCGCGCAAGCTTGCGGCGAAGCGCAGAAAGCGCTCGACGTCGGCGACGTTGCTGACCAGGCCGAGCGAAACGCGGATCGCGCCGGCGCTCTTGCCTCCGCGGTCGAGCATGATCTCCAGGAAGCGCGGCAGTGTGATATCGGTGCCTAGCGCCATTCCGGCGCGCATGTCCTCTTCGGTCAGCCCTTCCGCGATCTCGCCTGCGCCGGGATTGCAGAAGCACCCGGTACGCAGCGAAATCCGCTCCAGTCCCGCGAGCTCGTCGATGCGTCGATAGTCGAGCAGGTGGCCGTTCGGATCGTAGAAATTCATCGTCACCGTGCCGCCGCGCATGGTCGTGGACGTCGGACCGTAGATGCGCACCATCGGGCGCCCGTTGCCATGGTGGAGCGCCAACAGCTCGCGGATCAGCCAATCGGTGAGACAGCGTACCCGTGTCTGGATCACGTCGATGCCGATGCGCTGCAGATGCCGCAAACCGATCTCCACCGCCGGGATCGACAGGTAGTTGAGCGTCCCGTCCTCGAATCCCGCTTCGCGCGGCGCCAGCACGTGCAGGCGGCCCTGGACCGTGGCGAAGTTGACGGTACCACCGGCAAACCAGGGGCGCTTGAGCGTCGCCAGCACCGAATTGCGGATCAACAGGCAGCCAACGCCGGTCGGATAGCCGAACATCTTGTAGAACGAAATCGACGCGAAGTCGGGCGATACCGCGCGCAGATCCAGTCGGTTGGTGGGGACAAACGCGGCAGCGTCGAGAAACACCTGCCAGCCGTGGGCATGCGCGGTGTCGATCAGCGATAACGGATGCTTGACTCCGGAAAAGTTCGACTGCGCCGGAAACACGAACAGGTTGTCACGCGACGGATCGGCCTTGGCGAGAAGCGTATTCAACGCCGGCAAGTCGAGGCGCAGTTCCGGTGTGGTCAGCGGAACGTAGTCGATATCCGCACCCTTCTTCCGCGCGAATTCGCGGATACCGTTCACCGAATTGTGGTTGTCCGCCGACATCAGCAGGCGCCCGCCTGGCACGAATGGATACGCCTCTCCAACCAGCTTCAGCGCTCCGGACGCATTCAGCGTGAAGATTGCCGTGTATTCGCCGGTGCCGTTGAAGTATTCCAGCACCGCGGCGCGCGAGCGCTCGACCGCGTCGGTCGTCGCCATCGAACTTGGGTTCGCGGAGTGCGGGTTGCCGTAGACGTGGCTGGCGAGCAGGTCGACGTGCTCGCGGAGCTGCGAGTCAGCGTGCAGTCCGCCGCCCGTGTAGTCGAGGTAGGCGTGCTCCTGCGCGTCGAGCCGACCATAGTCGCGCGCGCGCAGTTCGTCGAGCATTCCGGTGCCGGCGTAGTCCGGATGCTGTGCAAGAAATTCCGAGGCGGCTGTCATACGCGTATTCTACCGTGTGAGAAAATGGAGTCGGAAAACGGGGTCGGCTTTGATTTTTCATGGGTAGCAGCGACATCCGAAGGCCGTCCAGGAAAAATCAAGCATGATCCCAATTTCTCGATGACTGCCACGGAATCGAAGCTCGCCGTGCTGTTCGCCGACATCGCGGACAGTACCCGGCTTTACACGTTGCTGGGCGACACGCAGGCGCTGGCGGCGATTGGCCAGTGCCTCGATCTCGCCCGGGATTGTGGCGCGCGCTACGGCGGCCGCCTGGTGAAGACTATCGGCGACGAGGCGATGCTGATCTTCTCGACCGCCGATCAGGCGGCCTCGGCGGCGGCGGACATCCAGCTGCGGATGTCCGAACGCGAGCCGGTGGCGGGCGCCCGGCTCGCCTTTCGCATCGGGTTCCACGCGGGCTTGGCAATCGAGCAGGACGGCGACGTATTCGGCGACTGCGTCAATACGGCGGCGCGCATGGTCGCGGTGGCGAAAGGCGGGCAGATCGTCGTTTCGATGGATTCGGCGACGGAAATGGCGCCCTACCTGCGTCGGCAGCTGCGCGAACTCGACGTGGTCACCGTCAAGGGCAAGGACCGGGACGTCGGCATCGCCGAACTGCTGTGGCAGGACGCGGCCGACCGAACGACGCTTGTGAGCCGACCGATTCTGCGGGCTGCGATGCTTGAACTCCGGCACGGTGCCCAGGCAATCCGGCTGGATGCCGAAAAATCGCTGCTGACGCTCGGACGCGATGCACAGAGCGACATCGTGATCGCAGACCGGTTGGCGTCACGGCTTCACGCGCGGATCGAGCGACGCCGCAACAAGTTCGCGCTGATCGACCAGAGCACGAATGGGACGTACGTGACCTTCGACGGCGAGCGCGAGTTCCTGCTGCATCGCGAGGAAGTGCTGCTACGGGGCCGCGGCCACATCGGCTTCGGTCATTCTCGCGTGGTGGATTCCGGCGAAACGGTGACCTTCGCCTGCCTGGATACGGCATCCTGAAGCGCGGGCTGTGGGTCCGGCTTCAGCCGGACGCGATGTCGCGGCGCTGCGCAAGACGTATTGACAGCGGCGTCGGCGACGTCTACAGCCTGGCGTCGAAGAGCTCCGCGACTTTGGCGAATCCCCGTCGCGTCGGGTGCAGCTCGTTGCCCCACCACGTCCGGTAGCGACCGCGCGCGAGATCGGTGGACAGCGTGTTGCGCAGGTCGACGAGGGCGACGTGCGCGAAGGCGGGTGTGGCGACCACCGCGCCAAGCATCGCGTAGAAGCGGTCGATCAGATCGCGGGCGACGGCGACGCGCTCGGCCAGGTCATCGTAGCCCTTGTCGCGGAACCCAGGTTCGAGCCACGGTCCCGGCAGCGGGCCCCAGCCGCCGAGCACGCCGCGGCCGTCGGGCACCGGATAGTCGTAGCCGTGCAGCAGGATTGGCACCCGCGCGCCGAGCAGCGCTTCGCAGGCGGCGGTGACCGCCGAAATCACCGTCGTATAGGCGACGCGCACGCGCGTTTCGAGCACGCCTTCGACGACCGCTGGATTGAGTCCGTACACCGGCGACGAGCGGTGGTTGAGCAGCATGGCGAAGGCATCGCCGGCGACGTCGTTGCCGCCGCCGGAGATCAGGATCGCGTGGGGTGCTTCGCCGCGGCGCACGATGCGCTCGATGGCGCGGACGAAGTCGTCGAGTTGCCCGCCGTCGTAAGCCATGCTCTCGACGCTGTCGCCGCGATGCGCGACCTGCTCGATGTCCCAGCCGCGGTCGTCGTCCAGGATCTGCAGCACGTCGCAGAACGGATAGTCGAACCACGAGTCGCCCTCGGCGACCAGCACGCCGCGGCTTCCCGACCCCGCGACGGCCAGACCCGTGCTGGCGGTCGCCTTGGTTGATGCCGACTTGGGTGTGCCGCTTCGCGGCGAGGCGGCTGCCGCAGCCACTGCCCGTGCGCGCCGCGCCCGCGCCTGTCTGCGCTGCTCGACCACCCACTGCGCCTGGGCACGCCCCAGGCGTTGCGCCTGCGCAGTCGCCTGCGCCAGACTCTGCGTTCCTTTGGGTGCGGCGACGGAGGCTCCGCCACGCCCGGGTGAAGACTTCGCGCGGGCCTTGCCCGTCGGCTGCATCGCACGCGAAACCGCGGCGAACCGTGCCCACGCCGTCACCGCGTTCCCGGTACCCGGTTTGCGTCTGCTCTTGCCAGCCATGGTCATTCTCCGTTGTTTCGGCGAAGAGCCCGTCCGTTCGCGACCAGAGTTTCGCCGGCGTGCAGAAGGGGAAGCTTTGCTTCAGCCGATGATGTCGATGTTCTCGGCGAGCAGCGTATGCTCGAGCAGCACGCCGTCGCAGCGCACGTCGTGCCCGACGTAGGCATTGAGCGCCACGTCGCCCATCGCGGGGCCGCCCTTGCGACGCAGCAGGTGCCGCCCGCTGCCGGTATCGATCCAGACGGCCGTGTGCCGGCTCTTGCTGTCGCCGCCGAAGGGACCGCGCGTGACGCGGCCGGTCAAGCCCGACACGCGCCGTGGAGAATCGTCGGCAGCCATCGTCAACGCTGTACGTAACGGCGGACGTCGACAATGCGGCCGGCGGTTTCCTTGACGACGACGGCGATCGCGCGTGGGCCGGCGCCGGCGCCGGGAGGCTTTTCGATCGCGACGAAGTAGCGCCGTCTTGTCGTGCGCGTTGCGGCGCTAGGCGCCTTCATCGAGCGGTCCGGCGAACGCGTGGTCCGCTCACCAACGCTCGCCATCGGCGCCTGCAGCGGAAATACGCGAAAGCGCTGCGGCGTGCACAGGCCGGCGTCCTTGGCAATGGTCGCCAATGCGCGGCGCAACGAGGTCGCGAGCGGTGGCATCGGAGCCGCCCGCGACGCTGTCGGTCGCGACGCCTGCAGGAATTCGCCGTCGCCGGCGAGCTTGGCGCGGCGCTCGCGCCTGCGCGTGCGGCGTGCCTCGTTGCCCACCGTTTTGGGAACGATGCTCGCCGGCGGGTCGCGGCGCACCGGATGCACGGCGGGATCGCCGAGCAGGATGAACTGGGCAAGCGTTTTGAGGTCGGTGGGGTCGAGATCGACGCTCTCGCGCACGTAGCGCTGGCGGGCGTGCAGCGCGGCGCGGCCGAGCGAGGCGCCCTCCTGGATTTCCAGCAGGAAGTACTGGGCCATCAGGTCCGCCGCGACCGTCTTCAGCGCATCGCCGTAGGCGATCGTCGTACTGCCGAAATAGCCGTAGGCGCCTTGTGCCAGGTAGCTCTGGCAGATCGGGATGTCGACGCCGATCAGCCCGGCGGAATACAACTGCGCGCCGTAGCAGCACTCGACGGCGGCCACGGTTCCCGGTGCAATGCGGCCGGCGATGCTCCGCGTCGACAAGGCGATCGGATAGGACTTCCCGTACTGACCCTGGAACTCCGGCGAGCCTTCGCTGCCGTGGCAATTGATGAAATGCGCATGCGCGGCGCCGGTCGCCGCGCCGAAACGGGGGCCGGAAGGCGGCGACGTGCGCAGGCGGTCGCTGCGGCCGAAGATCGCGAACAGGTTGCGCTGGCTGGACACCGTCCAGGTCTTCGCAGAAAGCGCGAAATGTGCGGCGTAGTCTTCCGGTTCGCGGCTCTTGTAGGTCGCTGCGGTTCGCAGCAGCGACACGAGATGCGACGCGTCCGCCGCGCGCGTCGCGCCACGCAGATCGGGCAGCCGGCCGACGACGCGCGTGGGTCCGGTGAACGCCGCGGTGTCGTCGCAGTAGGGTCCGTCGCAGGCGTAGGGCAGGTCGCTCCAAGCGTAACGGTCGGGCTCGTCGGGCGGATCCAGCAGCGGATTGCGCAGCGGCTGGTGCGCGACGACGTCCGGCGCGCCGACGATCATCAGGTAGTCGGGAGACTCGGCCTGAAACAACGCGTCGATCGCCGCCTTGGTCGCAGCGTAGTCATCCGGTTCGGCGACGGCCGTTGCACGCCGCGCGCGCATCGCCCGCGTGTCGTCGAGGTACAGCACCCGGGTGACGAGTCCGCGTTTTTTGTCGGCAGCGACCAACCTCGTCAATGCGCTGCCGATGCGTGCGAGGCCCGACGCACCGTACTTGCGGCGCAGTGCGCCTCGATTGCTGACGATCAGCTTATCGGTCATCGCGACCTCCGCCCAATCCTCGTGCCGCGCCGTGTGCGCTCGGCTTGTTCCCCTGCTGCGAACGGCTGGAGGTCGCCTTCACCCGGACGCAAGGCCATGCGGCCTCCCCGCCTAGCGTACCAGAATCCGAAGCTATGGAAGTCATCGTTGGCTGGCAAGAACGCCTACAGTTGAAGCACGCGCAGGCGGTATCTGATGTAACCTGCCGGCAAGTGACCTGATTGGAGCGAACTATGCGGACTCTGATCCTCGGCGCCGGCGCCACCGGTGGCTACTTCGGCGCGCGGCTGATCGAGGCCGGAGCGGACGTGACCTTCCTGGTGCGCGAACGCCGCGCCGCGCAACTGCAACAGGACGGACTGCTGCTGTCCAGCCCGCATGGCGACGTGCGTGCGCGTGCCCGGTTCATCGTCCGCGCCGATGCGGCCGACGTCTACGACCTGATCTTGCTGTCGTGCAAGGCTTACGACCTGCGCGGCGCGATCGATGCCATTGCGCCGGCGGTGGGTGCGGATTCGCTGTTGCTGCCGCTGCTCAACGGCATGGCGCACTATCGGGCGCTCGACACGCGTTTCGGCGAGGACCGAGTACTCGGCGGACTGTGCCATCTTGCCGTGACGCTGGCGCCGTCCGGTGAGGTTCGGCACCTGAACCGGCTGCATTCGATCACCTTCGGTGAGCGAAGCGGCGGCCAGTCCGCGCGTTGCGACGCCGTGCACGCGGTGCTGGCACCGATCAAGGCCGAGGTGAACTATTCGCACGACGTGCTGCTCGATGCCTGGGACAAGTGGGTCTTTCTCGCCACGCTGGCGGGCATGAACTGCCTGATGCGCGGCACCGTGGGCGACATCGTGTCCACCCCCGAAGGGCGCTCGTTGACGCAAGCGATGCTTGCCGAGTGTGCGGAAGTCGCATCGCGCTCGGGCCACGCTCTTCCTGCCGAGCGGCTGCAAAAGGCGCGCGCGCTGCTCACGCAGGAGGGCTCTTCGTTCGCGGCGTCGATGCTGCGCGACATCGAGCGCGGCGGGCCGACCGAAGGCGAGCATATTCTTGGCGATCTGGTCGAGCGGGCCGCGCCGCTTGGTGTTGCCGTACCGTTGCTGCGCATCGCACGCACGCATGTGCAGGTTCACGAGGCGCGACGACTGAAGAACCCGGGAGTGCAGGCATGACGATGCGCCAAATCGTGTTGATCGACCAGGAGGTTCGCAGCGAAGGCGCGCGGCAGGTGCTTCCGCCCACGCGCCGCGTTGCTGCGTGCGCGGTGATCGTCAACCCCTTTGCCGGCGCAGCAGCGGTCGATGATCATGCGCTGCTCGTCGATCTTTCGTTCGAGGTCGGTGCGCTGCTCACCGCGCGAGTGCTAAAGGCGCTGGACGGCCTTCAGCCATGCGGCTATGGCAAGGCAGCGCTGGTGGGCACGGCCGGCGATCTCGAACACGGCGCGGCGATGATCCACGTTCGCGCCGGCCTGGCGATGCGCAACGGCATCGCTCGCGGTCTGGCGCTAATTCCCGGCAATGCGAAGGTCGCGGCGGCGGGAACGGCGATCGACGTGATCTTCGGCGGCATCGACGACGCCTGGGACTACGACGCGATGGACACGATGCCGGTGGCGCTGCCCGATGCACCGCGCCCGAACGAGATCGTCTTCGTCGTCGCCTTCCTCGCCGGGGGGCGGCCGAACGCGCGGATCAAGGGTGCGCCGCAGTCGCAGGTGACGCAATGGGTCCGATCGTTGGGCGGCCAGCACCGTTCGTCACCGGGCACAGCGGCGTGAACTGCGACGACTTCGCTTTGCGCTTCCTTGAGCATGTCATCGAGTCCTTCGGCGATTTTCTGATCAGCGGCATCGCTGCGCGCCCCTGGGGGCAGATGATTCGTTGGCGCTTTCGGCGGTGCGGGCGAGGTTGTCGCCGGCGTCGGTTTTTCGTCGCTGGAGAAGCCGGATCACGCACCCATCGCGCTGGAGCACTGGCGCACGGAATCGAGATTCGATGAAATTCGTCTGGCCCGACATGCTGTGGCTGCTGCTGGCGGCAGCCGTGCTCGTCGCCGCCTACGTGGTCCTGTTGCGCCGGCGCCAGAAGGCGGCAATACGGTTCCCGAGCGCGGGCCTCATGCGCGCGGCCATCGGCCGGGGCGCCCGCGTACGCCGGCACGTTCCTCCGCTGCTCTTTCTGCTCGCGATGATCGCGACCGTCATCGCGATGGCGCGTCCCGAGGCGCGGCTCGTCCTTCCCTCGATGCAGCAGACGATCATCCTGGCGATCGACGTTTCGATCAGCATGGGTGCCGCCGATGTCGACCCGAATCGCATCACTGCGGCCCAGGTGGCGGCCCGGGAGTTCGTCGACGAACGACCGCCCGACGTGCGTGTCGGCCTCGTTGCGTTCGGCGGCAACGCAATTCTCGTGCAACCGCCGACGACCAACCGCGACGACCTTCTGGCTGCGATCGACCGCTTCGAACTGCAACGCGGAACGGCCACCGGCAGCGCCTTGTACGCAGCGCTTGCCGCGCTCATGCCCGATGCCGGCATCGATCTGCAAGCGCTCGAATTCAAATGGGATTCGGTGCGCAACCCGCGCGACATGCGCCAATATTCGCTACGTCCGCCACCGATGAAGGAAGCGTCGCCGGTGACGCCGGGTGCGTACCCGTCCGGCGCGATCATCCTCATGAGCGATGGCCGCAAGACCATCGGGCCCGAACCGCTCGAAGCGGCGCGCGCTGTCGCGGAGCGTGGTGTCCGCGTGTTTACCGTAGGCTTCGGCACCAGGGAAGGCGCCAACGTACAGGTCGGCGGCTGGTCGATTTTCGTTCGGCTCGACGAGGAAACGCTGCAGGCGATCGCCGACGTCACGGACGGAGCGTACTTCCACGCATCCACCGCCGACGATTTGAAGAGGGTGTACAGGGACATGAACACACGCCTCGTGCTGGAGCGCAGGGATACCGAGGTCACGTTCCTTTTCGTTGCGACCGCGGCCATCCTGCTCGTGGCATCCGCGTTGCTGTCGCTGTTGTGGTCCGCCCCTTTGTTGCGATCGGCCTGAATCGCCCCAACCTCTTGGGCATCGTCGCTTGGCGACTCTGCAATAATGAGGATAGGCGTCGATTTCCGTCGAAATCGTCGCGAAACGATGAAAAGCTTCGTGGCAGCACTCGCGTTGGCATGGCTCGGACTGGCTCCGGGGTGGACCAGTGCGGCGCCTGCTCCGATCATGGTCGTGCCGCTCACCGGAGCGATCGGACCCGCCGGTGCCGATTTCGTGACGAGGGCGCTGTCCCGGGCCGCGGATGAGCACGCGCAACTCGTCGTCCTCGAGATCGATACGCCGGGCGGCCTGGATTTGTCGATGCGGCAGATCGTCAAAGCCATCCTCGCCTCGCCGGTGCCGGTCGCCGCGTTCGTCGCGCCGAGCGGTGCGCGCGCCGCCAGCGCCGGCACCTACATTCTCTACGCAAGTCACGTCGCGGCGATGGCGCCGGGGACCAATCTTGGCGCCGCGACGCCGGTCAACATAGGCGCACCGGAAGCCACGCCTGCCCCGACGCGCAACCCGGAGAAAGCGCCCGCCAAGGATTCCAACGCAACGCCCGAGCCTTCCGCAGGCGAATCGTCCGGGCAATCGACGATGTCCCGCAAGCAGATGCACGACGCTGCGGCTTATATACGCTCACTGGCGCAATTGCGCGGACGCAACGTCGCATGGGCCGAGCGCGCGGTGCGCGAGGCGGTCAGCCTGTCCGCTGCCGAAGCACTCGCCGAGCACGTGATCGACCTCACCGCGCGCGACGTGCCGGACCTCGTTGCCAAGCTCGATGGACGCAAGATCGAAACGTCGAGCGGTGAGCATGTGCTCGCCACCCGGGACGCCAGCCTGATGACGATCGAGCCCGACTGGCGGACGCAGTTCCTGAGCGTCATCACCAACCCCAGCGTCGCGCTCCTGCTGCTGGTGGCCGGGGCCTATCTTCTGATTCTCGAGTTTTCGAGCCCGGGGATCGCGTTGCCGGGTGTGCTCGGCGCCATCAGCCTTCTGCTCGGGCTCTTTGCACTGCAGATGCTGCCGGTCAATTATGCGGGGCTCGGACTGCTCCTGCTTGGCCTGATCTTCATGATTACGGAGCTATTCGTCCCCGCCTACGGGTCCCTCGCTATCGGCGGGATGGTGGCTTTCGCCTTCGGTGCCGTGATGCTGATCGACACCGATGTGCCGGGTTTCGGGGTTCCACCCGCCTTGATAGGCGCAATCGTCGTCGCCACGGCGCTGTTCGTTTTCGTGGTCGTCGGCGTCGCGCTGAAGGCGCGCCGGCGTCCGGTCATCACCGGCGACGACGAGTTGATCGGCCACGTCGGCGTCGTGCTCGAGGATGCGCAATCCGAAGGCTGGATACGGGTGCGCAGCGAACAATGGAGAGTGCGCAGCCCGGTACCGCTGAAGCAAGGGCAAAGCGTCCGCATCACCGGGCGCAGTGATCTCATTCTCTCCGTCCAGCCAGTCACGGAAGAACTTCAAGGAGCTGAATATGGCCATTGAATACGGATTGGGGATATTCGTCCTCATCATCGTTGCGCTCGTCGTGATGTCGTTTCGCGTGCTGCGCGAATACGAACGCGCGGTCGTCTTCATGCTCGGGCGATTCTGGAAGGTCAAGGGCCCCGGCTTCTTCCTGCTCATCCCGGTCGTGCAGCAAATGGTCCGCATCGACTTGCGCACGATCGTCATGGACGTGCCGCCGCAGGACGTGATCACCCGCGACAACGTGTCGGTCAAGGTGAATGCCGTCGTCTACTTCCGCATCGTCGACGCCAACAAGGCGGTGATCCAGGTCGAGCAGTACCTTCAGGCCACGAGCCAGCTCGCGCAGACGACGTTGCGCGCGATTCTCGGCAAGCACGAGCTCGATGAGCTGCTTGGGGAGCGTGAAAAGCTGAACACTGCCATCCAGCAGGTCCTCGATTCGCAGACCGCGGCGTGGGGCATCAAGGTGTCCACCGTCGAAATGAAGAACGTGGACCTCGACGAATCGATGGTCAGGGCGATCGCCCGTCAGGCGGAAGCGGAGCGCGAGCGGCGCGCCAAGATCATTCACGCCCAGGGCGAGCTGCAGGCGTCGGAGCAGCTGATGCAGGCGGCGCAGATGCTGGCGAAGCAGCCGCAGTCCATACAACTGCGCTACCTGCAGACGCTCGTCACCATTGCTAGCGACAGGACGTCGACGATCGTCTTTCCGCTGCCGATCGATCTGCTGACCGGGCTGATGCCGCCTGCGTCGAAGTAATCGCGATCAATAGCGGCTGGTTGTCAGGGTTTGCGCGACGCACCCTGCGATCGTTCGCGACTGCCTTTGCCCGATCCTCGATGGCCTCCCGGTGCACCGCGCTGGCCGACTCGATGCGCGGGTTGCGGCGCCGGTTGCCGGGGTGGCGAACGCGTGCCCGCCGCCGCGTTCCCCGGTCGTCCCGGTCCGCGCGGCTGCCGCTGCAGGATCGGCTGCGGCTTCGCATTCGGATCCGGCTCGAAACCTTCGATCACCTGCCTGCGGATCGGCTTGCCGAGGAGCTTCTCGATGTCGCGCAGGTACACGTGCTCGTCGACGCAGACCAGCGAGACCGCCTCGCCGCTGGCGCCGGCGCGGCCGGTGCGACCGATGCGGTGCACGTAGTCCTCGGGAACGTTCGGCAGGTCGTAGTTGACGACGTGCGGCAACTGGTCGATGTCGATGCCGCGCGCGGCGATGTCGGTGGCGACCAGTACGCGCAGGTCGCCGTCCTTGAACTCGGCGAGCGCACGCGTGCGCGCCCCCTGGCCCTTGTTGCCGTGGATGGCGAGCGCGCGCAGGCCGTCGTCCTCCAGTTGCTTCACCAGCTTGTCGGCGCCGTGCTTGGTGCGCGTGAACACCAGCACCTGTCGCCAGTCGTGGTGGCCGATCAGGTAGGAGAGCAGCGCGCGCTTGCCGTCGCGGTCCACCGGGTGCACGACCTGGCCGATGACGTCGACGGTCGCGTTGCGCGGCGCCACCTCGATCATCGCCGGGCGGTCGAGCAGCGAGTCGGCGAGATCCTTGATGTCGTCGGAAAAAGTCGCCGAGAAGAGCAGGTTCTGGCGCCGGCGGGGCAGCAGCGCCAGCACGCGCCGGATGTCGCGGATGAAGCCCATGTCGAGCATCCGGTCCGCCTCGTCGAGGACGAAGATCTCGATGTGCGAAAAGTCGACGTTGCGCTGCGCGTGATGGTCGAGCAGGCGGCCGGGGGTGGCGACCAGGATGTCGACGCCGCGCTTCAACTGTGCGGTCTGCGGCGACATGCCCACACCACCGATGGCGACCGTCGACGTGAGCTTCAAGTGCCTGCCGTAGGCGCGCACCGAAGCCTCGACCTGCAGTGCCAGTTCGCGGGTCGGCGTCAGGATCAGCGCGCGCAGCGGACGGCGCAATGGCGGCGCGGTGCGCGCGCCATGGTGGGCTTCGGCAAGCCGCTGCAGCATCGGCAGCACGAAGCCTGCCGTCTTGCCGGTGCCGGTCTGCGCGCCGGCCAGGAGGTCGCCGCCCGCGAGCACCGCGGGGATTGCCTTGAGCTGGATCGGCGTGGGTGTGGTGTAGCCCTCGTCCGTGACGGCACGGACGAGCGGCTCGGACAAGCCGAGCGATGAAAACGACATGAATGCCTTTGGAAAATGGGCCGGCGATGCGCCACGGGCGTGGCGGCCAGTCGAGGCCGGACCGGGTCAACCGGAGTCTAGTGCCGGGAGGTCGAAGCGACTGCGGCGCGTGGACTGGAACAGCGCCGAATGACGATTATAGCAGATTGCCGTTGCCAAAACCCGCGCCATGGCCGGCGCGCGCTCACACGGCCAGCGGCGGCTCGTCCATTAGCGCCACCTGCTCGCGCAGTTCGAGAATCCTGTCCTGCCAGTAGCGCTGCGTGTTGAACCACGGAAACGCCACCGGAAACGCCGGATCGTCCCAGCGGCGCGCGATCCACGCTGAATAGTGGATAAGGCGCAACGTGCGCAGCGCCTCGACCAGGTTGAGCTCACGCGCATCGAAGGTGGCGAAGGCCTCGTAGCCGATGACGACGCTTGCGAGCTGGCGGGTCATCATCGTGCGATCGCCCGACAGCAGCATCCACAGGTCCTGCACGGCGGGCCCGGTGCGCGCATCGTCGAAGTCGACGAAGTGCGGACCGTCGACGGTCCACAGCACGTTGCTGGCGTGGCAGTCGCCGTGCAGGCGCAGCGTCGCCACGTCGCCGGTGCGGGCGAAGCAGTGCCGCACGCCTGCGAGTGCCAGGTCGACCACCGTTCGATACGCGTCGACCAGCTCGGGCGGCACGAAGTTGCTCCCGAGCAGGAACGTTCTGGGCTCGTCGCCGAAGCTTTCGATGTCGAGTGCGGGACGGTGCTCGAAGCGGCGCAGCGCACCGACGGCGTGGATGCGGCCGATGAAGCGGCCGAGCCATTCGAGCGTCTCCGGCTGGTCGAGCTCGGGCGTACGGCCGCCGTGCTTCGGGTAGACGGCGAAGCGAAGGTCATCGAAATGGTGCAGCGTTGCGCCGCCCATGACCAGTGGCGCGACGGCCGGGATCTCGCGCTCGGCCAGTTCGGCGACGAAAGCGTGCTCCTCTTCGATCTGCGCGTCGGTCCAGCGTCCGGGGCGATAGAACTTGGCGACCATGGGCGGTGCGTCGTCGCGGTGGACGAGGTAGACGCGGTTTTCGTAGCTGTTGAGCTGTAGCAGGCGGCCGTCGCCACGGATGCCGCAGGTATCCAGAGCGTCGAGGATGCGGTCCGGCGTGAGGTTGGCGTAGGGCGCTGCGGCGGATGCGGGCATGGTGCGCATTGTACGGGGCACGATGCGCGTGGAGCTGGCTGTAAGGAACAGCTCGGCGGACTCGACCATCTGCAGTGGCGATGCCAGAATGTCTGCGCATCGCCGGTAGACGCTCGTGAAGAATGATTCGATGACCATCGCCACCGCGGCTGTAGCGGCCTCCGCTCCGGCGGACGGATACCTGTACGACCGCCACACGCTGGCCGTGCGCGTCATGCACTGGATCAACGTGATCGCGGTTGCCGTGCTGTTCGCGAGCGGCCTGCAGATCTTCAACGCCTATCCGGCGCTCAACTTCGGCAGGTCGTCGTACACCGGAGCGCCCCCCGTGCTCGAAATCGGCGCTCGGGTCGCGCCCAGCGGCGAGCTGAGCGGCGTCACCCGCGTCTTCGGCGCCGAGTTCGACACCACGGGCTTCCTCGGCGTCACGCGTGCAGCGGACGGGCAATGGGAGCCTTCGGCATTCCCGCACTGGATGACGCTGCCCGGCACGCGCTGGCTGTCGATGGCGCGGTCGTGGCACTTTTTCTTCGCCTGGGTGTTCGTGATCAACGGTGCGCTGTTCGTGCTGTATTCGATTGCCAGCCGTCATCTCGCGCGCGATCTCGCACCGACGCGCGCCGATCTCCGTGGCATCGGCGCGTCGATCCGCGATCACCTGCGCCTGCGGCACCCGAGGGGCGAGGCCGCGAAACGTTACAACGTGCTGCAGAAGTTCGCCTACCTCGCCATAATCTTCATCGCGCTGCCGCTGATGATCGTGCTCGGCTTCGGCATGTCGCCGTGGCTCAATTCGGTATTCCCCGGGTGGGTCGACGTCTTCGGCGGGCGCCAGTCGGCGCGCTCGCTGCACTTCATCATCGCCTGGCTACTCGTGGCCTTCGTTGTCATCCACGTCTTCGAGATGATCGTGTCCGGCTTGTGGAACAACCTGCGGTCGATGCTCACCGGCCGCTATCGCGTGACTCCGGGACCGTCCGATGAATAGGCCATTCCGCCTGCGGCGGCGCAACGCCCGCCGGCGCTTTCTTGCAGCAACCGCGGCCGCCGCGTCGGCATTGGCGCTGTCGGGTTGCGACAATCTGTCGCGCAGCACATGGTTTCCGCGGATTCTCGATGCCGCCGAGCCGTTGAACAAAGCGGTCGCCAAGCTCATCGGTCGTCGCGCGGTGGCGCAGGAATTCGCCGAGTCCGATCTCTCGCCCGAGTTCCGCAGCAACGGCACGGCCGATCCCGGCACCGCGCAGTACAACGCGTGGGTCGCCAACGGATTCGCCGACTACCGTCTCGCGGTGGGCGGGCTGGTCGAGGCGCCGCGGGCGCTCTCGCTCGCCGAGCTGCGCGCGCTGCCGGCGCGCACGCAGATCACGCGTCACGATTGCGTCGAGGGCTGGAGTGCCATCGGCAAATGGAAGGGCGTGCCGTTTGCGGCGCTGATGGAATTGGTGCGGCCGAAGATGGACGCGCGCTACGTCGTGTTGCATTGCGCCGATCCGATGGCCTCCGACGACACCGATCTGTATTACGAAAGCATCGATCTCGACGATGCGCGGCATCCGCAGACGATCCTCGCCTACGACTTGAACGGTGCGCCGCTGCCGGTTCCCAACGGCGCGCCGATCCGGCTGCGCGTCGAGCGGCAGTTGGGCTACAAGCACGCGAAGTTCGTCACCGCCATCGAGTTCGTGGCGAGCTTCGCGCACATCGCCGGCGGCAGAGGCGGCTACTGGGAGGACCAGGGGTACCAGTGGTGGGCGGGGATTTAGCGCGCCGAGTTGTTGCAATTTCTGTGGCAGGCTCGAAGCTTCCGACTTGTCCGACCGTTGACAGGTCGATGCAGCGTCCGGTCGAGACCTCACGAGAAGATCCCGTGCAGGAACCATTCGCCGTCGTCGACGCCGTGGCGATGGTCGCGGTAGATCCACATCGTCGCCCCGGCAGGTGTGGCGGCGACGAAATAGTCGCGGCGCACGTCGTTGCCGTCCCACCAGCCCGACTCGATGCGCTCGGGCCCGTCGCGCAGCACCCACGGCCGGGTGGCCAGCGGGTGCGCGAGCGGCTGCGGCTCCGGCAGCAGCCACAGCGGGCGCGGCGCGTCTGGCAGCGGCGGCGCGCTCGCGGCTCTACCTTTACCGCGCGGCTGCTTCGTCGGCGCGGACGACGCCTGGCCGACGCCGGTCGTGCGCAGCGCGAGTTCGGGCCGGTGCTCGGCGTGCGGGACCAGACGCAGCAGCGCGTCGTCGCCTAAGCGTGCGCGCAGCCGGTCGCGCAGCGGAATCTCCATTGCGACGACGTCATCGCCGGGCAGCAGGCCCAGGTTGCGGCCCGGAAGCGGCGCGGTCTCGTCGCTCATCAGCGCAATCGTCTCGACGGAGGCGGGCAGCGTCACCCGCACCAGCCGTTCGCGCAAGACGCCGAGCAGGCGCGCCGGCGCGCGCGCCGGCGCGCCGAAGGCGAAGGGCGCGACGGTGGCCGGCATGCCGCGCTGCCGCAGATGGCGCTCGTGCGCGAGCGTCAGCGTCAACCGCACGACGCCCAGCCCGCGCGCGGCCAGCCAGCCGGCGAGTTCCTGCACCAGCCGCTGCACGCCGAAGCTGAGCGCCTCGGCGTCGTGCGCGGGCGCGGGCAGTTCCAGCCTGCTCGCGAAATGCGGCGGCGGCACGAAGCAGGCGCGCGGGTCGGGCGCGCGGCCCAGCGCGTGATCGATGCCGTCGACGATCGCGGAGCCGAAGCGGCGAGCGAGGCCGTCGCGCGGCAATGCGGCGACTTGGCCGATGGTCGTGATGCCGGCTTCGCGCAGCGTCGCGCGCACGGCGCCGGGCAGGTCGAAGTGCACGAGCGGAATCGGCGCCAGCACGGCGGGCAGCAGCGCGCGGTCGGTGACGGGCTGTGTGTGGCCGGCGCGGGCGAGCAGCAGCGCCGCGCCGGGTGTGGATGCGATCCCGACGCGAGCCGTGTAGCCCAGCGCGTGGGCGCCGCCGACGAGGCGCGCAACGAGACGCGGCAAGCCGTCGAACAGGCGCAGGCTGCCGCCGATTTCGGCGACGATGGCGTCGGGCGGCGCGAGGCAGGCCATCGGCGTGAACGTCAGCGCCCACGTTGCGAGTTGCGCCAGCGCGCGGCGCTCGGCCTCGGCGTCGCGATCGCGCAGCACGAGCTCGGGTACCAAGGCCAGCGCCGCGGAAACCAGCACGCCATTGCGAATGCCGGATGCGCGTGCCGTCGCGTCGGCTGCGACGACGCGCGGGTAGCGCCCGCCGCCGCTGACGACGAAGGCGCGCGGGGCGTCGTCCGGCGATCGTGCGCGTGCGAAGACGTCGAGCGGCAGCGAAGGGAAGAGGAGGCAGGTCCAGAGCATGGGTGGGAGACCTGCTGAAGATCATTCACCACGTGACATGCGGAGAGTAATCGTCAGTAATGGGCCGCCCGTTTCCCGACATCGACCAGCACCGGCCCCGGCAGCTCCGCGCCGCGGCGCTTGAGCACATGCACGGCGAGCCTGCCGTCGTGCGGCGCCAGGCCTAAGCGCAGCGGCGCGGCGATCGCGCTGCCGCGCTGACCCGGACGACGCCACAGCGCGCCCCAAGTGCGGCCTTCGCGCGCGGCGACCTGCAGCCGGCGCAGCGCGCGCTCGTCGTGCGTCGGCAGCCACGCGAAGGCGGCGCCGCATTCGGGCGCGCGCAGCGCCTGCTCGAAGGCCCACAGTGCGTCCTTCGGCGTTCTGCAGGCGACGACGACCAGGCGGGCGAGGTCGATGCCGGCGGCGGCGAGCGCCGGTGCGTAGGGCCGGTAGGGCGGGGCGATCCAGACGACGTCTCGGCCCTGTGCCTGCACCTGTACCAGCGCCGGCAGCGTCAGGCGGATCTCGCCGATGCCTTCGCGTTCGACCAGCAGTTCGGTCAGCGCGCCCTGCGGCCAGCCGCGTCCGGGTAGCACGGCGTCGAGCGCCGCGTAGCCCGACGGCAGCGCCGCCGGCTCCGGCGCGACGTCGCCGCCGCGCCAGATGGCCGGATGCTCGAGCAGCGAAGCCAGTGCGGAGGACGCGGCGGCCACGATCGGCGACGGACAGCACCCGGCATGCGAGTGGTCAGCCGTCCTGGATTACAGCGACCGGCTGGACCGGATCAGGCCGACGGCGACGCCTTCGATCGCAAACGCGGTTCGCTTCGGATCGATGACGATCGGTGCGAACGCGGCATTCTCGGCGACCAGCGTGACTTCCCGGCCGCGACGTTTCAGTCGCTTGACGGTGACTTCCTCGCCCAGACGTGCGACGACGATCTGCCCGCTGCGCGCGTCGCCGGTCTTGTGCACGACGAGGAGGTCGCCGTCGAGGATCCCGGCGTCCTGCATGCTCGTGCCCTTCACGCGCAGCAGGTAGTCGGCGTGCGGCGTGAACAGCCCGGCGTCGATCCGGTACTGCGCTTCGATGTGCTCGGTGGCGAGTACCGGGCTGCCCGCGGCCACGCGGCCCACCAGCGGCAGCAGGCCCTGGATCGGCACGCCCGGGAGGTCGCGCAATCGCAGGCCCCGCGCGGCGCCGGGCGTCAGTTCGAGCGCGCCTTTTTTGGCCAGCGCCTGCAGGTGGTCCTCCGCCGAACTGGCGGTGGAAAAGCCCAGGCCGGCGGCGATTTCCGCGCGCGTGGGCGGCATGCCGGTGGCTTCCACGTGGCCACGGATCCAGTCGAGGATCTGCCGCTGGCGCGCGGTGAGGCGCGGCGGCTCCGCGGTTCCGGCGGACGTACGGGCGAAGGGGCGGCGGGCGGCGGCTGGCGGAGGAGGCATCGGAATACCGTATAAATATTCGGTACCGTGATTATAATGGGCTGAGGGGCGGCGTCAAGGGGGCGTCAGCGGAGCCGTCGGGTGAGCGCCCTCGTAGCGGCACGGGAACTCCAGCGGATCATCGCTGCCTATCGCTTGCCGTTACATACGACCCGGCATCGACATGCGCGGCACGGCACTTCCCGTGATACCGTTGATGAAGGCTTCCAAACGGCACAGCGGCCGGCAAGGTGGCAGCGATGAAAAAGGCGGCGCTCTACAGCAGTTCCAACCGGTCACGCAAAGCCGGCTCGACGACCGACGTCGGCGAAACCACCGTAGCCGAAACGCAAACCGCGCCCGCAGCGGTTGCCTCGCACGGCAGGGTCCGTGCGTTCTACGCGCGTTTCGAGCGTCCGATCCTGCTGGTCGCCGGCGCGCTCTTCGCGGTGGCGCTGGTCGTCACCTACGCGCGCACGCGCCCCATCGCGTACGAATTGACACAGAAGGACATCGACGCGGCGGTGCTGCATACGCTGGAGAACGCGCAATTGCCGTCGTTCGCGGCCCGCGCGGTCGCGGCGATCGGGCCGTCGGTCGTGCGCGTCACCGGCTACGGGCCGGATGTGCCCGATGCGCACGCCAAGGCCACAGGCAAGGACAAGGGCGGCGAGAAACCCAAAGACGCGGCGAAGGGCAAGGCCAAGGACGGGGCGAAGGGCAGCGCCAATGAAGGCGGCGGGAGTGCCGGCAAGAACCGTGATCGGCTCGCGCGCAACGACGGCCAGAAGGAAAGATCTCCGGAATCGCGGCGGGGCGAATTCAAGGTGGCGCCCGGCGGCAAGGACGATAAGGACGACAAGGATCGCAAGACGGACAACGATGCGGATAAGGACAAGGCCACAGGTGTAGGCACCGGGGTCGTGATCGTCGACAAGGGCATCATTCTCACCAACCTGCACGTCGTGCTGGGTGCACAGCGCATCAAGGTCCGCTTCTTCGACGGCATGGAGTCAGAGGCCGCGGTCATCGGTATGCGCCCTGAGCACGACCTTGCCGTGCTGCAGGCGAAGGCGGTACCCGACGATCTCGTGTCCGCGACGCTGCGCTCGACCGCCGACCTGCAGGTTGGCGACCAGGTGGTCGCGGTGGGCTTCCCCTTCGGCATTGGCCCTTCGGCGTCGGCCGGCGTCGTGTCCGGCATGAAGCGCGAGTACCAGTCGCACGAAGGCAAGCGCATCCTGACCAACCTCATCCAGTTCGACGCCGCGGCCAACCCCGGCAATTCGGGAGGGCCGCTGGTGACCGCCGACGGCGAGGTCGTGGGTATCGTCACCGGCATCCTGAATCCCACCGCCCAGCGCGTGTTCATCGGCATCGGCTTCGCGGTGCCGATCGAGAACGCCGCCGCCGCCGTCGGCATGTCGCCTTTCTGACCCCACCTGAATTTCACCTACGCGAGACCAGTCCGCATGGAAAACCTGGAACCGAGCAACGACGAAGTCGCCACGCTGATGGAGCGCATTCTCTACGAGGTGAAGAAGGTCGTCGTCGGCCAGGACAACTTCCTCGAGCGTGTGCTGGTGGCGATGCTCGCGCAGGGGCACCTGCTGGTCGAAGGCGTGCCCGGGCTCGCCAAGACGCTGACGGTGAAGACGCTGGCGCGGACCATACGCGGCACCTTCAAGCGCATCCAGTTCACACCCGACCTGGTGCCGGCGGACCTGGTCGGCACGCGCATCTACAACCAGAAGACCGGCGACTTTGCGACTTCACTGGGGCCGGTGTTCACGCACCTCTTGCTCGCCGACGAGATCAACCGTGCGCCGGCGAAGGTGCAGAGTGCGCTGCTCGAAGTGATGCAGGAGTACCAGGTGACGATTGCCGGCGAGACGCACCTCGTGCCGCAGCCGTTCCTGGTGATGGCCACGCAGAATCCGATCGAGACCGAGGGGACTTACCCGCTGCCCGAAGCGCAGGTCGACCGCTTCATGATGAAGGTGCTGGTCGGCTACCCGACCGAAGAGGAGGAGTTCGTCATCGTGCAGCGCGTGACCGGCGAGCCGGTCGACGTGACGCCGGTGGCGACGACCGAGCAGTTGGCCGACCTGCAGCGCGAATGCCGGCGCGTCTATGTCGATCCGAACCTCATCAGCTACGCGGTGAAGCTGGTGGCGGCCACGCGCGATCCCGAGCGCTTCGGCCTCAAGAATTTCGCGCGCTACCTGACCTTCGGCGCGAGTCCGCGGGCGACGATCCACATGATCGAAGGCGCGAAGGCGCTCGCCTTCCTGCGCGGGCGCCGCTACGTGCTTCCCGAGGACGTGACCGACATCGTACCCGACGTGATGCGTCACCGGCTGGTGCTCTCCTACGAGGCGCTCGCCGACGGCCAGTCGGCGGACATGCTGATCCTCAAGGTCATGCAGCACGTGCGCGCGCCCGACAAGCCGCTCGAAACGCATGTCCGCGTCGCCAGCGCCTGAGGCGGTCCTCCGCCGCCTGGAGTGGACGGTCATCCGCAGGCTGGACGGCCTGCTGCACGGCGATTACCGGACGCTGTTCCGCGGCTACGGCCTCGATCTCGCCGACCTGCGCGAATACCAGTATCACGACGACGTCCGGCATATCGACTGGAACGTCACGGCGCGGCTGCAGACGCCGTACGTGCGCGAATTCAACGAGGAGCGCGAGGTCGCGGCGTGGTTCCTGCTCGACCTCTCGCCGTCGGTCGACTTCGGCTCCGAGCAGGTCAGGAAACGGACGCTGTCGAGCGAATTCGTCACCGTGCTCGCGCGGATGCTGACGCGCCACGGCAACCGCGTCGGCGCCATGTTCTA
The DNA here is from genome assembly GCA_020853025.1 of Burkholderiales bacterium. Lineage (GTDB taxonomy): Bacteria > Pseudomonadota > Gammaproteobacteria > Burkholderiales > Casimicrobiaceae > VBCG01. The sequence continues at coordinate 49,319 of JADYZP010000066.1, forward strand.
CGGCACCGAGGTCGACTCGGTGATTCCGCCGCGCAGCGGGCGCCGGCACGTGCTGCACATTCTGCACGGCATGCTGACGCGTCCGGAGTTGCGGCAATCGGAGGCGACCGACCTCGACGTGCTGCTGCGCACCGCGCACGACGTCATCCGCAAGCGCTCGCTGGTATTCGTCGTTTCCGATTTCATCAGCCGGCCGGGGTGGGCGAAGACACTTGCCAATCTCGCGATCCGGCACGAGGTGATTGCCGTGCGTCTCTACGATCCTCTGGAAATGGAGATGCCGGACCTCGGCTTGCTGGTGGTCCAGGATTCGGAAACCGGTGAGCAGGTGTTCGTCGACACGCACGATCGCGGCTTCCGCAAGCGCTTCGCGGCGTTGGCGTTGCAGCGTGAAGAAGAGCTGCGCACGGCGTTCCGGCAGGCGGGGGTCGACGCACTCGAGCTCGCGACTGACGACGATCTGGTCGACGCCATCATGCGCTTCGCCGACCTGCGCCAGAAGCGAAGCCAGCTCGCCAGCGGCGGTGGCATGCCGCAGCATCTGGGGGTTGCCTAGGATGACCTTGCCGGTGACCTTCCTCTGGCCCGGACTGCTGTGGCTGCTGGGCGCGGTCCCACTGCTGGTGCTCGTCTATCTCTGGCTGCTGCGCCGCCGGAAGCAGCTTAGCGTTCGCTACGCGAGCCTCGCGATGGTGAAGGACGCGCTGGCGGCGGGGCCGTCGTGGCGCCGCCACATCCCGCCGATCCTGTTCCTCACCGCACTGACGCTGCTGATCGTCGCCATCGCGCGCCCGCAGGCGGTGATCACGCTGCCATCGCAGCACGAAACGATCATCCTCGCCATGGACGTGTCGGGCAGCATGCGCGCAGCCGACGTCGAGCCGAACCGGCTGGTCGCCGCGCAGAACGCGGCGCGCGCCTTCGTCAACGACCAGCCGCAGCACATGCGCGTCGGCATCGTCTCCTTTGCCGGCACCGCGGCGGTCGTGCAGGCGCCGACCAAGAACCGCGACGACATCCTTGCCGCCATCGACCGCTTCCAGCTGCAGCGCGGGACGGCGGTGGGCAGCGGCATCCTGGTATCGCTGAAGACGATCTTCCCCGATGCCGAGTTCGACCTGCGTTCGTGGAATCCGCGTGGCGACCAGGCCAAGTCGACCCCGCTCGACCGCGCCGGCAAGGGCGAGAAGCCGGCGGTGCAACCGGTGCCGCCGGGCTCGTACAACTCGGCCGCGATCATCCTGCTCACCGACGGCCAGACGACCACCGGTCCCGATCCGATCGAGGCGGCACGGATGGCCGCCGAGCGCGGCATTCGCGTGTTTACCGTCGGGGTCGGCACCGAGAAGGGTGAAATGATCGGCGCCGAAGGCTGGTCGATGCGCGTACGGCTGGACGAGGCGGCGTTGAAGCAGATCGCCAACGTCACGCAGGGCGAGTATTTCTACGCCGGCACCGCGGCCGACTTGAAGAAGGTCTACGCGTCGCTGTCGTCGAAGTTGGTGTTCGAGGCACGGCAGACCGAAATCACGTCGCTGTTCGCGGCGGTGGCGGCATTGTTCGCGGTGCTCGCCGCCGCGCTGTCGATGCTCTGGTTCGGGCGGATCATGTAGGTCGTTGCGATGTGGCGCGAGCGACGGCTCGGGCGCGTGCGCGGACAATCGTGCTGGACTGGATCTCGTCGCGTAACAGGAGCGTGGCGCAGGGTCTCCTTGACCGGACGTCGTCTTACTTGGACGGCAAGGTCGCGCCCTCGCTCCTCGCGACCGACTACGGCAAGGAAATCTGGGCGCATTACGCGGGAGGCACGCTCACGCCGGACACGCTGCTCACCGGGCGCTATGAGCGAGTGGAAACGGTGGTC
>JADYZP010000067.1 GCA_020853025.1 Burkholderiales bacterium
CCGCAGGCGTGCTTTATCCATTCCTCGGCATCCTGATCGGCCCGATCTTTGCCGCCTTCGCGATGAGCGCGTCATCGGTGTCGGTGGTACTGAACGCGCTCAGGCTGCGACGGCTCAAGTTCTAGGCTCGCGCACGGCGAGGCCATCGAGAGCCGGTTGCCGAACGCGCGGCAGACGGACGTGGTCCATCCGGATAGGCGCCGCCACCGGCGGGAAGCGACCCACGTCCGCCATCGCTGGCGATCAATGCCCAAGATCCAGCAGGTTCTGCCGCGCCTTGTACATGCCTGGTTCCAGCTGCAGCGCACGCTTGTAGGCAGCGCGTGCTGCATCGCGCTCGCCCTGTGCGGTGAGCGCCTGCCCGAGGTTGTTCCAGACCCGCGCCTTGCCCGGTGAAACGCGTGCCGTCGCGGTCCACAGCGCGACCTCGCTGCGGTAGTCGGCGTTGCGCAGCAGCGTCGCGATGCCGACGCCGGCGATCAGCAGTCCGGCGACGAGGCTGGCGACGATCCGGCGATGCACGCGGGCAAGTGCAACTCCGACCAGCAGCCCCGGCCCGATCAGCGCCAGGTAGAGCTGGCGGTCGTTGGCAAGGTCGTAGCGGGCGATCAGCGAGTTGGTTGGCAGCAACTGCAGGAAGAACCACAGCACCGCGAAGCCCAGCCAGGGCCGAAGATGCAGCTGGCGAAAGCCGAAACCGATGCAGGCGGCCAGAGCCAGTGCGGTGAACCACCAGACGGCATCGGTTCCGGTTGACGGCACCAAGTCGGGATCGATGTTCAGGCGCAGAGTCAGCAGCGGGTGGCTGATCAGATAGGCAATGCCGTCGACCTGCGCTGCAAGACTCGCCAGTGGCGTACGGAAATCCAGGCTCGCATCCAGCAGTCGCCGGTAGCCCGGGGAGAATGCAACCGTCGCGAGCGCGCCAGCAGCGACCAGCCAATGCCAGCGTGTGACGGCGAGCGCGCGCCGCAGGCCGGCGCCGCGCGCGCATTCGATGAGCACGATCGCCAGCGGCAGCGTCCATGCGGTCTCGCGCGCCGTCATCGCAGCGGCATACAGGAACAGCGACGCCACAAGCCAGCCGTGGCGAAAGACGCGTGCGCGCTCCCACGCGTACAGCGTGGCCAGGTAGAGGCAGGCCGACAACGCCACCGAACGCCCGGCGATGTAGGTGACCGCCTCGGTCTGCGCCGGGTGGAGAGCGAACAGCAGCGCGGTGACCAGCGCGGCCCGGTCCGCGCGCGGGCTGCCGGGCGCGAGATCGCGCAGCCAGCGCCGCGCCAATGCCAGCACCAGCAGCGCGCTGACGACGTGGCAGAGCAGGTTGAAGGCGACGAATCCCGCCGGCGCCGGATCGAGCCACCAGTTCAGCGCGTAGGTGGCGCGGGTGAGCGGGCGCACGCCCGGAAGCGATGCCAGCAGCGCCGGCCAGGAATGCACGCGCTGGTCGGCGACGACAATCCTCCAGTCGTCGAACTGGAATGCGCCCGGCAGCGCGGTGAACCAGGCGAGCGCCATGGCGCCGGCGAGGACCGCGACCGCGGCGCGCGCGCCCATTCAGCGCGGACGCATCGTGGCATCGAAGGCGGCGTCGATCATCGCCGCCGCATCCCACCAGCGGTCGCGGGCGTTGAGCAGCACGATCAGCACGCGGACGCCATCGCGCTCGACGACGCCGACCAGGCAGTGTCCGGCACGGTCGGTGAATCCGGTCTTCACGCCGCGCGCGCCCGGAACACGGCCGATCAGCGCGTTGGTGTTGGTCAACTGGAACGCCTGGCCGTCCCGGCTCACGACGCGGAGCTTCGGCTGCGCGACCAGCACCGCCAGCGTCGGTTGCGCCAGCAATGCCTCGGCGATGCGCGCGAGATCGGCGGCGCTGGAGTGCTGCCCGGGCGCATCGAATCCGCAGGGATTCCGGAAATGCGTGGCGGTCAGCGCCATGGTCCGGGCGCGGTCGTTCATCCGCTCGACCAGCCGCCGCTCGCCCCCGTCGATATGGTCGGCGAGTGCGTAGCAGGCATCGTTGGCCGAGCGCAGCAGCATGCCGGCGACGAGATCCGCCACGCGCAGGCGCATGCCCTGTTTCAAGCCCATGCGCGCGCCGCCGGCCTTGGCGGCCCGCGCGCTGACGACCACTTCCGTATCGGGCTGCGCAAGGCCCTCGATCACCAGCGCGGTCATCATCTTGGTCAGCGACGCGGGCGGCAGGCGAGCGTCGGTCGCCGCCGAGTACAGCGTCCGCCCATCCGCGATAACGAGGTAGGCGGCGGCCGCGCCGGCGAAGCGGTCGGGCGCGGGTTGCGCCAGCGCCAGGCCGGCGCACAGCAAGGCGGCGAGCGCGGCGCAGATTGCGCGGCCCCGACGTTGCGTGATCAAAGTTGCGTGATCAAAACAGCTTGCGCAGCGCGTCGAGGCCTTGCTTGACCGGATCGGACTGCGCCGGCGGTTGGGCGGCCGGCTGTTGCGCCTGCGCGGCCGGCTGCTGGGCAGGGCGGGGTTGTGCCGACGCCGGCGCAAAGCTGTCCGTCCCGGCCGCGGTTGCGCCGCCGCCGCGGCTGAGGTTGGCGTAGCGCGTGCACAGCGGCACCAGGTTGCGGTCCATGCCGGTGAACGAACGGCCCCTGCAGTTGGCATCGCCGACGGCGCGAACCTCGGCATCGCAGTAGCCGCCGCCGACGAAGGCCCAGTCGCGCGCGCCGGCCGCCTTCGTGCAGGCCTGGGTGGTGACGGCGGCGAAGTCCTGTCCGCAGGCCTTGAACGCGTCGGCGATCGTCGTCTTGTAGGTGCTCGTCGCGCGGCGGTGCGCAGCCGGATCGTGCACCTCACGGGCGATGCCGCCGACCTTGTCGCAAAAGGCCTTCTGCTGGTTCGCGCAGGCGGCATTCTTGCCGACGAAGTAGACCGATTGCAGCTGTTCCATGCCCAGGCTGCAGATTTGCGCCACTTGCGCGTCGCCCGCCGCCTTGGCGCTGGCGACCATCTGTTCGCTCTGGTCGGTGCAGGTGCCCACCTTGCGGCCGGAGAACTTCTGCGTCATCTCCATCTCCTCGCCACGACGCGTGGACTTCATCGACATCGTGCCCTCGTAGGTCGTCGCCGTCGACGTGATGTCGCCGCTGCCGCTCATCGGCGGATCGCCGGTGCAGACCATCTTGAACGTGACCCGATTGCCGAAGATCTTCATATCGGTGGTCCGGCAGTTTTCCTGCTGCGGCACCGCCGATTCAGCCCTGCGGTCCTTTTTAATGCACATCTGCATCGTCTGCGCCGGCATGGCCATGGGCATGCCCGCCATCTCGACTTTCATGGTGATGTCCCACAGTTCGTCTGGCCCCGGTCCCGACTTGAAGGTCTTCGGCTGCGCCAGCGCGGTTACGGACGCGGCCAGCGCTGCCATGGCCAGGACGCCGGCGATTCTGCGGGTTGCGCTAAGGCGAGGAAACGACGGCATGGTGGGCTCCAGGCGAAGTGAGGAAATCGGCCGGTCTGGTGCGGATTCTAGCCTGCCGGCGGCCGTTGGTGCTGCCCGTCCATCCCCGGCCTCGCAGCCACGGGCGCGCCCCGCGCGCGTCCGTGCCGCGCCGGGTGCTGCAACGCGCGATAATGGCGAACGTCCCGCCACGTCGTCCTCGCCGGGGCCACCGGCCTGGTCGGTGGTCACCTGCTGCAGATGCTGCTCGACGACCCTGCCGTCGCCGACGTCGTCGCGCTGACCCGCCGCCCGCTGGCCATCCCGCATCCGAAGCTCGTGCCCGCCGTCGTCGACTTCGCGGCGCTCGCCGGAGCGGCGCTGCCGCAGGTCGACGACTTCTTCTGTTGCCTCGGGACCACGATGGCCAGGGCCGGTTCGCGGCAGGCGTTTCGGGAGGTGGATTTGGTGCTGCCTCTGGCCATCGCCGAAATGGCGCTGGCCGCCGGAGCGACGCGATGCTTATACGTGTCGTCGATGGGTGCCGATCCGAACTCGCGGGCGTTCTACAGTCGCGTCAAGGGCGAACTCGAAAGGCTGCATATGTGGAGCGCGAGTTTCGCCGCTATCTGGAGTGCGGCGTCCTCGCCCACGGCTTTGCCCGGCCGCGGCGCGGCGACTGCGGCCACGACTTCCTGATCGCGTTCTCGTGCAAGGGGCGCGGCGTGTGCCCATCGTGCAACGCGCGGCGCATGGTGGCGACCGCGGCGCATCGCACCGATCACGTCTTGCCAGCGCTGCCGGTGCGGCAATGGGTGCTCGCGGTGCCGAAACGCCTGCGCTACTTCCTGGAACGCGACGCCGACCTTCAGGGCACTGCGCTGCACTTGTTCCTGCGCGCGGTGGAGCAATGCCTGCGCGCGCACAGCCCGGATTCGAGTCACGCGGCGCGCCGCCCGCCGCGCACGACGCCGGGTAGGCGCGTGCTGACGCTCGCCAAGTACCCCCCACCCGGGGCACCCGTGGTCCCGCGGCGACCACTCACCATCCCCGCTTCCCGTCGGTACGGGCAAATCAAGACGTGCTACGGTGCTCCGGTCGACGCGTTACAGTGCTCCGGTCGACGCGTCGTGGCGTGGGATTTACTATCCGTAGGTTGAGCAGGCCAGGACGGTGGTTGCGGGTACGGTGCATGTCTTGCTCTCCTCGAGGTGGCACGTCCGACGCCGGCACCAGAGGCAACCGTGCGTTCGGGAATTCAGATCGGTGCGATCCTCATTGTATTCGTAGTCGAAACCTTCAGATCGGCGCGCACATCACCACGCTATCCGGCCCGTCGCCCTCGATCAGCCAGCCCTTGGCCGCCATCTGATCGCGAATCGCCTTGCTCGTCATGTACCGATGGTTTGCGTCGGGGCGGTTGCTGAACACGCGATAGACCTGCGCGGTGTTGGCAGGACAGGTGCCCGCATTCGGCAGGAACATCTGCATGAAATCCGCGGATTCCTGCACGAAGCTGGGATTCTTCTGGCCGGTCGCGACGCATTCCGCAGTACCGCGGCCGAAGAAATGCGAGTCGCCGAGGTTGGGTGGAATGTAGTAGCGGCAAACGGGAGACGCGTCCGGTTGCGCCGTTGCATACGCGTTGAACGTCTCGCCCGTGCGCGTCCAGCCCTTGATCACCGTGCCTGCGTCGAGCTTCGCGATCTCGTCGGGAACCCAGGTGATGAAGTAGTGGTCGAGTCCGGCGTGGTAGTACTCAATGACTGGAACGGTAGCGGACAGCGCGCCGCCGACGGTGAAATGGTAGGCCTTGGTCGCCGCGGCGCCGCGGCTGTCGGTAACCTGCGCGACAAAATCGTAGATGCCGGGCGTCGTGGGAGTCCCGCGCAACGCCCCCAGCGTGACGTCGACGCCAAGTCCCGGCGGCATGCTGCCGCCGGCCGCTGACCAGGTATACGGCGGATAGCCCCCCGACACGCCGAGCGGATAGAACATCGGCTCGCCTGCCGCCCAGCCCGACTGCGAAGGAAGGACGTTCAGCCCCGCGAGCTTGTCGACGGGCGCCACAGGGTACGGCGAACCGGCGATGGGCGTCAGCGCGCCGGTGGCTTCGTCGCGCTTCAGCGCCGCGATGCTGTAGTCGTAGCCCGAAAAATCCGGCTTCTCTTCGCTGTCGACGACGTAGACATGTCGGCCGGAGCGCGACACGGCGATGTCGATGACGTCCTGGCCGATCGGAACGAAGCCGCCCGCTGCGGCGAGCACGCCGTTGGCCTCGACCTTGTACGCGCGGACACCGAACAGCGCTTCCGGCGCGGTGTCCTGCGCCTCGACGTAGACGAATCGTCCGGCCGGGTCGACGGCGACGCTGGGGCCGCCTACGACGGACGAGCCTGTGGGCTTGAGCGCCCCCGTTGCCGGGTCGACGGCATAGGTGTGGAGACTGACTCCGGTGGTGAGATAGACGTAGCGCCCCAAAGGATCCATGGCGAGGGCAAAGGCGGTAGTCGGTGCCGCGTAGGGCGAGCCGGGCAGCGGCGTCAGCACCCCCGTGGCGGGGTCGATGGCGTAGGCGCTGATCGTGCTGGCAAAGGTCTTGTTGGCGCGGGTCGCGACATACACGAAGCGTCCTGTGGGATCGGCCACGATAGAGCGGGGGTTGGGCGCGGTTGCGAACGGCGAGCCGGCGATCCTGGTCAACGCCCCGGTGGCCGCGTCGATGGAGAACCCGGTTACGCCGCTGTCCGCGCTGGCGACGGAATAGAGGAACGTGCCGGAAGGATCGATGGCCATGCCATCCGCCGGTTCGCCGCCGGTGGCAAACGGCGAGCCCGGCACCGGCAGGAACGCCGGCGCGACAGGGTCGAACCGGTAGGCGCACAGGTATCCGATGGTGCCGCCCGAGCTCGCGAAGTAGGCCAGGCGCTGATTCGGATGGGCCGCGACGAAATGCTGCAGTCTGCAATCACCGGGGGTCGCGAGTGGCACCGAGACCAGCGTACCTTCCGCGCCTTCTGGATCTCCCGCCTTGGCACGCGGACCTGGGTCCGGCACGGCGGGAGACGTTGGCCCGGGGGTGTCAGGGGACCAGGCTTGCCCGAGCGTCGCGCCGAGCCTGGACAACACATAAAACGAAGTAAGTACATCATCTGGCTCTCGAACGCTCGTACCCATCTCTGCTCGCAACAGGACGCCTCCTGTGACAAGTCCCGGCGGCACGACTGGGGTAGGTCGCGAGACGGTGCCGGCGTCGGCGGCGAAAGCCCTGTCCGCCGGAGCCAGGAAAAAACAGGCCGCGAGCACCAGCAACGCCACGCTGCGACGAGATCTGCGCCAGCTTCCATCGATGCGGCGCGCTGCGCACTCGAGTCCACAGGGACGATCGATCGGGATCATGGGCTCCCCTCGTCATGGTCGGCGGAACGGGGCGATCATAGCGCCGGACGGCGGGGTTCGCCAGCGTCTACTCCGGCATCGCGATCTTCTCACCCGAGTACTCCGTGCGCTCGGTATATGATCATATGGGCGTTCGAAACCGAATGCGAAATGGCCATTACCTATACATTGCACTTGCAAGCGGCGATCCGCCGACTAAACTGAAGGAAAGACAAGCGTGGGGCGACCGGGATGCGACAATTCTCCGATTGGGAACAGCCACCGCTTCACCTGAGCGGTTCCGAAGATCACGCTCCGGTCGACCCTCCGCCGCCTGGGATCGAGCGCCGTCGCGATCCCGCTGATCCACCGCACGCGGCGCGTGCCTCGCTTAGGGACCACGCGATCCCCGCGCGGGCATTGTTCAATCGACACCGGCAAATCATCGCCGCCGCTTGGGCGTTGGCTGCTGCGTCGATATTCGTCCTGTCGCCGCTGGCGCGCGCTGCGGACACCGGCACCGCGCTCTACGCGAAGCTCGTCCAGGATCCGGTGCCGGCGAAGTTGCGCGGCAAGGCGCAGGCGCAAGCTCTCGATGTTCCCGCCGACGAACGGGCGCAGGGCGTGGTCGGTTCGATCCTCGTCAGCGTGGCGGCCGACAGGTCGCACCTTCGCTACTTTGTCTTCGCGACGCGCGACGATGCCGCCCGCGGATACCGGCGCTACGTGGCGCAGCCATGGGGCAGCCCGATGCGCCGGCTCGCGCAGGAGGAATTCACGCCGGAGCAGAACATGGCACCCGGGGTTCTCACTTGCGAACTGCAACGCAACGATCGGACCGGCGTCCACGTCTCGGCCTGCCTGCACCTGCACAAGACGCTGCCGGTGCTCACGCGCAGCACGCTGCCGGTCAAGTTCGACAACTCGCTCAAGTTCAGCGATCCCAAGGTCGAACAGATGCGCTACACGGCGGCCGCGGCGGATAGCGTCGGATTGCTCGGCGACGGCACGCTGCAGGTGGTCAAGGTCGCCGGAAGGTAGTCCGGCGCATCTTCGTTCACCCCGCACCTTTCACGCCGGCGGGCACGTTAGTCGCGTCGGAGGCCAGGCAGGAGCGACATCGGGTACGCGTGCCAACCGTAGCTGAAGGCGCGCTCGCGTCCGAGATCCGCCGGCGTCAGCGGCACACCCCCGCCTTCGAAATAGATGAAATCCTCGAGTTGGGCACGCGGGTCGTCGGTGGCGCCGTTGCCGGTTTCCGGCAACAGCTTCAGATCGAGCAGGCAATGGGCAAGGTAGCCGATCAGGTGATCTCGCTGTCGCTGCCGTTCATCGGCAGTACCGGGCTGGCCGAACTGCTGCTCTTTCAGACTGACGATGTACGCGCCATATGCTCCGGCGATATAGTAGGCGCGGATGTACGGCTTCTGCCGGTCGAGCTGTGCTGGGTTGTAGACAATCGTCGCGGTCGCCGGCACGTAGTTCGCCATGTTGCCGGACTGCGAGACGCGCGGGCTCGCGTAGTACGGCAGGCGGCCTTTCTCTCGCACGCAGCGATCGATCGCCTTGACCATCGTTCGGGCATCCGCATTGGAGTTGATCGCGGGCGGATCGTACAAGCGCTTGATCGACTTGCGCCCCGGTACGGCATTCGTCGGGGGCGTCACGGCTTGCTTGTTCTCCCGCGAGCCGCCGGTGCTGATGTCATCCGACTCACGATGACCCCAGCATTGCGCACCACCGGGCGAACACGGATCCACCGCACAGCGCACATAGCCACGCATTCGCGCGCCGTCGGTGGCGGGAAAGCGATCGGGAGGGCCATACAACCGTGTGTCCGGTCCGGGGCAATCGAGTTCGTATTGGCAGCGGTCCCAGCGGCCGCCGTGCGCGTGAATCCAGATGTTGGTGTCGCAGCGTCCGCCACGCTGACTCTGAGTGTTGAATGAATCACTCTGCGCCGGCGCTCTCCGCCCGCTCTGCGTGTTGAAGACGTCGCCTTGCGCCGACGCTGCACTCCTCGACTGCGCGACCACCGCGGAGACGGCGACGCACGCCAGCGCGATCGCGATGATTCGCGGCCATTTTGCGATGCGTTCGAGCCCCGCCATCGCCATCGACCTCCTCGACCGGAGCGAATGTGCGCTGGTTTCGTAGCGTATACGATTTCGCCGTCCGTTCAAACCGGGAACGCCCCCTCACCGCTTGCTTCGGCTCACCTCGCTCGGAGCATGAATCAGCCAGCCGGATCCTTCGCCGACATGTCCGCCGATCCCATTCCGCCTCCCGTCGCTTTCGCGCCCGAGCCCTGCTTCGCGTGGCAGACCTGCCTGGGCGTCGCGCACCGGGATGCCACCTCGTACCACCACTTCAACCCGGCGCTGCTCGAGGAGTTCGCACATCCGCCTCGTCTGTTGCTCGACGTCGGCTACGCGGCATCTGGATCGAGTCCTGTGCGGCAGGATCGAAGATTTCGATCTCGAAGCCGAAGGCATCGCACCGGGCAGCGTCGACACCGTGGTGGCCGCGGATGGGCTCGAGCATATGTACGATCCGTGGCATGCGATGACCGGACTGAAGCGCTACCTGTCGCACGACGCGCTCGGTGTCCTTCATCAAGGAGTTGCAACACCAGGGTAAAAAGGTCGCGATGGCCGGCGACGGGGTCAATTACGCGCCAGCGCTGGCACAGGCCGATGTCGGCATCGCCATGGGCACCGGGGCCGACGTGGCGATCGAAAGTGCCGGGTTTACCTTGGTCAAGGGTAACCTCGACGGCATCGTCAGAGCCCGAAAACTGTCGCATGCGACCATGCGCAACATCCGCCAGAACCTGTTCTTCGCGATGATCTACAACGCCGCGGGGGTCCCGATCGCCGCAGGCGTGCTTTATCCATTCCTCGGCATCCTGATCGGCCCGA
>JADYZP010000068.1 GCA_020853025.1 Burkholderiales bacterium
CGATCGATATTGGCCTTCTCGGCAATGACGATCTTCTTGTCCTGACCCCAGAATCTGGCCTCCCATGCGGCGCCCGTGCCGCCAAGGCCTGCACCGACGACCAGAATATCGATGCCGTCTTCGACGATCGTTTCGTAAGCCATCAGTAATACACCCCTCTCTTCATCTTGAGACCAGCGGACGCAAGCGTATGCAAATCGCCGTCATCCATGCGGATATCTTTCGGTTCGCCGTACAACAGATGTCCGTCGCGCATCTCCTTGCTGGGTCCGGTAACGTCCGCAAGCTTGGGGATCGCCGTCCCCCAGGGCTTGGTGGTGATGGGTGACAGGAAGCTCTTTTCCGTGCCGTTGCGGAACTTGATCCTCCAGGCGATCGTGCCTTTCTCCTCGTCGCGGTGGACACGAACGCTGTGACCGAGCGGGGCGAAGTCGGCGTATCCGCGCACATCGATCGCATGCTGCGGGCAAGCCTTGACGCAGGAGTAGCACTCCCAGCACATGCTGGGCTCGATGTTGTAGGCGCGACGATAGGTCTTGTCGATGTGCATGATGTCCGACGGACAGATGTCGACGCAATGTCCGCATCCGTCGCACCTTGTCATATAGACGAAGGTTGGCATTGTTCCGGCTCCTTATCTGGTCCAGCAGAACTTGCGGGTTGCTTCTCGATTCAATAGTGGCGGGGTGCTTCGCGCTTGATGCCGAGTCCCATGTTCACCGGAGCGCCTCGCAACAGTTCCATCGAATGTCTTTGCTGTTGCTCGGGATCGTCACGAGTCTGCGTCGGCAAATTCTCGGCCGTGCCATTGGCCTCGGATACTCTTTTCTCGAAGGCCGCCGCGGGCTTGAAGAACATGTGCGCGAACTTGGACCAGGGCACGCCGGCGAACAGCACGGTCGTGGCGATGATGTACAGGCCGAAGAAGACGCCGGCGCCGGCGATGCCCCGTGCCTGCAGGAATGCCCAGATCAGGCCCAGCGTCGCGCTGCCCATCAGCGAGAGAACGAACAGGTCGGCACGCATGAAGCGCAGCGGCGAATTGCCCTCGGCGGCGACATCGACCCGAATGAAGAACCAGAACCAGTAGCCGCCGACGCAGACCATCAGGCCACCCAGCCACCACAGCAGCGGCAGGATGCCGGGCGTCGGGTTCGCCGGGGTCGGGTAGGCGAACACCATGATCGCCGTGGTGGCGACGTAGAGCAGGAACCCGTACATGGTCAGTAGATGGGCGACCCGGCGACGCGCGTTGCAGAATTCGCCCGACGTCAGGACGTCGACGACTCCGGTCTGCATCGCGATCGAGATCAATTCGCCGCCGCCGACCTGCTTTTTCCCTTTGCCTTGCGATTTGCGCCAGTTATCGAAGAAGTACTGCGCGCTTCCCTTGTGCACGACGTCGAACAGAGTTCCCGCCACAACCAGCACGATCATGACGGCGACGTAGCCCTGCATGACCACGGGCGGAATGAGCGCCGAAATCTCGGCAAAAGGATTGCTAGCGAACATCGTTTTCTCCCAGCGCCGAGATCAGGACCCGTGCGCGATTCAGATGCGGAAGCTCAGCACTTGGTTTCGGCGGCCCATTCTACAGGGGACTCCCGCGCCGGCCGACAAAAAAAAGCTATGGCGCCATAGATTGGATGAATTGCTCCATAAGCCGACGCGATTAGAGCTCCCGGATGTCGAATTGCATCGACTCCAAGTCGCCCAGGATCCAGGTCGCGGGCGCGGCGAGTCCCGCCACGGTCCCGGGGTTCACCAGCCAGGTCTTGCCACCCTTGACGTTGCCGATCTGCTCGACGCCCGCGCAGTGCGAATGGCCGCAGCAGACGAGGTCCCAGTCGCCGGTGCAGGCCATCGCGTGGCCGTAGTCCGGATAGTGCACGAGGAAGATCTTGCGCCGGCCCAGTTCGATGCGCGCGTCGGCGCCGTGATAGTCGAGCAGTCCGCCGGACTCGCGCGCCAACCTGTACAGCATGATCGAATCGCCCAGGTTGTTGCCGTGGATCACGTGCACGGGCAATCCCACGTCGAGCAGCGGCCGCAGCGTCATCGCGCCGATGACATCGCCGCAGTGAACGACGGCCTCGGCGCCGGCCTCCTTCGCCTTCGTCACCGCCGCCAGCAGCATGGGGGCGCGATCGTGACTGTCGGAAACAATGCCAATTTTCACGGCGGACTTTTCAGCTTGCATCTATGAAGGCAAGACATGCGAGAATTATCGGGGGCGCGCACGACATGCGCAAGCAATGCGCGATGCGGCGTACCCGACCTCCCAATCTCCGAACCGCGCGTCCACATGGTCCCGTTCAGTCAAACATGCGCTCGCGTCAGCAGGGGTCCAATGCCGTTCGCGCTTGCGCTGGCGGCCGCCGCGCTGCTGCTGGCCATTGGCGCCACACCCGCTCTCGCGGCGAACGGCGGCGAAGCGGCACCGTGGTGGGTCTGGCCGCTCGCACTGTTCGTGGTTTCGTTCCTGCTCGGCATTGTCGCGATTCCCGCAGGTGTGGGCGGCGGTATCCTGTTCGTGCCGATCGTCGGCGGCTTTTTCCCCTTCCATCTCGACTTCGTCCGCGGCGCGGGACTGCTGGTCGCGCTCGCCGGTGCGTTGTCGGCGGGACCCATGCTGCTGCGCTCGGGACTCGCGGACCTGCGGCTCGGACTGCCGCTGGCGCTGCTCGCGTCGACGAGCTCGATTTTTGGCGCGCTGCTGGGGTTGGCGCTGCCGGTGGCTGCCGTGGAGGTCGCGCTGGGAATCGCGATCCTCGGCATCGTCGCCCTCATGGTCACCGCCGGCAAGTCCGAGCAACCGGTCGTTGCCCGACCTGACGCGCTGGCGGCGGCACTTTCGATCCACGGCGTCTACCGGGACACGGCGAGCGGCGAGGATGTGCGATGGCAGGTGCATCGGACTCCGCTCGGGCTGATCCTCTTCACGGGCATCGGCGTGCTCGCCGGCATGTTCGGCATCGGCGCCGGCTGGGCGAACGTGCCCGCACTCAATCTGGTCATGGGCGCGCCGCTCAAGGTGGCTGCCGGAACGTCGAGCTTCATCCTGACGCTTGTCGATTCCTCCGCCGCATGGGTCTACATCAACAAGGGCGCGGTACTGGCGGTGATCGCGGTGCCGTCGGTCGCCGGCATGATGCTCGGTGCGCGCATCGGCGTGCGGCTGCTGACGATACTGAAGGCGGCGGTGCTGCGGCGGATGGTGTTGACGCTCTTGCTGTTCGCCGGACTGCGGGCGCTAATGAAGGGAACGGGACTATGGACCTGACGTTGCGATGAACTCGCCGTCGGCATGGGAGACGCCTGCCGAACAGCTGCGCTACGCGAAGCTGCTCGGACTGGGTGCGCGTCTCGGCGTCGTCGTCACCATTGCCGCCTTCGCTGCCTACGCGATAGGTATTTTGCCGACCGACGTTTCCTTCGCGCGAATTCCGGAGTTGATGCGAATGTCGCTCGAAGACTACCTGGCAGCGACCGGTCGGCCGACCGGCTGGGGATGGCTGGCGCAGATCCGCAATGGCGAGTATGCGAGCCTGGCCGGCATCGCGATCCTCGCCAGTTGCTCGCTGCTGCCGCTGCCCGTCATCATCTTGCACTATGCCCGGAGACGCGACTGGATCTTCGTGATCGTGTGCACGTTGCAGATCGGCATCCTGTTGCTGGCTGCATCGGGTGCGCTCACCGCGGGTCATTGAGAACGCATCGTGACGGCAACCTATTCGCGCTTGCTGCTCGCCACCGAGCACACCGAATTCGACGTCGGCGCCGAGCGTGTCGCCTTCGCGCTGGCAATGCGCCACCGGCTGCCGCTTGCCGCCGTCGTGCCGATGCTGAGCAATCCCGTCTACGAAGTGGCGGCACCGGAACTGGTCGCGCGCGCGGAGCAGGAGATCGCTGGCCGGATCGCGGCGCTGCGCGAGGCGGCGACGGCAGCCGGCGTCACGCTCGACATCCACGTGCGCCGGGGTGACCAACCGTGGCGGGAAATCGTCGCCGAGGCCGCACAACGCGAATCCGACCTGATCGTCGCGCGCCGTCGCGGCAATCGCGGCTTCATGTCCAGGCTGATGCTGGGCGAGATGGTCGGCAACGTCGCGCTGCACGCGCCGTGCAGCGTGCTGCTGGTACCTCGTGCCTGCGGCGTGTGGACACGTCGGGTGCTGGCCGGCGTCGACGGCGGGCCGGCAATGGCCGACGTCGCGCGCTATGCCGGGCGACTCGCCGTCGAAGACGCGCTGCCGCTGACCATCGTCGGCGTCGCGATGCAGGACACGCGGGAAGCACGGGAAGCGGCGGCGGCGGTCGTCGCCTCCGCCGAAGCCATCGCGGCCAAGGCCGGTGCGCAAATCGACAGCCGGGTCGTCGAAGGACGTCCGCGGGATGCGATCACGCAACTGGCTGCGGAGGTCGGGGCCGACCTGGTCGTCATCGGGCGCCGCGGCGAGGCGTCGACGCTGAAACGGTTGATGCTCGGCAGCACGACGCGCGGCGTCGTCGAAGCGGCGAGCTATCCGGTGCTGATTGTCGGTGCCTAGCTGCCCAAGGCGGGCGATTGTCGCGTCGTTGACGCGGCGTCCCGGCAGGTGTCGCGAGTGAGACTCAACAGCAGACGAGCAGCCGGCGACGCTCGATCTTGTGCGGGAGGATGTTGAGCGGGCGGTTGCCCTTGCCGATGCAGCGGCCGGTGGCGATGTCGAACACCCATTCGTGCTTCGGACAGGTCAGTATCGTTCCCGTCAGCGCTGCCTGCGGGATGTTTGTCTGCTCGTGCGGGCAGCGGCTATCGTAGACGCTCAGCGCATCGCCTTTGCCGAACACGAACACGTTGCGGTCGCCGCAGGCGAAGTATCTCGGCACGTTCGCTTTCAACGCGCTCACCGGCGCGACGTCGTGCCACGTGGGTGCCGCGGCGGGGCGGTCCAGCTGGAATTCGGGCAGGTCCATGCGCAGGATCACGTCGATCGCCCAGACGATCTTCGCGAGCCCGAGCGCGGGGAAGGCCATCAGCAGCGCGTCCAGAATCTCGTCGGCGGTGGCGCCTTCGCGCAGCGCCCGGGTCAGGTATTGTCGCAGCCCATTCTCGGTCTGCGCGTGGACCTTGGTGATCACCGAGATCAGGTTGCGCGTCTTCGGGTCGAGGTGCGTGCCAGCACCCTTCATGAACTTGAAGTACGCAGCCATTGCTTCGGGTCGCGCACGCGTCAGGTAGGTCAGGGCATCGCTCATCGAGATTTTCCAGTCGGCGGTCGAGGCTGCAATGCGCAGAGTATACAAAGGCGGGAATGTGCCGCACCGACAACTTCGTCCCCCGCGTTACTCGCGCACGAGATTCGCGTTGGCGGCGCGCAGGCTTTCTTCGGAAAGCTCGCCGGCCGCCTTCGCCAGCGTCAGGCGGTCGAGCAGCACCTGGTACTTCGCTTGCTGCACGTCGCGCAACGCCCGGAAGAGATCCGCCTGCGCGTTCAGCAGGTCGAGCGTCGTGCGCGCGCCCACCTCGTGACCGATCGTCGTCGCGTCCACGCGCGAACGAGCGGATTCCACCGCGCGCTCGAGCGATGCGATACGCGTCAGACCGCTGGTCGCACCCAACCACGCGCCGCGAGTCTGCTGCAGGATCGCCTTGCGGGTGGCGTCGATGCCGAAGCGAGCCTTGTCGGCCAGCGCGACGGCTTCGTCAGCGCGCGCGCTGCGCATGCCGCCCTCGTAGATCGGAATGGCGAGCTGCAGGCCGACCACGCCGTTGGTCGAACTGACACTCGCGCCCGTGCCGAAACCGCCGTTGCCCGACAGACGTTCACCATTGGCCTGCGCGACCAACGACACCGTCGGTGCCGCCTGCGCTGTCCACTTGCGAACTTCCTGGGCCGCGATGTCGCGGGATAGCACCTGCATGCCGATCTGCGGATTGCCGTCTCCCGCCTTGGAAAGCCAGGCTTCGAGCCGCCCGGCGTCGAAGGCGCGCAGGGGAACGCCGTCCGGAATGCGCTTCAGGCGTTCCGCCGCAATGCCGGTCAGGTCAAAGAGTGCGGAACGCCGCAACGCGAGGTCGTCCTCCGCTGCGCTTTCACGCGCGAGTATGCCGTCGTGGCGCGCGCGCGCCTCGTTGCGATCGGTGACCGGCAGCTTGCCCTCGTCGTAGCTTCCCTGCGCCACTTCCAGCGCACGCGCCGTTGCCGCTTTCTGCCGACGAATCTCGAGCAACGCATCCTCGGACAGCAGCACTTCGAAATACGCACGCGCCGTGCGCAGCATCAGGTCCTGCCGCGCTGCCCTGTGCCCGATGCCAGCCTGGTCCGCCTGCAGTTCCAGCTGCCGGGCGTTGGCGCTGCGCTGCTCGTTGTACAGCGGCTGTTCGGCGGTGACGCGCCACGAGGTCGCCGTGCCGTCGCGAATGTCGGTGCGAAAATCCGCGCCGTCGACGGTACCGAAGCCCGGAGCGCTGAACTGCGCGCCGGTGCTGTCCTGGGTCGCGCCGCCATAGCCGACCGAGCCGCGGACCGTGACCGTCGGCAGCGATAACGCGCGCGCCTGACGGCTGCGCGCCTCGCCGGCGACGAGTTCCGCGCCGGCGGCGGCGAACGCCGGGTCCTGCCGCTGCGCTGCTTCCCAGGCGCCGAGGAGGTCGACGTCGGCGATGGCCGCTTGCGCAAACGCCGCCAGGGCCACGGCGAGCAGCAGCGCAAGACGCCTGTGCACGGGGTTCATTTTCTGCGGTGCGCGCCGAGTTTGCGCACGATGCCGGGGGAAGCCGGAACGAGTTGCCAACTGTTCATGATGCGTTCTCCAGGGGGGCCGTGAACTTGCGGCGATAGGCGGTGTAGTACAGAAGCGGAATCACGACCAGCGTCAGCAGCGTCGAGACGAGTATCCCGAAGATCAACGACACGGCGAGGCCGTTGAAGATCGGATCGTCGAGGATGAAGAGCGCTCCGAGCATCGCCGCCAGCGCCGTCAGCGCGATCGGCTGCGCGCGGATCTCGGCGGAGCGGACGATGGCTTCCTCGAAGCGCACGCCATCACGGATCTGCAGCTTGATGAAGTCGACCAGCAGGATCGAGTTGCGGACGATGATGCCGGCGAGCGCGATCATGCCGATCATCGACGTCGCGGTGAACTGCGCACCGAGCAGCGCATGGCCA
Organism: Burkholderiales bacterium; assembly: GCA_020853025.1. Taxonomy (GTDB): domain Bacteria; phylum Pseudomonadota; class Gammaproteobacteria; order Burkholderiales; family Casimicrobiaceae; genus VBCG01. The sequence goes on from JADYZP010000068.1 coordinate 7,155, forward strand.
GGCATGACGCCGATGATGGTCAGCGGGATTGGCGCCATGATGATCAGCGGCGTCAGGTAGGAACCGAACTCGGCGACGACCAGCAGGTAGATCAGGATCAGGCCGACCGCATAGGCGAGCCCCATGTCGCGAAACGTCTCGTAGGTCACCTGCCATTCGCCATTCCACTTGATGCTGTAGCCGCGGTAGGGATCGTCGGGCTGGCTGATGAAATACTCGGCCAGCGTCCCGCCACCGGGCACCTCGAGTTCCAGTATCGACGGGCGCATTGCGAACATGCCGTACAGCGGGCTGTCGATGCTGCCGGCGGTATCGCCGACGACGTATTCGACCGGCAGCAAATCCTTGTGGTGGCGCGGCTGTTCGCGCAGTCCGCTGCGGTCGACGGTCACGATCTCGCGCAGCGGCACCGGGCGGCCAGCGGCGCCGCGCACCGTCAGTTGCAGCAGCGCGTCGAGGTCTCCTTGTGCCTCGGCAGGCAACTGCAGGCGGATCGCGGCCGGATACTTGGACGCGTCGCGCAGGTAGGTGACGTCTTCTCCGGCGAGTCCGGCGCGCAGCGTGGCGACGACGTCGTCCTGGCGCACACCGGCGAGTGCCGCCTTCGAGCGGTCGACTGCGACCACCCAGCGCGGCGCGTCGGCGATGGGACTGGCGTCGGCGTCGACGACGCCGGCCTGTTTGCGAAATTGCGCTTCGACCTGCCGTGCGACGGCGATGCGGCCGGCGTCGTCGGGTCCGTAGATCTCGGCAACGATCGGTGCCAGCACCGGTGGTCCCGGAGGCACTTCGACCACCTTGACCCGTGCGCCGAAGGCGTCGGCGATGCGCACAAGCTCGGGTCTCAGGCGTGTCGCGATCGCATGACTCTGGTCGTGGCGATGCGCATGGTCGACCAGGTTGACCTGCAGGTCGCCGACGTCACCGCCACGGCGCAGGTAGTACTGGCGGACCAGACCGTTGAAGTTGATCGGCGCCGAAGTGCCGGCGAAGGCCTGGTAGTTGGCGACTTCGGGAACCGTCGCGAGGTACGCGCCCATCTCCCGCAGCACCGCGGCGGTGCGTTCGAGCGAAGTGCCTGCCGGCATGTCGACGACGACCTGGAACTCCGACTTGTTGTCGAAAGGCAGCATTTTCATCACGACCAGGTTCAGCACCGGCAGCGCCAGCGACACGGCGATCAGCACGGCGATACCGAGCCAGAGCAGCAGGCGGTTGCGGCCGCCCTTCGCCGCGCCGAGGAAGGGAGCGAAAGTGCGCGCGAAGGTCGACGACAGCCACGACCTGCCGCCGGCAGCTGCATGCGCGACCGATGCAGCCGGCAGCAGAATTAGCGCCAGCCACGGCGTGATGACAAAGGCGATGGCGAGCGAGATCAGCATGCCCATGCTGGCGTTGATCGGGATCGGGCTCATGTACGGCCCCATCAGGCCGGTGACGAAGGCCATCGGCAGCAGGGCGGCGATGACGGTCAGCGTGGCGAGGATCGTCGGACCGCCGACCTCGTCGACGGCCTCTGGAATGATTTCGGTCAGCGGTCGGGCCGGCTCGAGCTGGCGATGGCGATGGATGTTTTCGACGACGACGATCGCATCGTCGACGATGATGCCGATGGAGAAGATCAGCGCGAACAGCGATACGCGGTTCAGCGTAAAGCCCCAGGCCCACGAAGCGAACAGCATCGAAAAGAGCGTCAGCACCACCGCGGTGCCGACGATCACGGCCTCGCGTCGTCCGAGGGCGACCCACACCAGCACGATGACGGAGAGCGTTGCCAAGGCGAGCTTCTGGATCAGCTTGATCGCCTTGTCGTTCGCGGTCGCGCCGTAGTTGCGCGTCACCTCGACCACGACGTTCGGCGGAATGACGGTGTTGCGCAGGTTGTCGACGCGCGCGACCAGCGCGTCGGCGACCTGCACCGCGTTCTGGCCGGGCTTCTTGGTGACGCCGATGACGATCGCCGGATATTCGCGGGCGTCTTTGCCGCTCGTTCCGTACCAGACGTACTGCTCCGGTATCGGAGGCCCGTCGTCGATCACGGCGACCTGTTCTAAGAATACCGGCACGCCGTTGCGCGTCGCGACCATCAGGCCGCCGACGTCGCGCGCGTCACGAAAAAACGGACCCGCGTCGAGCAGCACGGCGCGATTATCGACGGTGATCTCGCCGATCGGCGCACCGTTGTTGGCCGACAGCAGCGCGTTGCGGATCTCGGTGACCGTCACCCCCGCCGCGTTCATCCGCGCCGGGTCGAGGCGGACGTTGATCGCGCGCCGCGGGCCGCCGATGGTTTCGATCTCGCGGCTGCCGGGAACGCGCTTCAAGTCCGTTTCGATCGCGCGCGCGACGCGCTCGAGATCGGCGGTGCCGACGACCGGGTCCTTGGCGTACAACGCCAGGCTCACGATCGGGACGTCATCGATGCCCTTGGGCTTGATGATCGGCTGCAGCGTGCCGAGGTTGCGCGGCAGCCAGTCTTGGTTGGACAGGATCGTGTCGTAGAGGCTCACCAGCGCCGTGATGCGCGGGACGCCGACCTCGAACTGGACGGTGATCACCGCCAGGCCCGGTTGCGACACCGACGTCACGTGCTCGACGTCGACGATGCGGCTGATCACCTGCTCGGCGGGTGCCGCCACCATCTGCTCGACGTCCTTCGCCGACGCGCCCGGGAACGGAATCAGCACGTTCGCCATCGTGACGTTGATCTGTGGCTCTTCCTCGCGTGGCGTGACCAGCACGGCAAAGATGCCGAGCAGCAGCGCGATCAGTGCGATCAGCGGAGTTATCTGCGCGGACTGGAAGTAGCGGGCAATGCGTCCGGAAACGCCGAGTTTCGGGTGCGGTGTCGGCGCCATGATCATCGGCCGGAGGCGGCGGCGACGGGGTCGACGGCGATACGGTCGCCGGCGGCGAGTCCGGCCAGCACCTCGACGTTGTCGCCACTTGCGCGGCCGAGCCGAATCTGCCGCAGCTGCGCGCGGCCGTCGTCGCCGACGACGTAGACGGCGGTGAACTCCGGGCGGCGGACGACCGAGTGCTGCGGAACGGTGATCCGCGCGGTTGGCGCCTGAGTCAGCGGAAAGCTCGCGCGTGCGAACATCCCGGGCGCCAGCCCCGGCACGCCGGCGGGCAGCGTGAGCCGCACCTGCCGCATGTGCGTCGAAGGATCCGCTGTCGGCAGCACGTCCATGCGCGTGGCTTCCATCGATCGGCTGCCTTCACCACCGGCGACAACGATGCGCACCGGGGTCGTGCCGGCGAGGCTACGCACGGTGCTCTCGGGCAGCTGCGCGACGACGCGCAGCTCCTTCGGGTCGTAGACGGTCAGCACCGGTGCGCCGGGTGTAGCGAGGTCGCCCACTTCGGCGCTTACGCTGGCGACGACGCCCGCGTAGGGCGCGGTCAACGTGGTGAACGTCGACTGCGTCGACGCGACGCCGACCTGCGCCGTTGTCGCCTTCGCCTGCGCTTGCGCCGCCTTGAACTGCGCCTCTGCTTGCTCCATCGCGGCGGCGCTGATGTACTGCTTCTCGTACAGGCGCCGGTTGCGCTCGAAGTCGCGGCGCGCGGCGTCGAGCTGCGCCTGCGCCGCCGCCGCCTGCGCCTGGCTTGCCGCGAGCAGGTCGGTTGCGGCACGCGGATCGAGGCGCAGCAGGACCTGTCCGGCCTTGACCGTGTCGCCGGCGCGCACACGCATTTCGGTAATGCGCGCAGGCACCTGCGCTGCGATCGCGCTTTGGCGCACCGCCTCGACGAAGCCCTCCGCGACGTAGCTGCGGCCCGTCGTGTCGGCGGCGACTGTGTGCGTCGCCAGCGGCGCGGCCGCGGCGTAGGAAAGCGTCGCCCCGAGCAGGATCGTGGCGGCGAAGCTTGATGCATGTTTCATCGACATCCTCGCATGATGGTCGGGCCGACGCCGTTGCTCTGCGTGATCGCGCCGGTGCCTGGATTCGCGAAATATGCGGACCGACCGCGCGGGCAAAGATCGACAGCGTCGTCGTTTGCCGCTACTATATCGCTAAACAGTTATACAATCAAGAAATGCCAAAGCGATATCATATGCACTTTCGCAGCCACCGGAGATGTTCGATCATGGAGAGCCTGGACGACGCAGCCATCGAGAAGGTGGCGGAGTTCTTCGGCGCCTTCGCCGTGCCGATGCGGCTCAAGATACTCAACGCCCTGCGGCACGGCGAGCGCAAAGTCGGCGAGCTGACCGAGTTGTTCGGCTGCAGCCAGGCCAACGTCTCGAAGCACCTCTCGGTGCTGGCACAGAAGGGGCTGATCGGGAAGTCGCAGCGCGGGACCAGCGTTTACTACTCGATCGTCGACCCGCGTATCTATCAGCTTTGCGACCTCGTCTGCCTCCAGGTCGGCGAACGCTATGCGCAGCAGGCGCAGATGAAGGACATGTTTCTCAACGTGGCGCGTGCGGCTAAGTCGCCGGCGCGCAAGGCGGCCGTCCGCCGCGGCTGAGAGCCGACCAAGCCTCGCGGTTGTGCGGTGGCGCTTGTCGGCAAGGCTTGGGCCTCGTGCGCCTGCGCGTCAGGCCACTGGTCGGGTCCAGAAGCTGGAGAAGCATCGGTTTTACCCATTCGCCTGATTTCAGTTGGCGAGCGCCTGCCTGCGGCGCTCGACCAGCCGCCAGATCATCGGTGTGAAGATCAGCTGCATCGCGAGGTCCATCTTGCCGCCGGGGCAGACGATGGTGTTGGCCCGCGACATGAACGAGCCGTCGAGCATCGACAGCAGGTAGGGAAAGTCGATGCCGCGCGGGTTGGCGAAGCGGATGACCAGCATCGACTCGTCGGGCGTCGGTATGAAGCGCGCGATGAAAGGATTCGAGGTGTCGACCACCGGCACACGCTGGAAATTCACGTGCGTATGCGCGAATTGCGGGCAGATGTAATGGACATAGTCGTGCATCCGGCGCAGGATGGTGTCGGTCACCGCCTCGGTCGAATAGCCACGCGTCGCCTTGTCCCGGTGCAGCTTCTGGATCCATTCGAGGTTGGTGACCGGCACGACGCCGATCAGCAGGTCGACGTGCTGCGCAACGTTCGCGTTTTCGGTGATCACGCCGCCGTGCAGTCCCTCGTAGAACAAGAGATCGGTCTTTTCAGGAAGCGCTGACCACTCGGTGAAAGTGCCAGGCGGCTGGCCGAAGGGTCGCGCCTCCGCGTCGTCGTGCAGGTACTTGCGGTGCCGGCCTTGCCCGGTCGCACCGTAGGTGGCGAACAGTTCCGCCAGCTCCTCGAACAGATTCGACTCGGGACCGAAATGGCTGAACTGCTGGTTGCCGCGCGACAACTCGTCGGCCATTTTCTGTTTCATCTGCGCGCGGTCGAAGCGGTGAAAGCTGTCGCCTTCGATGAACGCCGCAGCGACTTCCTCGCGGCGGAAGATCTGGTCGAAGGTACGCATCACCGACGTGGTGCCCGCACCGGATGAGCCGGTAATCGCAATGATCGGATGCTTGGTAGACACGGCGAGGACTCCGCTGGTTGGGATCTATCCTGGTTGCATGGTCAGCCGACCGCACGAAACAACCCGCGCATGCCGAATAGCGGCGCGTTGTACTCTTCGACGTTGTGGTCGCGGTAATGCTGTTCCAGGCGCTCGACCTCGTCGCGCGATCCGAACATGAAGCCGATGCGCTGGTGCAGCTCGCGCGGCACGACGTCGAGCACGCGCTCGCGTCCGGTGGTCGCCCGTCCGCCCGCCTGCTCGACGAGAAATGCGATGGGGCTCGCCTCGTAGAGCAGCCGCAGCCGGCCAGGCTTCGCCGGGTCGCGGTTGTCGCGCGGATACATGAACACGCCTCCACGCATCAGGATGCGATGCGTCTCGGCGACCAGCGACGCGATCCAGCGCATGTTGAAGTCCTTGCCGCGCGGTCCCGGCTGGCCGGCGAGGCATTCATCCACGTAGCGCTTGACCGCCGGCTCCCAGAAGCGGCTGTTCGACGCGTTGATCGCGAATTCGCAGGTCGCATCCGGAATCCTGAGCTGCTGCTGGGTGAGAAAGAACTCGCCGAGCATCGGATCGAGCGTGAACGCATGCACGCCGGTGCCGACGGAGAGCACCAGCATCGTCGATGGGCCGTAGATCGCGTAGCCCGCGCAGACCTGGTCGCGGCCCGGTTGCAGGAAGTCGGCGGCGGCGGCGTCGCTCCCCTCATGCGGCGCACGCATGATCGAGAAAATGCTGCCGACCGCGACGTTGACGTCGATGTTCGACGAGCCGTCCAGCGGGTCGAACGCGAGCAGGTACCGTCCCTTTGGGTACTTTGCCGGTATCGCGTAGTGCTGTGCGAGCTCCTCGGACACCATCGCCGCCAGGTGTCCACCCCATTCGTTGCTGCGCAGGAACAGGTTGTTCGCCAGCACGTCGAGGTTCTTCTGCACCTCGTCCTGCACGTTGCTGCTGGCGAGACTGCCGAGCACGCCGCCGAGCGCGCCGTGCGCAACGGTCCTGGAAATCGCCTTGCAGGCGAGCGCGACGTCGAGTACCAGCGCGTTGAGCTCGCCGGAGGCGGCCGGGTGGTGGCCGCGTTCCTCGATCAGGAACTGGGTCAGCGTCGTGCGCTCGGTCAGCATCGGGAGTTCCTTCGAGATTGCGCATGCAGTTGAGCGAGTTGGGCGAGCCCCAGCCACGGTCCGCCGATGGCTGCGGCTTCTTCCGGCGGCAGCGGATGTTCGGCGTCGCCCAAGTGAGAGAGCACGAATTCCGCTTCGCGGAAATCCTCGCCGACGTTCCATTGCGAAGGCGTGACCACCGTATAGAGGCCGGCGCGCACGGCGGCAAGCAGTCCGTTGCGCGAGTCCTCGAAGGCGACACAGCGGTCGGCGGACAGGCCCAGCGTCGACAGCGCGTGCAGGTAGATGTCCGGCGCCGGCTTCTTGTTCGGCACCAGATCGCCGCAGGCGATGGTGTGGAAGCGCGAGAGTGCGCCCGAGCCCAGATGGCGGGTCAGCAGCGCGTCGACATTCGCCGCTGTCGTCGTCGACGCGATGGCCAGCCGCATGCCGGCCTGCTGCGCCTCGTCGAGCAGCCGCGCGATCCCCGGACGCAACGGGCACCGGCCGTCGGCGATCAGCTCGACGTAGAGTTCCGTCTTCGCGCGATGTATCGCGCCGACGAGGTGGGAAAGTCGTGCGGCTTCGGTGGCCGACAGCGGCAGCGTCTGGATGTAGCGTGCGATACGCTCCTTGCCGCCGGAGATCTTCAGCAGCTCCCGGTACGAGGGCGGGTCCCATTCCCAGCCGAGGTCGTAGCGCAGGAACGCGTAGTTGAACGCCTGGCGGTGCGTTTCCTCGGTGTCCGCCAGCGTGCCGTCGACGTCGAAGATCAGCGCGTCGGTCATTGCGCCGCCTGCGTTCCGGGTTCGGCTGCCGCGAAGACGCGGCTCGCGCGCAGGTCGGCCGCGGTGATCGTCGTCAGTGCCTCGTCGCTGGTATCGGCCTCCGGGTGCGAATACAGCCGGTACGCATGCCGCAGCCGCGCGCGGTCCAGCGCGTTGCGTACGCTGCGTGCGTTGGCGAAATGCGGTTGCGCCATCCTCAGCCGCAGGTACTCGTCGAAGACCGATGCGGCCTCGGCGTCGAAACGATAATGCATGGCGTCGAGCATCCTCTGTGCGATCTGCATCAGTTCGCCGGTGCGGTAGTCGGGAAAGTCGATGTGATGGGCGATCCTCGACGACAGGCCGGGGTTGCTCTCGAAAAAGCGGTCCATCCGGTCCTTGTAGCCGGCGAGGATCACGACCAGGTCGTCGCGGTTGTTCTCCATCACCTGGAGCAGGATCTCGATCGCCTCCTGCCCATAGTCGCGTTCGTTCTCCGGGCGGTAGAGGTAATACGCCTCGTCGATGAACAGCACGCCGCCCATCGCCTTCTTCAGCACTTCCTTCGTTTTGGGCGCCGTGTGGCCGATGAACTGCCCGACCAGGTCGTCGCGCGTCACTGCGATCAGGTGACCCTTGCGGATGTAACCGAGGCGATGCAGGATCGCCGCCATCCGCATCGCGACCGTCGTCTTGCCGGTACCCGGGTTGCCGGTGAAGCACATGTGCAGGCTCGGCCCGCCGGCCGCAGTGAATCCGCGCTCGCGGCGCAGGCGATCGATCAGCAGCAGCGCGGCGATTTCGCGGATTCGCGCCTTCACCGGTGCGAGGCCAATCAGCTCGGAATCGAACTCGCGCAGCAGTTCATCGACGCCGGTATCTGCGAGCGCCGAGGCCACGCTGCCGCCCGCCGACGGCGGACCCGCGGCCGTCGCTGTGGTTTGCTCGGGGAGGGCGCTGGCGATCATCGGTTGCTCACGAGTACCGCGCGCCTTCTGGATTTGCCGCCACTGCGTAGCTCTCGATCGAATAACGCACGGTTCGCCCCGGCGCCTCCTGCCGCACCAGCCGGAATCCGGGTTCGTGCTCGGGCCGGTTGACGATGAAGGCGATTCTGATCGACTCGACACCGAGCGTGGAGTCGAAGGCCGTGACGCGGATGTAGCGTTGCGGAAACGCCGCGCGGCAGGCGGCGAGCTCGTACATCGCGCCGGCGGCATCGTTCAAGTCGAACATCGGCGCTCCATGCATGTCCCAGAAAGCGTTGCGCGGATGCGGGTCGTCGGTATGTTCGATCGCAACCGCCCAATGCTGACCGAGGCAGTAGTCGATCTGCTTGCCGATCTGCTCGTCGGTCAGGTCCGGCAGGAAGGAGAAGGTGCCCTGTGTAAGGCGCATGTTGTCCTCGTGGTCGTCGTAGGGGGCAGCGTCAGGCGACCGACGCCGTCGGCACGAAGTCCGACGTATCGGTCGACGTGTAGTTGAAGCTGATCTCGCCCCAGGTGTCGAGCGCCGCTCTGAGCGGCGTGCAGTCGCGGGCGGCGTTGCGCAGGATCTCCGGGCCCTCGGTGCGGATGTCGCGCCCTTCGTTGCGCGCGAGGACCATGGTTTCGAGGGCGACGCGGTTGGCCTGCGCACCTGCCTGGATGCCCATAGGATGCCCGATCGTGCCGCCGCCAAACTGCAGCACGACGTCGTCGCCGAAGAGATCGAGCAGCTGGTGCATCTGTCCGGCGTGAATGCCACCCGAAGCCACCGGCATCACCTTGCGCAGCGCGCCCCAGTCCTGTTCGAAGAAAATGCCGCGCGGCAGGTCGACCCGCGTCGTCGTGTCGCGGCAGATGTTGTAGTAGCCCTGGACGGTCATCGGATCGCCTTCGAGCTTGCCGACCGCGGTGCCCGTGTGCAGGTGGTCGACGCCGGCGAGGCGCAGCCACTTGGCGATGACCCGGAACGAAACCCCGTGCGATTTTTGCCGCGTATAGGTGCCGTGGCCCGCACGGTGCATGTGCAGGATCATGTCGTTGTCGCGCGCCCAGTTGGAGATCGACTGGATCGCCGTCCAGCCGACGATCAGGTCGACCATGATCACTATCGAGCCCAGCTCGTGGGCGAAGTCGGCACGGCGGTACATCTCCTCCATCGTGCCGGCGGTGATGTTGAGGTAGTGGCCCTTGACCTCGCCGCTCGCCGCCGACGCGCGATAGACGCCTTCCATGCAGTACAGGAAGCGGTCGCGCCAGTGCATGAACGGCTGCGAGTTGATGTTCTCGTCGTCCTTGGTGAAGTCGAGGCCGCCGCGCAGCGCCTCGTAGACGACGCGGCCGTAGTTGCGCCCGGACAGCCCGAGCTTGGGCTTGATCGTCGCGCCGAGCAGCGGCCGTCCGTACTTGTCGAGACGCTCGCGCTCGACGACGATCCCGGTCGGCGGGCCGCGAAAAGTCTTCACGTAGGCAACCGGCAGCCGCATGTCCTCGAGCCGCGCGGCTTTGAGTGGCTTGAAGCTGAACACGTTGCCGATGATCGACGCCGTCAGGTTGGCGATCGAGCCTTCCTCGAACAGCGACAGGTCGTAGGCGACGTAGCAGAAGTACTGGCCAGGCTGGTTCGGCACCGGATCGACGCGGTACGCCTTTGCGCGGTACATGTCGCAGGCGGTCAGCCGGTCGGTCCAGACCACGGTCCAGGTCGCCGTCGACGATTCTCCGGCGACCGCCGCGGCGGCCTCCACCGGATCGACACCTTCCTGCGGCGTGACGCGGAACAGCGCCAGCAGATCCGTGTCCTTCGGTTCGTAGTCGGCGTCCCAGTAGCCCATTTGCGCGTACTTGAGGACGCCCGCGGCGTAGCGCTGCTTCGTATCGGTGATTTCCACGCTCTCGACCGTCCCCATCGTCTTCTCCTTCGCAGTGGGGCCAGGTCGACTCGTGCGTCGCGGCTGCGGCCGATACGACGACCTGACTCCATTCCATTGACGGCTTCGAGTCTACGGACATCAATCTATCAGGTCTAATCACATATTGATGACATATAATCACCTGCACCTTATGTATTAGAGAGCTGCGATGCGCCCGTACACGCTGCGCCAGCTGGACAGCTTCCTGGCCGTTGCCGAGGAGATGAGCGTTTCCCGCGCCGCGCGCCGGCTGCACGTCACGCAGCCGGCGATCTCGATGCAGCTTCGCCAGCTCGAAGAGGCGCTCGGCTCGCCGCTGGTCCAGCCCGCCGGCCGCGGCATCATACTCACCGACGCCGGCGTCGAACTGCACGAATACGCGCGGCGTGTGACCTTCGAGCTGACCGAGCTCGACAACGCGATGGCCGAGCGGCGCGGCGCCTACCGCGGACGCATCGAACTCGCGATCATCACCACGGCAAAGTACTTCATGCCGATGCTGCTGATGCGCTTCCGGAAAAAATATCCGGCGCTGGAGATCGGCCTGCGCGTCCACAACCGCGAGGCGATCCTCGAGCTCCTGTCAAGGAACGAAGTCGATCTGATCGTGATGGGGCGCGTTCCCGACGAGCTCGAGTGCATCGCGGCGCCGTTTGCGACCAATCCGCTGGGCATCGTCAGCACGCCCGACCATCCGCTGTCACGCCGCCGCCGCCTCGACCTGCGCGCGTTGAAAGGCGAGAATTTCGTCGCCCGCGAGTTAGGCTCGGGCACCCGCCTGTCGATGGAACGCCTGTTCGCCAGGCACCGCATCAAGCCGCGCATCGTCATGGAGATGCCCAGCAACGAGACGATCAAGCAGGCGGTGATGGCCGGCATGGGGCTCGCGTTGCTGTCGCTGCGCACGACGCGCCAGGAGATCGCCCACGGCCACCTGGCGCTGCTCGACGTCGACGGGCTGCCGCTGGTTCGCCACTGGTATGTCACGCGGCTGAAGGCCAAGCGGCCGTCGCCGGCCGCGCTCGAGTTCGAGCGCTTCCTGCTCGAGGAGGGGGCGCCGCTGATCGATGCGTGGTCGTAACGGAGTCACATTGCTTGCGGCGGGTTGGGGATGGCGTCCATCGTCCGCCGAACGCAGCGCAACCGGCTAGCTGCTGCGAAGGACTAGAATATCGCCATATCGCTCCGACGATCCGCGCCGGACCCTTACGAGGTTGCGCCTTGGCCGATTCCGCCTCCCCGAATCCTCCACCCGTCACCATCGACGACTGGAAGCGCGCCGCCGCGAAGGGCGCGCCAGACGGCGACATCGACAGGTTGGTGTGGAATACGCCAGACGGCATCGCAGTCAAGCCGTTGTACACGTCGGCGGACGTCGCGGATCTGCGCTTCACCGATACGTTGCCCGGTTTCGCGCCGTACCTGCGCGGCCCGCAACCGACGATGTACGCGGTCCGGCCGTGGACAATCCGCCAGTACGCCGGATTTTCCACCGCGCACGAATCCAACGCCTTCTACCGTCGCACGCTGGAAGGCGGCGGCCAGGGCGTGTCGGTTGCCTTCGACCTCGCGACGCACCGCGGCTACGACTCCGATCATCCGCGCGTGGTGGGCGACGTCGGCAAGGCGGGCGTCGCGATCGATTCCGTCGAGGACATGAAGATCCTCTTCGACGGCATTCCGCTCGACCGCGTCTCGGTTTCGATGACCATGAACGGCGCGGTGCTGCCGGTGCTCGCCGGCTATATCGTGGCGGCCGAGGAGCAGGGTGTTGCGCAGGAACGGCTTTCAGGAACGATCCAGAACGACATCCTGAAGGAGTTCATGGTCCGCAACACCTACATTTACCCGCCCGAGCCGTCGATGCGGATCGTCGCCGACATCATCGAGTACACGGCGGCGCACATGCCGAAGTTCAACTCGATCTCGATCTCCGGCTACCACATGCAGGAGGCCGGTGCGCACCAGACGCTGGAACTCGCCTTAACGCTGGCCGACGGCCGCGAGTACGTGCGCACGGCGCTGGCGCGCGGCATGGACGTCGACGCGTTTGCCGGCCGCCTGTCGTTCTTCTTCGGCATCGGGATGAACTTCTATCTGGAGATCGCCAAGCTGCGCGCGGCGCGGCTGCTCTGGTGGCGGATCATGAAGGCGTTCGAGCCGAAGAATCCGAAGTCGTTGATGCTGCGCACGCACTGCCAGACGTCGGGCTGGTCGCTGACCGAGCAGGACCCCTACAACAACATCGTGCGCACGACCATCGAGGCGATGGCCGCGGTGTTCGGCGGCACGCAGTCGCTGCATACCAACTCCTTCGACGAGGCGGTCGCGCTGCCGACCGACTTCTCCGCCCGCATCGCGCGCAACACGCAGGTGCTGCTGCAGGAGGAGTCGCATATCGGCAGCGTCGTCGACCCGTGGGCGGGCTCGTACATGATGGAGCGGGTGACGCAGGACATGGCCGACGCGGCGTGGGCGATTCTCGAGGAAGTCGAGGGCATGGGCGGCATGACGCGCGCCGTCGAGTCGGGCTGGGCGAAGCTGAAGATCGAGGCGGCGGCGGCGGAAAAGCAGGCGCGCATCGACAGCGGCCAGGACACGATCGTCGGCGTCAACCGTTTCCGCCTCGAGCACGAAGACCCGATGCAGATCCGCGAAATCGACAACAGCGCCGTACGCGTGGCGCAGGTCGAACTGCTGGCGCGGATTCGCGCCGCGCGCGACACGAAGGCGGTCGAAGCGGCGCTGGCCGCACTGACCGACGCGGCGCGTAGCGGCATTGGCAACCTGCTTGAACTCGCGATCCGTGCGAGCCGCGCCCGGGCGACGGTCGGTGAGATTTCCAGCGCGCTCGAAACGGTGTGGGGCCGGCACCGCGCGACGACGCAGAGTGTCTCCGGGGTCTACGGCGCACGCTTCGCGGAGGACGACATGTGGGAGAAGATCAAGGCGGACATCGGGGCCTTCGCCTCCGCGGAGGGCCGCCGGCCGCGGATCATGGTCGCCAAGCTGGGGCAGGACGGTCACGACCGCGGCGCCAAGGTGGTGGCTACGGCCTTCGCCGATGCCGGCTTCGACGTCGATATCGGGCCGCTGTTCCAGACGCCTGACGAGGCCGCGCGGCAAGCGATCGAGAACGACGTGCACGCGGTCGGCGTCTCGACGCTCGCCGCCGGCCACAAGACGCTGGTTCCGGAACTCATCAACGCGCTGCGCCGCCAGGGTGCCGACGATATTGTCGTCTTTGTCGGTGGGGTGATTCCGCCTCAGGATTACGCGATGCTGCACGCGGCCGGGGTGGCCGGCATCTACGGGCCGGGCACGACAATCCCCGACTGCGCGGCCGACGTGCTGTCGAGGATTCGCGCCGCTCGTCACGCTGTCGTGCAGCGCCCGGCACACGCTTGAAGCTCGCGTTGCGCGTGCCGCCGAACGACCCGCGAGAATGCGCGCGCCTGGCGACCGGCGTGCGCGCCGGCGACCGGCGCACGCTCGCCAAGGTGATCACGCTTGCCGAATCGACACGCGAGGACCACCAGGCGACGGCGCGCGCCGTGATGGCGGAACTGTTGCCCGATACCGGGCGCGCGCTGCGAATCGGCATCACCGGCTCGCCGGGTGTCGGCAAGTCGACGCTGATCGAAGCGCTGGGCCTGCACCTGGTCGCGGCTGGACATCGCGTGGCCGTGCTCGCCGTCGATCCGTCGAGTACCGTGAGCGGTGGTTCGGTGCTGGGCGACAAGACGCGGATGGAGCAGCTGGCGCGCTCGCACGAAGCGTTCATCCGGCCGTCGCCAACAGGCGGCGCGCTCGGCGGCGTCGCCGCGCACACGCGCGAGGCGATCCTGTTCGTCGAAGCGGCCGGCTTCGACGTCGTCATCGTCGAAACGGTGGGCGTCGGCCAGAGCGAGACCGACGTCGCCAACCTGACCGATGTGTTCGTGCTGATCCAGCAGCCCTTCGCCGGAGACGACCTGCAGGCGATCAAGAAGGGCATCGTCGAACTGGCCGACCTCATCGTCTACAACAAGCGCGACATCGACCCGATCGCCGCCGATCGCGCGATGGCGCAGATGTCGGCGGCGCTGACGCTGCTGCGCCCGGCGTCGGCGAACTGGAAGCCTCCGGTACGCGGCGTCAGCGCGCTGCGCGGTGAAGGCATCGCCGAACTCTGGATCGAGGTGCAGCGCTGCCGCGACACGCTGGCGGCGTCGGGGGAACTCGCCGCCAAGCGCAGCCGGCAGGCGCTGGCGTGGACGTGGCAACTGATCGACGCCGGATTGCGTGAGCGCTTTCGCGGCAACCGCGGCGTTCGCGAGGCGCTGCCCAAGGTGCTCGAGCAGGTCGCGGCGGGGACGCTGACGCCAGGTGCCGCCGCCGCGTCGCTGCTCGAGGAATCCGTGGCTCCAACAGGGAGATAACGACCGTGCACGACATCATCCGGCAGCTCGACGCCGAGCGCGCGCTTGCGCTGCTGGGCGGTGGCGAGCAGCGCATCGCCGCGCAGCACAAGAAGGGCAAGCTGACGGCGCGCGAGCGCCTCGAAATCCTGCTCGACGAGGGCTCGTTCGAGGAATGGGACATGTTCGTCGAGCATCGCTGCCACGATTTCGGCATGGCGGAGGAGTCGGTGCCGGGTGACGGCGTGGTGACCGGCTACGGCATGATCAACGGTCGGCTGGTGTTCGTCTTCTCGCAGGATTTCACGGTGCTCGGCGGCTCGCTCTCCGAAACGCACGCCGAGAAGATCTGCAAGGTGATGGACCATGCGATGAAGGTCGGAGCGCCGGTGATCGGCCTCAACGACTCCGGTGGCGCGCGCATCCAGGAAGGCGTCGCCTCGCTCGGCGGCTACGCCGAGGTTTTCCAGCGCAACGTGCTGGCGTCGGGCGTCATCCCGCAGATCTCGTTGATCATGGGACCCTGCGCGGGTGGCGCCGTGTACTCGCCGGCGATGACCGATTTCATTTTCATGGTCAAGGACTCGTCGTACATGTTCGTGACCGGACCGGAGGTGGTGAAGACGGTGACGCACGAGGCGGTCACCGCCGAGGAACTGGGAGGCGCGGTCACGCACACGACACGCTCCGGTGTGGCCGACCTCGCGTTCGAGACCGACGTCGAAGCGCTCCTGATGCTGCGGCGGTTCTTCAACTACCTGCCGCTCAACAACCGCGACACGCCGCCGTTCCGGCGCACCAACGACCCGGCCGACCGCGCTGAAGCGTCGCTCGACACACTGGTGCCGGACAACCCGAACAAGCCCTACGACATCAAGGAGCTGATCCACAAGGTCGCCGACGACGCCGAGTTCTTCGAGCTGCAACCGAACAGTGCGAAGAATATCGTGATCGGCTTCGCGCGGATGGAAGGCTGGCCGGTGGGCATCGTCGCCAACCAGCCGCTGGTACTGGCCGGCTGCCTCGATATCAAGAGCGCGATCAAGGCGGCTCGCTTCGTGCGCTTTTGTGACGCCTTCGCCATTCCGATCATCACCTTTGTCGACGTACCGGGGTTCATGCCCGGCACCGCACAGGAATATGGCGGCATCATCAAGCACGGCGCCAAGCTGCTCTACGCCTACGCCGAATGCACGGTGCCCAAGGTGACGCTGATCACGCGCAAGGCCTACGGCGGCGCCTACGACGTGATGAGCTCGAAGCACCTGCGCGGCGACGTCAATCTCGCGTGGCCGTCGGCCGAGATCGCGGTCATGGGCCCCAAGGGTGCGGTGGAGATCATCTTTCGCGAGGAGAAGGGCGATTCCGCGAAGATCGCGGCCCGCGAGGCCGAATACCGCGAGAAGTTCGCCAATCCGTTCATCGCCGGCCGCCGCGGCTACATCGACGACGTGATCCTGCCGCACGACACACGCAAGCGGATCTGTCGCAGCCTCGCGATGCTGCGCGCAAAGAAGCTGGAGAATCCGTGGCGCAAGCACGGCAACATTCCACTGTAGCGTCCGCCGGGATGAAAAACCATATTCCCGACAACGACTCGATCCCGAGCACGGGGCATCCATGTTCAAGAAGATCCTGATCGCGAACCGCGGCGAAATCGCCTGCCGCATCATCAAGACGGCTCGCAAAATGGGCATCGCGACCGTTGCCGTCTACTCGGAGGCGGATCGCGACGCTCGCCATGTCGTGCTCGCCGACGAGGCCGTGTGCATCGGTGCGCCGCCATCGCGGGAATCCTACTTGCGGATGGACCGCATCATCGCCGCCTGCAAGGAGACCGGCGCCGAAGCCGTCCATCCCGGATACGGCTTCCTGTCGGAAAACGAGGCATTCGCGCGCGCACTCGAGGAGGCCGGCATCATCTTCATCGGGCCGAAGCCCGCTTCGATCGCCGCGATGGGCGACAAGATCGCGTCGAAAAAGCTCGCCATCGAGGCGAAGGTGAGCACCATCCCCGGTTACAACGACGTGATTACCGATGGCGAAGCTGCCGTGGGTATTGCGCGCGATGTCGGCTACCCGGTGATGATCAAGGCGTCGGCCGGCGGCGGCGGCAAGGGTCTGCGCGTTGCCCATGACGACCGCGAGGCGCGCGAAGGCTTCGAAGCCTGCAGGGCGGAGGCGAAGTCGAGCTTCGGCGACGACCGGGTTTTCATCGAGAAGTATATCGAGGAGCCGCGGCACATCGAGGTCCAGGTGCTGGGCGATGCCCACGGCAACATCGTCTACCTGTGGGAGCGCGAGTGCTCGATCCAGCGCCGACACCAGAAGGTGATCGAGGAGGCGCCATCGCCGTTCCTCGACGATGCGACGCGGCACGCCATGGGCGAGCAGGCGGTGGCGCTGGCGCGCGCGGTCGGCTATCAGTCGGCGGGGACCATCGAGTTCGTCGTCGGCCGCGATCGGCGCTTTTATTTTCTGGAAATGAACACTCGGCTGCAGGTCGAGCATCCGGTCACCGAGATGATTACCGGCCTCGACCTCGTCGAATGCATGATCCGCGTGGCCGCCGGGGAGAAGCTGCCCTTCACGCAGGCCGACATCAGGCGCGACGGCTGGGCGATCGAGTGCCGGATCAACGCCGAGGATCCGCTGCGCGGCTTCCTGCCTTCGGTCGGACGCGTCATCCGCTATCGACCTCCGATCGAGGAAGAAGGCAGCGTACGCGTCGACACCGGCGTCTACGAAGGCGGCGAGATCCCGATGTACTACGACTCGATGATCGCCAAGCTCGTCGTCCACGCCAGCAACCGCGACGAAGCCATCGCGAAGATGACCGAGGCGTTGAACGTCTTCGTGATTCGCGGCATCGCGTCGAACATCGTCTTCCAGTCGGCGTTGCTTCGGCATCCGCGCTTCGTCGAGGGCCGACTGACGACTGCGTTCATCGCCGAGGAGTATCCTGACGGTTTCCGCAGAGAGGACGTGCGGCCGGAGGATCCGCGGTTCCTGGCCGCCGTCGCGGCGACCGTGAACAGGGCGTACCGCGATCGCGCGGCCGGAATTGTGGGCCAGGTGCCGGGTCACGAACTGCGCGTTCGCGAGGACTACATGGTCATCACTGCGGGCCAGGAAATCCAGGCGCGCGCAGTGCCGGTCGCCGGCGGCTGCGACGTGGGTATAGGATCCGAAACCTACTCGATCAGGCACGATTGGCGGTTCAACGACATCCTGATGCGTGGTACCTGCAACGGCGCCCCCTTTGCCGTGCAGGTCGAACGCCCAGGCCTTTCCTACATGCTGACGCACATGGGAACGAGGCTCGATGCGCTGGTGCTGCCGCGGCGGGCCGCCGAGCTGTTGAAGCTGATGCCGGTGAAGACGCCGCCCGATTCCTCGCGTTTCCTGCTGTCGCCGATGCCCGGCTTGCTGGCGGAGATTGCGGTCCAGCCCGGTCAGGGCGTCAAGGCGGGCGAGCGACTGGTGGTGATCGAGGCGATGAAGATGCAGAACGTGATCGTCGCCGAGCGCGACGTGACGGTCGCCGAGCTCCTCGCGCGCGAAGGCGAGAGTGTGGCGGTCGATCAACCCGTGCTGAGGTTCCAATGACCCACCCGCAGCCAAGACCGTTTCGTGTTCTCGGCGTGCAGCAGATCGCCGTCGGTGGCGCCAGCAAGGACCGGCTGCGCCGGCTGTGGATCGACTGTCTCGGCCTCGCGGTCGAGGGCCACTACCGCAGCGAGCGCGAGAACGTCGACGAGGACATCGCCGTCGCCGGGCGGGGCACCGCTCGCTGCGAGGTCGACCTGATGCAACCGATCGACATCGAACGCAAGCCTGCGGTGCACGAACCGCCGCTCAATCACGTCGGGCTCTGGGTCGACGACCTTCCGGCGGCGGTCGCATGGCTGTCGGCGCAGGGCGTGCGCTTTGCGCCGGGCGGGATTCGCAGGGGAGGTGCCGGTTACGACATCACCTTCATCCACCCCAAGGGCAACGATGCGTTCCCCATCGGCGGCGAAGGCGTGCTGATCGAGCTGGTGCAGGCGCCGCCGGACGTGATCTCGGCAGCGCAGTGACCCGGGTTCTCCTGCAACCGTGATGCGTCTCCTTCTCAAGGCACTGACGCGCATTCCGCTGCCAATCCTCTACGGATTCGGCTTCGTCGCCTACGCCATCGTCTTCCACGTCATGCGCTGGCGACGTGATTATGCCGAAGCGGATGTCGCGAATGCCTTTCCGGAGAAGACGTCGAAGGAGCGCGCCGAGATCGTCCAGCGCTGCTACCGCAATCTCGCCGATACGGTGGTCGAGGCGTTCTGGGGCTTCGGCGCGAGCACCGAGGCGATCAAGGCGCGTGTGACTTTCGAGGATCCCGAACTCATCCGTCAGGCGATCGATCGCAGGCAGACTCTGCTGCTGCTCGCCGCGCACCACGGCAACTGGGAGTGGCTGCTGCTCGCGGCCGGTGCCTACTTCCCCATTCCGATCGATGTCGTCTACCAGCCGCAGCGCATCCATGTCCTCGATGCCTTCCTGCGGGAAGCGCGCTGCCGCTTCGGCGGCAAGCTCATTCCACGCAAGGAATTCGTCTACGAGCTGATGAGCCACGCCGGCGAGCCGCGGGCGTATGCACTGATCGCCGACCAGACGCCGCGCCAGCAGGACCCCAAGTACTGGACGCGCTTCCTGCGTCAGGATACCGCCTTCTTCATGGGCGCGGACAAGATCGCGCGCTTTCTGGAATCGCCGGTGTACTTCGTGTCGATGAAACGCGTGCGGCGCGGCCACTACTCGGTGCGCCTCGACGTGCTCGCGGAGCCGCCCTACGACGACATCGACGATGCGCTGGTCGTCGAGCGTTATGCGCGCAGCCTCGAACGGGCGATCATCGAAAGCCCTTCCGACTGGCTGTGGCTGCAAAAGAAGTGGAAGTATGCGAAACCCAAGCCCGGCGAAGACAAGCGCACCGAAGGCCTGCCCGTACGCGCGAGGACCTGATGGCGCGCAATGCCGCTAGCGACCACGCCAGAGCGCGACGGTGGCCAGGTGCCCGCCGGGGACCGTGACGGCATGCAGTTGCCAATCTGCGGGAAGGTAGGGCGGCGGGCCGTCGACGAGCCGCAGCTGCCCGTCGCTTTCGACGTCGAGGCGCCGGAACGGCGCCGACAGCGCGTCGCCGGTCGCCTTGCTCATCGCCTCCTTGCACGTCCACAGGCGCAGCAGCGCAACGCGCCGCGCATCCGGAGCCAGCGCCTGCAATGCCGATTGCTCGCGCGGCGACATGAACTTGCGTGCGATTCCGGCGACGTTGAGCGTTCGGTCGCCGTGTTCGATGTCGACGCCGATGCGCCGATTCGTCGTGATGCCGAAGAGCGCGACGCCGCGCGTGTGCGAGACGTTGAAATCAATCCCGGACTCCGGCGTCGTGTGCGGCCGGCCGCGCTCGCCACGCCGGATGGCCACTTCCGCAGGAGCGATGCCGAGATGCTGGCCAACGAGCATGCGCAGTGTTGCCCGGCCGACGACGTAGCGGTCGGAGAGTTCCGGGCGTCCGAAGCGTGCGGCACGCGCCGTCTCGGCGGCGGACAGCAGCGTCGCCAGTGCGCCGATTTCGCCAGCGCTGCGCGAAAGCGGCGCGAACCACAGTTCGATGTCGGGCGCCGGTGCCGCAAGGCGCCGCAGTCCGGGCGCATTGCCATCGTCGCCTGGCTGCAACGCGCGCGTGCCGTGCGGCGCGCCGCTCATCGACACGCAGCGCAAACGCGATAGGACACACAGCGGATGCTCGCACAGCCACGGCAGCGCTTTCCGGACATCCTGGGTTTCGTGCTCGGTCGCATGTCGCGTTGGCCTCGCCGTGTGCTCGACGGTTTCGGCTACGTCGCCTACTTCGTCGTCTATCGGGTGCTGCGCTGGCGGCGGTCGCTCGCGGCCACGAACCTGGCCAACGCGTTCCCGGAGAAAAGCGCCGCCGAGCGGAAAATTATTCTCAGGCAATCCTACCGCAATCTCGGCCGCTTCGTCTCCGAAGCGCTCTGGGGGTGGAACGCAAGCGCCGAGGCGCTCGCCGCTCGCGTCCGCATCGACAATCCCGAACTCATCACGCGGTTCACCGGGGAAGGCCAGTCGGTGGTGCTGCTGGCCGCGCACTTCTGCAACTGGGAGTGGCTGCTGCTGGCCGCAGGTGTGACGCTCAAAGTGCCGGTCGACGCCGTCTACAAGCCGCAACGCCTCACCGGAGTCGACGATTTCCTGCGTGCACGGCGTGCGCGTTTCGGCGGCAATCCGATCCCGCACCAGAGCTTCATGTTCGAAGTGATGAAGCGGCGCAACGACGTACGCGCCTACGCGCTGGTCGCCGACCAGACGCCCAGGCATGACGAGGAAAAGCACTGGACGCGATTCCTGAACCAGGACAGCGCGTTCCACGTCGGCGCGGACAAGATCGCCAGGATACTGAAGGCGCCGGTCATCTATGTCGCAATGCGCCGCGAGTCGCCGGGGCACTACAGCGTCGAATTGAAGCTGCTGGCGCAGCCGCCCTACGATCGCGAGTCGGAATCTGAAATTGTCGAGCGCTACGCGCGGATGCTGGAGGAGGAAATTCGCCGCAGTCCCGAGGACTGGCTGTGGTTGAACCGCAAATGGAAGTACAAGAAGCCGCTCTACGCCTGAGCCGGTCTACGCTCGCGCCTCGGATTGCCTCCGGGCAAGAAATGCGGACATCGTGCGCACGGTCGGGTATTCGAAGAAGTCGGTGACTTCGAGATAGCCCGGGTACGTCGCTTCCACCTTTTCATAGATTTGCGCCAGCGTGAGTGAACCGGCGCCCAACTCGAACAGGTTGTCTTCGGGCGAAAGCGTCCGGCCGGGCAGTGCCGCCTGGCAGATGGCCATCAGCGTCTGCTCCAGATCGCCGAAGGCAGCGGTCCCCGGCGATGCCGCGCGTTGGTCCAGACGCGCAAGCTCGGCGAGCGCGTCCGCGTAGGCGCCGGCCACGTATTCGCGAGCGAGCGCGAAGCGCTGGATCTTGCCGCTGGTTGTCTTCGGAAACTGCCTGATCGGGACGACGGCGGCGACCGGCAGCCCCATTCTTTCGTTGACGACCCGGCGCACGGTGCGGGCGGTCTGCGCGAACGCCGACAGGTCATCGCCCTTGTGCAACACGAAAACGAGCACTTCGTCGGTCGTGGCGCGCGGCGAGCGCACGCCCGCCGCGGCGGCACGTCCGAGTTCGATGCCGGCGTGCTGGGCGAGGACGAGATCGATATCCTGCGGATAGTGGTTCTGCCCGGCGATAAAGAGAATCTCCTTGACGCGGCCGGTGACGACCAGATCTCCATCGAGAAGCGCGCCGAGATCGCCGGTATCGAGAAAGCCATCGGCGGTGCGCGACGACCGGGTCAGTTCCGGGTCATCGTGGTAGCCTGGACTGACGTTGTCGCCGCGGATGAGGATGCGGCCGATCGTTCCCGGCGCGACGGCATCCCCTTGTGCATCGGCGATGCGCAATTCGCAGCCCTGCACGGGCTTGCCCACCCGGACCAGCTCGACCGCATCGTCCGCGGCGGCGTCGACCGCTCGAACCCGGTCGCCGGGTCCCAGCGCACCGCGCGCGAGCGTGTCGACCGCTAACGGCGCGCCGACCTCCGGAAAGGTGACGGCGAGGCTCGCTTCGGCAAGTCCGTAAACAGGAAACATCACGTTCGGCGCCAACTTCGCCGGCGCCAGCGCGGCCAGGAACTCGCGGCACAAATCGGCTGCGATAGGCTCGGCTCCATTGAAGATGATGCGCAGACGCGACAGGTCGAGCATGGCGGCCTTGGACGCATCGTGCGACTTCAGATAGTGCTGGTAGCCGAAATTGGGTGAGCAGCTGATGCTCACCCGATGCTCGCTGGCCTTCGCCAGCCAGAGCCCGGGGCGGCGAACGAACAGCACGGTGGGCATCAGCCAGTGATCGGCGCCTTCGAACAGCGGCGTCAGGTGGAAGCCGATGAGACCCATGTCGTGCGTCAGCGGCATCCACGACAGGCTCGCGTCGTCGGGACGCGTGCCGACGCCATGCGCGATCGCGGCGATGTTCGCGGTGAGATTGCGATGCGTGAGAATCACGCCCTTCGGCTCGCTAGTGGAGCCCGACGAGAACTGGATGAACGCGATGTCGTCCGGTGTCGCGCGATGCTCGATGCCGGGAACCGAGATATCCGAAACCTCATCGAGGAACACCGTATGCCGTTCGAGCTGCGCAAGCCTATCCGCCAGTCCATTTTCCGCGGCATAGCTGCGCAGACGATCGAAGACACGGCGCTCGCTGGCCAGCGTAGCCGACGGCAGGCGCGCGAGTACGCGAAAGAACTTCGCCTTGTGCTCGTCGGCATTGCCGGGCGTCAGCGGCACGGCCGTGATGCGGCCCAGCACGCATGCCCAGAACGTGTCGACAAACGGGGCGAGCCCGTCGACCAGGATGATCGTTTGCGTTCCGGCACGCGCACCGGCCGCCTGCAGGTGGTGCAGCAGGCCGAGTGCGCGTGCGCGCATATCGGCGTAGGCCACACGCCGCTCGCTGGACTCGCCGGCGATGTAGTGGATGCCGCACGAGCTGCCGGCGACGGCATCGAGCGCATCGGTGAGCGTGGCGAAGGAGGACATGTCGCTACCGTATTCGATTCCGCGCCGTCGGGTCAATGGCACAGTCGCGCATGCACGTACGCCGGTGCACGCGTGCGCAGCGAATCGATCTCGAAGCGGATTCGGAGTGTTGCCGAGCGTGCAGCGGCTACTTCGGGAACATCAACTGCACCTGCGCGCGAATCTGCCAATTGGCGGCAAAGTCCGGGCGCTGGACATTGTAGTAGGCGGAAAGCTGCGTGTTCACCGGCAGCTTGCCGAAATGAAAGATCTTCCCGACGCCGCCGCCGACGGGCACCGTCCACTGCTGGCCGCCCGGTGCGTCCCAGTTCACCGTCAGGATCGGCGCACTGGTCAGGTAGAAGCCCTGGGAAAAGTTGTAGTTGAGAAACGGCTGGACCAGGCCGTTGTTGTACGACCCGCCGCGCTGGTTGCCGGTGAGCGACCACACGTTGTTCACCAGTGCGCCGTAGACCCACGGACTCTCCTTTTCCAGGTGCAGCACCACGACCGATGGCCCGAGCCCCCAGTTCTTGTTGCCGAGCTGTTGTTCGCTGTTGGTGGGAATCTGCATCACCGGTCCGGCGCCCCAGATCCACTTGCCGGGATTGGCCGGCGACAGGAACGCCGTGAACACGGTGTCGCCGATGCCGTTGGTGCTGTCGACGCCCGGCCCCAGCGACGGGAGCCAGATCACCGGCACGATGGTGCGGGTGATGATGTTCCAGTCCGGCGTGACCGAGATGGGGATCACCGGCTGGACGTTGAGGATGTTCTGCGTGCCCTTGTCCGGCCCGAAGTTGAGGTTGGTGTTGTTCTGGAACGGCAGGCTGATCAGGTTGCCGACCGGGTTCTGCGCGAGCTTCGCGAGTTCTTCGGCGCTCAGTGCGGCGTGCGCGGCGGTCCCTGCCATCAGGCAGGTCGCCGCGACGATTGCCATGCACCAACTTCCGGAATTCCCGATGTGGTTCATCGTAGATCCTTTACACAGCGGTCATGACGCGTCGAGACGCTCCACAGCGCAGCCTCGATTCAAGTTGCGCAGTCTACCGCCAACGCTCCCCGCATGGCTGCCGGCTGGGTTACAGCGCCCGACTAGCGGGGTGGCGAGCTTTCGCAACAGCATGAGAGGCCTCCTCGAGGTGGATGGCTTGCGCGTGGAAATTCAGGCTAGGCAAAATTGAAGGCGTAAGCATCGATGAACTGGGTACGGTAGCTGTCCACCAGCGGATAGCCGTAGATGTAGGCCTTCTTGGCGATGGCGCGCGCTTCGGCGGCGGCACGATTGCAGCGCGCGCGGACCGGGACGCCAACTTCTCAATCGGCAAGCTCGGGCAGGTCCCGGAAGGAGTCGAGCGCCGCGGGGTTCGCGAGCGCGTCGCGATTCAGCACCGGCTTGCCGTGCACGATGTTGCGCACCGCGAGTTCGACCAGCTTGCCGCTCAGCGTGCGCGGCAGGTCGGGTACGGCGATCACCTTGGCGGGCACGTGGCGCGGCGTCGTGTTGCGGCGGATCGCGTCGCGAATGCGCGCGCGCAACGAATCGTCGAGCATGAGCCCGTTGCGCAATCGCACGAACAGCACGACGCGCACGTCGCCCTGCCACTCCTGGCCGATCGCGAGCGATTCGAGCACTTCGGGCAGTTGCTCGACCTGCCGGTAGATTTCAGCCGTGCCGATGCGTACGCCCCCGGGGTTCAGGACCGCATCCGAGCGGCCGAAGATGATGAAGCTGCCGTGCTCCGTTTCGAGCGCGTCGTCACCGTGATGCCAGATGTTCGGATAGCGCGAAAAATATGCGTCGTGGTAGCGGCTGCCGTCGGCGTCGTCCCAGAAGCCGACCGGCATCGCCGGGAACGGTGCTGCGCAGACGAGTTCGCCGCGCATACCGATCACACGCTGGCCGGCGTCGTCGAAGACCTCGGTACGCATGCCGAGGCCGCGGCACTGGATTTCGCCCTTGTGCACCGGCAGCACCGGGCTGCCGAGGCAGAAGCAGGAGACAATGTCGGTGCCACCCGAGATCGACGACAGTTGCAGGTCGGATTTGATCGCGCGATAGACGAAGTCGTAGGTCTCGGGCAGCAGCGGCGAGCCGGTCGACAGCACGCTGCGAAGCGCGCTGAGATCGACTTCGTTCGCGGGCTCGAAGCCTGCCTTGTCGAGCGCTGACAGATACTTCGCGCTCGTGCCGAACACGGCCACGCGTTCGGCGGCCGCCATGTCCCACAGCACGCTTGGTCCGGGATGGAACGGCGAACCCTCGTACAGCACGAGGGTCGCGCCCGATGCGAGGCCGGTCGCGAGCCAGTTCCACATCATCCAGCCGCAGGTCGTGAAATAGAACAGCCGGTCGTCGGTGCGCAGATCGACGTGCAGCAAGTGCTCCTTCTGATGCTGCAGCAGCGTACCGCCCGCACCGTGCACGATGCACTTCGGCTTCCCGGTCGTGCCCGAGGAATAGAGGATGTAGAGCGGGTGATCGAACGGCAGGCGCTCGAAGCTCAGCGCGGCGCCGGCACGGCCGAAATCCCGATAATTCACGGCGCCCGGCAGCACGTCGATATCCGGCTCGCCGTGCACATAGGGCACGACGACCACCTGCAACAGGCCCGGCAGCCGGGGCACGACCTGCGCCATCCGCGCGAGCGAATCGAGCGTCTTGCCCGCGTAGAAATAGCCGTCGGCGGTGAACAGCACCTTCGGCGTGATCTGGCCGAAGCGATCGAACACACCTTGCTCGCCAAAATCCGGCGAACATGAACTCCAGACGGCACCGAGGCTCGCCGTAGCGAGCATCGCGACGATCGTTTCCGGCAGGTTCGGCATGAAGCCGGCGACTCGATCGCCGGCGCCGACGCCGAGCGCACGCAGCCCGTCGGCCACGCGAGCCACTTCGTCGTAGAGTGTGCGCCGCGACATTTCGCGCCGTGCGCCACGTTCATTGGCGAAGATCAGCGCGGCGTGCTCATCACGATGGCGCAGCAGGTTCTCGGCGAAGTTCAGGCGCGCATTCGGGAACCAGCGCGCGCCGGGCATGCGATCAGCGTGTTCGAGCCACGGCGCTTCGCCCCAGTCGGCGCGCGTGTCGCTGAAGTGTGCGAGCTCGAACCAGAAGTCGGCGGGGGCGTCGAGCGACCACGCCTCGAGCGCCGCATAATCGGCGAGCTGCAACTGGCGACGCGCGTTGACGCAGGACCTGAACCGGGTGACGACCGCGCCGTCGATTCTTGCGCGCGAAGGAATCCATATCGGCGTGCTCATGCGCGCATCCCAGGCTTTGGCAATTCGGTCTCGATCTGTCTTCCGGCGTCGTCCATTCGATGCTGCCTAAGTGCACTTGGTGTCGCCGACCTTGCAGTGCATGCATCTGGCGACATTGAGGGAGGGTAAATCCGACGACGCCGGCACTGTCGAAAGCAGACTAGCACGCCTCGAGCATCCTCGGAGCTTGAACGCCGTCATCATGTGGCCTGGCACCATGCATGCCAGGCCACATCGTCAGCTCATAGCCACGTCAGCCCGATGGAAATCAGGATGCCCGATATGAACAACTGAATCAGGCAGTAGCCCATGATGTCCTTGGCCTTGAGGCCGGCGATCGCCAACACCGGCAGCGCCCAGAAGGGTTGCAGCATATTGGTCCAGGCATCGCCCCATGCCACGGCCATGGCCACGCGGGAGATGTCTGCGCCAAGCGATTGGGCGGCGGCGATCACCACGGGGCTTTGCACCGCCCACTGACCGCCTCCCGATGGGACGAAAATATTCACCAGGCCAGCGCTCAGGAACGTCCAGAAGGGCAGCGTCGTGGCGGTCGAGAATGAGACAAACCATTGCGACAGGCTGGCAGCCAGGCCCGAGTCGATCATGATCGCCATGATGCCGGCGTAGAACGGGAACTGGATGACAATACCCGCGCCACCCTTGATCGCTTCTTCCAGGCTTTTCAACAGACGTCGGGGCGTACCGTGCAGGATGATGGCGAGGAACAGGAATGTGAAGTTGATCACATTCAAGTTCAGGCCTCCACGGCGCACGATGTAGTAGTCGAACAGGTACGCCAGACCGGCTGCGCCAATCAGCCAGGCAATGATGCGGCTGTTCTCCAGACGGTCGGCTGGGCGGTGCCTGGTTTCGGTCGGATCGGCGGCGCTTTCCTTGAGCAGTTCCGGATCGACGTAGACGCTCTCCTGCTCGGAGGGCAGCATCAGGCGATTGACCAGCGGTACGGCGATAAACAAGGCAATGACGATGGCCAGGTTATAGACCGAGAAAATTGTTTCGGAGGTCGGGATGACGCCGATCTTGTCAGCGGTGAAGTGCCCCGCAGTGGCGATCGTCAGAGGGATTGAGCCCGCCAGTCCACCATGCCAGACGAGAAAGCCCGAGTAGGCGCTGGCGACCAACAGGCGATAGTCGACCCTGATCTGACGAGCGAGTTCCCTGGCAAACAAGGCACCGACGACCAGACCGAAGCCCCAGTTGATCCAGCTCGCAACCAGCGAGACCACCGTGACCAGAATGATGGCGCCGCCCGCGGATTTTGCCAGGGAAGCCAGCATTCTCAGCCATTTTTTGACCAGTGGTGTGTTGGCCAACATATGTCCAGTCAGCAACACCAGCAGCATTTGCATCGCGAAGGTGAGCAGGCTCCAAAAGCCGTTGCCCCACCAGCGGATGACTTGCATGGGAGTGCGCTGCTCGCCCAGAACGGCGGCCAGCGCAGCGACGATGGTCAATAGCAAGACGAAAATATAGGGGTCAGGCAGGTAGCGCTCTACCAGACGGACCGATCCACGGGTGATCATCTTGAACATATCGAATTCTCCGGCTATGCCTTCGAGGTTCGGATCGTCATTGCCCTCATCACCGTGAGGATCCCGGTTTCAGGGACAAAGGGACGGTAGAAATAGCAAGTCCACCGCTCCCTTGAAGGATAGTACCGTATACCCAACGCCCTGACGCGCCGAGGGGAGCAGTGTAGTGCTTCGTCACGCGCTCGTGCCGGTGGAGAGCCGAGGCGCTCCGGCGCTGCGGTGGGGCCACGGTAGCCCCGCGTACGGGTGCTTCACGCGCGGCAGGGGACAGGCACGCACTGACCGCAGCCCGTCGGCGGGTCTTCGGGTCAGTCGACTTCCTGCTCCCTGGCCTGGCGCGCTTCCTCTTCGAGGCGCACGTCATCAATCTCACGCATGATGGCAGCGAGATCGACCA
>JADYZP010000069.1 GCA_020853025.1 Burkholderiales bacterium
AGCAATGCTTGCGATTTTGCCAGCTTCAACTTCGACTCACCCATCAGGTGACTCCCATGAATGCTTCGAAAGCCACAGCCTGCCTCATCCGCAACAAAATTGCACTCCGTCAAATGAGGTTTTTAGGATTAACCAATGGCGGCACCCATGTTGCTGCGTTGCCGGCTGGCGAGCACCCAATGAGCGTTGCCCTCCATTCCTGGGAACACGACGACGGTAACCACTCGCCCATTCGGATGTCGGCGACCTCGCCCTGACCGCCCGCGCCGTCGGGCCGTACCCATCCAGACCCGTCTCCCCGGGCTCCCGCCGCGGGAGGCGGTTAGCCCAGGCAGGAATGACCGGCGCAAAGGCCGGTCATTCCTGCCATTTTTGTGCGCTGACGCATCAAACAGCGTTCGCTAGCGCACAGACCCGGCAGCGCGCCACCTCTAGTATTTCGCATACACCGGTACCGCTGCGTCTGCGGCGGTACTGTCCCGCCCGAGCACCGCGGCGGCCACGAACCAAGGAAAATCCATGAGCCTCGGAACGATCCTGCTGATTGTCCTGATCCTGATGCTGCTCGGCGTGCTGCCGGCGTGGCCGCATGCCCGCAGCTGGGGTTACGGTCCAAGCGGCGCCGTGGGCGTGATCCTGGTCATCGTCATCGTGCTGTTCCTGATGGGACGCCTGTGATCCGGTCGAGCGCATCGCTTCACCAACCGCGCGGGGTTCGCGATGGGTCCCGAGCGCGCGCTCGCCGTTGACGATGCGGCCGAGCCTGCGCTGACGGCGGCGCCAGGCGTCCCCGCGATCCGCATTCCGGTCGAGGCGCGCAGCCTCGCGCTCGCCGTCATTGCCGTGATCGCCGTGATCGTGGTGCTGGAGTGGGCGAAGGTGTTCGTCATCTCGCTACTGGTCGGCATCCTGGTGGCCTACACGCTGAATCCCGCCGTCACATGGCTCGAGCGCATCCGACTGCCGCGCGTGGTTGCCACGCTCGTCGTGATGCTGATCGTCGTCGGCGGCGCCGGCCTGGGTGCCTACGCGTTGCGCGGCCAGATGCAGAGGATCGTCGCGCAGTTGCCCGAGGCCGCGAGCAAGTTCTCCGCGGGACTCGCGCGGCTGAAGAGCAGCCAGCTCGGCAACATGCAGAAGATGCAGAGCGCGGCGACAGCGGTGGAGAAGGCCGCGGCGCAAGCAACCGACGCACCCCCAGCGGCAAGGCAGGCCGCGACGCGCGTCGTGATCGAGCAGCCGACGTTCAAGCTCGGCGACTTTTTCTGGGCCGGGTCCAAGGGTGCCATGGGGGCGGTGGGCCAGGCGGCGATGGTGCTATTTCTCGCCTTCTTCCTGCTGGTGGGCGGCGACACCTTCAAGCGGAAGCTCGTGCGACTCGCCGGACCGACGCTTTCGCAGAAGAAGGTCACCGTCACAATCCTGGACAACATCAACGGCTCCATCCAGAAGTACCTGTTCATGATGCTGGTCACCAATGCCCTGGTGGGCTTGATGGTGTGGATCGCGTTCTCCCTTATCGGCCTCGACAATGCCGGCGCGTGGGCGGTCACCGC
Organism: Burkholderiales bacterium; assembly: GCA_020853025.1. Taxonomy (GTDB): domain Bacteria; phylum Pseudomonadota; class Gammaproteobacteria; order Burkholderiales; family Casimicrobiaceae; genus VBCG01. The sequence goes on from JADYZP010000069.1 coordinate 1,557, forward strand.
GGCGCTGTTCCACGTCGTTCCGTATCTGGGCCCCGGCGTCACGGCGATCGGCGCCGGCATGGCCGCATTCATCCAGTTCGATTCCTTTCCCATGGTGCTGCTCGTGGCGGGATCGTCGCTCGCCATCGCCACCTTCGTCGGGACGTTCGTGACCACCTGGATGACCGGACGTATTGCGCGGATGAACGCGGCCGCCGTGTTCGTATCGCTGCTGTTCTGGGGATGGCTGTGGGGCGTGTGGGGAATGCTGCTGAGCATCCCGATCATCGTCATCGTGAAAGTGGTGGCCGAGCACGTGGAAGAACTGCAGCCGATGGCGGAGTTGCTGGGCGAATGATTTTTTGTCAACACAGGAAGGGGAAGGAAATGGACAGCATCCGTAATGGAGTCGTCACCTGTCTGGCGGTCGGGATTCTGATGACCGGGCTTGCCGGATGCGAGAAGAAGGAAGGTCCGGTCGAGCGCGCGGGCAAGGAAATCGACAAATCGTTGGAAAGCGCGGGAAAGCAGCTCGAAAAGGCGGGTCAGAAGATCCAGGATGCCGCCCAGGACGCGAAGCGATAGGGGTCCGGAAACACATGCCGGGCTCATCCGGTATCGGCGCGGCAAGATCACGGTGATCGACCGCAAGGGGACTGGAAGCGCGTTCCTGCGAGTGCTACCAGGTGGTCAAGACGGAATTCGACCGCCTGCTGCCTTACGTCCCCAAGTAGCGCACCCGCCCGGCAACCACGAGGCGTCGTGGTGCAGGCCGCGCATCGCAGTGTGCGGTAGCGCGCAGACGGTGCGCCTTCGCCGGCGGTAGCCTGCCCTTTGCCAGCGTGCATCCGCCACCGCATCGCCCGCATCGGCTTTGCGCCATCGCGGCCTGTCACTGCCCGCGAACACTTCGCCCTTCCCGACCCCAGGATAGCTTCCGTGTCACCGACGCCTCGCAAGCCCGTAGCCAACCGCCTGCTGACGGCGCTCCCCGCCAGGGATCAGCAGCACATGCTATCCGGCTGCGAAAGCGTGGATCTCGCGATGGGGGAAATCCTGTACACGCCGGGCAAGCGCCTGCGCCACGTCTTCTTTCCAGTCACCGCCATCATCTCGCTCATCATGGCGGTCGGCGATGGCGATTACGTCGAGGTCGGACTCGTCGGCGACGAAGGCCTGTTCGGTGTTCCGCTCGCCCTTGGGGTACACATGTCGCCGGTTCGCGCGGTGATTCAGGGCGCCGGCGTCGCGTTGCGCATGGACGCCGAGCGCTTCTGCCTCGAGCTCGCCAGCACGCCGGCGCTGCAACGCGAGATCAATCGCTACGTCTACGTGTACCTTACCCAGCTGTCGCAGTCGGCGGGTTGCACGCGTTTTCACGTCGTCGAGTCGCGGCTCGCCCGCTGGCTTCTCATGACGCAGGATCGAGCTCGCGCCGACACGTTCCACATCACGCAGGAGTTCCTGGCGTTCATGCTCGGCGTGCGCCGCGTCGGCGTCACCAAGGCGGCAAGCGCCCTGCAGCATCGCGGCCTCATCCGGTATCGCCGCGGCGACATCACGGTGCTGGACCGGCGGGGCCTGAAGATCGCCGCCTGCGCCTGCTACAAGGCGGATCGACAAACGTACGACAGGTTCCTCGGCTTGCCGCGGCCGGCACGAGTGCCGCCGGACATCGTCGTGCGTGGCGCGGTCAGCCACAAGGACGCGACGACTCTGGGGTGATCCTGTAAGTCTTTCCCTCGGATCGGTGGTTCTCGCCGATCATTCACCTCGTGTCCCGGGTCTGTGGTAGATATCGACCACTTGTCGCGCCAGAGTCAATTGGGATGAACAGGTGACACGATACGACCAACGCAGGATTGAATATTCGGCGAAACTGCGCACGCCTTTCGCAATGCTCGGCATCGGCACCGACGGCCACGCCGTCACGCGACTCGCGTATCTGCCGCTATCCGAGCGCGCGCTGGCGCCGAAGGATGCCGTTGCCGAACAGGCCGTACGCGAACTGGAGCGCTATCTGGCCGATCCGCAGTACCGGTTCAGCGTCGCGCTCGCCCCCGGCGGCACCGCGTTCCAGCAGCGCGTGTGGAACGCGATTGCGACCATCCCCCCGGGTGAGTCGCGCACCTACGGCGAGGTTGCGCGCATGGTGCGCAGCGCACCGCGTGCGGTCGGTGGTGCCTGCGGCGCCAACCGCATCGCGCTCGTCATTCCCTGCCATCGCGTCGTCGGCGCGCAGGGCTCGCTCGGAGGATTCATGGGCGTAGGTCGATCCGGCCAGGATGGCCACACCGTATCGCTTCGGGCCGGCGATCCGATCGCGATCAAGCGTTGGCTGCTGCACCACGAAGGCTATCGTTTCGGGGCATGAAGTGGACGCGGCCGGCAGCGGATTGATCGACGGCTTCTGCGACCAGCTCTGGCTCCAGGACGGACTGGCCGCGGCTTCGCTTGCGAGCTACCGCCGCGACCTCGTCGCGTGGTCACAATGGCTGGGTAGCCGCGACCTCCTGATGGCCGATCGTGGCGACGTCGAAGCATGGCTCGCCGATCAGTTTCGCGCCAAGGCGAAAGCGACGTCGGTCGCGCGCCGCCTTTCCACGCTGCGCCGCTTCTACCGGCTGCAGGTCGAGCGCGCCGCGATGCGCGAGGATCCGACCGCCCGCGTTCGCGCGCCGAAACTGCCGCGCCGCCTCCCGAAGCTCCTGTCCGAGGCACAGGTGGAGTCGCTGCTCGCAGCACCCGAGGTCGCCTCCACGCTGGGCCTGCGCGACCGGGCGATGCTCGAGACGCTCTACGCGACCGGACTGCGGGTGTCGGAACTGGTCGGCCTCAAGATCGCGCAGGTGTCGCTCGACATGGGTGTGGTGCGCGTGCTCGGCAAGGGCAGCAAGGAGCGGCTGGTGCCGTTGGGCGACGAGGCGGTGGCGTGGCTGCAGCGCTATCTGCGCGACGCGCGACCGGAACTCGCCGCCGAAGGCAGGAGCGACAGCCTGTTCGTCACCGCGCGACGCGCGCCGATGACGCGACAGGCCTTCTGGGCGCTCATCAAGCGCTATGCGGTTCGTGCCACCATTCCGGCGGCCGCACTGTCTCCGCACGTATTGCGCCACGCCTTCGCCACACACCTGTTGAACCACGGCGCGGACCTGCGCGTCGTGCAGTTGCTGCTCGGCCATGCCGACATCACGACGACGACCATCTACACGCACGTCGCGCGCGAGCGGTTGAAGCAACTGCACGCGCAGCATCATCCGCGCGGCTAGGCCGCCGATTCGCGTACAATCGCCGCGCCTTTCGCGAAGCCACTGCACCGTACATCTTGCGCGACCCACTCGCTTCCGCACACCTGTTCGCGCATCGCCAGATGCTGCGCTTCCGCGCCTGGCGCCGCTGGCGCGGCGATGCCGATGGCGATCCCGCGCATGTCGCTCCGGGCGAGCGCATTCCCTTTGTTTGCAATCTCTGCGGAACCGCGAACTCGGGAACGTTGACCGAGCTGTCGCGCGAGGCGCCGAGCTGCACGCACTGCGGCTCCAATGTGCGCTTTCGCGCGATGGCCTATCTCACGACGCTGGAGGTACTCGTCCGTGCGCAGCCGTTGCCCGAAGTTGCACCGCGCAAGGACATCTTCGGCCTCGGGCTTTCCGATGCCGATGCCTACGCACGACCGCTGGCGGAGAAGTTCAGCTACGAGAACACGTACTACCACACGCAACCGCGGCTCGATATCGCGAATATCGACGCCGCGCGCGAGGGCCGCTACGACTTCGTCATCGCCAGCGACGTGTTCGAGCACGTGGTGCCCCCGGTTGCGCGCGCCTTCGAGAACGCGCGGCGAATGCTCAAGCCCGGTGGCAAGTTCATCTTCACCGTGCCCTTCGTACCCGAAGGCGACACCCGCGAGCATTATCCGGAACTGCACGATTGGTCGATGGCCGAGAACAACGGCAGGTGGACGCTGACCAACCGGACGGACGACGGGCGCGAGCAATCGTTCACCGATCTCGTGTTCCACGGCGGACCCGGTTCAACGCTCGAGATGCGGCTGTTCTCGGGCGCCGCGCTTGAGCGCGAGTTTCGCGCTGCCGGCTTCTCGTGCCTGCGTGTCGCCGCCGAGTCCTGCCTGCGCTTCGGCATCCACTGGCCGGAGCCGTGGTCGGTGCCTATGGTCGCGTATGCCTGAGGTGATGCACGGCGACCGCGATGCCGCGGCTAGGCGCGCCGCTCGATTTCGACGCCCAGCTCCTTGACGCCGGGCTGCTGTCCCAGCTTGGCGACCCGCACGCGCACCCACGGCACGCCATATTCGGTGAGCAAAAGCTGTGCGGTTTTTTCGGCGTAGCGCTCGAGCAGCGGTGGCGGCGCGTCCTTCGCAAACGCCCTCAGCCGCTCCACGACCTTCGCGTAGTCGAGCGCATCGGCGATCTTGCCGCTGTGAAACGGCGTCTCCGACGGCGCACCCAGCGTGATATCGAGCCGTATCGTCTGCGGCAGGTGCTGCTCCCAGTCGTAGACGCCGATACGCGCTTCGACGCGCAGGTCGTGAATGAAGATCGTGTCCATGTCAGGGTCTCAGCGTTCGTGTGCCGCTTGCTATTGCGTCGGAGATTCGCATCGGTGATTTGTGTGGCGGCGCCTCGGGCGCCGGGCTAGAATCGATCTCGATTCTAACCCGCGCTCCCCTCCACGAACCGCCTTGTCCGCCGCCGCTTTCATCATCGCTGGCGCCTATCTGATCGGCTCGGTCTCGTTCGCCGTCGTCGTCAGCCGCGCGTTTCGCCTTCCGGACCCGCGCGCCTACGGCTCGGGCAACCCAGGTGCGACCAACGTCCTGCGCACGGGCAATCGGCTCGCCGCGCTGCTGACGCTTGCCGGCGACGGCGTCAAAGGCTGGTTCGGCGTCGTCGTCGCGCAGTGGCTTGCAACCTCAACCGGCGCGCCGGAGTGGACCGTTCCTGCGGCGGCGCTCGCGGTGTTCCTCGGACACTTGTACCCGGTCTTCCACGGCTTCAAGGGCGGCAAGGGTGTGGCCACCGCGGCCGGCATCGCCTTCGCACTGCACTGGCCACTCGGCCTCGCGCTGCTGGTCGTGTGGACGATCATGATGGTCGGCTTCAAGATCTCGTCGCTGGCCGCGTTGACCGCGGCGGTCCTGCTGCCGCTGGGGGCATTCCACTTCTTCGACAACACGCCGACGTCATGGGCGATGGTCGCCGTCTGCCTGCTCCTGTTCTGGCGGCATCGCGCGAACATCCGGCGCCTGCTCGAAGGCGAGGAACGAGCAATCGGGCGCTAGCCGCTCCTGCTTCGCGCCCAATGCCGATTGCTCGAGCGTCGACGTCGCGGTGGACCGCGCCGCGCATTCGTTTCCCGCGGCAGCGCCGCGGGAATTCACGCGCAATGTACTGGCGTTTCTGGCGGCACCGGCAATGAGGTGAGCGACGACAGATCCCAGCGCGGACGCACCGAGAACGCGTTGTCGCCGGCGCGTGCTTGCGCGAGGCGCAAAGCGCCCACGAGTGCGATCATCGCGCCATTGTCGGTGCAGAAAGCAAGGTCGGGGAAGTACACCTGCGCGCCCCGCCGGACGGTGGCCGCGGCGAGGCGCCCGCGCAACGCGCGGTTCGCCCCCACGCCACCGGCGACGACCAGCTGCCGATGGCCGGTGGCGTCCAGTGCCGCTAGCGACTTCGCCTCCAGCACGTCGACAATCGCGCTTTCGAACTCCAATGCGATGTCGGCACGGCGCGCCGCCGGCAGCGTTTCCGGCGGTGCGCCGCCCGCTGCCTTGCGCGCCAGCGTCAGCACGGCGGTCTTGAGACCGGAGAAGCTGAAATCGAGGTCGCCCGATCGGAGCATCGGTCGCGGCAGCCTGACCGCGCCGGCGGTGCCTTGCTGCGCCAGTTGCGCGAGCGCGGGACCACCCGGATACGGCAGACCCAGAAGCTTCGCCGTCTTGTCGAAGGCCTCGCCGGCGGCGTCGTCCAGCGTGTCGCCCAGCAAGCGGTACTCGCCGACCCCGGCGACGTCGAAGAGCTGGCTGTGGCCGCCCGACACCAGCAGCGCGACAAAGGGAAACTCCGGCCGCGGGCTCGCCAGCAGGGGCGACAGCAGATGGCCCTCGAGATGATGGACACCGACGGCGGGAATCCGGAGCGCATAGGCAAGTGCGGTGGCAACACCCGCGCCGACCAGCAAGGCGCCGGCGAGGCCAGGCCCCTGCGTATAGGCGATGCCGTCCAGTTCGCGCAGGCTCGTTTCGGCATCGGCCACGACCTGCCGAATGAGCGGGATCACCCGCCGCACGTGATCGCGGGAGGCGAGTTCGGGTACCACGCCGCCGAAGTCCCGATGCATCGCGACCTGCGAATGCAGCGCGTGCGCGAGCAGCCCGGTCGTCGAATCGTAAACGGCGACTCCGGTCTCGTCGCAGGAGGTCTCGATGCCCAGTACGCGCATGGAGGGGTGGACAAAAAGGCCAATGATACAGGGCCTTGCCGAATCTCCTGGAATCGATTATAGTTTCTGATTGTCGAGGATCGGCAACCGCACATGACGTCGCGGAACCAGCTTGCGGCACGCGAGTGCGCCAAGCGAATCCCTTCAGCCATTGCACCAACCAAGCCAAGCAACCCAACCAAGGATCAAGCAAGATGCCGAGCGTCCGTGTCCGCGAAAACGAGCCCTTCGAGGCCGCGCTTCGCCGTTTCAAGCGCACCATCGAGAAGACGGGCCTGCTGACCGAGCTGCGCGCACGTGAGTTCTACGAAAAGCCGACCGCCGAGCGCAAGCGCAAGAAAGCCGCGGCGGTGAAGCGCCACTACAAGCGCATCCGCAGCCAGCAGCTGCCGCCCAAGCTGTTCTGACGGCGCATCCGCGCACGCGGTACCCGCAGGAGGGGCGAAGCGATTCGCCCCTTTTTGTTTTTCGCGGGAGTCTGCGGGCATGTACGGCTTTGAGGCGCTTGACCCGCTAGAGCTACAGCGAAAGGTTCCGGACCATGCCGCTGAAAATCCGCATCACCGAGGACATGAAGAACGCCATGCGCGCGAAGGATGCGGCGCGGCTGTCGACGATCCGCCTGCTGCAGGCCGGCATCAAGCAGCGCGAGATCGACGAGCGGCGAGAACTCGCCGATGCCGACGTGCTGGCGGTCATCGACAAGATGGTCAAGCAGCGGCGCGACTCGATCACGCAGTTCACGGCTGGCAAGCGGCCAGACCTGGTGGCGATCGAGGAGGCCGAACTCGCGGTGCTGCAGGAGTATCTGCCCCGCCCGCTTTCAGACACCGAAATCGACGCCATGGTCGACGACGCCATCACCGGTACGGGCGCCGCCGGCCCTGCCGACATGGGCCGCGTAATGGCGCAGTTGAAAGCCAGCCTCGCCGGCCGTGCCGACATGACGGCCGTCTCGGCGAAGGTCAAGGGCAGGCTCGCGCGTTGACCCAGGCCGCGAGTGCTCGAACGCGACGGCGATGATCCCCAACGATTTCATCCAGACGCTGCTCTCGCGGGTGGACATCGTCGAGGTGATCGACCGTCACGTTCCGTTGCGCAAGGCCGGCGCCAACTACGTCGCCTGCTGTCCGTTCCATAGCGAAAAGACGCCGTCGTTTTCGGTCAGCCCGACCAAGCAGTTCTACCACTGCTTCGGCTGTGGCGCGCATGGCACCGCCATCGGCTTCCTGATGGAACACGTCGGCCGCAGCTTTCCCGATGCGGTGGAGGAACTGGCGCGCGACGCCGGGCTCGAGGTTCCGCGCGTCGAGAGTGCCGGCGACCGCGAGCGCCGCGAGGTGGTCGCCGACCTGAACGCAATGCTGCTCGCGGCTGCAAAGTTTTTTCGTGCCCAACTGAAGGATGCGCCGCAGGCGATCGACTACCTGAAGTCGCGTGGACTGACCGGCGAGGTGGCGGTACGGTTCGGCGTCGGCTATGCGCCCGACGGTTGGCAGAGCCTCGCGGCGGTCTTTCCGAAGTACGACGATCCCGCGCTCGAAGCCGCCGGCCTCGTCATCGGCGGCGATGCGGGCAAGCGTTACGACCGCTTCCGTGACCGCGTGATGTTTCCGATCCATGATACCCGCGGCCGCGTGATCGGCTTTGGCGGCCGCGTGCTCGGCACCGGCGAGCCCAAGTACCTCAATTCGCCGGAAACGCCGGTGTTTTCCAAGGGTCGCGAGCTCTACGGACTCTACCTCGCGCGCAATGCCATCCGCGATGCCGGCAAGGTCGTCGTCGTCGAGGGCTACATGGACGTCGTGGCACTTGCGCAACATGGCGTCGAATATGCAGTGGCCACACTGGGCACGGCCACGACGCCGGTGCACGCGCAGAAGCTGTTCCGCCTGACCGACTGCGTCGTGTTCTGCTTCGACGGCGACGCCGCGGGCCGCAAGGCGGCATGGCGCGCGCTGGAGAACACGCTGCCGGAGATGGCGGATGGCAAGGACGCGCGGTTCCTGTTCCTGCCGGACGGCGAGGATCCGGACGATTTCATCCGGCAGCGAGGCAGGACTGCCTTCGAGCGCGCGGTCGACAGCGCCATCCCGCTGTCCGAGTTCCTGCTCTTCGAGCTGGCGGCGCGGCATCCACCGAACTCTTCCGAAGGCCGGGCGGCGCTGGTCGCCGCGGCGCGACCCCTGCTGGCACAAATCGCGGCGCCGGTGCTGTCGGCGATTCTTCGCAAGCGAGTGGCGGAGGTCTCCGGTCTGCCGGAGGCCGAGCTGCGCGGCCTGCTGGCAGCAGCGGCGACCGGCGACGGCGGCCCGCCCCATCGGCGTGACCGTGGCGCGCCGGACGGCATTCGCCCAGGCAGCCGTCCGCCGCTCGGCCGCGGGCCGGTACGAAGACCCCCGTCGCTGTTGCGGCTGCTGATCCGTGGCCTGTTGCTGCAGCCGGCGCTGGTTCGAAGCATGGAGTTTCCCCGGCCCGAAGACGGAACCTCGGAGGCCGCCACGCTGTCTGCCCTGGTGGTCTTCTGCGCGCGCGCAGAAGACACGCTGACCACCGCTGGCGTCCTCCAGGCCTTTGCCGATACCGCGCATGCGCAGGTCCTGGCGTCGGCGCTGGCCGCGGCGGAGGACCAGCGGCTGGACGATCAGGCCATCGCGGCAGAAGTGCACGAAGGACTCGCCCGCTGGTGGCAGCAGGCGCGCCGCAGCGGCATGCCGGCTCCTGCGCCCAACGGGTCGACCACGGTGCCGGAAGAAGATCAGCGCGTCCGGCAGCTCCAATACGTCAGGCAGCGAACGAGCGAAGCGAGAGCGCAGGGTGCGGCCGACGCCGACGATGGGCCATCCGATGACCCTCCTCCTCGTGATATCATTTGAGGTTTTCCCGTGCCGCCTCCATGTGCGTTAAGCAATGGGCGCGCCGCGCCCGCGAGTGCGCCGATTCTTCACGCCGGGCGCAGTACCGTTTCCGACTAAGGATGACCATGGCCAAGAAGCCCGCGAAGCCCTCCCGCAAGACCTCGCCGAAGGCCAGAACCAAAGCCGGGTCGGCACTTAGGTCGCGGAAAACGCGCAAAGCGGTCGCGGTCAAGGGTGCCGGCGCCGCCAGGAAGAAGGCCGTGAGCGCCAAGCCGGCCGCCAGGACGCCGCCGCGCCCTGCAGCCCGGAAACCGGCGGCGAAGAAAACAGCGGCGACGGTGGCGAAAAAGGCGGCGCCCAAGGCCAAACCGGCAGCGAAAAAGCCGATCCCAAAGCCCAAGGTTTCTGCCAAGTCCCGGGTGCAGCCGGCGAAGAAGAGTGTGACTACTTCGAAGCTGGTCAACGGCAAGCGTGTATCGGCGGCCAGGCGCACCACGAAGCCGGCTGCGGTCAAGACCACGCCGGCGACCAAGGGACAGACGGCCTTGAAAGTGGCAGCGGTCAAGGCCACGCCGGCGACCAAGGGACAGACGGCATTGAAAGCGGCAGCGGTCAAGGGCGCGCCGGCGGCCAAAGGCATGCCAGCGGTCAAGGGCGCCTCGGCGGTCAAGGGTGCCTCGGCGGTCAAGGCCGCAGCGGCCGCGCTCGCGGCCGCCCGTAAGCCGACCGCGGGCGAAATCGCGGCCAAGCTCGCCGGCAAGCGCGCCGAGGACGCCGCCACTCGCAAAGGCAAGAACGGCAAGCATGCCGACGTGGCGCCGCGCGTGCTCACCGCGGCGGACGTCGAAGCGCGCAAGCGTCGGCTGAAAACGCTGATCGTGCTCGGCAAGGAGCGCGGTTACCTGACCTACGCCGAGATCAACGATCACCTGCCCGATGACATCCTCGACGCCGAACAGATCGAAGGCGTGATCTCGATGATCGGCGACATGGGCATCCAGGTCTACGACGAGGCGCCGGACGCCGAGACGTTGCTGATGTCCGAAGCGCCGGCCTCGGTGCCTGCCGAGGACGTCGAGGAGGAAGCCGAAGCCGCCGCCTCGACGCTGGATTCCGAGTTCGGCCGCACCACCGACCCGGTGCGCATGTACATGCGCGAGATGGGCTCGGTCGAACTCCTGACCCGCGAAGGCGAGATCGAAATCGCCAAGCGGATCGAGGAAGGCTTGAAGCACATGATCATGGCGATCTCGGCCTGCCCGATGACCGTCGCCAACATCCTGGAACTCGCCGGCAAGATCGAGAAGGACGAGCTGAAGATCGACGACCTGGTCGACGGCCTGATGGACTTCAACGAGGAACTGTCGGCGATCGACGAGGGCGACGACGAGAACTCCGAGGACGACGAGGCTGACGCCGGCGCCATCGCCAGCGAAAACCTCGAGCGCCTGAAGGTTGCCGCGCTGGAAAAGTTCCTGACGATCCGCAAGCTGTTCGCGCGGATGCTCGTCGTGCTGACCAAGGAAGGTCACAAGGCGCCCAAGTATCTCGATTTCCAGCGCAAGATCTCGGCCGAATTGATGCAGATCCGCTTTTCCGCCCGTCAGGTCGAGCGGCTGTGCGATTCGGTGCGCACCGAGGTCGACAACATCCGCCAGACCGAGCGCAAGATCCAGGACCTGGTCGTGCACAAGGGCGGCATGCCGCGCGCCGACTTCATCAAGATGTTCCCGACCAACGAGACGTCGCTGCGCTGGATCGACCGCGAGGTCGCCGCGCACCACGGCTACAGCGAGCAACTCGCCAAGTACCGGCAGGCGATCGTCGAGCAGCAGCAAAAGCTCATTAGCCTGCAGGAACGCGTGATGATCCCCTTGAAGGACTTGAAGGAGATCAACAAGCAGATGTCCACCGGCGAGGCCAGGGCGCGCAAGGCGAAGCGTGAAATGACCGAGGCCAACCTGCGCCTCGTGATCTCGATCGCCAAGAAATACACGAATCGCGGCCTGCAGTTCCTGGACCTGATCCAGGAAGGCAACATCGGCCTCATGAAGGCCGTCGACAAGTTCGAATACCGCCGCGGCTACAAGTTCTCGACCTATGCGACGTGGTGGATCCGGCAGGCGATCACCCGCTCGATCGCCGACCAGGCGCGCACCATCCGCATTCCGGTGCACATGATCGAGACGATCAACAAG
>JADYZP010000070.1 GCA_020853025.1 Burkholderiales bacterium
AGGAGATCGACTTGCGGGTGTCGACGGTGCCGACGATGCACGGCGAATCGGTCGTGATGCGGATTCTCGACAAGGGCGGCGTCGCGCTCGACTTCGAGAAGCTGGGATTCGCCGAAGACACGCTGGCCTCGTTCCTCGACGTCCTGATGCAGCCGCACGGCATCCTGCTCGTGACCGGACCCACCGGGTCGGGCAAGACGACCACGCTGTACACGGCGCTCGATCGTCTGAACCAGCCCGACGTGAAGATCCTCACCGTCGAGGATCCGGTCGAGTACCAGATGGTCGGCATCAACCAGATCCAGGTGAAGCCGCAGATCGAGCTGACCTTCGCCAAGGCGCTGCGATCGATCGTGCGGCAGGATCCGGACGTCATCATGATCGGCGAAATCCGCGACCTGGAGACCGCGCAGATCGCCGTGCAGTCTGCGCTGACCGGCCACCTGGTGCTGTCGACCGTGCATACCAACGACGCCGCGTCGACGGTGAACCGGCTGCTCGACATGGGCATCGACGACTACCTGCTGACGTCGACGGTCATCGGCATCCTCGCGCAACGGCTGGTGCGCAAGCTGTGCCCGCACTGCAAGGAACCTTACCAGGCGTTGCCGGAACTGGTCGCGCAGCTGGGACTCGCCAAGCTTGCCGGCGACTCGGTCGTCACGCTCCACCATGCCCGCGGTTGCGCGCAGTGCAGCAACACCGGCTACCTGGGCCGCTTTTGCATTCTGGAAATGCTGCCGATGTCCGATCCGCTGCGCAGTCTGGTGATGAGGCACGCGAATTCCAACGAGCTCAAGGCCGAAGCGCAGCGTGAAGGCATGGTCTCGATGTACGAGGATGGGATGCGCAAGGCGCTCGCCGGCGCCACGACCTTCGAGGAGGTGCTTCGCGTCACGCGCGAGGCCTGAAGACGCCGATGCCCGTCTTCCGCTATCGCGCGGTCAATCCGGCCGGGGAACTGGCCGTCGGCGAGCTCGACGCCGCCAACGAGAACGAGATCGTCGACCGTCTGCGTGACCAGGGCCTGATGCCGATGCAGATCGCGCATGCCGCGGGTGCCACGCGTCCGGCGGGCACGGCGCCCGGCGCCAGCACCAACCGGCGCCGCCGCTTCTTCGAATCGCGGAGCGTGACCGGCGACCAGCTGCTCGCGATCACGCGCGAACTGGCGACGCTGCTCCGCGCCGGTCTGCCGCTGGATCGCGCGCTCGAGATCCTGATTGGCTTGGCACCCACGCCTGCGGTCACCGATCTGTTGCAGGGGGTGCGCGACGATGTGCGCGGCGGCAAGGCGCTGTCGCAGGCGCTGGACTCGAGGAGCCAGGTTTTCTCGCGCTTCTACGTCAACATCGTGCGTGCGGGCGAAGCCGGCGGCGCGCTGGGCGTCGTGCTGCAGCGCCTGGCCGACACCATGGAGCGCAACAAGGAGTTGCGCGAGTCGGTCAAGTCGGCGTTGATCTATCCGGTGATCCTGATCGGCGTCGCGATGGTTTCGGTCGCGCTGCTGCTGGTGTGGGTAGTGCCGCAGTTCGAGACGACGTTCGCGCAGGCGGGCCGTGCGCTGCCGCTGCCGACCTTGGTCGTGGTCGCGGTCGGCAAGTTCATGCGCGCCTGGTGGTGGGCGCTGCTCGTGGGCGTGGTCGTCGGCATCGGTTGGTTTCGACGCCGCGGTCGCAATCCCGCCGTTCGCCTCGCTCGCGATCGCCGGATGCTCACGGCACCGCTGCTGGGTGACCTGATCGCCAAGGTCGAGACGGCGCGGTTCGGCCGGACGCTGGCCACGCTGCTCGCCAACGGCGTCACGCTGCTCTCCGGCATCGCCATCGTCAAGGAAACGCTGAGCAACTCGGTGCTGGCGGGTGCGCTCGAAGGCGTGATCGCCAAGCTGCGCGAAGGCAAGGGCTTCGGCCGGCCGCTGGCCGAAACCGGCCTGTTTCCGCGGCTCGCCACGCAGATGATCCTGGTCGGCGAGGAATCCGGCAAGCTCGAGGAGATGCTCGCGCGCGTCGCCGACGTCTACGACCGCGAAGTGCAGGCTGCGATCAAGCGCTTCCTGGCCGTGCTCGAACCGGCGCTCATCCTCGGTCTCGCGGTGCTGATCGGCGGCATCGTCTTCTCGATTTTGCTGGGCGTAATGGGCATGAGCGAACTCGTGGTCTGATCGCGCGTCTTATATCTTCGACGAGTACCGGCCGGCGGAGCGCCGCATGTCGGGCCCGGGCGACAACAGGGAAAAGGGAACATGAAACAACGGCATACGGAGCGCCGCGCGATGCGCGGCATGACGCTGATCGAAATCCTGGTCGTGCTGGTGTTGATCGGCATCGTGATGGGCATCGTCGGCGGCAATTTCCTGGGCAAGGGTGAGAAGGCGAAGGGCGATGCGGCGAAGATCGAAATCAACCAGATCGGCCAGACGCTCGACCTGTACAAGCTGGAGGTCGGCCGCTATCCAACGACGCAGGAGGGGTTGCAGGCGTTGATCACCGCTCCGTCGGGTGTGACCAACTGGAACGGCCCCTACTGGAAGAGCGCGTCGACCCCCAAGGATCCGTGGGGCAACGAATACAAGTACACATCCCCGGGCACGAAGGGGGCCTACGAGATTATTTCCTATGGCGCCGACGCCAGGGAAGGCGGCGATGGTCCGAACAAGGACATCACGAGCTATTGACGGCGTGGCACAAACGCGGCTGCCGCGTCGTGCCGCAGGCGTGTCGTTGCTCGAGTTGCTGATCGTGCTGATGATCATCGCGATGGTGTCGGCTGTTGTCATTCCCGTTCTCTCCGGCGGCCCTTCGAACTCCGAACTTCGAAGCGCAGCCAGGCAGCTCGCGTCCGGGTTGCGCCTTGCGCGCAGCGAGGCCGTCTCGCAGCGGCGCGAGACTTTTCTGGTTCTCGACCTCGCCGGCCGCCGCTTCAAGGTCGACCGCGCCGCGCAGGAGCACGCGTTGCCGCGCGACGTCGAATTGAAGCTTTTCACCGCGCAGCGCGACCTGGTCGACGCGAACATCGGTTCGATCCGTTTCTACCCGGACGGCGGCAGCAACGGCGGCCGCATCACGCTGGGGTCGGGCGAGCGCAAATACGAGGTCGACGTCGATTGGCTGACCGGCCGCGTCGCGATCCTCGATTGAAGACGAATCCAGCGATGATCATGCGCCGCCCCCGCTCCGCCGCCGGCTTTTCGCTGATCGAAGTGCTCGCGGCCTTCGTCATCCTCGCGCTCGTCGCCACCGCGCTGTTTCGCTTGTTCTCGGCGTCGCTGACCAATGCTTCGGCGGCAGAGGAATACAGCCGCGCGTTGCTGGTGGCCGAGTCGCAGCTCGAAGCTGCCGCAGGCGCGCAGCCACTGCGCGAGACTTCCGATCGCGGTACCGGCGCTTCCGGCCGCATCCGCTGGGAGTCGCGCGTGGCGTTCGAGGTCCTGCCCGAGATCGACCCCGATCTGGAGCGCGCCTCCGAGGCGCTGGCGTCGCGTCTGTACCGGATCACCGTCGACGTCAGTTTCGAAGGCAGCGACGGGCGCGAACGCAAGCTGTCGCTGGCGACCGTGCGTATGGGCCCGCGGAATCCCGTGTGATGCGACGCATTGCCACCGGCTTCACGCTGATCGAGCTCCTGATCGCGCTCAGCCTGCTGGCGCTCATCTCGTCCGTTCTCTTCGGCTCGCTGCGGCTTGCCGGCCGCAGCGTCGACGCCGGCGAGGAGAAGGCGCAGGCGACGTCGGGCATGCGTCTGGCGGGTGACTTCCTGCGCACGCAACTCACCGCACAGCATCCGCAGCGGATGCGCAAGATCGCCGAGTTCCCGCTGCTGTTCGGTGGCACGCGCGACGATCTGCGATTCACCGCGCCGTTGCCTGGCCGCGTCGGCCTGGGCGGGATGTGGTACTACCGGTTGAAGGTGGCGCCCGTGCCGGGCAAGCGCGAGACCGCGCTGGTCCTGGAGCGCGCGATTCCCGACGTCAACGCGCTGGCGATGCCGACCTTCGCCGGCGCCGAGACCTCGGTGCTCGCCGATGACATCAAGTCGATCGAGATTTCCTATTACGGCCGCGACAAGGGCGCGGCACTCGACATGGCGCCGACATGGCGTGGGCTCTGGGACGATACGCAACGGCTGCCGGTTCTGATCCAGATCGAAGTCACGCCACGTCAGGGTCAGCCGTGGCCGCCTCTGGTGATCGCACCACGCGCCGCGCCGGAGGCAGGCTGCCGCGCGTGGGACACGATTCGCATACAGTGTGTGGGGGTTTAGGGTGAAATGTCCCGACGGTTCTGGCATCACCGGCAGACGCCGCGCCGGGCCAGGAGCAGCGCGCCAGGACGGCATTGCGCTGATCCTCGTGCTCTGGCTGACCATCATGTTGACGGTGATCGCCAGCGGCTTTGCGTTCTCGATGCACAGTGAAGCGTTGACGGCGCGCAACGCGCTGTCGCTGGCGCAGGCGCGTGCGGCGGCCGACGGCGGCATCGAGCGCATGGCCTTCGAGTTGTCGCGGCCACGCTACCCGACGGCCTGGGCGAGTGACGGGATGCCGCACACGTGGCGCGACGGCGATGTCGGGATCGTCGCCACTGCCGTCGACGAGTCGGCCCGAATCGACATCAACTCCGCCCCCGAGATGCTATTGCGCGGCCTGCTCGAGCACGTCGGCGGCGCCGATGCGGAAACGGCCGCACGCATCGTCGATGCCATCGCCGATTGGCGCGACCCGGACGACAACCGGCGCCCGAACGGCGCCGAGGAGGCCGACTACCGCGCCGCCGGACTCGAACAAAAGCCGACCAATGCGCCGTTCGAGACCGTCGCCGAACTGGCGCGCGTCATGGGCATGACGCCGCCGCTCTATGCGCGCATCGCCAACACGCTGACCGTGCAATCACGACAACCCGGCATCAACGCGACCACCGCCCCGCGCGACGTGCTGCTGGCCCTGCCCAACGCGACGCCGGAAGCCGTCGACGCCTATCTGCAGCAACGCGCCGCGGCGCTGGCGTCGAAGCTGCCGGTGCCGCCGTTTCCTCCGGCTTCCGGCTTCGCGGCCGGTGCCGTCCCGGTCTGGCGGATCCGGACGGTGGCGACTGCGGCCGATGGTGTAACCTTCGCCCGCGACGCTGTCGTGCGGCCTTCAGGTGATGGCCGCAGGCCATTGCTCACGTTGAGCTGGCAGGAAGGAACGACGGTGGATGCGCCTGTGACCATCGATTCCGCACCGGGTAACGACCGACCCGATTCGAAGAGCGCCAATGGCCGCCAGTGAACTGACGCACATCCGGCTGCGAGTTCGCATGCGCGAATATGCGCGGCGACTGGGCGTCGCCGGGTTCTGGGCGTGGTGGACGCAAGAGCTCGATGCCATCGTTCCCGCAGCACCGCGGGCGGCGCTCGCGCGACGCCGGATGCGCCCGACGATCGTTTTCGCCGGAGACCATGCAACGCTCTGGCGACCCGGGATGGACGGTGCGATGCCGGTGATGACACAAGCGGCGACGGTCCCGCTGACCGCAGACGCGGCGGCGGTCGCCGCGGCCGGCCGCGCGGCGCTCGCGCCGCTGGCGCGCATCGCCTACGGTGGGCCAGCGGGTCCGACGCGCGTGGTGATCAGCCTTCCGGCTGCGGATGTGCTGCGCAAGAAAGTCGTCCTGCCCGCCGCGGTCGAGGAAAACCTGCGGCAGGCGCTGGCCTACGACCTCGATCGGCACACGCCTTTCAAATCCGACGAGTTGTACTTTGACGCGGTGATCGTCGACCGCGACACCGGGCGCAACACGGTGACCGCCGATCTGGCGGCGGTTCGGCGGGCGATCGTCGATTCTGCGCTGCGCCACGTCGCCGCCTGGGGGTCCGACGTCGCGGCGGTGGTGCCGGAGCCGCCGGCCAGCGCGGCGCGCTCCAGGCTCAACCTGCTGCCGGACGAGGCCCGTGCATCGAAGTCGGTCTGGGGACGCTGGCAGCTGTGGATGCCGCTGCTGCTGCTCGCGGTGATGGCGCTCGCGGCCGTTACCATTCCGCTTTGGCAAAAGCGCGACTATGTGCTGCAGCTCGCGGCGCTCGCGGACCAGGCGCGCGGACGCGCCGCCGTTTCCGAAACGCTGCGCACCGAGTTGAACGCGCGCGTCGGCGACTACAATCACGCGCTCCAACGCAAGCATGCATTCCCGGACGCGCTGACGGTGATAGACGCGGTGAGCAAACTGATGCCGGACGACACCTGGCTCACGCAGTTCGACCTCAAAAGCGTGGTCAAGGGCAAGGAAGCGCAGCGCGAGTTGCTGGTTCGCGGCGAGACCGCCAATGCGGGACGCCTGGTGCCGCTGTTCGAGGAATCGCAGCTCTTCGCGCAAGCGGCACAGCGCGGACCGACGACCAAGATCCAGCCTGGACCCGGTGAAATTTTTGACCTGGGCGCGCAGTTGAAGCCGAGTGTGCTGCCGGAGCCGCTGGCACTGGCGGTCGCGGACATGACGGCTTCGGTGCCTTCCGCGCCGTCGTCCCCCGCGCCGGGAGTCGCGACACCACCGTCGGCCACAGCACCTCCACCGCCCGCCGCCGCGTCGATGCCCGCACCCGCAGCCGCGCCGATGCCTCCGGCCGACGGCCCGCCGCGCAAGCCATGACACCCGAGTTCGCCGCCCGACTGTCGCCGGCGCAGCAACGTGCCGCGGCCGTTACGCTGCTGGTTGCGGTCGTGCTGATTGTGCTGGCGTTGCTGCTGGCCCCCATCCTGCTGCTGCATCGCCACTATGATCGTGCCATCGAGGACTTGAGCGACCGCCTCGAACGCTATCGCCGCGTGGCGGCGCAGGCGCCGGAACTGCGCCGGGCACTGGAAATCATGAAAGAGAAGGATGGCCGGCTGTTTTACCTCAAGAACACCGCGCCGAACCTCGCTGCAGCGGAACTGGCCGATCTCGTGCGTGGCACGATCGAGGCCAACGGTGGCCGTATTAGCACCAGTCAGAATCCGGGGCCGCGCGACGACGGCAACTTCAAGCAGATGACGGTGAACGTGCAATTCTTCGCGACCATGCCGGCACTTTCCCGGATCCTGCGGGCGCTCGAAGCCCAGGTGCCGTACCTGGTCGTCGACAACCTGACCATTCGTCCGCTGAACGCCTTTCGCGGTTTCAAGCCCGCAGCCGGACAGGAGCCCGAGAACAACGTGCAGCTCGACGTTTCGGCGCTGGCCTATCCCGAGGTGTCCAAGCCCGAGCCGGCGCCGTCAGGGGTGAAATGAATACGCTGCACTCGACGCTGCGCGGCTGGTGGGTCTGGATCGTTCCCATCGCTCTGCTGGCGATGGCGATTCTGTGGCAGGTCGACTGGGGTCGTGCGCTGCTGCGCGAGCCGCCGGCGGAGAGCGCCACCGTCGCGCCGCCGCTGACGCTCAAGCTGCTGCCGGAGCTCCGGCCGGCCGCCACGGCCGATGGTCAACACGAGGCCGTCCTGCGCACGCTGTTCAACCCGACCCGCCGGCCGGCACCGACGGCGCTGGCGCAGACGGCCACACCCAGGATGCAGCGCGGCCAGTTCGCGCTTTCGGGCACGCTGATGGTCGATGGCAAGGCGATCGCTTTCCTGCGCGAAACTGCAGGTGGCAAGTCGCGGCGGATCCTGCAGGGGGAAACGATCAATGGCATGGTCGTCGCCGAAATTCGGCCCGACCGCGTTCGCCTGACGTTGGGCGAAGAGAGCGAGGAGCTGGCGCTCAAGCTGGCCACCGGCCCGAAAACCACCGTGCAACCGGTGGTCGCCGGGGCCGCCGGCAGACCGATCTCGACCGGCGCCATGCCCACGGCGGCCGTTCCGCCCGCCACGCCGCCGGCCGTCCGTAACGTCGCGGATGTCCTGGCCGAACGCCGCCGCGCCGCACGCGCCGCCGAAGTCGCGGCGCAAGGCTTGCCGCCGGGCGCGCCGATACCAGTGGCCCCTAGTGCCCCGGTAGCGGCTCCGACCATGCCGGCGCCGTCCGCCGCACAACAGAGCGCCGATCCGGCATGGCAGGATGTCTACCGACGCTATCAGCAGCCGCGCCGATGACGCCACCGCCGCTTCATTGCGATAATCGCCGCCGGGCAGCCGATCCTGCAGCGGGTGGCGACGGCACCCCACTGACAGGCAACCGATAACAACAATGATCAAACGAATGCTCCTTCGCGCGGCGACCGCCGGCGCGCTGCTCCTGCAGGTGGCGGGCTGCCAGACGCCGCCACCGCTGCCGGCCGAGCCACCTGTCCCGCGACCATTGAGCCCCAGCTCTGCCGAGTTCTCGCCGGCGATGCAGGCAACCATGGCGGCAACGAATGCGGCGAATTCACGCCTCTACCGCGGAACAGGCGTCGTCGTGCGCGGGCAGGAGTCCGGCGGCGGGTTGCCGCGGGGTCCGGCGGTGCAGTCCGTCGGCGGCGGCGTGGTGCTCAACTTCGAAGGAGCGGACCTGCGCGAAGTCGTGCGCAATATCCTGGGCGACATCCTCAACGAAACCTACACCATAGACCCGGCGGTAGGCGGCACCGTCACCATCCGCACGTCGTCGGGAATTCCGCGCGATGCGCTGCCTGCCACGCTGGAAACGCTGCTGCGGATGAACGGCGCGACGATGGTGAAAAGCGGCGGCATCTACATGGTGGTGCCGCAGGCGGCCGCGGTCCGTGGCAACATCACGCCGCAGCTCGGCAACTCGTCGCGGGCGCTGCCGCCGGGGTTTTCGGTGCAGATCGTGCCGCTGCGCTACGTCGGCGTGCGCGAGATGCTGCGGCTGCTCGAGCCCTTTGCGAAGGATGCGCAGGCGGTGCGCCCGGACGAGCTGCGCAACCTGCTGATCCTCTCGGGTACCGAGCGTGAACTGCGCCACCTGATGGACACCATCGACATGTTCGACATCGACTGGATGGCGGGCATGTCGGCGGGCCTGTTCGTGCTGCAGAACTCGGACGTCAAGCAGGTGATGACCGAGGTCGAGAAGATCGTCGGTGATCGCAACACGAGCCCGATCACCGGCATCCTCAAGATCGTCCCCATCGAACGGATGAACGCGCTGCTGGTGGTGACGCCGCAGCCCGCGTATCTCGACGAGGTCAAGAAGTGGATCGATCGCCTCGACCGCAGCAGCGACGCCGGTGGTGGCCTCCAGTTCTACGTCTATCACCTGCACAACACGCGCGCCGAGCGACTGGCGCCGCTATTGCAGCAAGCGTTCACCGGCCGCATCACGCAACAGGCATCGTCGGCGGCGCCGACGCTCGCGCCGGGGACGCCGGCAGGAACGATCGTCAATCCGCCGCAGTTCGCTGCGCAGCCGCTGGTCAACGTGGTGCCGCCGGCCACTTCGGCACCGGCACCGGTCACACCCGCGGCGGGTGCCGCCGGCGCCGCGGCGCAGGGTACCGGCATCGTCCGCAACCTGCAGGTCGTCGCCGACAAGGACAACAACACGCTGCTCTTCGTCGCCACGCCCGCGGAATATGCGGTCATCGAGGCGGCGTTGAAGCGCCTCGACACCCCGCAGCGGCAGGTGGTGATCGACGTCACCATCGCGCAAATCCAGTTGACCGATCAGCTGGATATCGGCATCGAGTGGCTGTTCAAGGGCGGAGCGCCGTCCGGTCGAGGAACGGGAGGGCTGGTCAGCGGGACGCTGATCAATCGGCCGGTAGCGAGTCAGTTGCCCTCGGCGGGCGACACGCCGGCGGCGTCGCTGGTCAAGGGCTTCACCTACATCATCAACAACTCCAACTTCCCGGGCGGCATCCAGGCCGCGCTGCATCTGCTCGACACTTACGGCAACACCAAGATCGTCGCCAATCCGCAGGTCGCAGCACTCGACAACCAGAAGGCGACGATCAAGTCTGGCGAGCGCATCCCGATCAACCAGCAGACAATCATCGGCGGCACGACCAACGCGGTGACGACGACCGCGCAGTACATCGACACCGGCGTGTTGCTGCAGGTGACGCCACACATCAATGCGGGCGGACTGGTGTCGCTCGAGGTTCAGGCCGAGGTCAGCGATCCTGGTACTGCGGCGTGTACCGACTGCTCGCCGCCGATCAACACGCGGTCGATCCAGACTTACGTGGCTGTGCAGAGCGGATCGACGATGGTCATGGGCGGGCTCATCAATGAAGGCAAGCAGAACCAGTCGGAAGGACTGCCCTGGCTGTCGCGAATCCCGATCCTCGGGGGTTTGTTCGGGCAGCAGAAGCTCAAGAACAACCGCACCGAACTGGTCTTTTTCTTCACGCCAAGGGTCGTCGAAAGCCAGGCCGACATCGGCAGCGTCGTCAACGAGTTGCGGCGCAAGATGGAGAATCTGGATGCGGCCGTGCCACTCTTGAAGCCGTTTTTCGGGCCGGTCTTTCCGAACACGCCCGTAGACCCCAACCTTGCGCCGTTTACGTCACCATCGGCATTTCCGCCGTCACCACCGGCATCCGCTGCGGACCCGCGCGCCCCGTGAGCATGTTTGCAAACGTGTGCTTGTACACCGGTTTCGACGGTCGCGACGGTGCCGCTGCCGCCGTGCCGGCATTGACGTCCAGCGCCGATTTCCGTATTCTTGCCGGTTGGGTTGCGACGCAGCCGTGGTTTTCAGCTGGGCTATTGCGCAATCCTGCGATACAACGCAAGGCGGCACTAAATTGATGGTTTTCGGTGGAATTTCAGCTAACCCCGGTAATCAGGGCGTTCTCGTCGTTGTTTCGCGACAGGCCTGTCGGGTTTTGGCGACGCTTGGCATGCTGATTGTCACGGGCTGTGCGACGTCTCCGATAAGCGTGCCCGCCGCGGCGCCGAAGACGCCGGAAGCGCAGCAGGCGCTGGTCGCGCAGCGCGCGAGCGAGCGCTGGGACGCGATGGTCAAGAACGATCTGGATGCCGCTTACGCCTTCATGAGCCCGGGGTCGAGGCAGGTCACCTCGCTCGAAAAGTTCAAGGCCAATACCCGGCGTGGCGCTTTCCGCAAGGGGATCGTGGACTCCGTAGTCTGCGAGGAGGGGGCCTGCAAGGTACGGGTCGTCGTCACCTACGATCACCCGAAGATGAAAGGGATAACGACCCCGGTCTCCGAGGCGTGGATAATTGACGGTGGGCAGGCGTGGTACGTCTACGCCAGCCCGTAGCCCGGGTCGAGGTGTCGTTGGTTTGAGACGTTGCGGAAAATCCACAGTGGGAAAGCCTCGCGGGACCCGTTTCGTTTGTAATAGGATGTACGCTGTAATAAGATTCGCGTGCTGTTGGTTCTAAAGTGATCACTTTAAACGGCAATCAAAAGGAGTCATCGCCCACTATGAATACGTTCAAACACAAATCTCTGTACGCCGCTGTGGCGGGTCTGGGCGCGCTGAGCGCGGCAGGCGTTGCGCAAGCGGTGTCAGTCAACCACGACGGCTTGGGTCAGGCGCTGATCTATCCGTACTACACGGTGCGCTCGGTGCCCACCGGCGTACTCGACATCAACGCCGACTACAACTCGCTGCTGTCGGTCGTCAACTCGACGGCGTCGGCGAAGGCCGTCAAGGTTCGCTTCCTCGAAGGCAAGAACAGCCGCGAAGTCCTCGACTTCAACCTGTACCTGTCGGCGAAGGACGTCTGGACCGCTGCGATCATCCCGACCACGGACGGCGCCGGCATCTTCACGGCGGACAAGTCCTGCACGACGCCGAAGGTGTCGACGGATTCGTCGAACCCGACCAAGTTCGTCAACTACGCCTATTCGGGCAGCGCCGACGACAAGGCCGGCACGTCGCTCGATCGTACGCGCGAGGGCTATGTCGAAATCATCGAAATGGGCGACGTCATCGGCTCGACCGCCATCGCCGCGACCCACGTCGGCGGCGTTCCGCCCTGCACGCCGGCCGCGCTCGCTTCGCCTGTCGCGCCAAGCAACACAGTACCGGGTACCGGTGGCCTGTTCGGCAGCATGACGCTGATCAACGTCCTGCGGGGCGAGGACTTCGCCATCGACGCCACGGCGCTGGACGGTTTTTCGGCGGTCGCACGCTGGTACGAGCCGGGCGATGTCCGCCCGACGCTGGCCGATGTCAATCCGAAGACCTCGGTGGTCGTCGCCGGCCCGTCGGTGTTCATCACCGATTGGACGGGTTCCAGCAACGCCGTCGATCCGGTGTCCGCTGTCCTGATGCACAACAACGTCTACAACGAGTTCGTGCTGGACGCATCGACCAAGTCGGGCACCGACTGGGTCGTCACGTTCCCGACCAAGCGCGAATACGTATTCGTTGGCTCCGGCCCTGCCTCCAAGCTGTTCCAGAGCAACTTCAGTGCGATCGGCTCCTGCGACGAAGTCGTGGTCACGCAGTACGACCGTGAAGAGCGGACGATCATCTCGGATACGTCCTTCTCGCCGCCGCCGCCGACGCTGACCGACTCGCTGTGCTGGGAAGCCAACGTGATCTCGTTCAACGGCAAGAATGTGCTGGGTTCGAAGAACGTTGTGAACATCGCCACCTCGTTCGCGAATGGCTGGGTCTCGCTGAACTGGTTCGGCTCGACGGTCCCGGCTGGACGCCACCAGCTGGTCGGTGGCAGCTCGCAGGTGTTCAACACCCGTACGGGCGGCACCATCGGACTGCTCTCGACGACGTTCACGGGCCTGCCGCTCCTGGGCTTCGCCGCCATCACGTTCGAGAACGAGTCGCTCAGCATCGGACCGAGTGCTGCCATCCAGTCGAACTACGGCGGCAACCTCAGCCACAAGGTCACGACCGACGTTCAGTAAAACGCAATAGCAGTGTCCTACGGGGGCGAGGAGCAATCCTCGCCCTTTTTTCTTTTTTCCCACATTCGCTCCGCCACTGCCAATGCCGTGGCACTCGTCCCGATGATCAAAGCACGTCGTCTTTTGGCATCGTTCGCGGTATGGCTGCTCGCGGCCGCCTTCGGTGTGTCGCTGGCATCGGCGCAGGCTCCGGCCGCCGACACGGTGCTGATCTCCAACAGCCATGCCCGGGTCACGTTCGCCGAGTACGAGGCCGAGTTGCGGAAGCTCCCCGCCGATTTACGCATCGGCTTCGCCAACAGCTCGCGCCGCGTCCACGACTTGCTGACGCGCATGCTGGTGCAGAACACGCTCGCGGCCCAGGCCAGGGCAGCCAAGCTCGATGCGTCACCGGAGGCGAGGCTTCGAATCGAACTCGAAGTCAACCGTGCGCTCGCGCAGCTGATGGCCGAAAGCGTTGAGACGCAGGCGGCGGCCGAGTTCGACGCCAGCCGTGCCTCGTATGAAGTGCGTGCGCGCGAGTTGTTCCTGATCGACCGCGCCAAATTCGCGACACCGGCGCAGGTGAGCGCGACGCATATTCTGTTCGACACCAAGAAACACGGCGCCGACGAGGCCAGGAAGCTCGCCGACCAGGCCCGAACGAAGATCATCGCCGGCACCGACATGGCCGAACTGGCGCGGACCGACTCCGATGATCCTTCCGCGTCCACCAACGGCGGCTCGCTGGGATGGTTTGCGCAGAAGGACATGGACCCGGCATTCGCCGCGGCCGCCTTCGCCCTTCAGAAACCGGGCGATGTTTCCGAGCCCGTGCTCTCGCAATTCGGCTGGCACGTCATCCGGCTGGACGGCAAGCGTCCCGCCCGTACGCCGAGTTTCGACGAGGCGCGCGACACGATCATGGCCGAACTCAAGAAGCGCTACGTTGACGGCAAGCGCGAAGCGGCGATCAACGCCATCCGCCGCGACCCGCAGATGCACCTGAATCGCGAGGCCGTGGACGCATTGACGCCCAAGGTCGACATCGACGAAGCCCGCCGCAGGCTCGGCCTCGTGCCGGGCGGCGCCGCACCGGCGACAGCGCCCAGGTAGGCAGGCCGCGATGGCGCAACCGGGTGCGCCGCCGTAGTATTGCCATCACATGCATCCACTCGCCTCCGCGCGTCGCAAAGCGGTGCCGGCGCCGCCGGCGCGCGCGCGCGACCGCGCATTATTCGCGAACTTCTTCCGGCGAGAACTGAAGACGCGCTACCTGGGCAGCGTCACCGGCCTCGCTTGGGCGTTCATCCATCCGCTGGTTCTGCTGGTCGTCTACCATTTCGTGTTCACGATGATTTTCCGGACCGAGCGCTTCGGCAACGAGAGCTTTCTCGCCTTCGTGGCGGTCGCCTTGTGGCCGTGGCTCGCCGCGCAGGAAGGCATCCAGCGCGGCGCGACCAGTCTCGCCGGCTACGCCGGCCTGATCCGCAAGGTGGCGTTTCCGCACGAGCTCGTCGTCTACGCGTCGGTGAGCGCGACGCTGACGCTGCAGTTTTTCGGCTATTTGGCCGTGCTCGCCGCGTTGGTCGCCTACGGCGAGCCGCTGCATCTCGAAGGCCTGCTGCTCGCGATTCCGCTATGGGGCGTGCTGGCGATCGGAATCATCGGCGTCACGCTGTTCTTCGCGGCACTACAGGTCTTCGTGCGCGACGTCGAGCACGTATTGATGCCCTCGCTGATGATTCTCATGTACCTGACGCCGATCCTGTATCCGCTGCGTCTGGTGCCGGAAGCGATGCGCTCGTGGGTCGCGATCAATCCGTTCAGCTGGCTGGTCGGGCGCCTGCGCGACGCGCTGCTGCACGGCAGGCTGATGCCGGAGTGGGGCGACGCGGTGGCAGTCGCCGTGGCCGCCGCGCTGTTCTTCGGTGGACTCTGGGTGTTCCGCCGCCTCTCCCCGCACTTCGAGGATTTCATATGAGCAAGATCGCCGACGGGCCGTCCCGAGGCGATCGCCCCCTGGGGGGAGGGTCGCGCAGCGACCTTCGGGGGGGGCCTCCTCCGATCGCCGACGGGCCGTCCCGAGGCGATCGCCCCCTGGGGGGAGGGTCGCGCAGCGACCTTCGGGGGGGGCCTCCTCAGATCGCCGACGGGCCGCCCCGAGGCGATCGCCCCCGGGGGAGAGTGGACATTCAGGAGGGGCCTCCTCTGCTTTCACTGGAAGGCGTCGGCAAGGATTACGCAAAGGTTGCAACGCGCGGCGGCCAGCTGCGTCTCGTCTGGGACCTGCTGCGAGGTCGCGGTGCCGCGCATGTATTCCGCGCTCTCGACGACGTGTCGTTCACGCTGCAGCGCGGCGCCTCGCTCGGCATCATCGGCGAGAACGGTGCCGGAAAATCGACATTGTTGAAGATCATCGCCGGCGTGATTCCGCCGACCCGCGGCAGAGTGAGCGTCAACGGACGCGTCGGTGCGCTGCTCGAACTCGGTTCCGGCTTTCATCCCGAGTACACCGGTTACGCAAACATCGAGCTGGCTGCGGCGCTGCTCGGCCTGGGGCCCGACGAAATCACGGGCAAGCGCGACGAAATCGTCGCCTTCGCCGATATCGGCGAACACATCCACGAGCCGATCAAGCACTACTCGTCCGGAATGGTCGTGCGCCTGGGATTTGCCGTGGCGACGGCGCTGCGACCCGACATTCTCATCACCGACGAGGTGCTCGCGGTCGGCGACGAGTCGTTCCAGAAGAAGTGCGTGGCCTGGATGGAGCAGTACCTGGTCGACGGCGGCACGCTGCTCCTGTGCTCGCACAGCATGTACCACATCCAGAAACTTTGTCGGCATGCGCTCTGGCTGCGCGACGGCAAGGCGCACGGCTACGGCCCGGCAATGGACGTCACGCAGGCCTACCTCGCGTTCCACGAGGAAAAATCCGCACGATCGCGCGAACCGATCCCGATGACGGCGGCGGCGGCGGCGGGTGTCTACGCGGTCCAGTCGCTGGATCTCGAACCGGGGGAGGTGCTGGCGCAAGGCGACACGCTCGAAATGCATGGTGAGGTGTACTCGCCCGACGGTCGTGCGCCGGTGGTGCTGATCGGCGTGGTCCGCGCCGACGGAACGCCGATCTATGGAGTGGCGACCGACATGGAAGGTGTTTCGCCGAGACGGCTGGCCGCGGACCGCTTCGCGTTCGACTTCGCGCTTCCCGGCCTGGCGCTGTTGCCCGGCAAGTACGTCGTGCGCGCACATGCGCTGGACCCGGAGGGCGTGCGCCTGTTCGACCACGTCGAGCGCACGTTCATCGTGACCGGCGCCTCCCGCGAGATGGGATTCGTCCGGCTGCCGCATCGATGGCACGATTCGGCATGAACCCTGCCTCATCGCGCTGGTGCACACGATAGCTGCCGGCATGATCGGCTAGAATCGGCGCCTACCCCGTTCTTCGGCGCATCGCGTCGTTACGGGGCGATCTTCTCCTCATGTCCGACGACCTCGAATTCACCGGCGAGCGTTTCGTGCCCGGCATCACCGGCGAGATTGCGCACGAGCATTGGCATCGCTACGCGTTCGCCCGGCGCCATGTCGCTGGTCGACGCGTGCTCGACGTTGCGTGCGGTGAAGGCTACGGCAGCGCGCTGCTGGCCGAAGTCGCCGCGCAGGTGACCGGCATCGACATCGCGGAGGATGCAATTGCGCGTGCGCGCATCGTCTATGCCGCGCGGCCAAACCTGCGTTTTGATTCGAGTGCTGCCGCGGCGTTGCCGCTCCCGGACGGTGCCGTCGACGTCGTGGTTTCGTTCGAGACCATCGAGCACCTGCCGGCAGTCGACCAGCCGAGGATGCTCGCGGAAATCGCCCGGGTTCTGGCGCCAAACGGGCTGCTGCTGCTTTCCTCGCCCAATCCGGTCGAGTACTCGGACGCGCGAGGATATCGCAACCCCTTTCATTTGCACGAACCCCCGCGCGAGGAGTTGGATGCGCTGCTGGCGATCGCGTTCCAGGCGCGACGCTGGTACCGGCAGCGGCGCTACTTCGGGTCGGCGCTGTGGAGCGAGGACGCTACCGGTTGCGTGTTCGAGGCGTGGAGCGGTGATGCCGTCGAAGTGGTGGCTGCAACTCCACCGGCGGCGATGTATCACGTCGTGTTGGCGGCCAAGGTCGCGTCCGCACTGCCGCCGTCCGAACCGGCGCTGTCGTTGTTCTCCGACGGCGACGAGTCAGAGCTGCGCCGCATCGATGCGCGCGAATCGGAAATCCTCCGCCTCGACGGGCTTCTCGGCGAGCGCGACGCGGCACTCGATCGGCAAACCGGGCACATCATTCATCTTGAAGAGCTGGTCGTGCACCGTGACCGCGTCGTTGCCGAGCGCGATTCCCAGCTCGCGGCTTCCGAAGCGTTGCGCAATGCAATGAGTGCCGAGCGCGACCGGGCAGTCCACGCCTGCGCAGAGGCGCAGCGGGCGACGGCGGCATTTTCGGCGGAATGCGGACGCCTCGAACGCGCGCTGACCGCGCAGGAGCGCATTATCGCGTATCGGCAGAGCGCGCGCTGGTGGCTGGAACTGCCGTGGTTGCGGCTGCGCTTGTGGTGGCAGCACGTGAGAGGGACATGAGCGCCGCAGCGCCTTCGGGGGGTGTGCACCCCTACGTCCCGCATTACGTCATCGACATCGTCGTTCCCGTGTACAACGCGGCCGACGACCTGCGCCGTTGTGTCGACAGCGTGCTCACGCACTTGAGGCCCGACGTACGCTTGGTGCTGATCGACGATGCGTCGCCCGACCCGCGCGTCGCCGCATGTTTTGCGGACTACGAGCGGCTCGCGCATCCGCAGCTGGTCCTGCTGCGCAACGAGGTCAACCTGGGCTTCACGGGTACGGCAAACCGGGGGATGCAACTGTCGCGCGCGGACGTCGTGCTGCTCAACTCCGACACCATCGTCACCTCCGGCTGGCTCGAGGCGATCATGCATTGCGCCGCCACCGATTCGAGCATCGGCACCATCACTCCGTTTTCCAACAACGCGGAAATCTGCTCGTTTCCCCGGTTCTGCGAGGACAACCGCTGGCCGCCAGGCGCCGACCCCGAGCGCGTGCGCGACGCGCTCCACGCGTGCGCGGTTCCGACCTACCCGGACCTGCCGACCGGTGTCGGCTTTTGCATGTATCTGCGTCGCGCCTTGCTGGACGACGTCGGTGTCTTCGACATGGCCTTCGGTCAGGGCTATGGCGAAGAAAACGATCTGTGCTTGCGCGCGGCCAGGTCGGGCTGGCGCAATGTGCTCGCCGACAACGCCTTCGTCGTCCATGCGGGCGGCCAATCCTTCGCTGGACAGAAGGGTGAACTCGGCGCGCGCAACATGGCGCTGCTGCTCGACCGGCATCCGCACTATCTCGACATGGTGCGCGACTATATCGCAGCGGATCCGTTGCGGCCGTTGCGCGACGTCGCAACGATGTGCGAGGCCGTGCAACTGACGCCTGGCCGGGGCGTCCTGCACGTATTGCACCATCACGGCGGCGGCACCGAAACGCATGTCCGCGCGCTGATCCACGACTCGCGCGACCGCTGGCGTCACTACCTGGCCATCGCCGTCGGTGACCGCTGGCAAGTCGAGGAACATCGCGCCGACCATCGCGTCATCACCTTCGACCTGGCGCGTCATCCCGACGAGTCATGGCCGGAGTTCGTGGGCGGAATCTATACGACCTTCGGCATCGCACTGGTCCATCTCCACAACATTTCGGCGTGCCGCGAGGGCATCGTGGAAGCACTGCCGGCGCTTCGCGTTCCCTATGGCTACACGGTCCACGATCTCAACTTCGCGTGCCCGACGATCACCTTCCACGGCGCTGACGGCATGTACTGCGGCGCGCAGACCGATAACGCCGTCTGCTCGCGCTGCTTGGCCGCGCAGCGCGACTTCGGCCGCGTGGACATCGCCGCGTGGCGCGACCGCCACCACGCACTGCTGCGGCGTGCTGCGTTCCTGATCGCGCCGTCGCAGTGGGCTGCCGACACGCTGCGGCGCTACTTCGCAGACTGTCCGGCGACGGTCATCGCGCATGGCTCGCCCGACGGGCTGCCGGCGCGCCTGCCCGGCGTGCGAACGACGGTGATGTTGCCGGACGACGATGTGCCGACGGTGGCGCTGCTCGGCGCGGTGGGCCCCGACAAGGGCGCGCGCCGGATCGAGCGGCTGGCCGAACTGGCACGCGATCGCAGTGCTGCAGTTCGTTTCGTGCTCATCGGCTACATGGACGTCCAGCACGGGCCTTGGCAGTCCGACGACGCGGTGTTCACCGTGCATGGCCGTTACGAGGCCGCCGATCTGCCGGACCTGCTTGCGCACTACCGGGCGGCGCTGGTGCTCTATCCATCGGCGGGTCCCGAGACCTTCAGCTACACACTCACCGAGGCGTGGTCGGCCGGACGCCCGGTTCTGGTGCCGCCGATCGGTGCGCTCGCCGAACGCGTGCGCGACAGCGACGCCGGCTGGGTGATGGACGACGCAGAGTGGCGCGACGAGTCACGGATGCTCGACCGCATATTGGCGCTGCTGGCCATGCTGGCGGTCGAGGGGCTTGCCGACGTCTCCGCGCGTGCGCGCGCGTTGCCGCACGCAACGCTGGCGCAGATGACGCAGGCGACCTTTGCATGGTACGAGCACGCAATCGCATCCGCCGCCACGACAGCGTCGGACGCTGGGCCGCCGCTCGTACACGCGCGCCTGCTGCACGCGCTTGGCTACGTCGGGTGGGTTCCGCCGCGCGTCGCTGTGTCACGCACTGCACGCGCCGACCTGCTGGGACGCGTCGCGCGAACGGCCATCAGCCACCGGCATACGCTGGCGGGGCGAATGCTGTTTCGGCTGGCGCCCGCATCTGTCGTGGCCAGGCTTCGCGAGCGTCTGAAGTAGATGGCGGTCGATGCATTTGCGGATTGGCTGGCGCGCGGCCGTGCGCATCTTGCCGAAGGTCGTCCCATCGACGCGATCCCCTGCCTGCGGCGCGCTGCGCGCGAGGACCCGCATTCGCCGGTACCGAACTTCCATCTGGGCGAGGCGTTCTGGACGCTCGGACTTGCCGACGACGCCGTGCATGCATGGCGACTGTCGGCGCGGCTCGCTGCCTCGTTCCTGCCGCCGCGTCTGGCGCTGGTGGAAGTCGCCATGACGCGCGGGGAATTCGCGAACGCGCTCGAGGCAGCTCGCGAGGCGGCAGCACTCGTGCCCGCCGACGCCCGTGCACGGGCGACGATGCTCGCGGCTGCGGCTGCGACCGGTGACCGTGCCGCGGTCGCCGCTGCGGCCGAGATTTTCGCATCCGACCCGACGCTTGCACATGCGCCGTCGCTGGCAACCGCGTTGGCGACAGCACTTGCGGAAATCCACGAATGTGACGAGCGGCGATCCTTGCTCGCGGTACTGGCGCCGCATACGGCGACGCTGCCGGCCGCGCTGCTCGCCGCCTTGATCGAGAACGACTGTGCATTACCCGTCGACGTGGTGTCGCGGCGCTGGACGCTGGCCGACCTGGGCTTCCTGCGGCGTGTCGCGGTAGCGGCGCAGCGCGGCGATCCGTCGGTCGCCTCCGATCTCGCCGTTGGCTACAGCGCGCTCCACGGCTCGCTGCCGCGGCCGCCAGTACCGCTGATGTGGCCGCGACGTACGGCGGGACGTGCATTGCGCGTGGCCTGGATCATGCCCGCGATGAACGACCCCGGGTGGGCGAGCGCGCAGTCCGCGCTCATCCGGTCGGCCGCCGCGATACCGGCCGCCACTCCTTCGCTGGTGATTCTTTGCGTCGACGACGCCGCGGCGGTCCGCGACGCGCTGAAGGCGCTAGTCCCGTCTGGCACCGACTACGTCGCCATGCGGTCACCTGCCGACGCGGCTGAGGCGAAAATGCTCGCCGCGCGCGACTGCGACGTACTGATCGACGCTGCGGGATTGACAGCGGACACCGCCGCCATGCTGTGCGCGCGTCCGGCGCGGGCGAACTGGGCGCTGGCGGCCGGGCTGCCCATCCACCGTGCACCGCTGGTCGACCGGTCGTTTGCCAACGGGAACGAACTCCTCGAGGCATTGCGCGTGCTGGATGCGCGAACCGGGGACGAAGTCGGAGCGCCGCTGGCCGCAGCTGAACTGGCGCAGCGCTGGGACGCTGCCGTGCGTGCGCATCAGCAAGGCGATCTCGACGCCGCGTCTGCAGGATACGAGGAAGTGCTCGCGGTCGCGCCGGGGTTCGCGCCTGCGCTGCATCTGTCCGCCGAAATCGCGCTGACACGCAATGACTCGGTGCGTGCCGGTGAAGCGCTTGCGGCCGCCGTCGCCGCGGCTCCGGACTTTCTCCAGGCCCGGTTGGCGGCTGCGGATCACGCTTTGGCGCAGCGCGACGCCGGGCGCGCGATGCTGCTGGTCGACGAAGGTCTGGCGCGTACGCCGCACGACGTCGCTTTGCTGCGCCTGGCGGGTGTCGTCCACCTGGCACGGCGAGACGCAGCGGCTGCCGAGGCTGCATTTCGCCACGCGTTGCTGTTCGCGCCTGCCGACGCGGACGTGCATTTCCAGCATGGCGCCGCGTTGCAGCGGATCGGGGACGCTCAGGCTGCGGCGCGCGCGTATCAGCGCGCTTTGACATTGCGGCCGGACATGACCGCCGCCGACTTCAACCTCGGCACGCTGTTTCAGCAGCAGGGAAACCACCAGGCGGCAGCCGCGGCCTACGTCCAGGTGCTCGCCGCCGATCCGACGCACGTGGCCGCGTACAAGCATCTTGGCGAAGCGCTGCTGGCGTCCGGGCAGATCGACGCCTGGCGCGCGAATTTTCACGCCTTCGAGCAACATTGTCCGACGGCGATGCCGCTCGCCGTCTATGCGCTGGAGGCATGCCAGCACGAAGCGGACTTCGACAGGCTCGACCGATACCTCGACGGACTGCGCGGGG
Organism: Burkholderiales bacterium; assembly: GCA_020853025.1. Classification (GTDB taxonomy): domain Bacteria; phylum Pseudomonadota; class Gammaproteobacteria; order Burkholderiales; family Casimicrobiaceae; genus VBCG01. Next base: position 21,685 of record JADYZP010000070.1, read on the forward strand.
ACGAGTTCCACGCGCGCGACGAACAGGAACTGGCAGACTGCCTCGAGGAACTCCTCTACCTGCTGCTGTTCTTCGATGTCGAGGCCTCTCTGTTGCTGCGCCTTTCGCAGGCCTACGACGCGGTCGCCCCGAAGGTCTACGGTGCGCCGATGGCGCCTCCGGCCATTCGTGCGCCAGGGCCGTTGCGCATTGGCTATCTGTCCGGCGATCTGCGCAACCACGTGATGGGCAAGATGATCTGGCAGGCCGTAGCGCATCATGATCACGCGCAGTTCGAGTGCTTCTTTTATTCGAACTCGAGTGAACGCGACGAGTGGACGCTGCGCTTCGAGGCCGTCGCCAAGCGCTTCATCCCCATCGCCTCGCTCGATGACGCTGCTGCAGCGGAGCTGATCGCCGCCGACGATCTCGACATTCTCGTCGACCTGTCGACGCATACGCGGGGTGCCCGGGCGGGCGTGCTTGCGCGCAAGCCGGCGCGCGTGCAGATCACGCACGTGGCGAGTGCCGGAACCGTCGGCCTGTCGCAGATCGATTACAAGCTTACCGATCGCCACGCCGATGTCCCCGCAAACCAGGAATTCCAGATCGAACGGCTGCTGCCGATGGACGGCTGCGTGTTTCCGTTTCGGCACGTCGCACCGGCCGCGCAGCATCCGTTTATCCGAGGCGAGCTGGGCATTGCCGACGACACGGTGGTCATCGGCGCCTTCGTGACGCCGATGAAGCTGTCGCGCCGCTGTCTGAGGCTCTGGCGCGACGTGCTCGCGCGCGTGCCGCGAGCGCGGCTCGCGTTCTCGCCGACCGATCCGGCGCTGCGTCCGACCTTTCTCCGGCTGATCGCCACGGTCGGCATCGCCGCCGACCGCGTCTTCTTCCTGCCGCAAGGGCGTGACGACGCGCAGAACCAGGCCCGCTACCACCTCGTCGATTTCGTGCTCGACACCATGCCCTTCGGTGGAGTCAACGGCACCATCGAAGCGCTCGACATGGGTGTGCCGGTGGTCACGCTGGTCGGCAGAAAGCACGGTGAGCGCATGACGTACTCGATCCTGGCCAACCTGGGCGTGACGGCGACGATCGCGCAAACGGGGCGCGATTTCGTGGATATCGCCGTACGGCTCGCCGACGATCCGCCGTTTCGTGCCGAAGTGCGCGCGCAAATCGTGGCCGGACTCGCGAACTCGGCGCTGACCGACATGTCCGCGCACACACGCCACCTGGAGGCAGCATATCGCGAGGCGCTCGCGGAACACGCGCCGGAAGCGCTTGCCGCAAGCGCCGCGCGATGACCGATCCGCGCCTCGCCGCGATTCAGCAAAGGCTGTCCGCGCGAGATGCCGCAGGTGCGCGCCTTCTCGCCGATGCACTGCTCGGCGACGCCGCGATATCGACCGGCGACCGTTTCCGGGCGTTGGTGCTGCGTTCTCGGGCGCTCGAGGCGCTGCGCGACCTGAGGCAGGCGATCGTCGACCTGGAAGGCGCACTGGCGCTCGATTCCGCGCAGTCGCGAGTCTGGAACGAACTCGGCCTGCTGTGCGCCGACGACGGACGCAACGACCGCGCAATCGCCGCCTTCGAGCGTGCATCGCAAGTCGACCCGCGCTATGCGCGTGCCTGGAACAATCTGGGCAACGCGCTGCGTTCGGCAGATCGTATTGCCGAGGCAGTGCGAGCGGCCGAGCATGCCGTCGGAGCCGATCCCGTCTACGCGCTGGCGTGGGCCAACCTGGGCGCGCTGAAGCGTGACGCGGGCGACGACGAAGGTGCGGAACGTGCGCTGCGACGCGCGCTGGCACTCGATGCGAGTCAGCGCAGCGCACAACTCACTTTGGCCGGGTTGTTGCGCGACTGCAGCGATCTCGGCGCTGCGACGCAGCACTTCAGGCGTGCAGTGGAACTCGACCCGCACGACGCCAACGCCGTCCTTCAGCTCGCCGGAACTCTTGCCGAGCGCGACGACATCGCGGGCGCTCGCGCGGCGTATGCGGAGGCCGAAAGGCGCGATCCCCGCATGCTGCGCGCGCTTTTCGGGCGCACGCTGACGCTGCCGATGCTCGCGCCGGATGCAGCGGCGGTCGCCGCTGCGCGTGCCGCCTTTGTCGACGGTCTCGCGACTGTCGAGCACGAAGCACCGGGGCGCACGGCGGGGCTGTCCCCTGACCGCCTGCTCGACGAGCTACGCTGGACCAACTTCCTGCTTGCCTATCAGGGCGGCGACGATCGGGTGCTGCAGTCGCGCTACGCGCAGGCGGTTCACGGCCTGGTGAAGGCACGCGCGCCGGAGTGGCTGCGTCCGCTGTCTCCCCGCGTGCGCAGAAGCTCGCGCTTGAAAGTCGGATTCGTGTCGGCCTTTTTTCGTGACGGGACCGCCGGACGCTACTTCGAGCACTGGATCACCGGATTGCCGCGCGATGACTTCGAGGTCTTCGCCTACCACCTGCTGCCTGGCGCGGATGTCTTGGCGCAACGGCTGGCCGCGCACGCGGAGCATTTCCGGCATTGCCCTTGGTGGCGGCCGTCGCAGCTCGCGCCGCGCATCCGCGCCGACGCCCTGGACGTGCTCGTGTATCCCGAACTCGGAATGAGCGCGGTTGCATTTGCCCTGGCTGCGCTGCGCCTGGCGCCGCTGCAGTGCGCAGGATGGGGGCATCCGGTGACGACCGGCCATCCGACAATCGACGTCTTCTTTTCCAGCGCCGTCATGGAGCCGCCAGACGCTGCGGCGCACTACACGGAGCGGCTGGTCACGCTGCCGGGTATCGGCACACGCTACGCGGCACCCGAAGTTCCGGCCGACGCGACGCGCGATCGGTTTGGACTCCCTGAAGGCGTGCCGCTCCTGCTGTGTCCGCAATCGCTGTTCAAGGTCCATCCCGACAACGACGCGTTGTTCGCCCGCGTCCTCGACGCGGTCCCCGGGGCGCTTCTGGTCGGTTTCGAGGGGCGCGATCCCGTGTTGACCGCGCGGTTTCGAACGCGTCTCACCGCCAGCGGGATCGCACTCGATCGTCTGCGCCTGCTGCCGCAATGCGGACACGACGATTTCCTGCGCATCAATGCGGTATGCGACGTCATGCTCGACACGCTGCACTGGTCGGGCGGCAACACCAGCCTCGACGCGTTGGCGTGCGCGCTGCCGATCGTGACGCTGCCGGGACGTTTCATGCGCGGCCGGCAGAGCGCCGGCATGCTGGAGCTCATGGGGATCGCCGAAGGCGTGGCGCCTAATGCCGACGACTACGTGCGCGTGGCTGTCCGCCTGGCCGGGGATCGCGCGGCGCGCGACGCGCTGTCGTCGCGGATCCGCGAATCCAGGGCGCGGATTTTCGACGACCCGGCGCCCGTCGCGGCGCTTGCCGATTTTCTCCGGACGACTTAGCGCATCGCGGTCAGCGCGCGCAGCGCGATGCCGATTTCGTGGAGCGGATGCGTCCAGTCTCCCGGCGCCTGCTGCCGGAAGAGCCGCGCAGTCGGATACCACGGACTGTCGGTGCGGTTAAGCATCCAGCGCCAGTCCGGGACATGCGGCAGCAATACCCACACCGGTTTGGCGAGCGCGCCGGCGAGATGCGCGATGCTGGTGTCGACGCTGATGACGAGATCCAAGGCATCGACCAATGCGGCCAGGCCGTCGAAGTCGTTGCGCATGTCGAGCGCGGCGAGCCGCGCTGCGGCCGGCGCGTCGGCAACGGTCAAGGCCTCGCCTTCGCGCTTCAGCGAAAACCAGCGGGTTCCGGGAATCTCGAGCAGCGGCGCGAACGCTGCCAGCGACATGCTGCGCCGGCTGTCCTGCCGATACCCGGGAGCGCCGGCCCAGGCCACGCCGATCTTCAACGCCGGTCCGGCCTCGCGCTCGATATGGGCCGTGGCGTCGCGCCGGCGTGCCGCGTCGACCCGCAGGTAGGGAAACGGCACCGCTGCGCGTTCCGGCGTGATGCCGAGCACGCCGGGCAGCGACATCAGCGAGACGTGCGCGTCGTACGGGGGCAAAGCGTCGTCCGCCGTGCACGCGCTGGTCACACCGGGCGCCGTGGTGGCCAGCGCACGCAGCGGCGCCGGAACGGCGGCAACGACGCGCGCTCCGCGGTCGGCCAGGTGTCGGGCGAAGCGCAGGTTCTGCAGCGCGTCGCCCAGCCCCTGCTCGGCGGTCAGCAGCAGCGTGCGTCCGGCCGGGTCGTCGCCGGCCCAGCGCGGTCCGTCGAAGGCGTGCAGGGAGGACGCCAGTTCGGGAGCCTTCAGGCGCCACTCGTATTCGCTCCACCCTTCCGCGTAGTCGCCCTGCAGCAGCAGGGCAAGCGCTAGGTTCCAGTGTAGCTGCGGGAAATCCGGCGCCAGCGCGAGTCCGCTGCGATACGCGGCGATTGCACCTTCGACGTCGCCTGTGGCGTGCAGCGAAAGCCCCAGATTGTTGAGCGCGCCCGCATGTTCGGGCTTCAATGACAACGCGATGCGATACGCGGCGATGGCATCGACGTCGCGCTGCGCCGCCGCGAGGACCAGGCCGCGGTTGTTGTGGAATTCCGGCTCGCGGGGTGTCAGTGCGACGGCGCGGTCGAGTAGCGGCAGCGCCTCTTCCAGGCGGCGGTACTGGTAGAAGATGACACCCAGGTAGTGCAGCGCAGCCGAGAAATTCGGGCTCGTTGCAAGCACCTCGCGGTAGATGCGCTCGGCGGCGTCGAGATTGCCAGCCTCATGCGCGGCGATCCCCTTTCGGGTCAGCGCCTCGGGCGAAAGCGGTTCGACGATGTTGGGAGGCGCTTCGCCGATTGCTCCATGGCACTGTTTGTACCGCTTGCCGCTGCCGCAGGGACAGGGGTCGTTGCGTCCGACGGCGACGGGATGCTCGGTCATTCGGGAATGGGGAAAGATCGATGTCGGGCGTGGCCCGATCGTACCCCAGGTATTAACGGCTGCTTGCGCTCTCCCGGTCGAGCCACATCTTGGATGCGCGGCGAGCAGGCGGTTCGTCACTGGTTTGTTTGTTGACACACCCCCGGTCATCACCTATAATCGCGCCTCTCTGCTGCACTTTCCCGCGAAGTCCGGATTGACCTCGAGGGAGTGTCGGCCTGCTCCTTAACAATTTGCAACCGATAGGTGTGGGCGCTCGTGGTCTGGGGCGTCCTGGCGCGTGCTGTCCTTCGGGGTGGTGGTGTCGGGGCGAGACCAAGAGTAACGAAGTGCTCACACAGCGAAGTGAGGCTCGGGTTCAGCAATGGACTTGGGCCGAACGTCTTGTCTCTTTCCGGAAGCGGAAGGGGATGGGGCCAACGTTGAGTTGAGTTGACTTGTCAAAGATCGAACTGAAGAGTTTGATCCTGGCTCAGATTGAACGCTGGCGGCATGCTTTACACATGCAAGTCGAGCGGCAGCGCGGGAGCAATCCTGGCGGCGAGCGGCGAACGGGTGAGGAATGCATCGGAACGTACCCCGGAGTGGGGGATAACGCCGCGAAAGCGGCGCTAATACCGCATATGCTCTGAGGAGGAAAGTGGGGGATTCGCAAGAACCTCACGCTCTGGGAGCGGCCGATGTCCGATTAGCTTGTTGGTGGGGTAATGGCTTACCAAGGCGACGATCGGTAGCTGGTCTGAGAGGATGATCAGCCACACTGGGACTGAGACACGGCCCAGACTCCTACGGGAGGCAGCAGTGGGGAATTTTGGACAATGG
>JADYZP010000071.1 GCA_020853025.1 Burkholderiales bacterium
ATCGCGCCCTCGGCCTTGCCGGCGCCGACCATCGTGTGCAGCTCGTCGATGAAGACGATGGTCCGGCCGGCGTCGGCCGCGATGTCCTTCAGCACCGCCTTCAGGCGCTCCTCGAATTCACCGCGGTACTTGGCACCGGCGAGCAGCGCCGCCATGTCGAGCGACAGCACGCGCTTGCCCTTCAAGGTCTCGGGCACCTCGCCGTTGACGATCCGCTGCGCCAGGCCCTCGACGATCGCCGTCTTGCCCACGCCCGGCTCGCCGATCAGCACCGGGTTGTTCTTGGTGCGGCGCTGCAGGATCTGGATGGTGCGGCGAATCTCGTCGTCGCGGCCGATGACCGGATCGAGCTTGCCGTCGCGCGCGCGCGCCGTGAGGTCGATCGTGTACTTGTCGAGCGCCTGGCGCTGTCCTTCGGCCTCCTGGCTGTCGACGCCGCTGCCGCCGCGGACCGCGGCGATCGCGTCCTCGAGCGCCTTGCGCGTCAATCCTGCGTCCTTCAACATGCGGCCGGTGTCGCCGCCGTCCTTGCCGTCGCGGCTGGAGAGCGCCAGCAGGTACAGTTCGCTGGCGATGAACTGGTCGCCGCGCTTGGTCGCTTCCTTGTCCGTGAGGTTGAGCAGGCTGTTCAAGTCGCGCGAGATCGAGATCTCGCCACCCAGCCCTTCCACCTTGGGCAACCGCTCGATCGACCCTTTGAGCGCCGCTTGCAGTCTGGGCAGCGCGACGCCGGCACGCGCCAGCAGCGACGTCGTGCCGCCGTCCTCCTGCGCCAGCAGCGCGGCCAGCAGGTGCTGCGGCTCGATGAAGCCGTTGTCGTTGCCCAGCGCCAGGCTCTGGGCGTCGTTCAGCGCCTGCTGGAACTTGGTGGTCAGTTTGTCGAAACGCATGGGGAACCCTCGGTAATGTCCGTCTGTTCAGTAAGTGGGGAGAAAACCGGTGCTTTCAACAGGGATTCGCCAATCGCAGACCGCCTGCGGCGGCGCGCTGCCGTCAAGGATGCGCGTGACCCCGTGCTAGCATCGAACATTCGAATATCGACCTGCCGAACATCCATGCGAACGCCCACGCGGGACCCCGACCCCAAGGCGTCCCCGACCCCGGCCGCCGATGCGCCGCCAACGCCGCGCAATGCGACGCTGCTCGAAGTCGTGCCCACGGTGTTTTCGAGCTTTCTCGGCATCCGCAAAGGCAAGGCAATGCAGCGCGACGTCGTCTCCATCCGGCCGCACCAGGTCATCATCGTCGGCATCGCGATGGCGGCGGTGTTCGTATTGTCGCTGATCCTGCTGGTACGCCTGATCATCCGCAGCGCGGGCGTTTAAGCCACGACGCGCGCCAGCGCGCCGGCGCCGGCGACCCGCTTGGCATCGGTGGTCAGCACGTCCGCGCACCGCGCTCAGGCGATCGCTGCACACCCATTTGCTAACATCCGCCACCATGCCTCGCTCACGCCTCGCCGCCCTCTGCCTGGCGTTGGTTGCGTCCGTGCTCGCGGCCGGTTGCGGCAACGACGCCGCCGGCAGGCGCAGCCTGTCGCTGGCGCCGTGCCGGCTGCCCAACGTGGCGATGGCGGCGCAATGCGGCGAACTGGAGGTTGCCGAGGACCGCGCGCGGCCGGAAGGCCGCAGGATCCGGATCTTTGCCGCGGTGCTGCCGGCGAACACGGTCTCGCCGAAACAGGACCCGCTGCTGCTCCTCGCCGGCGGTCCCGGCCAGGCCGCATCGTTTCTCGGCCCTTTCGCCATGCGGCTGACCGAGCTGCGGCGTACGCGCGACGTCGTGCTGATCGACCAACGCGGCACCGGCCGCTCGTCGCCATTGAGCTGCGACGCGTTTGCGCCGCGCGACGACGACGTCTTCGAAACCGATCCGCTGCCGCGCGGGCGCGATTGCGTGGCGCAATTGCGCGCGCAGGGTGTCGATCCGGCGCAGTACACGACCACCGCGTGGATCGCCGACGTCGAGGCAGTACGCGTGGCGCTGGGCTACGCACGTTGGAACCTGTGGGGTGGCAGCTACGGCACACGGGTGGCGCAGGAATATCTGCGCCGCCATCCGGAGCGCGTGCGCACGGTGATCCTCGACGGCGTGGCGCCGCCGGAAATGGTCATCACGCTCGATGTCTGGCGCACGCGCGCCGCGGCGCTCACCGCCATTTTCGACGCCTGCGCGAACTCCGCCGCATGCCGCACCGCGCATCCGGACGTCGCCGCCACTTTGGACGGCATCGAACAAGCGTTGGGTCCCACCGGCCGCGAGATCGACCTGATGGACCCTTCGACGGGTGCGATCGAACGTCGCCGCGTGACTTTCGACATCGTGCTGGCTGTGCTGCAACCGCTGACGTACGCACCGGAAACGGCGAGCCTGCTGCCGCAGATGCTCGTGCAGGCGGCGCACGGCGATTTCGGCGCGCTGTTCGCCGCCAATCCGATGCTATCGGGGAACCTGGCCGAGCAGATGAACGCCGCGCTGCATTTCTCGGTCACGTGCGCCGAAGACGTGCCGCGGATCAAGGCCGGAAGCGACGCGCGGATGCTGGCGGGATTGCCCACGCGGCGGCTGGCGCTCCAATCGATCGCCGTCTGCGGCGTCTGGCCACGCGGGCGCATGCCCGGCGATTTCGCCGACGCAGTACACAGCGACAAGCCGGCGCTGCTCTTCTCCGGCGGCATGGACCCGGTGACGCCCCCTGCCTACGGTGCGCAGGTACTGCAGGGACTGACCAACGGCAGGCATATCGTCGCGCCCGGCTACGGCCACATCGTTTCGGTGCACGCCTGCGCGCCGCGGCTGATCGCCGCCTTCGTCGACGCCGCCGGCTTCGACAAGTTGCCGCCGACCTGCGTCGCGCACTTCGAGAACAGCGTGCCGCCGCCGCTGTGGCCGAACCGGCTGGGCCCGCAGCCTTGATCCGCGTCGACCGCCTGAGCAAGTCCTTCGGCAAGAAGCGCGAAGTGCACGCGGTGAGCGGCGTTTCCTTTGCCGCGCCGGACGGCGAGATCACCGGATTGCTCGGCCCCAACGGCGCCGGCAAAACGACGCTCTTGCGCATGCTGGCCACGCTTGTCGTGCCCGACGACGGTTCGGCGAGCGTGGCCGGGGCCGACGTCGTGCGCGACCGCTTTGCCGTGCGCGAGCGCATCGGCGTGCTGTCCGATGCGCGAGGGCTGTACCCGCGGCTGACCGCGCGCGAGAACATCCGCTACTACGGCGCGCTGCATGGTCTCGCCGGTACCTTTCTCGAACAGCGCATGGACTCGTTGCTCCACACGCTCGGCCTCGACGCGATCGCCGACCGTCGCGCGCAAGGGTTTTCGCAGGGCGAAAAAATGAAGGTGGCGATCGCGCGTGCGCTGGTTCACGACCCGTCGACGGTGCTGCTCGACGAGCCGACCAACGGCCTCGACATCATGAGCGTGCGCGCGCTGCGCGAACAGCTGCGCGGATTGCGCGACGCCGGCAAGTGCATCCTTTTCTCGTCGCACGTCATGCAGGAGGTGGCTGCGCTGTGCGACCGCATCGTGATCCTCGGCGCCGGCCGCGTCGCCGCCGAAGGCACCGCCGCCGAGCTGATCGCGCAAAGCGGTGCCGCCACACTCGAGGATGCGTTCGTGTCGCTGCTGGGCACCGGCGAGGGCCTCGCCGCATGAGCGCTTCGCGTGCGACGCGCGCGTCGCGCATCCTCGCCGTCGTGCGCAAGGAGCTCGTCGACAGCCTGCGTGACCGGCGCACGCTGCTCGTTTCGCTGGTCACCGCGGCCGCAGCCGGACCGATCTTCCTGGTGCTGATCTTCAACCTGATCGCGAGCCAGTCCGATCGCGCGCGCGAGCTGAAACTGCCTGCCGTGGGCATTCGCAATGCGCCCGCACTCGCCGCATTCCTCGAGCGCAACCAGGTGACGCTGAGCGAGGCGCCCGACGACTACGAGGCGAAGCTTTCCGCCGGCGACCTGGACGTCGTGCTGGTCGTCGACGACCGTTTCGCCACCGACGTCGCGGACGGTAGACAGGGCACCGTGCGCGTCGTTGCCGATCGCTCGCGCGATCGCGCGCAGCCCGCGATCCGGCAGGTGGAGACGCTGCTGCGCGCGTACAACCGGCAGTGGGGCGGGCAAAGGCTGCTGCTGCGCGGCGTCTCGCCTTTCGTCGGCCACCCGTTGAAGGTCGACGACGTCGATCTCGCGACGCCGCAGCAATCGGGAGCCATCATCCTCTTCCTGGTCGCGTTCTACGGCTTGCTGGCATCCGTGATGGGCGGCATGGCGGTGGCACTCGACACCACGGCCGGCGAGCGCGAACGGCAATCGCTCGAGCCGCTCCTGATGACGCCGGCGCGTCCTTTGGAACTGGTCACCGGCAAGTGGCTCGCCGTGGCATCGTTTAACGCACTGGTCGTCGTCGTCACGCTCGCCGGGTTTTACCTGACGCTGTCCTTCGCGCCGCTGCCGCCGGTGGGCGCGCCGTTCCTGTTCAGCGCGCGCGAGTTCTTCCGTTTCCTCGTCGTCCTCGCACCGATGATCCTGCTGATCCCCGCCGTGCTGCTCTACGTCGGCACGCGTGGCCGCACGTTCAAGGAAGCGCAGGCCAACGTCTCGGTGCTGATGTTCGTCGTCACGATGATCCCGGCAGTCCAGCTGTTCCTGCAGCAGAGAGAGCCCGCATGGCTGGTGATGGTGCCCATCTCCGGCCAGTACATGCTGCTGAAGCTGGCGCTGCGCGGCGAGGCGATCGCGCCGGCGCAGCTCCTTGCTTCCTACGTCGTGCCCGCGGCGCTAGTCATAGTCGCGCTGGTGGGCGTCGCGCGTCTTCTGTCCCGCGAATCGATCCTCGCCGGCAGGTGACGCGGAATTCGACGGACATGCGAGAATCTCCGCGTGCCGCGCCCCCGAAAGCCCGCCCCAAGACCCGAACCGCCGTCGTCGTCGATGATGGACACGCACGAAGTCGCGGCGTACCTGCGCTTGAAGGAGCGGCGTGTCTACGACCTGGTGCGCAGCAACGCGTTGCCGCATGTCCGCGCCACCGGCAAGCTGCTGTTTCCGCGGGCACAGATCGATGCCTGGCTGGCGGCGAAATCCGGAACTGCGATTGGCGGAGCAGCGACGACCGTGCCACCGATCGTCGCCGGCAGCCACGATCCTCTGCTCGAATGGGCAGTGCGCGAATCGGGCAGCGGCCTCGCGGTGCTGGCCTGTGGCAGCCGCGCGGGCCTTGATCGCTTCGCCGAACACGCGGCCGTTGTCGCGGCATTGCATTGGCTCGACCGCGCTTCGGGTGAATACAACGTGCCGCTGGTGCGCGCGCGACTTCCCGGCGCCGACGTCGTCGTTATCGAATGGGCGCGGCGCGTGCAAGGCCTGGTGGTCGCTGCCGGCAATCCGCTCAGATTGCGCACGCTGGCCGATCTCGAACGCGCCAAGGCGCGCGTCATCGGCCGCCAGCCCGCCGCGGGAAGTCATCAGCTGTTAACGCACCTGCTGGAGCAGGCAGCGATCGCGCGTGGCGACCTGCGCTGGACCGCGCGGCCCGCGCTCGCGGAAACCGACGTGGCGGCTGCCGTGCATGACGGCCGTGCGGACGCCGGCCTCGCCATCGAAGCCGCGGCGCGCGCACACGGCCTCGGGTTTGTCGCACTCGCCAGCGAACGCATGGACCTCGTGGTCCGCCGCCGCGACTACTTCGAACCAGGCGTGCAGGCGTTGCTCGCCTTCGCGCGCTCGTCGGAGATGCGCGAGCACGCCGCGGCGCTGCGCGGCTACGATGTCGGCGAAACCGGGCGCGTCGTGTTCAACGCCTGACCGGGAACACGCAGCCGTCGTGCGACAGCAGGTAGTCGACGAAGGCTGCCGCTTCGCGGCTTGCGCCATGGCGCAAGGCGACACGCAATGACGACGGCAGCGCGACGCTCCGCACGCATTTGCATCAGCCGTTGGCGTTCGGGAAGAACAACTGCTCGCCGCCGACCTTGTAGCCGGCGATCGCCGCCTGCCCCTGCGACGACACCAGCCAGTCGATGAACTTCTGGCCGAGGTCCACTTTCACATGCGGATGCTTTGCAGGATTGACCAGCATCACGCCGTACTGGTTGAACAGGCGCTTGTCACCCTCGACCAGTATGGTGAGATCGCCGCGATTCTTGAACGACAGCCAGGTTCCGCGATCGGTGAGCGCGTAGCCGTTCATCGACGACGCGGTATTCAGCGTCGGACCCATGCCCGAGCCCGTGTCCTTGTACCAGGCGCCTTTGTTCGCGGCGAGGTCGACGCCAGCCGCCTTCCAGTAGCGCAGCTCCGCCGCGTGCGTGCCGCTCTTGTCGCCGCGCGACACGAACGTTGCCTTCGCCGTCTCGATCTTGCGCAGCGCATCGAGGATGTCGTGGCTGCCGGCGACTTTTGCCGGATCGCTCTTCGGTCCGACGACCACGAAGTCGTTGTACATCACCGGAGATCGCTTGACGCCGAAGCCCTCGTTGAGAAATTTCTCCTCGGCTGCCTGGTCGTGCACGAAGACGACGTCGGCGTCGCCGCGGCGCGCCATGTCCAGAGCCTGGCCGGTGCCGACCGCGACCACGCGCACCTTGATGCCGGAATCCTTTTCGAACAGCGGCAGCAGGTGCTTGAAGAGCCCGGATTGTTCGGTGGACGTCGTCGACGCGACGACGATGAATTTCTCCTGCGCGGAGGCAGGCAAGGCCACCATGGCGAACATGGCAGCGGCGGCCAGCGAAAACCAATGACGTCGATTCACAATCGTTCTCCTTCCAGAAATGCCGCCGCCTCGGGAGTGCGCGGCGAAGCGAAAAACTCATGGGCAGGCGAGTGCTCGACCAGCCGGCCCTCGTCGAGAAATACGACGCTGCCGGCCAGACGCTTGGCCTGCGGGAGGTTATGCGTGGACATCACGATCGTCGTTCCGCGCGCATGGATGCCGCGCACGATGTCCTCGACCGCGCGCGTAGCCTTCGGGTCGAGACTGGCGGTGGGTTCGTCCAGGAACAACACCTCCGGACGCAGCGCCCATGCGCGCGCCAGCGCCAATCGCTGCTGCTCGCCGCCGGAGAGCACCCGCGCCGAGCGCTGCGCCAGCGCTTTCAGCCCAACCTCCGCCAGCGCGTCATCGATGCGCTTTCGCGCCTCGGCGCCGACGATGCCGACGAGCCGCAGCGCGTAGCGGATGTTGGCGGCGGCCGACCGCCGCAGCAGCACCGCGCGTTGGAAGACCATCGCCTGCCGTACCGGTGGTCCGACGCGGCCGCCCCAGGTGACGGCGCCCTGCGACGGCGCCAGCAAGCCGTGCAGCAAGCGCAGCAGCGTGCTCTTGCCGGACCCGTTGGGGCCGATCACGAAGGTCGACGTGCCCGGCTCGATGGTGAGGTTGATCGAGCTCAGGATGCGCGTCTGCCCAATCCTGACCTCGCCGCCGCTGCAGACGATCGGCAGACTCGCGACCGGCGAGGGTTCAGCCATAGCGCCGCCTCGCCCATTCGCGGATTCCTTGCGTCGCCGCGTTCAACACCACCACGATCGTGATCAGCACCAGCCCCAGCGCGAGCGCGAGCGGCAGATCGCCCTTGCTGGTTTCCAGCGCGATGGTCGTCGTCATGACGCGCGTGACGCCGTCGATGTTGCCGCCGACGATCATCACCGCGCCCACTTCGGCGATGGCGCGGCCGAAGCCGGCCAGCAGCACCGTCACCAACGAAAACCGGGTATCCCATATCAGCGTCAGCGCCGCGCGAAAAGTCCTTGCACCGAGCGAGACGAGCTGTTCGCGGTACTCACCCCACGCGTCGGCGACGATCTGCCGCGAAAGCGCGGCAATGATCGGCGTGATCAGAATCGTCTGCGCGACGACCATGGCCGCCGGCGTGAACAGGATGCCGAGCGCACCGAGCGGACCCGCGTGCGACAGCAGCAGGTAGACGACGAGACCGACGACCACCGGCGGCAAACCCATCAGCGAGTTCAGCAGCACCGTCAGCACCTGCCCGCCGGGAAAGCGTCCGACCGCGATCGCAGCACCCAGCGGCAGTCCCAGGATCGACGACGCCAGCGTCGCGGTGAGGCTGACGCGCAACGACAGCTCGACGATCTCCAGGAGATTCGGATCGAAGTGCGAAACCAGGCTGGCGGCAACCACCAGGCTTTCGGAAAATGAATTCATTCGACTGCATAAGCGGCAAGGTATGCATTATGACTGCATTTTTATGCAATTCATACAGATCATGAACGTACCGATTGCGCGACCGAACGCATCGCGAGCTCGTGCTGCGCTTGGGTTCAGCCGAGCTGGCGAATCACCGCCAGCGGCGGTTGCCGCGCCGTTGCGCGCGTGCCGAGCCACCCGGCAAGCGTCACCGCAACCGCACCGCCGAAGAGGCCGTAGACCCAGACCATCGGGTTGGCTGCGAAGGGAATCCTGAACACATGATCGGCCAACGCCCAGCCGGTGGCGGTGGCCCCGGCAGCGGCGATACCTCCCGCCAGCGTGCCGAGCAGCAGGAATTCGGCGATCTGCGCCGCCGCGAGCTGCCGCCGCGAAGCACCCAGCGTGCGCAGGATGGCGGCATCGAAGCTGCGCTCGTCCTGCGTCGCGGCGATCGCGGCCTGCAGCACCAATAGGCCTCCGGCGAACGTGAACAGGAACACGAATTCGACCGCGCGCGACACTTGATCCATGATTCCCTGCACCTGGCGGACGATGTCACCGATGTCGATGGCGAGGATGTTCGGATGCTTCTGCACCAGCGCGGGAAGCCAGGTACCGGCGCCATCGGGCGCACGGAATGCGGCGATGTACGTCGCCGGCATCGCGTCGAGCGGCCCGGGTGGAAACAGCGCGAAAAAATTGACGCGGAAGCTGTCCCAGTCGACCTTGCGCAGGCTGGTCACCTTGGCCGAGACCCGATTGCCGGCGATGTCGAAGGTCAGCGTGTCGCCGAGCTTGACACCCAGCGTTTCCGCGATGCCGTCTTCGAGCGACAGGCCGGCGTCCGCGGCCGGCGTCGCCGGCGTCCAGAACGCACCCTTTGTCACCTGGTTGCCCTTCGGCAGCGCGTCCGCCCACGACAGGTTGAATTCGCGCTCGGCAAGCCGGCGTGCACGCGTGTCTCCATATTTCCTGGTGTCGAGCGCCGCCCCATTCAGCTCGACCAGGCGTCCGCGCACCATCGGCCGGAACGCGACATCGGAACCGACGCCCTTGGCAAGTTGCGCGCGCGCGTCGGCAACCTGCTCCGGCAGCACGTTGACCAGGAATTGGTTCGGCGCGTCGGGCGGCAGGCTGGCGCGCCAGTTGTCGAGCAGGTCGCCGCGGACGACGGCAAGCAGCAGCAGCGCCATCAGACCCAGCGCCAGCGCGCCGATCTGCAAGCTCGACGCAAACGCGCGACGGCGCAGGTTGGCGAGCCCGAAGCGCCACGTCACGCCGCGCTGCGGCAGGTAGCGCAGCAGCGCGAGCGCGGCCCAGGCGACGAGTGCCGAGGCGAACAGCAATCCGGCCACACCCCCGACCATGATCAACCCGGCTTGCACTTCGCGCGCCTGAAATCCGATCAGCAGCGCAATCGTGGCGGCCCCCAGACCGTAGGCGAGGATGCCGCCTGCGCGCGGTCGCGGCAGGTCGCGCCGCAGCACACGCAGCGGCGGCACGCTGGCCAGCGCGACCAACGGCGGCAGCGCAAAGCCCAACAGCAGCAACATCCCGGTCGCGAAGGATAGGGCACCGGGAACCCACGACGGTGGTGGCAGATCGCCGGCGACCAACGACGACAACAGCATCGCCAGCAGCTCTTGCCCCGCGAGCGCGACAACGATGCCGACCGTGCAGGCGAAAACGCCCAGCACCAGGAACTGCACGACGAACAGCGCGAGCGTCTGCCCGACGCGCGCCCCGAAGCAGCGGAACATCGCGGCCGCATCCAGATGCCGGCGCAGGTAGCGCGACGTCGCAAGCGCGACTGCAACCGCCGCGAGCAGCACGGCGACCAATGCGGCGAGTCCAAGATATTTTTCCGCTCGTTCCAGCGTTTGCCGCACTTCGGGGCGCAGGTCACGCACGGTTTCCAGTCGCTGCCCGGCCTTCAACTCGGTGCCAAGCCACGCGCGATAGTCTTCGAGCTTCGCACCGCCCGCGTTGTCGGCGACCAGCAAACGCCACGTCGCGCGGTTGCCCGGCTGCAGCAGCCTGGTCGCCGGCACGTCGTCGATGTTGAGCAGCAGCTTCGGCCCGAGCGCGAAGACCATGCCCGCGACCTCGGGTTCCTGCTGAACGATTGCCGATACGGTGAGCGTCGACTCGCCCACCGAAATGCGGTCGCCGATCTTCGCGCCCAGGCGCTCGGCAAGCCGCGTGTCGGGCCAGGCCTCGCCGCGCGCGGGGATGGTCGTCGCGATACGGCCATCCGGACGCGCCGGATCGACGAGCACGACTTCGCCACGCAATGGATAGCCGGCACCTACCGCCTTGACGTCGGAGAGCACCGCGGACGCCTCGGGTGACGCGCGCGTGGTCGGCGGCACCATGCTGTTGAAGCGGATTACCGGCGTCGTGACGAGGCCTCGCTGCCGCGCGCTTTCATCAAAAGCCGCCGGCAGCTCGCGATCGCCGGAGATCATGAGGTCGGCGCCGAGCAGCAGGTTGGCCTGCATGGTCAGCGCCGACTTCACGCGGTCTGCAAAGAGTCCAACGGTGCCGACGCTGGCGACGGCTACCACGACCGCGGCGGCGAGCACGCGCAACTCACCCGCGCGCCAGTCGCGGCGCAGGAGTCGCATCGCAAGCCGCAGCATCCGCATGCGTGCCTTCGCTTAAGCCGCGACGCGGTCGTCGCCGACCAGCCGGCCGGCGGCCAGCGAGAGCTTGCGGCCGCAGCGCGCGGCGAGCGTCTGGTCGTGCGTGACCAGCACCAGCGTCGTGCCGTGCTCGCGGTTCAGGCTAAACATCAGATCGGCCACCTCGACGCCGGTGGCGCCGTCGAGATTGCCGGTAGGCTCGTCGGCCATCAACAGCTTCGGCTCGCCGGCGAAGGCGCGCGCGATCGCCACCCGCTGCTGCTCGCCGCCGGACAACTGGCGCGGATAGTGGGTCACGCGCCGCGCAAGGCCGACGCGGTCGAGCCACGCCTGCGCGTGCGGCAGCGCGTCGTCGGTACCGGCGAGTTCGAGCGGCAGCATGACGTTCTCCAGCGCCGTCAGCGCCGGCAGCAACTGGAACGACTGGAAGACGAAGCCCAGCAGGCGCTGGCGCATCGCCGCCCGCGCGTCTTCATCCAGCGCCCCCAGCGCCTGGCCGTCGACGTGGACTTCACCCGATGTCGGGCGGTCGAGACCGGCGAGCAGGCCGAGCAGCGTCGTCTTGCCGGAACCGGAGGCGCCGACGATGGCGATCGACGCGCCAGGCTCGACGGCGAAGGACACGTCGTCGAGGATGGTCAGCGGATCGTCGCCGCTCCTGACGATCTTGGTCAGCGCAACGGCGCGGATGATGGAGGCGGGCATGGGGTCGGCAGACTGTTGCAGCAGATGCGGACGCTTCGGAGCGTTTGCAAGCTACTTGGGATTCACGGCACATCGCGCCATAGTCGGCCCGGCGTCGATTCATTGTAGCTTGCCCGTGGAAGACCAAGCGCCAGCCGGTGAGACTGGAAGGATACAATCGCCTCCCATGACAAGCTTGTCTTCGATCGCGTCGGTCCGGATTCGTTCGTTACTCTGCGCCGCGTGCGCCGCGCTGCTGCTGATCGCGTCGGCGGCGGCACAGGATACGCGGCCGGCGATCCTGATCGTCGGCGATTCGGTTTCCGCCGGCTACGGATTGGCGCGCGGCCAGGGCTGGGTCGACCTGCTGGCAAGAAAGCTCGATGCGGGAGGCTACGCGTATCGCGTGGTCAACGCCTCGATCAGCGGCGACACGACCGCCGGCGGCCGCGCCCGTTTGCCGGCGCTGCTTGCGCAGCACCAACCCGCCGTCGTCGTCATCGAACTCGGCGGCAACGATGCGCTGCGTGGCGGCAAGCTTGCGTCGACGCGCGATAATCTCGACGCGATGGTGAAGGCGTCGCAGGCCGCGGGCGCGCGCGTCCTGCTGGTCGGCATGGACATGCCTTCCAACTACGGACCTGCGTACGTGCGTGAATTTCGGAACCTCTACACGGACGTGGCGAAGTCGCGGCGTGTGCCGCTGGTTGCTTCGTTCTTCGATGGCTTTGGCGAGGACCTCACACGATTTCAGTCCGACCGGATCCATCCGACCGCCGAAGCGCAGCCGCTGCTGCTCGACAACGTATGGCCGAAGCTCGCCGCGCTCTTGCAGCGAAAGTGAACGCCGACACCAAGGTCGGTATCGAGGCGCTGCCGGCCTATCCGACGCGCATCGACGTGCGCAGCCCGTCGGAGTTCGCCGACGACCACGTCCCCGGTGCGATCAACCTGCCGGTGCTCGACGACGCCGAGCGCGCGGAAGTCGGCACGCTGCACGCGCGCGAGTCGGCCTTCGCGGCCAAGCAGCGCGGCGCCGCGATCGTCGCCCGCGCCATCGCGCGCATCGTCGAGACGCATGGCCAGGGCAAGCCTCGCGACTGGGCGCCGCTCGTCTACTGCTGGCGCGGCGGCAAGCGCAGCGGCGCGCTCGCGCACGTGCTGCGTGAAATCGGCTGGAAGGCGGTGCAGCTCGAAGGCGGCTACCGGACGTGGCGGCGGCACGTGGTCGCCGCGCTCGCCGCACCCTGCCCCGCCTATCGCTTTGTCGTCGTCTGCGGCCTCACCGGGTCCGGCAAGAGCCGCCTGCTCGATGCGCTGGCACAGATCGGCGCGCAGGTGCTCGACCTCGAAGCGCTGGCCCGGCATCGCGGTTCGCTGCTCGGCGACCTGCCGGATGATGCGCAGCCCACGCAGAAGTGGTTCGACAGCCAGCTGCTGGAGGCACTCACGGGATTCGACCCGCAACGCCCCGTCTTCGTCGAATCGGAAAGCAAGCGCGTCGGCTCGGTGCAGCTGCCCGCAGCCTTGCTGTCCGCGATGCGCGATGCCGAATGCATCAGGCTCGCGACGCCGCAGTCGTTGCGCGTCGCGCTCTTGAAGGAGGACTACGCGCATTTCATCGCCGACCCGAAGGCGCTGGTCGACCGTCTCGCACTCCTCGCACCGCTGCATGGCCACAAAATGGTTGCTCGCTGGACCGACGCCGCCGATGCCGGAGACTTCGACACGCTGGTCGACGACCTGCTGGTGAAGCACTACGACCCCACCTACACGCGTTCGCTCGAACGCAATTTTCCGCACAGCGCACGGGTGCAGACGTTCACACCGGTCGCAGTTTCGACGGCCGCGTTCGTGGCGCTGGCGCACGACATCGTCTCTGCCACCACGCGGCCGGTGACGGAGTCCGTCACCTGAGTCGTCAGCGAGTGCGCTTGGTGAACAAGATCGCATGCGGCGCTATCCGGCTCCAGCGGCGAGGGGGCCGTAACACCCGGTTACAATTCGTTGCAGCTTGCGCGTCGTCACCCGCGCAGACTACGGCGTTGATCGGCGAAACACCCAGCCGACGAGGACCGTCATGCTGCTCCGACTCGCCACCGCCGTCTTGCTCTGCCTCGCGGCCGCATCGGCCGCCGGCGCCTCGGCTCCGCTGGGTTACGACGATGCGCGCCACCTGCTCGCGCGTACCGGCTTCGGGCCCACCGATGCCGAGGTCCGGCGCTTCGCCGGCTTAACGCGCGAGCAGGCGGTGACGCAGTTGCTGCGCGACACCCGCAGCAGCGCGGTCACGCCGCCTCCGCTCTGGGCGGATGACGACGCAGCGCTGCGCTATCCGAATCCGCAGACCGCGACCGTCGACGAGCGCCGTGCGTTCCGCCAGCAGCAGGTTCGGCAGGGCCTCGAGCTTCGTGCCTGGTGGATGACCGAGATGCTCGTCACGTCGTCGCCGTTGTCGGAGCGGATGACGCTCTTCTGGCACAACCATTTCGTGTCGAGCCAGCAGAAGGTGCGCTTCGCGCGCCTGATGTACGCGCAGAATAGGACCTTGCGCGAGCATGCGCTCGGCAGCTTCGCGGCGCTGCTGCACGCCGCGTCGAAAGAGCCGGCGATGCTCGTCTATCTCGATGGCGCGAAAAGCCGCCGCGACCAGCCCAACGAGAATTTTGCGCGCGAAGTGATGGAGCTGTTCACGCTCGGCGAGGGCCATTACAGCGAGCAGGACATCAAGGAAGCCGCGCGCGCCTTCACCGGCTGGAGCGTCGACCGCGACACCGGCCGCTACCGCTACCGGCCCTTCCTCCGCGATCCAGGTGTGAAGACCGTGCTCGACCGCAGCGGTCGCTTCGACGGCGACGCCGTGCTCGACATCATCCTCGCCAGACCGCAAACCGCACAGTTCATCGTCGCCAAGCTCTGGCGCGAATTCGTCTCCGCCGAGCCGGACCCGGAGGAGGTCGCGCGCATCGCGCAGATCTTCCGCGGCCAGGACTACGATATCAAGGCGGCGTTGCATGCACTGCTGCTCAGCAACGCGTTCTGGGCGACGGAAAACCGCGGCACGCTGGTGAAGAGCCCCGTCGAACTCGTCGTCGGCACGCTGCGCCAGCTCGAAATCGCGCCGGAGGCCGCGATGCCCTTCGCCATCGTCGCAGCGGGGATGGGCCAGAACCTGTTCTCGCCGCCCAACGTTCGCGGCTGGCCCGGCGGCATCGCGTGGATCAACAGCGATACGCTGCTTGCGCGCAAGCAGTTTCTCGACCGGCTGCTGCGTGGCGACGGTGGTGTTCCCGCGAGCATGCGCATGATCGCCACCGGTAGCGCGCCGGCACCCGCCAGCAGCGGAGCTTCGACGTCAGTGGCGACGGATGCGAACGAGGCCATTGCCGCGAGCGATCTCGACGACGCAAAGGTGCGCGCACGACAGTTCGCACTCGCCGTCGACCGTGGCCTGCGCAGCGTGCACTTCGACGCCGTGCGTTGGCTCGCCCGGCAGCAAGGCGCCACGCCGACGGCGAAGATGCGCACGGCACAGGCATTGCTGCTGCCACTGACTCCGCCGATGGCCGATGCCGAAGGTGACGTCGATGCTCGCAGCTTCGTCCGCGCGACGCTGCTCGATCCCGCCTACCAGCTCAAGTGACGGAGGGTGAGCGTAGTCCGATGATGAACCGCCGTCACTTCCTGCAATCGTTCGCCGCGTTGCCGCTTGCGCGAGTGGCGGCGCCACTGACGTTGTCTCCGACAGTCGAAGTCGCCGTCGCCGCCACCTCTTCGGCCGCCGGCTACCGCAAGGTTCTGGTGCTCGTCGAACTGAAGGGTGGCAACGACGGGCTCAACACGCTGGTGCCGTATGCAGATCCGGCGTATTACGCGCTGCGTCCGCGGATCGCCATCGAGCGTGACCGCGTGATCCCGCTGACCGATCGTGCGGGGCTGCATCCTTCGCTGGCGCCGCTATCTGGATTCTGGCACGCCAACCGACTCGCGGTGCTGCAGGGTGTCGGCTATCCGCAGCCCAACCTGTCGCATTTCCGCTCGATCGAGATCTGGGATACCGCGAGCCGAAGCAACGAATACCTGCAGCAGGGATGGCTGACGCGCGCCTTCGTGTCGCGGCCGGTGCCGCAGTCCTTTGCCGCCGACGGCGTGATCGTCGGGTCGGCCGAGCTTGGTCCGCTGGCCGGCAGCGGCACGCGCGCCATCGCGCTCGCCGACACCGAGCAGTTCCTGCGTCGCGCGAAGCTCGCGCATCCGGTCGTAGTGGCACGCAACCCGGCGCTCGCGCACATCGAAAAGGTCGAGGCGGATATCGTGCATTCGGCGGCGCAGCTTGCCGGCCGCGTAGAGTTCGCCACGGCGTTCCCGGCAGGCGCCTTCGGCAAAGCGATCGGGACCGCATGCCAGATCATTGCCAATCCCGCCGGCGTGGCCGCGGTACGCGTCACTTTGTCCGGCTTCGATACGCACGCCAACCAGCCGGCGATCCAGGCGCGGCTGCTCGGCGAACTCGCCAACGGACTGCGCTCGCTCCACGACGCGATGGTCGAGATCGACCGCTGGAACGACACGCTGGTGCTGACCTACGCCGAATTCGGACGTCGACCGCAGGAAAACCGCAACAACGGCACCGACCACGGTACCGCCTCCGTCCACTTCGCGATGGGCGGTCGCGTGACCGGCGGGCTCTACGGCGCCGCGCCGGACCTGGCGCGTCTGTCGGCCGACGGCAATCCCGCCCATGCGCTCGATTTCCGGGACGTCTACGCCACCGTGCTCGACCGCTGGTGGGGTGTCGACTCGCGCGCCGCGCTCGGCGGCCGCTACGCACCGTTGCCGTTTCTCGCCTGAGCGGCGGACAGCGGGCAACCGTTCAGGCCACCGTCCACGCGGCCAGGAAAGCCTTCCAGTGCGGTGCGTCCGACGCCGCCAGCTTGTCGCGCGCGAGTGCCAGCTCCTTCGCATATTCGCCCGCCGAAAGTTCACCGCGCATCAGGCGAAAGCGCTGGTATACGAGGTAGGTGTTGAGGACGTCGGTTTCGCAGTAGTTGCGCACTTCGGCGAGTTCGCCGCGCGCGACGGCAGCTGCGACTTGACTGCCGTCCATCCCGAGCTTGCCGGGAAAACCGCACAACCGCGCGATGGCGTCGAGTGGCGCGTTCGCTCTCGGCTGGTACATCGCCACCACGTCCATCAGGTCGAGGTGCCGCGTGTGATAGCGACCGAGGTAGCTGTTCCACTTGAAGTCGCGATCCTGATCGCCCCAGTCCCAGTACTTCTCGGCGACCACGCCGTGGATCAGCGCGCGATGATTGAGCACCGGAAGGTCGAAGCCGCCACCATTCCACGACACGAGCTGCGGTGTGAAGCGCTCGACGCCGTCGAAGAAGCGACGGATGAGTTCCGGCTCCGGATCGGCGGGCTCGCCGATCGACCACAGCTTCAGGTCGTTGGCGGTGCGCAGCGCGCACGCAATCGCGACCACCTGCTGCAGGTAGTGCTGCGCGAAGTCGCTGCCGGTCGCCACGCGCCGCTTCTGCGCGTACCAGTCGAGAACCCCGGCGTCGTCCAGTTCAGCGGGAAGATCCGAAATGCGGCGGATGCCCGAGACATCGGGCACGGTCTCGATGTCGAAGACCAGAATCGGCGTCATGCCGGGAAGACGCCGGTCGACAGGTAGCGGTCGCCGCGGTCGCAGACGATGAACACGATCACCGCATCGCTGGATTCCCGCGCCATGCGCAGCGCGACCGCGCAGGCGCCGCCGGACGAGACGCCGCAGAAGATCCCTTCGTCGCGGGCGAGACAGCGCATCGTGTCCTCGGCCTCCTGTTGCGTGACTGGCTCGATGCGGTCGACGCGCCGCGCGTCGTAGATCCTCGGCAGATACGCTTCCGGCCATTTGCGGATGCCGGGAATCGACGCCCCTTCCGCCGGCTGTACGCCAACGATCGCAATCGCCGGATTGCGCTCCTTCAGATACTTCGAAACGCCCATGATCGTCCCGGTCGTTCCCATCGCCGAGACGAAATGCGTGACGAGCCCCTGCGTGCCGTTCCAGATCTCGGGACCGGTCGTCCGGTAATGCGCGAGCGGGTTGTCGGGATTGGCGAACTGGTCGAGGATCACCCCGCGGCCATCATCGCGCATGCGCAACGCCAGGTCGCGCGCACCTTCCATCCCTTGCGCCTTGGTCACCAGCACGAGTTCGGCGCCAAAGGCGGTCATCGACTGGCGACGTTCGAGCGACAGGTTGTCCGGCATGACCAGGATCATCCGGTAGCCCTTGGTCGCCGCGACCATCGCCAGCGCGATTCCGGTGTTGCCCGACGTCGCCTCGATCAGCGTGTCCCCGGGCTTGATGTCGCCGCGCATTTCGGCCTCGACGATCATCGACAGCGCCGGCCGGTCCTTCACGGACCCGGCAGGATTGTTGCCTTCGAGCTTGCCGAGTACCACGTTGGACGTCGCACCGGGCATGCGCTGCAGCCGCACCAGCGGCGTGCGACCGATCGTCGATTCGAGAGTTGGATACATCATGGAGTGGTCGAAATGCGCTTCGCCCATTGTAACCGTCGTCCCCGCGAACGCGGCGACGACGGTCAGCAGGACGCCGAAGACGCGTGCCAGACACCGACGACGTCGTGACGATTCGCGCCTAGCGCGCCGGCTTCTTGTCGGCTCCGCGAACCTCGCCCTTGGCGGCCGGACCCGCAGGCTTGACCTCCCCCTTGCCCGGCGCCGTCGCGACCTTCGAGGTCGCCGGACCGACAGTCAGGTCGGGACGCAGCGCTTCCAGCCGTTTGGCGCCGATACCCTTGACGCTTTTCAGGTCATCGACCGTCCGGAACGGACCGTTTTGCGTGCGGTGGTCGATGATTGCCTGCGCCTTGGCCGGCCCGATGCCCGGCAGCGCGACGAGTTCGTCCTTGGTGGCGGTGTTGATGTTGACCGCGGCCGCAGCCGCGAACGCGATGCCGACTTGCGCAACCAGTGCCAGCGCGAGCGCCTTCCAGAAATGCTGCATGATGGTCCTCCTCGGATGGGTGGCGAATCCGTCGCGACGCCGCCGAAGCAGCACGCTGCATGGTGGTGGCGACGAGCGTCCACCTTAGTCGGATGCAGCGGGCATCGCCATCAGCCTTTCGACGTAGGCAGCGACCCCTTCCTCGACACTTGCCATTGGCGCGACGTAGCCGGCGGCGCGCAGCGCCGTCAGGTCGGCCTGCGTATAGCTTTGATATTTGCCGACGAGCGCGGATGGAAACTCGACGTACTCGACGACGCCCTGGTGCACCAGGTCGGCGAGCGCCTGGGGCGGCAGTCCCTCGGCGGCGCGGCAGGCGTTGACGACCGCAGCCGCCATCTCGTTGAAGGTCTGTGCGCGGCCGGAGCCCAGGTTGAAGATGCCGGAGCGCTCCGGGTGATCGAGGAAATGCAGGTTGACCTTCGCCACGTCGGCAACCGCGACGAAGTCGCGCCGCTGCTCGCCCGCCGCATAGCCGCCCGAGCCGGCGAAGAGGCGCACACGGCCGTCCGAGCGGTACTGCTGGAAGAAGTGGTACGCGACCGACGCCATGCGACCCTTGTGCTGCTCGCGCGGGCCGTAGACGTTGAAATAGCGCAGGCCGACGACGGGCGCCGTACGCTCGGGCAGCATCCTCCTCACGTACTCGTCGAACAGGAACTTGGAGTATCCGTAGACGTTGAGCGGCGCCTCGTGCTCGCGGCGCTCGACGAACGTCGTGCCGGCACCGTAAACCGACGCGCTCGACGCGTACAGCAATGCAATATCGTTGTTCTGGCAGTGATCGAGCAGCGTGACCGAATAGCGGTAGTTGTTGCGCATCATGTAGCGGCCGTCGGCTTCCATGGTGTCCGAGCACGCACCCTGGTGCAGGATGGCCGAGATGTCGTCCTCGAAGTCACCCGCCGAAAGACGCAGAAGGAACTCGTCCTTGTCGAGGTAGTCGGCGATCTCGCAGTCGGCGAGATTGCGAAACTTGTCCGCCTTCGTCAGATTGTCGACCGCGATGATGCGGTCCTCGCCGCGATCGTTCAGCGCGCGCACGAGATTCGCGCCTACGAATCCGGCGGCACCGGTGACGACGATGTACACGATCGATTCCTCTCCGGCCAGTCGCTACAGTTCGAGGTCGATGCCGCCGACCTCGCTCGTTACATAAGGGACGCGCGGCGCTACCGCGCACAGCAGCTCGTAGCCGAGCGTGGCCGCCGCGCTCGCCACGTCGTCCACCGGCAGTCCCTCGCCCCAGAGCACGACCGGGCTGCCGACGCACGCGTCGGGAACATCACTCAGGTCGACCGTCAGCATGTCCATCGACGGGCGGCCGGCGAGCCGGACCTTCCTGCCGCAGACGAGCACGGGAGTGCCGTTGGGCGCATGTCGCGGATAGCCGTCGGCATAACCTCCTGCGATCACACCGACGCGATGCGGTCGCGACGCCGTGTACATCGCGCCATAGCCGACACTCTCGTTGGCCTTCAGTTCCTGCACGGCGATCAGCGCGGAACGCAGCGTCATCACGGGCTTCAGGCCCAGCATGTCGGCGCTGTCGAAGGGAAAGGGCGTGGCTCCATAGAGCATGATTCCCGGTCGGATGATGTCACCACCGACTTCCGGAAAGCGCACGACACCCGCCGAGTTCGCGAGCGAGCGCGGATACGGCAATCCCTTGCACGCCGACTCCAAAACGGCCAGAGGCTCCGCGATGCCGTCGTCCTCGTCCGCGCGCGCGAAGTGCATCATCAGCCGCAGTGCGGCAACCGACGGCGATGAAGAAAGGCGCCGGCAGACGTCGGCAACGTCGGTCGGCCGAAAGCCCAGCCGGTTCATGCCGGTGTTCACCTTGACGAAAACTTCGAGCGGCCGCGCAAGCGTCGCCGCTTCCAGCATGCGTATCTGTTCGTGGTCGTGCACGACGGTCGCGAGGCGCCGCTGCGCGAACTCGGGTAATTCGCTTTCGGCGAAAAAGCCCTCCAGCATCAGGATGCGCCGCGTATAGCGGCGCTCGCGCAGTTCGAAAGCGGCTTCGGGCTCGACAAGTGCGAGGCCATCGGCCGCCTCGAGCGCAGGCAGGACGCGGAACAGTCCATGCCCGTAGGCGTTCGCCTTGACCACCGCCAGTACCTGGGTTCGCGGCGCCAACTCGCGCACCCGCGCCAGGTTGCTGCGCAGCGCGGAGAGATTGATCTGGGCGTACAGCGGGCGGGCCATGCGGCGGGCGTATCGTTGCAAAAGGTGGGCGGCGCATGTGGCCTACATGCCGGCTGCGCCGAAGGTGCTCCTGCGCTGCGCGCGAAGCATTCAGCGCAGCGCGCAAAAGATGGTATAAAGCCCGGGCCGCGCGACTGCGCTCATTATAACCAACCGCGCATGCCGCACCCGACAAAGTCCGCGAGAAGACGGCATGGCGCGTTGCCCATGAGCGGCGGATCAAATTGCCCGAGGACATGAAGGCCGGCTTCTACACGATCATGGCGGCGCAGTTTTTCTCGTCGCTCGCCGACAATGCGCTGCTGATCGCGGCTATCAAGATGTTGCAGGATATCGACTCGCCGGAGTGGATGACGCCGGCGCTGAAGCAGAGTTTCGTCATCTCCTACGTCGTGCTGGCGCCGCTGGTCGGCGCCTTCGCCGACTCGATGCCCAAAGGGCGTGTCATGCTGATCACCAATGGGATCAAGGTGGTCGGCTGCCTGATGATGATGTTCACGCTGCATCCGCTGGTCGCCTACGCGGTCGTGGGCTTTGGCGCCGCCGCGTACTCGCCGGCGAAGTACGGCATCCTCACCGAACTCCTGCCGGCCAAACAGCTGGTCGCCGCCAATGGCTGGATCGAGGGGACGACCATCACGTCGATCGTCCTCGGCGCGCTGCTCGGTGGCGCGCTCGTCAGCCACAATGTCTCGACGATGCTGCTCGGTTTCGACCTGCCGATGATCGATACCGGCATCAATACACCGCCCGAAGCGGCGATTCTCGTCATCTCTGGTTTGTACGTGATCGCCGCCGTCTTCAACTGGTACATCCCCCATACCGGCGTCGACCACCGGGTCGCCAGCAAGAACCCCCTCTACCTGATCCGCGAATTCTCGCATTGCGTGGCATTGCTCTGGCGCGACAAGCTGGGCCAGATCACGCTGGCCACCACCACGCTATTCTGGGGCGCCGGCGCGACGCTGCAGTTCATCGTGCTCAAGTGGGCGAGCAAGGCGCTCGGCTTCGACCTGTCGCAGGCGACCTACCTGCTCGGCGTGGTGGCCTTCGGCATCGGCTTAGGCGCCGTCATCGCCGCAAGGTCAATCTCGCTGCGCCAGTCCGTGACGGTGCTGCCGGTCGGCGTGGCGATGGGTCTCATCGTCATCTCTATGATCTTCGTCACCAACCTGCCGTTCGCGGTCGTGCTGCTGATCGCGATCGGCGGCTGTGCCGGGTTCTTCGTGGTGCCGATGAACGCGCTGCTGCAGCACCGCGGCCACGTGTTGATGGGCGCCGGACACTCGATCGCCGTGCAGAATTTCAACGAGAACATCGGTATTCTCGTGATGGTCGGGCTCTATACGCTGTTGATCCGTGAGGGTGTCAGCGTCAATCGCGCGATCGTGATGTTCGGGTTGTTCATGTCTGCCGCGACGCTGCTCGTGCTCTGGCGGCACATCCACAATCAGTCGAAGGGCGACTCGCTAAGGCTCATCGCCGAGGAAGGCGACGGCCGGTAGCGCCTCCACCTGGATCCGAGCGCTGGCGCCGCCGACTACAGGATGATCGGCCGGTCGGACAATTCGTTGCGCTGCGCGCCGCTGCGCGGCGAGTGCCGTGCCAGCAGCCCGGTGATCGCGGCGATGCCCTCGACCACACCATCGGCAAAGCGGCCGGCGCGAAACGCATCTTCCATCGTGCGGCAGATCGCCTCCCACGCAGCTGCGCCGACCTGGGCGTGGATGCCGCGATCGGCGACGATCTCGACGTCGCGGTCCGCCAGCAGCAGGTAGACGAGCACGCCGTCGTTGCGCTCGGTGTCCCAGACCCGCAGCAGACCGAACACCTCCAACGCGCGTTCGCGCGGCGACGCACCCAGCCATACCCGCGACAGCGGCAAGCCTGCCTCGACGGCGAAGCAGACCTGGCCCACGTGGTGCAGTTCGCCTTCGGCGATCGCATGTTCGATCCGCGCCAGTTGCTCCGGTGGAAACGCGCGTCGGACATCGCCGCGATCGGTGGCCAGATGCCGCCATAGACGACGCATCGTCGTTGGTTTTCGATCCGCCATCGTCAGTTCCACCCGCCGGACGCGCCGCCCCCGCCGAAGCCTCCGCCACCGCCGGAAAATCCTCCACCCCCACCCCCGCCGCCCCAGCTACCGCCTGCCGGCGGCAGCCACACCCCGCCGCCGCGCCGCGTGAGCCCGCCGCCACCACCCGCGAACAGCATGATGAGCAACGCGACGACCGCGGCAAGCGCAGCGATCAGCAACGACCCGGCGACGATCCACGCGCCGGCAGCCACGACCCCCGCGCCCACCGTCGAGCCCAGCGCCCTGCCGAAAATGCGCCGGAGGATGCCGCCCATCACCGGCACGACGACAAACACGACGATCAGCAACATCTCGATCGGAAAGCCGCCGGTGCGTGATCGCGATCCGGATGCCGGCTTGGCCGTCAACGGCTCGCCCTTGTCGACGACGGCGATGATCTGATCGACCCCGGCGTCGATCCCCTGCGCGAACTGGCGTTGCTCGAAACGCGGTGCGATGGTCTCGGCGATGATCCGGCGTGCCGTGGCGTCGGTGAGCACACCCTCCAATCCGTAGCCGACCTCGATGCGCATCTTCTTGTCGTCCTTGGCGACGAGCAGCAGCGCGCCGTTGTCCTGTCCCTTGCGACCAATCTTCCAGGCGTCTGCCACGCGGATCGAATACGACTCGATGGGCTCGGGCTTGGTCGTTGGCACGATCAGCACCGCGAGCTGGGTGCCTCGCTCGCGTTCCCACGCCGCGAGCTTGGCCTCCAGCGCCCGCTTCTCCGCGGGTGAGAGCGTCCCGGTCAGATCGCTGACCTGCTCCGAGAGCGGCGGGATCGGCATCAGGCCGTCGGTCCCGGCCTCCCATGCGTGTGCGAGCGGCGCCACGAGCGCGAGCGCGAACACGAGCACCGAGAACGCGTGTGCGGCGCGCGGCCACCGGAGCAGCGTCATGACGGTGCGTTGCGAGAGTGAAGGTGGGCGCGGGAGGGGCGGCGGCAGAAACCGCCGGCGACCCGCGCAGCGGGATGCGTCAGTATCCCTTCTTCATCAGATCCTGCACCGGGTCTACCGGCGCCTCCGCCTTCATGTTTGCCGGCGCCGCGGAGGTCTTGGGCGCCGGAGCGGGTACGGCGGGTGGCGCGGGTACCGCCGGGGTCTTGCCGAAATCGACCTTCGGCGGTGCGCTGATCGCGGCCTCATTTTCGACGGTGAAGTTGGGCTTGACGTCCATGCCGAACATCATCGCCGTCAGGTTGGTCGGAAACGAGCGCACTGTCGTGTTGTACGCCTGGACCGACTCGATGAACCGCTTGCGCGCAACGGTGATCCGATTTTCCGTGCCTTCGAGCTGCGACTGCAGGTCGCGAAACAGCGCATCGGACTTCAAGTTCGGATAGTTCTCGACGACCACCAGCAGCCGCGACAGCGCGCTGGTGAGTTGGCCCTGCGCTGCCTGGAACTTGGCGAAGGCCGCCGGGTCGTTGACCAGTTCGGGCGTGGCCTTGATCGCGCCGACGTTCGCGCGCGCATTGGTGACGGCGGTCAGCACGTCGGCCTCCTGCGCCGCGTAGCCCTTGACCGTGTTCACCAGGTTGGGCACGAGGTCCGCGCGGCGCTGATACTGGTTCACCACTTCGGACCAGGCGGCCTTGATCCCCTCGTCCTGCCGCTGCAATTCGTTGTAGCCGCAACCGCTGAGCGAAACGACGGCAAAGACGGCGAGCAATGCGGCGAATTTCCTCAACATGTGTCCTCCGGACGGAAAGCGCGCGGGCGAGCCTGCCCGCAATGGCGAATATGCGGCGGGCAGGCCCGCCTCGCAAGCGATTATGGTGCCTTGCGGGTCGATTCGGCGACCGTGGCCTGCGCCAGCAGCAGATCCTCCCAGGCCTTGGCCTTGTCGGGCAGGCTGCGCAGCAGGTATGCAGGATGGTAGGTGACGACCAGCGGGACGCCACCGTAGCGGTGCACGCGGCCGCGCAGGCTGGCGATCGTGGCATCGGTTTGCAGTAGCAGCGACGCAGCACTCCGGCCCAGCGCGACGATCAGCTTCGGCTGCAGCAGCGCGACCTGCCGCTCCAGGTACGGTCGACAGGCCTCGATCTCGCCGGGCTCGGGTGTGCGGTTGTTCGGCGGCCGGCACTTGAGCACATTGGCGATGTATACATTGCGCCCGCGCGCGATGCCGACCGCGGCCAGCATGTTGTCGAGCAGCCGGCCGGCCTGGCCGACGAAGGGCTCGCCGCGCGCATCCTCCTCCGCGCCGGGCGCTTCACCGACGAATAGCCAATCGGCGGCGGTGTCGCCGACGCCGGGCACCGAATGGTTCCGAGTCCGGCAAAGTCCGCACGCGGTGCAGGCGTCCACGTCGGCCGCGAAGCGGGTCCAGTCGAGTGTCGCGATGTGAATGCGTCGAGCATCGCCAGCGTCCGCGCTCAACGGCGGCGCGGGCGCCGACGGTCCGGCCTCCGCAGGCGGCATCTCCTTCACCACCACTGCCGGCCGCTCGCAAAGCCGCCACCGCGGCAGCAGTCCCAGTGTGGACAAGACGTCGTCGCGCGTGACCATCAGGCGCCGCCGATCCGGTTCCGGCCGACGTCACGGCGCATGACCAGCGCGTCCTCGCGGACACCGTCGGGACCGGGCGGATAGTAACCGGCGCGCCGCGCGACGCCTTGGAAACCCTCGCGCTCGTACAGCGCAATGGCGGCCGTGTTGCCGACGCGTACTTCGAGGAACACCTGCAGCGCGCCCAGCCGCAGCGTGTCGGACAGGAAGCGGCGCAGCAGCGCCCCGCCCAGTCCCTCGCGCCGCGCATCCGGCACCACCGAAAGATTGAGCAATTGCGCCTCGCCCGCGCCCAGCATCAGGACGCCGAAGGCAACGATGCGGCCTTCGCGCTCGGCGACCTGGGCGCTGTAGCCGGCGGCCAGCGCATCGCGGAAATTGCCCGCCGTCCAGGGTGCTACGTGGATCTGCGCTTCGAGCGCCGTGACGTAGGCGATGTCGCCCTCGCGCAACGGGCGCCAGGTCACCACCCGCGGGGCACGGCTCCGGGGTACGGTGGCCATCACAAGCGCGCTCCGGACGCCCGCTCGGCTGCGGTGAGCGCGATGCGATGGCGCACGTAGATCGGCAGCGCCTGCGCCGCATCCACGGCCTCGCCCGCCGCCACCCTTGGCAGCGCCAGTTCCGCGACGCAGCGAGCATCCGGCACGATGCGCGCGTCGTGAACGCGCAGGCGCAGACGGGACGCCAGTTGCGGATAGACGGCGAAGCCGTCGCCGGCGCCGAACCATGGGTCACCGTCGTCGGGTAGTCGCACTGCATCCGGAGGCAGCACGGCGGGCGCCGCCGCGGTGGTCCAGCTTTCACCGTCGCGACAATACGCGGCGACGTAGACCTCGCGCATCCGTGCGTCGAGACAGGCGAATATGTGCGCCTCGTGCTGGTCGCGCCACGCCGCCTGCGCCAGCACCTCGAGCGTGCACACGGGCAACAGCGGCAGGTCCGCACCCAGCGCCAGGCCCTGCGCGACGCTGCACGCAATACGCACGCCGGTGAACGATCCTGGACCCGCGCCGAAGGCGATCGCGTCCAGGTCCGCGAGCCGCCATCCGCATTCGGCCAGCACCTCGTCGATCAGCGGCAGCAGCCGCTGCGAATGCGCCTGCCCCGCCGCTTCCGCACGCTCGGCCCAGGTCGCGCCACTGCCGCAGGCGACCGAAAGCCAGTGAGTGGAGGTGTCGAAGGCGAGCAGCTTCACCGGGCAAATGTTACCGGACCCCCGGTCCATTTCGACGTTCTCGTACAA
Organism: Burkholderiales bacterium; assembly: GCA_020853025.1. GTDB lineage: Bacteria > Pseudomonadota > Gammaproteobacteria > Burkholderiales > Casimicrobiaceae > VBCG01. Next base: position 26,563 of record JADYZP010000071.1, read on the forward strand.
TTTGTGCTCGCGGCCACGGCAACTCCTCGCCGCTTCGCGCCTTTCATGCAGCCCACGCTCGCGTCCGCAAACGCCGTCGTCATCGAGTCTCTGGACTCCGAAGGCCGCGGCGTCGCGCACGTCGACGGCAAGGCGATGTTCGTCGAAGGCGCGCTGCCCGGCGAGGTCGCCGATATCGTCGTCGTCAAGGACAAGCCGAGCTACACGCTGGCGCGCGTCGACCGCGTGCTGAAGCGCTCCGCTTCGCGCGTGACGCCGCGCTGCCCACATTTCGGCGTTTGCGGCGGCTGCACGCTGCAGCACGCGCTGCCCGCGCTGCAGGTCGCCGCCAAGCAGCGCGCGCTGGAGGACACGCTGATGCACATCGGCCGCGTCCGGCCGGACGTCATGCTGCCGCCGGTCGAAGGGCCCGCGTGGGGGTACCGCTACCGCGCGCGGCTGTCGGTGCGCCACGTCGTCAAGAAGGGAGGCGTCCTCATCGGCTTCCACGAACGCAAGTCGAGCTTCGTCGCCGACATGACGCAATGCCACGTGCTGCCGCCGAAGCTGTCGGCGCTGCTGCCGGAACTGCGCGCGCTGGTCGGGTCGCTTTCGATCCGCGACCGGCTGCCGCAGATCGAGTACGCGGCGGGCGAGCGCGCCGGCGCCATGAGCTGCGTGCTGGTGCTGCGCATCCTGGCGCCGCTGTCGGCCGAGGACGAGGCGCTGCTGATCGCCTTCGCCGACCGCCACGGCGTCGACTTCTGGCTGCAGACCGGTGGGCCGGCGAGCATTGCGGCGTTTTATCCGCCGCAATCGTCGCTCGCGTACACGCTGCCGGAATTCGCGGTGACGATGCCGTTCGGCCCCGCCGATTTCACGCAGGTCAACTACGCCGTTAACCGCGTGCTCGTGCGCCGCGCTCTGGCGTTGCTTGCGCCGCATCCCGGAGAGCGCATCGCCGACTATTTCTGCGGCCTGGGCAATTTCACGCTGCCGATCGCGCGCAGCGGCGCCCGGGTGCTGGGCGTCGAAGGCAACGCCGCGCTGGTGCGCCGCGCCGAGGCGAATGCAGCGCACAACGGACTCGCCGAGCAGGCGGGTTTCATGGCTGCCAACCTCTTTACGGTGACCGCGGAATCCATCGCCGCGCTCGGCCGCTTCGACGGCGCACTGATCGACCCGCCACGCGAGGGTGCCATCGAACTGGTCAAGGCGCTGCCGTGGCGCGATTCCGCCGAGGCACTGCGGCGCATTGTCTACGTCTCCTGCGCACCGGGCACTCTGGCGCGCGACGCGGCCGTGCTCGTCCACGAGCGCGGCTACCGACTCTCCGCAGCCGGCGTCATCAACATGTTCCCGCACACCGCGCATGTCGAATCGATCGCGGTGTTCGAGTGAAAAAAGGGGCGCCCCGAAGGCGCCCCGTCCATGCTGTTGGTGCTAGGGATCAGTCCCGCTGCCCGGTGAACATGAGCAGGATGTTGAGCAGACTGATGAAGATATTGTACAGGCTCAGGAACAGCGAAGTCGTCGCCATGATGTAGTTGGTCTCGCCGCCGCTGACGATCCGCGACAGGTCGAACAACAGGTACGCGGAGAAGAGCAGCACGGCGATGGCGGAGATCGTCACCGACAGCGCCGGGATCTGGAAGAAAATGTTGGCCAGCGACGCGACGATCAGCAGGATCAGGCCGATGAACAGGAATTTCCCCATGAACGAGAAATCCCGCTTGGTCACCGTGGCGACCGCGGCCATCGCGAAGAAGATCACCGCCGTCATCGCACCGGCCAGTCCGACCAGCTGACCGCCGTTGCGGAAGCCCGCGGCGACCGTCAGGATCGGCGTCAGGAACACGCCTGCGATGAAGGTGAACGCAAACAGTGCCAGGATCCCCCAGCTGCTGTTGCGCAGCCGGGTGACAATGAACAGCGAACCCAGCATCGCGCCGAACATCAACAGCGGCGCCATGATCGGCGCCGTGCGGAACATGGCGGCGAAATTGAACTGCATGCCGACGAAGGCGCCGGCAACCGTCGGCAGCATCGACAGCGCGAGCAGCCAGTAGGTGTTGCGCAGGACGGTATTCTGCGAAATCGGTCGCGCGACGCCTTCGCCGCCTTGACGCGGCGATCCCGACGGAACCGGCGACAGCGGCGATTGGCGACCGGACATCACCGGTTCGAACTTGCGATCCATAGTGCCTCCAAAGGGGCCCACTCGGGCCGATAAACGCTTAGGGTAGCAGAAATCGCGGAAGGTTCAATCGTGGAGACCTTCGCCCGCGGGCAGGGTTCCCGGCAACTGCTAACATGCCGGCGCGCGTCCGGGATTCAAGTGTCCCCGTGGCGCCGACCGGAGGCGTGGCCGAGCGGTTTAAGGCACGGGTCTTGAAAACCCGCGAAGGGGCAACCCTTCCGTGAGTTCGAATCTCACCGCCTCCGCCAGTTCCCATCCGTTCCCGTCGAGGTCAGAGGCGCAGGCCGCTCATCCGATGCTCTATCCCGCCCGCCGCGTCGTCGCCGCAAACCACGGCAAAATACGGCGAATCGTGCCGCACCGTATCATGGCATCGCGTTGGGACGCACCCCTCATCACAGGAAGACGACGATGAACAAGGAACTCTTCGACCAAGGCCTCAAGACCCGCCGCGAAGTGCTCGGCGCCGAGCACGTCGACGCGGCGATCGCCAACGCCGATGACTTCAGCATGGAAATGCAGGAGCTGGTCACGCAATATTGCTGGGGCGACGTGTGGAACCGTCCGGGCCTCGATCGGCGCACGCGCAGCCTGTTGAATCTGGCGATGATCACCGCGCTCAATCGTCCGCACGAACTGAAACTCCACGTGCGCGGCGCGATCACCAACGGTGTCACGAAATCCGAGATCAAGGAGGTGCTGCTGCAGTCCGCGATCTACTGCGGCGTACCGGCGGCGATCGACAGTTTTCGCGTGGCCCGGGAGACGCTCAAGGAGATGGGAGTCTGACCCGCGCGGCGTAAGGATCAAGGCAGGACTCGCGACGAACGGAACTCTGACTCGAACCCAGCGTCAAACGCCCATGAACCGCCGACACTTCCTTCGCAGCACCACCGCCGTACTTGCCGGCGCCCCCATGCTTCCCGCCCTGGCCTCTCCCGCGCAACCGAGCGGCGCCGACCGCATGGTCAGGACACCGGAGGAATGGCGCAAGCTGCTGACCCAGCAGCAGTACCACATCCTGCGCGAGGAAGGCACCGAGCCTGCGTTCTCGAGCCCGCTCGACAAGGAGAAGCGCAAGGGGACCTTCGTCTGCGCCGGCTGCGCGTTGCCGTTGTTCAAGTCCGAGACCAAGTTCGACAGCGGCACCGGCTGGCCGAGCTTCTACGCGTCGATCCCCGGCGCCGTCGGCACCAAGGTCGACTACAAGATCCTCTATCCGCGCACCGAATACCACTGCCGGCGCTGCGGCGGCCACCAGGGCCACATCTTTCCCGACGGCCCGCCGCCGACCGGCCAGCGCTATTGCAACAACGGCGTCGCGCTGAATTTCGTTCCGGCGTAGGTTGAGGGTAGATACGGCTTCGGCCGGACTTCCCGGCGTGGACAGGTTCGCGCCGCTTCATGCAGGTCCGGCTTCAGCCTGACGATTCTCGAAGGTCCGAAAGGTGTCCGGCTGAAGACGGATCCACAACCTAGGCGAGCGGCGCGACCTTCAGCACTTCGTCGGCGGTGGTCAGGCCGGCGGCGATTTTCATCGCTCCGGACACGCGCAACGGCTTCATGCCATCCTTGTACGCCTGCTCGCGCAGCGCGCGGTCGTCGGCGTCGCGCGTCACCAGCCGCCGCAGCGCAGGCGTCATCAGCATGATCTCGTAGAGGCCGATGCGCCCGTAGTAGCCGGTCATCCGGCACTCGAGGCAGCCGACCGGCGCCATCGTCTGCTCCGGCTTGTCGGCGCGCCACGGCGACGTGATCGCGCGCCAGGTGTCGTCGTCGGGCGGGTCCGCGGGCTTCTTGCAATGCGGGCACAGCGTGCGCACCAGGCGTTGCGCCATGACGCCGAGCAGAGTCGACGACAGCAGGTACGGCGGCACGCCGAGGTCGAGCAACCGCGTGACGGCGGTCGGCGCGTCGTTGGTGTGCAGCGTCGACAGCACCAGGTGGCCGGTCAGCGCCGCCTGCACCGTCATCTCGGCGGTATCGTGGTCGCGGATTTCGCCGACCATGATGATGTCCGGGTCCTGCCGCATCAGCGTGCGCACGCCGGAGGCGAAATTGACGCCGATCACCGGTTGCACCTGCATCTGGTTGAACAGCGGCTCGATCATCTCGATCGGGTCCTCGACCGTGCAGACGTTGACCTCGGGTGTTGCCAGCGTCTTCATTGACGAATACAGCGTCGTCGTCTTGCCGGAGCCGGTGGGCCCGGTGACCAGGATGATTCCATTGGGCTCCTTGATCATTCGCCCCCAGCGTTCGCTGTCGTCGGGCGTGAAGCCCAGGTCCGCGTAGTCGCGGACCAGCACCTCGGGCGTGAAGATGCGCATCACCAGCTTCTCGCCAAAGGCCGTCGGCATGGTCGAGATGCGCAGTTCGACCTCCTCGCCTTCCGGCGACAGCGTCTTGATGCGCCCGTCCTGCGGCCGTCGCTTTTCGACGATCTCCATCCGCGCCAAGAGCTTGATCCGCGACGTCATCGCAATCAGCACCGGCTGCGGGATCGCGTAGACCTGGTGCAGCACACCATCGATGCGGAAGCGCACGATGCCGACGTCGCGCCGCGGCTCGATGTGGATGTCGGAGGCGCGCTGCTCGAACGCGTACTGCCAGAGCCAGTCGACGATGTGGACGACGTGCTGGTCGTTGGCATCGAGGTGGCCGTGCTTGCCCAGCTCGACCAGCTGCTCGAAATTGCGCGCCAGCGACAGGTTGCCCTTCGACGTCTCCTGCGCGCGCTTCATCGAGCGCGCGAGGTTGTAGAACTCGCCCAGGTAGCGCCGGATGTCGGCCGGATTGACGAAGACGAACTTCACCTCGAGCTTGATCATCCCCTCGAGCTCATCCGCCCACGCGCGCACGAAAGGTTCGGAAGTCGCCACGGTGACCGTCAAGCGGTCGACGGCCACCGGCAGGATCCGGAAGCGCTCGGCGTAGGCGTTGGACATCGTCGCCGTCACGGCGCCCAGGTCGATCTTCAGCGGGTCGACGTGCAGGTAGGGAACCTTGAGCTTGCCGGCGAGCCACTCGACCAGGCTTTCCAGCGTGAGCAGCTTGTGCGGCGGCTTGGCCGACTTCCACTGCTGCGCCGCGATCAGCTCCAGCGGATGCTCGTATTGTTTGGTGCGCGAACGCGCGACGTTGTCGGCCTCGGCGGTACCGACCAAACCGTCGGCCACCATCAGCTTGAGGATGTCGTCGAGACGCAGTCGCCGGTCCGGCTGCTTGTGCTTTCTCGCCGGAACGCCGGCGCCCACCGGCGGCGGCGAAGCGTCGCCAGCGGCCGGCACGGCTTCGATAGGCGACGGCTTGACGCCGGGGGCGGGTGTCGACATCCGGCTATGCTACTCCGCGCAGGCCGCGTCCGACTCGGGCACCTGAAAGACCTCGCGCAGGTAGGCGACGTAGGACGGGTCGTAGTCCATCGTTTTCGACGGCTCGTCGCTGATCTTCGCCACCGGCTGCCCGTTGCAGCGGGTCATCTTGATGACGATCTGCAGCGGCTCGTAACCGAGGTCGTTGGTCAGGTTGGTGCCGATGCCGAACGACGTTCCGATGCGGCCCTTGAAGTATTCGTACAGGCGCATCGCCAGCGGCACGTTCAGGCTGTCGGAGAACACCATCGTCTTCGTGTGCGGGTCGATGCGCATCTTCTGGTAATGCGCGATAAGCTTTTCACCCCATTCGAAGGGATCGCCCGAATCGTGGCGCACGCCATCGAAGAGCTTGCAGAAGAAGAGATCGAAGTCGCGAAGGAACGCGTCCATACCGCAGACGTCGGACAGCGCGATCCCCAAGTCGCCGCGGTATTCGCGCGCCCACATGTTGAACGCGAAGGTCTGCGAATCGCGCAGCCGCGGACCCACCGCCTGGCACGCCTGCAGGTACTCGTGCGCCATCGTCCCCAGCGGCGTCAGGCCGAGGTCCATCGCGAACTTGACGTTGCTGGTGCCGACAAAGTGCATGCTCATGTCGGCCTTCAGCACGCGCAGGACCTGCTCGTGCCAGTCACGCGAAAAGCGGCGCCGCGATCCATAGTCGGCGATCCGGAAGTCGCTGCCGGTGATCGTGTTCGCCTGCGCGATCTTGGCGTCGAGGCGCCGGCGTCCCTCGGTGAAATCGGGCTGCGCCACCGTATTGCGGAAGTAGACCTCCGACACGATCGAGAGCACGGGCACCTCGAAGAGAATCGTGTGCAGCCACGGTCCCTTGATCGAGATGTCGATCTCGTGCGCCGAGTCCGAAATCCGCGACACCTTGATGAACCGCTGGTCCAGGTGGAAGAGGCCAAGCAGATCGACGAAGTCGCTCTTGAAGAACCGCCAGCTGCGCAGGTAGTCGAGCTCGGCCGGCGTGAAGCGCAGGTCGCAAAGCGCACGAATCTCTTGCTCGATCTCGCCGATGTAGGGCGACAGGTCGACACCGGGATTGCGGCACTTGAAGCGGTACTCCACCTGCGCCTCGGCGAATCGATGCTGGACGACCTGCATCATCGTGAACTTGTAGAGGTCGGTGTCGAGCAGCGACGGGATGATCATCGGCGAAGGCGAAGTGAAAGGTCGGCCGCCGATGTTACCCGTGGTCGCCCTGTCGCGCCGCAATACCGCGCGGCGGATAACTGACCCTTGGTCATTTCTGAGTTCGGGATCGGGCGTCGGCCACAAACATTACCGACCCAGTCCCAGCCCCGCTTCCGAAGCACGCCCGCTATGATGCCGGCATTCCCCGTCGGCAAACCCGGAAGTCGCCATGCTCATCAGCTGTGTCGCGTATCACGACGGTCGCAAGCTCGCCGACATCTCGCCCGAGGAGATCAGCGACTACGTCAGCCGGCCCGACTGCTTTGTCTGGGTCGCCCTGTTCGAGCCGTCGATGGACGACATGGACACGATGGCCGCCGAATTCGGACTGCACCCACTCGCCGTCGAAGATGCGCGGCACGGGCATCAGCGTCCGAAGATCGAAGAATACGGCGACTCGCTGTTCGCGGCGCTGCACACCGTCGAGCCGGACCAGGATGCCGATAGCGGCGACCGCCTGGCGACAGGCGAGATCGACGTCTTCGTCGGACCCAACTACCTGTTGACGGTACGCCACCGCACGCGTGTCGGCCTGGCGGCGGTCCGTGAGCGCACCGAGGGCGAGCCGGAGCTTCTGAAGCGCGGCGCCGGCTACGTCTTCTACGCGGTGATCGACCACATCGTCGACCGCTATTTTCCGGTCATCGACGACCTGGAAACCGAGCTCGAGGCGATCGAGGAGCAGATCTTCGAGCGCAATGCGGCACGTTCCAATATCGAGGCACTGTACGCGCTGAAGCAGCGGCTGATGGTCCTCAAGCACGCGATCGACCCGCTGATGGAGGCCACCGGCCGACTCTACGGCGGCCGCGTGCCGCAGATCTGCACCGGCATGGGCGAATACTTTCGCGACGTCTACGACCACCTGCACCGGATCCACTCGTCGATCGAGGGTATCCGCGAAATGCTGTCCACGGCAATCCAGGTCAATCTCGGCATGATCTCGCTCGCCGAGAGCGAGGTCACCAAGACGCTCGCCGCGTGGGCGGCGATCATCGCGGTGCCGACGATGGTCGCCGGAATCTACGGAATGAACTTCGCAAGCATGCCCGAGCTGCACTGGCGCTTCGGTTATCCGCTGGTGATCGGCGTGATGGTCGTTGCCGACATCTATCTCTATCGGCACTTCCGGAAGTTGAAATGGCTGTGACGTCGCCAGTCGACGATTGTGGAGGTTCGCCGAATTGAAGCCCCAGGTTCGTGGGTGGGCACTCGGCGCGGGTCATTTGCCGGACAGCGGCGGATGAGGCACCCAGCTATTCGTCGAAATCCGAACCTGCCCCCGATTCGCCGGCCGGAACGACCGGAATCACGCGTCGTTCGTCGCGCGCCACCGGCGCCACCGGCCAGGTCGGCTGCAGCGTCGCGTGGCGGATGCCGAAGTCGGCCTGCAACATCCGCTTCGCCTGCGCGAGCGTGGCCAGCCAGTCGTCGGCGCGCGCAAGCGACAGGTGCGCCGAAAGCGCGACACCTTCGGTGGTCATGTTCCAGACGTGCAGGTCGTGGGCGTCGGTGACTCCGGGCAATTCCGCCAGCGAGCGACCTATCGCGTCGTAGTCGAGGTGCGTCGGCACACCCTCCATCAATACGCCGGTCGAATGCTTCAGCAGTTGCCACGTCGAGCGCAGGATCAGGAGCGCGACGACGAGCGAGAGCAGCGGATCGATCGGCAGCCATCCAGTCGCCAGTATCACGCCGCCGGCGACCAGCGCTGCCAGCGATCCAAGGAGATCGCCCATGACATGCAGCAAGGCGCCGCGCGCGTTGAGCGATCCGCTCGCGCGCGACAGCACCCACGCGGCGACCAAATTGACGATGAGCCCAGCCAGCGCGATTCCCACGACCACGCCACCGGCGACGGGCTCCGGCGCCAGCAACCGGCGTACCGCCTCGATGGTGATCGCCGCCACCACCGCGAGCATCGCGATCGCATTGACGAAGGCGGCCAGCACTTCCGCGCGGCCGTAGCCGTAGGAAGCGCGTTTGGAAGGTGGGCGGCGGGCGACGGCGTCGGCGAAAAGCGCCAGGCCCAATGCGGCGGCATCGGTGATCATGTGCCCGGCGTCGGAGAGCAGGGCGAGCGAGCCCGACAACCAGCCGCCGACCGCTTCGACCAGCGAGAATCCGGCGGTCAGCACCAAGGCGATGACCAGCGCCCTGCGAGTGCCGATCGCATCGCCCGCAGGCGGGTGAACGTGGCGACCATGCGCGTGGCCGATGGCGGAATGATCGTGTGCGTGCGGAGAGGTCATCGGTCGTTCAGTGCATCACGAATACTCGGTCCCGTGGCCGTACCGTAATCTCGCGGCGGGCGGCAACAACGAGCGGGTGCTTGCGGAAGAATACACGCCGCGAAACGTCGGGCGTTCGCGCTGCGTTGCGCAACCCCGCGCTAGAATGGCCGCGATGACACCGACTTCCGCTTTGCTGTCGCAGCGCATCGATGCCGTGCTGCCGCAGACCCAGTGCACGCGCTGCGGTTATTCCGGCTGCGCGCCATACGCACGCGCGCTCGCCGCGGGCGAGGCGGACCTCGATCGTTGCCCGCCCGGCGGCGATGCGGTCGTCGCCGCGCTGGCGGAACTCACCGGGCTTGCGCCGAAGCCGGTCGACCCCGCCCGCGGGACGCAAGCGCCGCTGCTGGTCGCGGTCATCGACGAGGCAGCGTGCATCGGTTGCACACTGTGCATCGAAGCCTGCCCGGTCGACGCGATCATCGGTGCGCAAAAGCGCATGCACGCGATCCTGCCGTCGCTGTGCTCGGGCTGCGAGAAGTGCGTCGCGCCGTGCCCGACCGATTGCATCAGCATGGCGCCGGCCGGGCGCGAATGGACACTGGCCGATGCGGCGGCGGCGCGCCTGCGTCATTCGGCGCGCAACGCGCGCATCGTGCGGCGCGAACGCATCTCCGACCGCAGGCATGGTGTCGATTCCACCACTTCTGCGCGCGCGCAACGACAGGCCGCCGTCGCCGCGGCGCTGGACCGCGCGCGGGCGCGCCGCGGCTGCTGAGCATGTCGTTGCCGATCACGAACTCGGTCGCGACTCCCGGCCGACCGCCATGAACCCAGCCAAGCGCCGAGCGATCTACGAGCGCCTGCGCGCGGGCAATCCACAGCCGCGCAGCGAGCTTTCGTACCGTACTCCTTTCGAGTTGCTGGTCGCGGTGGTGCTGTCGGCGCAGGCCACCGACAGGAGCGTCAACAAGGCAACGGCACAGCTCTTCGCGGTCGCCCGCACGCCGGCGGCGATCGTGCAACTCGGCATCGACGGGCTGATCCCGTACATCGCGTCGATAGGCCTGTTTCGGACCAAGGCGAAAAACGTCGTCGCGCTGTCGCGCCTGCTCGTCGACGAGCATGGCGGCGTGGTGCCCAACGATCGTGCGGCGCTGGAAGCGCTGCCCGGTGTCGGCCGCAAGACCGCCAGCGTCGTGCTCAACACCGCATTCGGACAGCCGACGATTGCCGTCGACACGCACATCTTCCGTGTGGCCAACCGGACGGGGCTGGCGCCAGGGAAGAACGTCGCCGAAGTGGAGCGCAAGCTCGACAAGTTCACGCCCGACGAGTTCCGGCGCGACGCGCACCACTGGCTGATCCTGCACGGCCGCTACACCTGCGTCGCGCGCACCCCGCGCTGCCCGCGATGCAGCATTCGCGATCTGTGCGAATTCCGGCACAAGACACCCGGCGATGTACCGCCGCGGCCCTTCGCGAGCTGACGCCGGTGTTCGATCCGTCCCGCGACGAGGCGCGCCGCTTCCTGATCGACGCCTGGGCGAAGTATCGCGCGCAGGCGCCACTATCCGACCTGGAGCAGATCGCGGCCGGCTTGATCGCGCTGCATCCGGAATACCACGCGACCTTCGAGCATCCGGAACGCAACGTCGATCGCGACTACGCGCCGGAGACCGGCGACGTCAACCCGTTCCTGCACCTGTCGCTGCATCTGGCCGTGGCCGAACAGCTCGCGATCGACCAGCCGCCGGGTTTGCGCGCCGAGTTCGAGCGCATTCGCAAGGCGCGCGGCGACGAGCACGAAGCGCTGCATGCGCTGCTCGATTGCCTCGGCGAGGTGGTCTGGCACGCGCAGCGCCAGCGTACGCCGCCGGATGCGAAGATCTATCTCGACTGCCTCGCCCGGGCGCGCTAGCGGATCCCGCCTTCCCCTTCGCTGCGGCTGCGTGCATCGACGACGAGTTGCAGCTTGCGCGTGCGCGGGTCGGGCGGCAGCGCAGCGACGATCACGACATCGAAGTCCACGTTGCGCATTCGCTTGCGCTCGAGGATCGCCGCCACTTCGCGGCGCGTTGCCGCGACGCAGTCCGGATGTCGCGTCGCATCCAGCGCGGGATCGGGGCAGATGCGCAGCTGGAAGCGCATCCCGTCCTGCAGCACCAGCTGGAATCCGTGGACGCTCGGCACGCGCATCGCGAAAAATGAGAAGGGCAGCAGCGCCTCCATCGCGCCAACCTCGTTGCGAAACAGCGGCACGATCTCGGAGCGTCCGATGATGTCGTCGATCGCAAGATAAGGGGGCACGGGCGACGGGCCCGCCGCCGGGCGCAGGATATCGCTCATCCGGTATCGGATCAGCGGCAGTGTGCGGTTATAGAGATTGGTGACGAGACAGTGATCGTCGCGGATTTCGTAATGGAGATCGTCGTCGTAGAGCACCATGATCGACGTGCCCGGCGCAGTCAGGCCCATCATCAGGAACTCGGTGGCGCCGTAGCTGCTGCGCACCGGACAGGCGAAGGCGCGCTCGAGCAGCTCCCGATCCGAAGGTGTCATCGTCTCCCCGCCGGCGTTGATCGCGCAGGGCTTTATGCGCAACCTCCCCGCGAGCTGCTCACCGGCCAACGCCTTCAGCGCGACGACGTAACCGATCAACAGATCAGGCGTGAACGCGTTGAGCCGGGCGACGGCACTTCCGAGTGGATCATTGATCTCGATCATTTCCGTACGTACCAACAGGCGCAAGACGGCGCGCCTGCTCCCGCTCACCATCGCGACGCCTCCAAAGTGTCCGCCCAGCGCGCCGTAGTAGGCGACGCGAAAGCGTCGCGGGCGCCTGGACGTCCCGGTTCCCCAGGGCGCCCATCCACGCCGCAGGGTTTGCGCCATGCCGCGCGCCCAGTCGGTTTCCGAGTACACGATGAATGAAGTGGCGCCCGACGATCCCGACGTCTGGAGCACGTGATACTTGCCCAGAAACAGCTCGCTGGCATCGTCGGAGCTCTCCAGGAACCGTCCAATCGCCGCGCGCGTAATCCTGCGATCGGTGGCGATCCGGTCGAAATGCTCGATCAGCAGCGAACGCGTCAGCTCCGGAAAATCGCCGGGCGCGCAAGTAGCGACGTCGATACGCTGTTCGCGGATGACCTGCGCGTAGTATGGCGAATGCCGTTGTGCGTGACCGGCCAGCGTACGGAATTTCGCGAGCTTGCGCGCCTCGAGCTCCGCCCGCGTCAGCCGCTCATTGCGCTCGTACTCGCGCAGCTTGGCGATGCCGGTGACGAGTCGCCTGAGCATCCGCGGTACTCCTGTCTGTCCTTCGTCGGATGAGGCGCAGCCGGCACCCTGTCCGAGCGTGCGACGAACGCCTCAGCTCAGTAGCGACTCGCCAGATTGGACGACTGCGCGGAGAAGTAGGCGGCGAGATTCTCGATGTCCTGCGCGGTGAGTCCTTGCGCGAACGCGGACATGATCGGATTCTTGCGCGCGCCCGATTTGTAGTCGCGCAGCGCCTTCGCCAGATAGTCCGGATACTGGCCTGCGAGCTTCGGGTATTCCGGAGTCGTCGGCTGTGCGCCGTCGATGCCGTGGCACGCGGCGCAGACCTCCTGCACCTTCTTCTTTCCGGCTTCGATGTCGGCGGCGACGGCGGTCGCCGACGCGAGCGCGGCGACGCAGGCCGCCGCGAGCAGGGAACGAATGGGCATGGTCATTGCGCCGCCGTAGTCAGCGGTGTTTGCGAATAGTAGGCGGCGATATTCAACATGTCGGTGTCGGAAAGCGACGCTGCGATGGCCTTCATCGACGGGTGGCTGCGATCGCCGCTCTTGTATTCCTTGAGCGCGGCGACGATGTAGGCGGCGTTCTGGCCGGAGAGCTTCGGCACCCGGTATACCTCGGGGTAGGCGGTGCGCCAGCCGACGATGCCGTGGCAACCCTGGCACATCTGGACCTTCTGCGCGCCCTTGACCGGGTCGCCGGCCGGAGTGCTCGCCTGTGCCCCGGCGATTTGCGGGACGAGTGCCGCCGAGAACAACGCGGCGACGAGGACGATGATTCGTTTCATGGCATCGATCGTAGGTCGTAGAGGGGCATTGGGCGCACGTGGGAACGCCGAGCGAAAGCGGTGCCGCAAAAAACCTCCAATTCTAGGGCTTGCGACGGCGGCCGGTCAAACCGGCCTCCGTTCATCGTTGGAGGTGCCGGAGCTTGCCGGGGACATCTTTCCACTCGTCGGCGTCCGGCGGCGCGGGCTTGCGCTCGATGATCGGCTTCCACAGTTTCGACAGTTCGGCATTCAGCGCTGTGAACTGACGCTGGTCGTCGGGGACGTCGTCTTCGGCATAGATCGCTTCCACCGGGCACTCGGCCACGCACAGCGTGCAGTCGATGCACTCGTCCGGGTCGATGACCAGGAAATTGGGGCCCTCGCGAAAGCAGTCGACCGGGCAGACATCGACGCAATCGGTGTACTTGCAACGTATGCAGGTTTCGGTGACGACGTAGGTCATGGACGGTGCGGTGTGGCAGAACGCGGCCAAGTCGACGCGCGGAAGTCTTGAATTTTAGCAGAACGGACGCAGTTGGGAGCGTGGATCCGGCGTCGCCGACCTTGCACGACGTGGACGCTTCGGCTAACGTAGAATGAGCCTGGGTGCCGTCCGGCATTCGTTGCGGCATATCCAACAGGTTCGCCGGCAACGCAGCCGGCCCGCAGCAGCCAGGGGCGATGCCCCATTCGAGAGGATTTGTCATGAGTGACGCCATCAAGCACGTTTCGGACGCGACCTTCGACCGCGATGTCCTGCAATCGGGAAATCCGGTCCTGGTCGATTTTTGGGCCGAATGGTGCGGGCCGTGCAAGATGTTCGCGCCGGTGCTGGACGAGATCGCCAGGCAATACGACGGCCGGATCACCATCGCCAAGTTGGACATCGACGCCAATCCGACGACGCCGGGCAAGTACGGCATCCGCGGCATCCCGACGGTGATCCTGTACAAGGACGGGCAGGTGCATGCGCAAAAGGTCGGTGCGCTGACCAAGTCGCAGCTGACCGCATTTCTCGACAGCAACCTCTGATGGCCTCGGGCAAGCGGCACGCAAGCGGTTGACAGCCGCGACCAAGCGATATACGCTGCGTTCCCGTACGCGCAACGAAAAGGTCGGATCGACCCGTTGCCGTACAGCCTGAATCGCCGATAAGGGCGCTGCTACGAAGTTCGCGCGGCGCCGCGATCCCAAACCCGTCCCGACTGTCTTTTCGCGGCTGCTTCGTCGGCCGCTCATTCGTCCCGACCCGCGCCGCTCCGGCGCGCCCTCCCCGCGCACCATGCACTTATCCGAACTGAAGTCCAAACACGTATCCGAGCTTATCGAGTTCGCCAACGCGAACGAAATCGAAGGCGCCAACAGGATGCGCAAGCACGATCTCATCTTCGCGCTGCTGAGGCAGCAGGCGAAGAAGGGCGAGTCGATTTTCGGCGGCGGCGTGCTCGAAGTGCTTCCCGACGGCTTCGGCTTCCTGCGCTCGCCGGACACGTCCTACCTCGCCAATACCGACGACATCTACATCTCACCGTCGCAGATTCGGCGCTTCAACCTGCACACCGGCGACACCGTCGAAGGCGAGATCCGCACACCCACGGACGGCGAGCGCTACTTCGCGCTGGTCAAGGTCGACAAGGTCAACTTCGAGCCGCCGGAGAACGCGAAGTCGAAGATCCTCTTCGAGAACCTGACGCCGCTGTTCCCCGATCGGACGATGGTGCTCGAGCGCGACATCAAGGCCGAGGAGAACATCACCGGCCGCATCATCGACATCGTCGCACCGATCGGCAAGGGCCAGCGGGGGCTGCTGGTCGCGAGCCCGAAGTCCGGCAAGACGGTCATGCTGCAGCACATCGCGCATTCGATCGCCGCCAATCATCCCGACGTGGTGCTGATCGTGCTGCTGATCGACGAGCGGCCCGAAGAAGTGACCGAGATGCAGCGCTCGGTGCGCGGTGAGGTGGTGTCGTCGACCTTCGACGAGCCGGCGACCCGCCACGTCCAGGTCGCCGAGATGGTGATCGAGAAGGCGAAGCGCCTGGTCGAGCACAAGAAGGACGTCGTGATCCTGCTCGATTCGATCACCCGCCTCGCCCGCGCCTACAACAC